>CAVGJZ010000092.1:0-2107 GCA_963629785.1 Oscillibacter sp. MSJ-31 | reverse complement strand
TTTCCGTGGAATTTCGTACCGTCTTCAAGTACTAATGTTACGTTCTTCATTAATAATATGTGGTATCTTGTTGTGCTTAAAACTTCTGTTCGTACTGATAAACCTTCTCGTAATAATTGATGAAGGCCTGGTTCACGAGCTTCATTCCGCCCGGTGTGGGGAAATCGCCGGTGAAGTACCAGTCGCCCTTGTGCTCCGGAATGGCCTCGTGCAGCCCCTCTATGCTCTGATAGACAAGCTCTATCGGGGTCGTAACGCCCTGCGGGCGCAGCATATCCACCATTTTGTGGTTCAGTTCGTCAACGGTAAAGGGTTTGTAGAGGTCCTTTACGCAGCAGCGCATCTGCTCCTTGGGCTTGTCAAGCTCCTCCTTGCAGTTCTTGTAGGTGTTGTCTATCAATGCGTGCATGCCCCTTTCCTTGAGCAATTCGATGCAGGCGCGGAAGGCTATGAACTCCTCCAGACGCGCCATGTCTATGCCGTAGTAGTCGGGATAGCGTATTTGCGGCGAGGAACTGACTATGACAATCTTCTTGGGGTGCAACCTGTCGAGTATCTTTATGATGCTTTCGCGCAGGGTAGTGCCACGGACGATGCTGTCGTCTATCACCACGAGGTTGTCAACTCCCGGCTCCAGCACCTCGTAGGTTATGTCATAGACATGTGAAGCGAGGTCGTTGCGCGAGTTGCCTTCAGTGATGAAGGTGCGCAACTTGATGTCTTTCCATGCCACTTTCTCCGACCTGACATACCAATCCATAATCCTTGCAAGCTCCTCATGGGTCGGTGTGTGGTCCATCTCCTCGATTGCCTTTATCTTCTGGTCGTTGATATAGCGCTTAAATCCGCCGAGCATGCCGTAATAGGCCACCTCTGCCGTGTTGGGAATGAACGAGAAAACGGTGTGGGCAACGTCATATTCCACCGCTTTCAGTATGGGTTCGGTGAGCAGCTCGCCCAGTTTCTTGCGCTCGGCGTAGATGTCACGGTCAGAACCACGGCTGAAATAGATTCTCTCAAAGGAACATGCGGAGTCTCCCTTGCGCTCCAGGATGCGGTCAATACGGCAGTCACCATGCCGACTGACAATAATAGCCTCGCCGGGCTGCAACTCCTGCACGTCGTCGCACTCTATGTCAAACGTTGTCTGGAGCACCGGGCGCTCGCTGGCCACGGCTACCACCTCGTCGTTGCGGTAGTAAAAGGCCGGGCGTATGCCCCACGGGTCGCGCATGGAGAACATTTCGCCGCTGCCGGTGAGGCCGCAGACCACGTAACCGCCGTCGAAATCGGGCATGGTGGTCTTGAGTACGTTGCTCATCTCCACGTGGTCGTCGATGTATCCCGTTATGTCAATGCCTTCAAGTCCCTGTTCCTTGGCGTCGGCGAAGTTGCGTTCCACCTCCCGGTCGAGCCTGTGTCCCATCCACTCCAGCATTATGTAGCTGTCTGAGTATATGCGGGGGCACTGACCCTGTGCGGTTATCTTGCGGAACACCTCGTCTATGTTGGTCATGTTGAAGTTTCCGCAGAGGCAAAGGTTCTTGGCTTTCCAGTTGTTCCGCCTCAAGAAGGGGTGAACATACTGCAGTCCGCTCTTGCCGGTGGTCGAATAGCGCAGGTGACCCATGTAGAGTTCTCCGGCAAAGGGCAGCCTGTCCTTGGCGAAATGCACGTCTGACAGCTGTTCGGGCGTGAGTCCGGCGAAACTTTTCTGCACTGTGCCGAATATTTCCGTTATGGCGTTGGCTCCCAAAGCCTTCTCTCGAAACATATACTCGTGGCCCGGCTCCGTGTCAAGCTTGACACAGGCCATGCCAGCGCCCTCCTGACCCCGGTTGTGTTGCTTCTCCATCATCAGATAGAGCTTGTTCAGCCCATACATCCACGTGCCATACTTGCGCTGGTAGTACTCGAGCGGTTTCAGAAGGCGTATCATCGCCACCCCGCACTCATGTTTCAATTGCTCCATTCAGTTTGCCTGTATAATGATTTCCTTTGGTCTCTTGTTTCTCTTCTGGTCGTCTCAAGTTTGCGTACCGGCGGTTTGTGAACCGCAACCGTCCGCCCCGTGCCCTACTCCACCGTCACTGACTTCGCCAGGTTG
>CAVGJZ010000091.1:0-2109 GCA_963629785.1 Oscillibacter sp. MSJ-31 | reverse complement strand
TAGTCGTCGGTCGCTTCGTTGTAACCGTTTTCGATGGCGACGTCATTGGCGGCTTGGGCTGTGACGGCACCTGTTTCGCCCAAGGCAGCAAAGGAGACACCAGCCATGTGGATGTCCTGGCCTATGATACAAGAAACGGCTGTCATTCGTGTGACTGGAAATGTCAACATCGGTGCTTCCTCTTTTCTACTTTAATGATGGAGCTGAACAAATTATGGAAACAATTCCTGCTCCCTTAATTCTTGTTTGATTTCTTCAAATCTATTCTTATCATAATGTATATCCAACCAATCAGTATCGAGCGTTGTATCGGAGTAATAGATATTTTGGATTCTACCGGTATCAATATTATAAATACTGATGGTAAAGGCCGTAAGCACGTCATTCCCCAATAAATACGACCATGTATAATCCACGTCTAAAGGCGTGGCACCTCCACCGCCTTTGGGCCACATCATTAGTAATACACCGTTTGAGCAATTTCCTAAATTGGCATATGAAAATTTAGAAAACAAGTTTAGCGTTCCCGTTGCCAAATCCAGTAAATAAGTTTCTCTATGCGGCATTTTCACAAGAGCAGATTTCCCCACATCGTACCAACCGGCAAAACGTGCATTATCAGGCAGGTAAAATAAAATCGTATCTCCGGATTCCGAATAGAATCTGACTTCATCATCGGACTGATACACAATTCCGTTCTGATACGGATACGCGCTTACCCTGTTTTCTCCAAAATCTTTGACTTTACGAAAAGCTCTCGTGCGATCATCGATTTCATAAAGGCTTTGTTCCAATTTTAGAAACAATGTGTCTGCACTTTTGATGAAACCACTAAATGCCCAATTTCGACAGAACAAATCCGCTGCTATCGGTTCAATACCGGCAGGAGACACATAAAACAATTTCTCCGTTGCATCCTTTATTGATTCAGTAACTAAAACATAGAATCCGGTTCCATCAAAAAAAACGGAACTGATATATTCTGCCCCCACAGTCTTTTTTACCGAGCTAAAATCGAAGTCTACATAATCACTCACATCGTTAGGATTCAGCAAAACAAAGTGATTTCCGCCGGAATTTTCATCGCTTTTTCTTGTCGATATCGTCCCCGTCAAAAGCGAGCTATTCGTATATTCTTGATATTTAACATACTCATATCGCCAAAAAATTCCTATCCCCAAGAGAAAAGAAATTCCAATAAAGACGCAAATAAAAGTACGTTTTCTCATTCCTTCACCTTATCGCCCTTCTTTACATCAATAACCAGTCCTTTACCACCAAATCGCTCATAATCTTCTTTCAGAATACGCTGAACGTGTGCCGGAAATACCGCTCCCCTTAATTGCCATAAAGTAAGCCATGCATACTCATTCCAACCTACTTGTCCTTTGTTGATTGCATCCATGGTCGTTGTGACACAATTATTCAATAATATATTATAATCAAGCGCTCCTTCAGGTTTTTGATAGTGTGGATATGTTCCAGTTCGACCAACGCCAGGTGTGCCTTTTTTATCCGAACGCAAATACCCCTCATTTAAAAACTGGCTGTTGTATTCATTCATTGTTCTACTTGCTGAAACAATCACAGGGTCAAACATATAAACTGTCCTGTCACTTGTTGATGGATCAAAATTGTTGTCGGTGATATAGGTTCCTGTTCCAATCGGCGTTTGCGGCAATCCTGAGCTCGGCGTACCATTGCCTCCATATCTTCCGTAGTTACCTTCTGCCCATGTTTCATCTTCAAAATTAATCACTACCGATACATGTCCTAAGTCTTCTGTTTCTACGCCGATTCCAACCGTTTTCGGCTTTGTGTTTTCATGTCCTTCTCCTAAATAATTCCACTTCGTTCCGGAAAGAGCGATTCCGTCAGCCAGATCCCCCAGAGCGGCACCTACGCCCGCACTAATCCACTGCACGGCGTCAGGATTCTTCTGCACCCAGTCTTCGCCCTTTGTTTTCGTCAGGTAGCCCATGACGTATTCATTCACGCCACCCGCCAAAGCACCGGTCGCTGCATTGTCACCTCCCATGTCGCCCATGAGCGCACCAAAAGCACCGTGAAGCAGCGTCTTTTCTGTCGAGCCGTCTTCCCAGCCTTTTC
>CAVGJZ010000090.1:0-2889 GCA_963629785.1 Oscillibacter sp. MSJ-31 | reverse complement strand
CGACGAGACACTTGGTGCCGGTAGAGTTGAGCGAATGGGCAAGCGTAGCCTCCAAGACGGTGGCTGCATCGTGTACCCAGATGAATTCCACGCCCAGTTGTTGTGCCAACGGAACAAGTTCCCGTTCGTTAAGTACGTTGATGCGTACCTGCGGTGTCTCCCTCAGATACAGGTTGCTTGAGTGTATGTCCATCACGAGGTCAGCTCCTTTCAGGTCTTCCACGATTATATGTGCAGCCTGTTCCACCATGGTGCCGTTGACATCACCGGGGAATATGCGGTTCATGTCAAGGTCGAAATTGGGTATGCCACGCTGTATGGTGTCAATGCCGAGCGGATTGAGTGCCGGGTATATTTCCACAATGCCGTCGAGCATTTCCTTTTTCTCCTGAAGGAGCTTAGCCATGAGGAAGCATACCATCTGCCCCTCCAGTTCGTCACCGTGTGTGCCTGTCACGATGCACAGTCTCTTCTTGCCGTCACCGTGGCTGATGACGTTCTTCTTGACCATGTACCGCTCGTTTATGGGCAGTTCGGTCGACACGATAGTCTTAATCATATCTGTAGTTTTCCTTTATTGTGCTGTTGTTCTATGTATGGTTGTTGTCTCCGGGTGGATTATATTTCCTTCAGCATGACGTGTATCTGCGTCTGCTGTAGTGCCCCTCCTGCATAGATGCCCCTGCTTACAGGGCAGTCGGCAGCATCGCGCCCGTGTGCCAGTTTGAGGTAACCGTAGTCTATGGCACGCCCGTGCGTGGGGTCGAAAGCCTTCCACGTGTATCCGTCATACACCTCTACCCATGCGTGGGTCTCTCCTTCTCCCTCCATAAATCCGCACACGTATCTTGCCGCCATTCCCCTGCTGCGGCACAGGCTTATCATGAGGTGGGCATAGTCCTGACACACTCCCTTGAGATGCCCGGCCACTTCCGATGCCGGTGTGTCCATGCCTGTAACACCCGGCGTATAAGCCATGACAGCGTGCACCCTATGGCAGATGTCGAGGGCGGTATTCTGTTCCGTCTGTAGCAGCAGTTGTTCAGTCTGCTGCTCGGTGAGGGATGTGAGATGTGTCGGCTGGCGGTAGACGGACATGGGGACAGTGTCGGGGGCTACTGCATATTCAGCCATGTTTACAATGCCTGTGCTGACGTATACCAGAGAGGTGTGCGGTTCTCGGCTGCCGCCATACATAATGCGGTTGCCCAACTGGTCGGTGCCTCGCCTCACGTTGAGCGAGGGTGACACCACGAGGTGTTCTTCCTCCACGTTAAGATATGAGCCAGCCATGGGCAGGCACCGCAGCAGGAGCGAGTGGTTGGTCACTGGCTCTGAGAAACTGACAGCTGTCTGATAGCAGTAGATGTATCTCTTCATACCCTTACGAGCTGGTTGATGTACTTGATGAGCTTGTACTTGTAGTCGGTATCGTCAAGACAGAACTTGTCCTCGGTAATGAGTTGGTCGAGCTGTGCCATGATGTGGTCGTCGAGGATGTCCTCCATGCCGTCGGCATAGCGTTTCATCGACTCATAGGCGAGGGCTATGCGCCTGAAGGGATAGCCGAACCGAATGAGTATGTCGAGGTTCTCCACATTGCGTCCTATCATCATGATGTTCAAGGCGCGATGGTTTTGCACGCGCTGCTCTGCCGAGCCCCAGAAGGCGAGCGACCAGTCTATGACGCTCTGCAACTGTGAGAGGTTTTTCTCGTTGAGTTCTTTGCACCTTTTCATCAGCGCCACACTCATCTCGAGATAGCTCAGTGTTTCGGACATGATGTCCTCACGCAGGAGTATGGCGTTGTCCATGGCATACTTCTGTGCGGAGAATACACTGCTGGGGTTGTTCTCGTCGTAGAGCATGCCGAGGGTAAACTCCTCCGTAGTGAAGTAGTTGCCCTGTGCGTCGAGCCTTGCCCAGAAGGCACGGTAGTCGTCCGGCTTGCCGTCTATCATCTTGTCATAGCACTTGTTCAGTTGGTGAAGCGTGAGGTACACCCTCATCTCGTATCTTCCCAACCAGTATAGTCTGTTGGCCTTGGTGGCCGAAATAATGTCACTCTTTACCATAATTCTACTTCTTTACCCTTTTCATATTTCCATCTTTCCATCTTTCAATATTTCCATCATTCTTCCATGACCCATGTGTCCTTGAATCCGCCACCCTGCGAGGAGTTGACGACAAAGGAGTCGGGGTTGCGCGAGAAGCGTGTCAGTCCACTCTTCCATACCCGTGTGGTGTCGCGTGAGCTCACTACGAAGGCACGCAGGTCGGCCTTGCGCCAAACCAGTTTGCCGTCCTCCAGGAGTTCGAGGTCCTTGAAGTCCACCACCTCCTGTGCTATCCATCGTCTTGGGAACTTGATGATAAGCTGCTTCAATTCCTCCAGCTTGTCGTCGCTCAGGTCGCTGCCGAAGACTACTCCGTATCCGCCAGCTTCGCTCACGTCCTTGATAACCAGTTTCTGTATATTCTTCAGCACATAGTCGTAGTCTTCCTTGAAATAAGGCAGATAGGTAGGCGCATTCTGCAGGATGGGTTCTTCGTCAAGATAGTATTTCACCATCTTCGGCACAAAGTAGTATATGCCCTTGTCATCTGCCACACCGTTGCCAATGCCGTTGATGAGTGCCACGTTGCCAGCCTTGTATGCCTGCATCACATTGGGTATGCCAAGCAGCGAAGATGGTTCGAACATCATGGGGTCCATATACTCGTCGCTCACACGGCGATAGATACACCCCACGCGCGTCTTCTCCTTGTACATGCCGGCATAGTACACCTTGTCGTCCTCTACGAAGAGGTCACCGGGATAGGCCAGCGTGGCACCCGTCTTCTCTGCAAGATAAGAGTGCTCGAAGAAAGCCGAGTTGTAGCGTCCCG
>CAVGJZ010000089.1:0-2900 GCA_963629785.1 Oscillibacter sp. MSJ-31 | reverse complement strand
GCCACGCTCTTCAGGTTCTTCACGCTGACGGTGGCGGTGTACTTGTTGTTCACCGATGCCGTAGCGGGCAGGTTGGTGTCGGTCAGGTACAGGTCGTGAGCCACGTCCACGCGCTCGAAGCCATAGAGGTTGTCCACGCAGGTGTAGCCTGCCTCAAAGCCCAGGTACCAGTTGCCTGACGGGATATAGTCTACCACGAAGTTCTTGAGTTCTCCCATATTGTAGGAGCTGTTCTCTGCCGTGCCGCTCAGCTCGTCGGAAATGATTTCCTTGGCGAGTGTCCAGTTCTTGCGGTCAGGAGAATAGTAAACCTTGAGATAAACGCCGTCGCCGGTTGCGTAAGTGTCGGCAAGCGCCGCGTCGAACGAGAATTTCTCACCCCCGGTCACCTTGAGGAGCGGAGTGATGAGCTTCGTCGTGCCGTTCTGTTTTCCGTTCTTTGCCACATACGGGTTGTCGCCGCCCTCGGCGCAGTACTGTTCTATTGTCCAGTTGTCCTCGAGAACCATGCCCTCGGGCACATCCTTCGTGGCGAACCTCTCCAGATACTTGGATTTGTCGATTACGGTACCCGAAACGCCGAACTTGAAGTCGTCCAAGCCGGTACATTTTATAGTTACATCGCCGGAATACGTTCCCGGTGTTGTGCCGGCGATGGCAATGGCCATCACCGTGTCCTTGTGCGCCTCCAGGGTGAAGGGCAACTGAAGGTTCTGCGAGAAGCCTTGCGGCAGTTCGATGGCGGTGACGGTGAGCGGGGCTGCGCCGCTGCTTGTCAGCTTGAATTCCTTGCTCACCGTTTCGTCGGTCAGTCCGTAGGAATACGTTGCGCCGGCTTCAAGCAGACTGCCCTTGTGGCGGATTTGCAGGGCAGGAGCGTATGCCACGGGGGCAACAAACGCGCCCTGCATTGTAGTCTTGCTTATGTTCTCAACCACGTCGTAGCGGTCGTGGCCGGGGTATTTGGCGTAGTCAACCTGCGCGGAAACCGTGGCGGTGGCGGTTGCGCCGACAGCGAGGGTTTCAGTGGGAGTGAATGTTCCCACCACTGCGCCGTCGTTCGCATGAACGATGTCGATCGAATAGCCGGACATACCGGGCGTGAGGTCCACGTCGCCGATATTCTTGTATGTCACATTGAACGTGACAGGGAACTTTCCGTCGGCCGTGCAGTCGGGTGTTTCGCCGCCAACGTTCGTAACGCCGGAAATCGTCATCAGCGTGTCTGGCTTCGTTATTGCCGAGGCTGCCTCGAAATCATCGAGATACACGTTTATGGCGCGTATGCCGATGATTGTCCCCGGCTCCTGTTCCGGCAACTCCACTTTTACATATTGGCCTTTCTTGAGATAGAGGGGGTCTGCAAGCTTTATCTCATCGCCACGCGTAAAAGTGGATCCGTCTTTCGTCACAACGTAGAAATTTATGGAACTGGAAACCCATGTATAAGACTTCACGTAGACACTCACCACACCGGTGACGGGCGGTGTGACGAGCAGGTCGTAAACATACGTTGGTTTAAAAATGTTGCCAAACGACTGGCCACCGACTTTGAGGGCACCTGTACCGTCCACGCCGTCGGTGGAGCAGTAGGTGTAGCTCACATAGTTGTCGGAGTATGAGTCAACAAGATGTCCCCATCCTTCTCCCACACTGAAACCGTGATCCTTAGTACTGATTTCAGTATTGAAGTCCAGTTTGTACGGACTCTGCGTCTTGGCATTGGCTTCTCCCGCCGCATAGAACAACGACAGGAGGGAAGCAAAAATGTAACTGATTTTCTTCATACACAAAAATTTATATACATTGTTTATACATATTATTATTAGGGCGTGCAAAGGTACTCCAATACCTCGAAAGCACAAAAACTTTTACACATAAAAAAAACAAAAATCCCGTCCCCGTCGGGGCTTTCATGCCTGCCGACAGGAACGGGAGCCGTTTTGTATGTCAGTAATGACCGCCTAAAGAAAGACGGACTTTACTTGACGCTGTACTTCTTGCCATTCTGTATCACCACTCCCTTGTAGTCCTTGCCTACCTGCTGGCCGGCGAGGTTGTAAACGGGCTTGGTGTAGTCCAAGGCACTGCCCTGACGGTTTGCGTCGATAGACATCACGCCGTCCGTCTGGTTGAGGTAGATAACGCTCTCGCCGGACTCGTACTCGAGGTATGCGCTGCCCTTGGGTACGGTCGTTCCGGCAACGGACTTGAACACGTCCATGCCGCCGTTGCGGGTCAGTGACCATTCCTTGCCAACCTTTTCTGAAGTGATGGTGTAAGCCTCATTGTAGGTTGCAGACAGGAGGTTGTCCTCCAGAACGTTTTCATCCACGCCTTCGGCTTTCTCCACAGGCATCACGGTGTATGTGCCGGCATTGCCCTTGAGCAGCACTCCCGTCTTGGCAGGAACAGCGGCAAGCTGGGCAAGTTCGGTATAGTTTGTCTTCACGTCCGTCACGGCGTATGCCTCAAGACCAGTGCCGGAGATGTCGAGGGCGCGCTTGTAGCTGTATGCCGTATAGCCGTCGCTCTCCACTGTGATTGTCACGGGATTTGCCTCTGCGCCTATCACGGCAAAGGTGCTCATGCCGTTGTCCACTACCACCGGACCGGTGGTTATCGTGAACTCGCCGCTCTCGTCAATAGCAGTGAACGTGTAGACGTATGCTGCGTCAAAGCCGTCGAGATTACATTCGCCTTGCTTGTTGGTGTAGTAGTTCTCCACTATCTCCTTGCCGTCCTTGTCGGTGTGCTTGCACTCCAGCTTGATGCCCTCGAGCCTGGTCTGTCCCCAAACAACCACTGCATCGAGCGAGAAGTCGGGCTTCGCCATGGTGATATCGCCCAGCGCAATGGTGTCGTTCACCGCTACGTTG
Organism: Oscillibacter sp. MSJ-31; assembly: GCA_963629785.1. Classification (GTDB taxonomy): domain Bacteria; phylum Bacteroidota; class Bacteroidia; order Bacteroidales; family Bacteroidaceae; genus Prevotella. The sequence continues at coordinate 21 of CAVGJZ010000089.1, read as the reverse complement.
TAAGACACGTAGTCGTGGAAT
>CAVGJZ010000088.1:0-3140 GCA_963629785.1 Oscillibacter sp. MSJ-31 | reverse complement strand
TAACTGGTTGCAATGTTTGCGCGTCGATGGTGTAACCTTCTGGATTGAGTGCTGCAATGCTTGTAAGTGCTGCGATGATAGCTTGTTTTTTCATTTTGTCGTTTGCCCGTTTGTTATCCGGTTGGCCCGTCCGGGATAGTTGTTAATTAATTAAATTACTTGCAATAGATGGATATAACGGCGAGTGTCAAGACAGCCAACAGGCCAATAGATACCACGCTAATCATTACTACGTCCATGTCGATGTTGCGGATAAACTTCTTCATAATCTTTATTGTTTTATTTGTTTATTGTTTACGAGTGCAAAGGTAATACTAAAATATTTACCCTCCAAATATTTTGCAAGATATTTTTTAATAAAGTATGTTTTTAACTCTTGTTTACAAATAATTTATTATTATACCTTATTATATAATATATAGGCATTCGGCTGGTAGTGGCCGCCCGGCTGGTGTCGGTGGTGGATGCTGTCCGGCTGGTGTCGGTGGTAGTGGTCGTCCGGCTGGTGTCGGTGGTCGTCCATCTGGCACGCCTCGCGGTCGGTAGTAGTGGCAGGTGCGCCCGCATATCCCCACGCCCCACCCACCCCGGCGGGTACACACGACGGCCCTCAGTGCGGCGGGGCTGCTGCGTCGAGAATCGGGCTTTTTTCTTGTGTTTGCAAACTGATTTACACGCAGTTAGCCCACGCTGCCGGTGGGTGGCAACGTGGGCTAACAAGGATGCGAAAAATTATTCGACTACCGGAATACCATAAAACGGTATTTTCCAATATGTCCTTTTCGGTTGGGTATTTTAATCAGATTCTCATTATGCGTCAAGATAATGGTCGAGATATTCGCCAACATTATCACGGTGAGTATATGGCACTTCTATGAGCATTATGTTTTGGCTGTCGGCATACTTGCGCAGGTTTTCGTCCCGCTGGCGTTGTTGGGTGTAAGTCTTGGTCCCGTGTGTAATGCGGACGTTGCCTATACCGTAATGTTGCTCACCTTGAAACTCGATGAATATTCTCCGTTCGGGAAGGAAAAAATCCACCCTCGCCAAGGTAGGAAAAAGGCGTTTGTCCCTTATGGTGTATTCCTGTTTGTAAGCAATGCCTTTTTTGTTAAGGTACAGCCTTACGTTACGTTCGCCTACGCTCTCGCCCACGCCGCTGCATTGCGGACATCCGTGTCCGTTATCTACGCGCGAGAGCGTCAGGTAAAACCTGCCGTGCTTCGGGCATACGCATTCAAATGTCCCGTCGCTCTGCATAATGGGTTGCCGTGGGACGAATAACGGCTCTGCAACATTATCCATGATGCGCTTCACGATGCGATGACGCTTCTCGTCGTCTGTGGTGCCACGATAGTAAGCCGAAGGTTCGGCATAATACTGCTCTTTATGGCGCAAATGTTCGTAAGGCAATACGGTGAACTGTTCCCCGGTCGGGCGGTATATAAGCGTTACCTTCGTGTCATTGTTCACGTATTGGCAGAGCGAGTAGTCGAATGTTCCTTTGCCAAATATGGATTCAGACTCCTTGATGAAACGCCCGGTGTCCCAACGCTCACTCTTTCGCGTAGGGACATACTTCGAAGCGATGTCCTTTTTCCATGTCATGCCTTTCGCCTTGTTGCACTCCGGACAGCCCCATCCCTTGCGCAGGTTGGGCATAGTCCGGCAGAATGTGACATTATGCTTTTTACATGTGAGTTTTATGACGTGCCTGCAATCTTTGCACTCCACTTCCGAATAGTCGTAATCGTCGCCATACAGTTCACGCAGCTCACTGACGATTTCTTCGTTTGTGTACCTACGGTTTCTCGCCGGTGCCGTTGTGCGTTGCCTATGATATGGCTTATATGGTGAAAGATTGTCGAAGTACTTTATGGCTTCGCGCTGTTGGCATTCTATGAGCATGGCGAACTTCCGTTCGTATTCTGCTTTCTCAGTTTCGAGCGAGGCGTAGCTGTCCGCCAATTGCTTTTCGCGTTCGGATATGGTGCTTAGAGAATGGGCGTTCTCATATACGCACTGTGCGTCTCCTTTTATGATATATCGGTCTATACTGTCCAGTTCGTGCGCGTCCATTATGTCCTTCACTATGCCGTAAAAGAACTCGCATACGTTTTTCTTGTAATGGGCTTTGTTGATGCCAACAGAGTGGAATACCGCACGGGCTTTTGAGGTGGACACGAATACGGCAGGATTTTCCTTATAGGCATTGCAGGCCGCGATGAGATGCGCCATGTCCGAGGCGGACAGGCAACTGCCTTGCGGACTGATTTTGCCTAACAGGATATTCATAGCGGCATTTCGCTTCGCTGTTTTACGTGAATTTTGCCTTTCCATACGCACTTACTTCTCGAATGTTGCGCGCAGACAGTCAAACAATGCGCTTAGTCCCATACTGTAAGTTACCGATTCCTGACCCGCCATAAAATCCTCTTGGGGGGGGTAAACCGAAAGGTATTCGATGACGGATGCCATTGCGCGCTGAAGGTCGCCCTTCCCCATGTTGATAGTCACTGTGGTTTTGTTTTCCATTGTTGTTTGAAAAGTGTTTAATTAGACATTGTGCGCATACATATATAAAGAGCGGTGCGCCTCGCCCTTTGTCTAATGGTAACTTTCCGAAACCACGCCAACGGAATTATGCCGCTGGCAAGGGAGTGCGCACCGCTATATGTTCTACGTGCGTCCTTGTCGCTTCCTATATAGCGATAAGGATATACGCGAAATACGCTGGTACTGTCGGAAAGATTTTTTAGACGGTGCAAAGGTACGGAAAAGATGTTGTTGCTCCAAATATTTTTCCATAAAAATACTACTTTGATATATTTTTCTTGATAAAATTACATAATGTAATATATTATTTGTATCTTTGCACCCAAATTTCGCATACAATATAATATACACATAGAAAATGAAGATGAAACTCGACGTGCTCCGCTACTTACAGGAGCACAAAATATCGATGACCGCCGCAGGGCGCGCGGCAGGCATCATGCAACAGAACGTAAGGAAGACCATTGAGGGGAACCCGAAAGCAAGTACCATCCTCGCCATCGCCAACGGACTGGGCATAGACGTGCGCGACTTCTTCTATCCCGACACCACGGAGGCGGACACCGCCGCCGACGCTCCGCAGG
>CAVGJZ010000087.1:0-3147 GCA_963629785.1 Oscillibacter sp. MSJ-31 | reverse complement strand
GCTACGAGGACTACTTCTACAGTGGCGCAGTCTGCTTCATTGAGTGGCCGGAGCTTATAGAAGAACTTCTGCCAAGCGATGCCGTGCATGTCACTATTGCCGAGGGCGAAGACGGCAGCCGCACCGTCTCGTTCTGACCTGTCTGAAACTATTGCCGGGTATGTTCGCGTAGAGAATGTCATGATTTTCCGCATTTGTTTTTTTGTGTGTTGCAAAAGTAAGATAGAATCTTGAAACTACAAAAGATTTTGTGTTAAAATGCGTTTGCGCTTGGCGATTGTTCTCTTAAGTCGTTTTAACTGCCATAACGAGGGTTTCTTTGCGCGGAATCGAGGTGCGGTCGAGACGGCAACGCCGGCAAGGAAACAGTTCCCCTGCATTACAAATTACAAATTACAGTGAAATATTTTTTTTTTAGAGAGTTAAGTAGTTTATAGAACTACCTTATTATATACATGTACATATATATAATGGGGGTAGGGGTGAGGAGCGAAGAGAGATTTTTTTTGCTGTAATTTGTAATTTGTAATGCTTCAGGGTGTTTTGCTCTGTCGCAGGATTGTGCTGAAAGCTGTGTGTCAGCGTGTTGGGAATGATGCTGAAGAAATCTTGCTTGTTTCTTTGTTAGTTTAAGGAATAATCAGTATCTTTGCGCCATGAAACTATTGACAAAGATTAAAGGCGGGTTCTATAAATTAGCTTTGCTGGCGGCAGCAGCTGGAGCAAACTTAGCAGGGCGCTGCGTCCTCTGCTCGCGCCCGACTAAGTTTTGCCTTGTGGGCATTACTGAAGCTCCTGCTCCTGGAAGTCGAAGTCGGCCTCTACCACGAAGAACACTTCCGACGGGTCAAGCTCCAGTCCGCGCTCTTCCTTGGCTATGCGGCACACGTGGCTGGCCACTGCCTCCATGTCGATGTCCACATAGCCGTCATCGTCGGGCTGGGCATCGAGCAGTCCGCTCTCGCAGTAGTAGTCCACTGCGGTCTCCAGTATGGTCAGAAGGTCTGAGTCGGTGAACTTGTCCTTCAGTTCCGACGGCAGCCGCTTGCGGATGAACTCTATTTCGCGCGCGTTCTCGGCATCATCCATGCGCAGTTCGTCGTCTATGCTGGCCATGGCTTACAGGAGTGCTTTGAATTTCTCTTCGATTTTTGCCTTTGAGAGTGCGCCCACGGTCTTGTCGACCACCTCTCCGTTCTTGAAGAAGAGTATTGTGGGGATGTTGCGGATGCCAAATTCGGCTGCGATGTCGTCGTTTTCCTCCACGTCGCACTTGCCCACAACTATCTTGCCGTCATACTCTTTGGCCAGTTCCTCGATGATTGGGGCTATCATGCGGCACGGTCCGCACCATGTGGCCCAGAAGTCTACGACTAACGGCAGGTTGCCGTTTTTCAGAGTCTCGAAGTTTTCGGTAGTGATGTTTACTTCCATAATTACTTTTTAATGTGTTGTTTATTGGATTGTTGTTATGTGTTTCGGTGTCTGTCCAGGGGCTTTCCGGGGTTGGAAGCCGGTGGCGTTTTCAGTTGATTTTGTAGTCGAGTGCCGGCGACTTCTCAATGAACGAGATGAGCTTTTTGTTCACGTTTACTGCAATCTTTGTGCTTCTCAGCAGCACGTGGTTTCTGCTCCGCAGGTCGTGCACTTGGAAGAACAGGTCGGTCTTGCCCTTGTCCTCCTTGACAATCTCGCTCAGCTCCAGCGCCGTCTGCTCGTCCAGCTTTTCAGAGTCAATCGAGATGGTAATCCGTTGTATGGCTTTCTCCTTGAACGACTGCAGATATTCTATGTGCTGAATCTTCAGGTTGTAGATGTTGGAGTTGGGGAATCGCTGGTGGCGCTGGGCCACTATGTATATGGCGCTGCTCATCGTGAAGTAGCCGTAGTTCTTGGCCCAGTCGTCTCCGAAGAGCGCCAGCTCCCACGAGCCGGTGAAGTCTTCCAGCGTGACCCGTCCCCACTTCTTGTTGTCCTTGCCGGTCTTCTCCACGCATCCGGTCACTATTCCGGCAAAGGTTATCGTGTCGCGGTCTGAAAGGGCGCTGATGTCCTTCAGCTCCTCGCAGGTTGTGTTGCAGAAGCAGTTGATGATGGTCTCGTATTCGTCGAGCGGATGCGACGAGAGGTAAATTCCCACGAGTTTCCGCTCCTTGTTGAGCCTCTCTATGTCGCCCCACCGCTCACCTTTGAGCATCGGCGGTTTGGTTATTTCCACCTCTTCACCGTCGCCGAACAGCGAGTTTTTCATCAGGTCCTTGCCCGCTTTGTACATCTGTCCGTAGCGTATGTAGGTCTCTATGAAGGTCTCCCCCTTGCTGTTCTTGGCGAAGAAGTCCTCTCGCTTCATCGTTCCGAAACTGTCGAAACCGCCGCTCAGCACGAGGGCTTCTATCACGTTGCGGTTCACCGACGAGGGGTTTATGCGCTGTATGAAGTCGTACACGTCCTTGTATGGCCCGTTGGCCTCCCGCTCTTCCACTATGGCGTCGGCAGCCTTCATGCCCACACCCGTTATGGCACCCAGTCCGAAGCGTATCTCGCCCTTCTTGTTGGCGCTGAACTTCTGGTGGCTTTCGTTCAGGTCGGGCACCAACGTCTGTATGCCCATCGACCTGCACTCGTCCATCAGCTTGGTGATTTCCGCAGGGTTGTCCTTGTTGCGGCTCATCACGGCGGCCATATATTCCGACGGATAGTGTGCCTTGAGGTAGGCCGTCTGGTAGGCCACCCACGAGTAGCACGTGGCGTGGCTCTTGTTGAAGGCGTATGATGCGAACTTCTCCCAGTCGCTCCATATCTTTTCGAGCACCTTCGGGTCGTGGCCGTTGGCCTTTCCGCCCTCGATGAACTTCGGCTTCATGGCGTCCACGATGTCCTTCTTCTTCTTTCCCATGGCCTTGCGCAGGGCGTCGCTCTCGCCTCGGGTGAAGTTGGCCAGCTGTCTTGACAGCAGCATGACCTGCTCCTGGTAGACGGTGATGCCGTAGGTGTCCTTCAGGTACTTCTCCATGCAGGGTATGTCGTACTTGATTTCCTCACGTCCGTTCTTGCGGGCGATGAACGAGGGGATGTAGTCCATAGGACCCGGACGGTAGAGGGCGTTCATGGCGATGATGTCCTCAAACACCGTGGGCTGCAGTTCGC
>CAVGJZ010000086.1:0-3254 GCA_963629785.1 Oscillibacter sp. MSJ-31 | reverse complement strand
CAGCGAAGGACATAGCTTACTCCATACATTCTCGCGATCAGACAGGATAAATTTCTGCGAGGCGAAATCCAATGCCATATATTATGGTGTCATGGCTACCGCAAAGAAACTCGGCATCCGCCTTGACTCATCGAAAGGTATCGAATCCGCCACAGACAAGTTTCTCGCCAACCAAGATTGGTCAGGCTGCACGGATTTCCGAAGGGAATGCGTCACGAACTGGACGAAGCTCTTTGCGACAAGGGATGTTGAATGGTCGGAATCCACCATTGGTAATTTCCTGTCACTTGTTGACCACCTGTCATGCAGTGCGGACACCTATGTCTCGCTCGATGGTTCCAACGGCTGTGCCGACCAACTTACCAACTGGGACGGAACACAGAAAGTAGGACTGGGAACTGTACCGAGGAAGAAAAATGGAAATGGAGTGTCAAGATAATTGGGCGCAAGTCAACTTTCTCGGTGCAGCGTTTGAGCTTGCCCTGAGTGGTTAGGCGCAGATTCATGTAGGCACAGGTGGTGAAAGCTCGCAGTCTCAGCTACCGTGGAAGAACAAAAACGACGAGCGAAGGGACGGTGAGTAAGTGGAATGTTACTCGCCCAATGTCTTGGTAAACACGAGCGACGACAGTTGCCATCTCCCGTCATCGACGACATACACTTCGGTGACGATGAAAGGAAAACGAACGTCGTGACCTCCCACGACACTGTTGAGGTGGATGCGGCTGTACACGGTGGCTATACCACTGGCAAACTGTACCTCTTGTGAGTGTATCTCGGCTTTCTTGTACCATATGCCGCCCTCCTTGATGGTGCGCAGCTCCGCCTCCTTACCCCAATATCCGCCCATGTGGACAAACTGCGACGCTGTGTGGAAGAGTTTCTCCAACTTGTTGACGTCCTTCTCTGCCATCCATGTCCATTTTTGGTTTGAAAGGTCGATGATGGCTTGCTGCTCGGGAGTAAACCGCACCGAGTCGTTCTGACACCATGCTCCACCGACGATGGTGAAGAGCAATGATAATGTAAACAATAATTTCTTCATAATGGTTTCTTTTATGTTTTGTGGTGCAAAGATACTGTTTATTGCTTTTTACGCAGTTACGAAAAAATCGGCAAAGATTTCACTTTTTGCCGATTCTGTCAATTAGAGATATGTATGAAAAAGTATTACTCCCGGTACTCCGTAGGGTTCATGCCGAGATTGTGCGCCACATAGCGGCTGAAGTAGGCAGGGGATGAGAAACCGAAGATGTCGGAGATCTGCACGAACGTGAGACGCTTGTCGCGCAACAGACGTGAAATGTCCAGCGTGGTGTAGCGGTTTATCCAGAAGTTGGCGGCATAGCCGCTGGTCTTCTTCGATACCTCCGAGAGGTATTTTGACGTTACGCAGAGCTGGTCGGCATACCAGGTCACCTCCCGATGGCGGCGGTACTCGCCCAATTCGAGCAGACGGATGAATCCGTTCATGATAGTGGCGTTCTGCGTACTGACGTCCTGCTCCCCGTACAGACGGGAATGGAAGTCGAAGAAGTCGAGTATCATCGTCTGCACGGCATTCACCATCAGTTCACGGTAGAAATGGTGGGAGGTTTCGAGTATGCGCCCCTGCAGGTTGTCGAAGTTGCGCAGACATTGGGCGAACATCACGGGCGTGAGGTGCATGATGGGATTGAGAAACAGGGCGAGCTGACCCTTCATACCATAATTGCTCTGCGGAGTGCTGAGCGTGATGAACTGGGCAGAGACGTATATCATCTTTACACGGAAGGCGGCATCAGGTTCGATGTGCTCCATCAGTTTGCCGCGCCGCACGATGAGCAGGTCGCCGGCGTGCATCGCCATCTTTTGGCCGCACCATTCGAAGGTACACTCACCGTCAAGGCACAGGGCGTGTCCCAAGTAGTTTTCGTACTCGCGCGCTCCGATGCCGTCTATCGTGTCGGTGATGATGATGTCTTTCTGCTCCGTAGTCATAACAGTTTGATTCTTTGTGATATAACGTGAAGAACGTTGTTTTATTGTAGCTTCTCGCCAAAGAATTGCGTGAGCTTCGCTACCACTTGCTCTACATATTCAGGCACATAGTAGGTTCTGATATGTGTAGCTCCGGGGATGAGGAACAGCTGCTTGTCGGTAGTACTGGTAGCTTTTGAGAAGCATTGCTCCGTCATGTAGAACGTGTCGGCATTGCTTCCGGCTATCATCAGCAGGGGCTGGTTAATGAGATACATCCCCTCACTGGCATCGAATGCCATCAGGTCCACAAGACTGCTCTTGGTATAGCGGAAGGTGGAATTGGGATGGGCATGGGTCTGGAGATAATAGGTGTAGCCATCGCGGTAGAGGTCGAACGGCAACTTGGCGGCTTGTTCGGGAGTCACGCCGCTCATGTCGCCCACATACTCGGGTGCTTCGCCCTCAGCCTCCTTCTGACGTGCTGCGCAAGCATCGGCCAAACGCTGTTGCACTTGGTCTATCTGCGAATCGAGGAAACCGTTGCGGCGAACCAATCCTGTGTTGAACATACTCAGCGTGGCCACCGCCTTGAAACGCTTGTCGGTCTGGGCAGCTTTCAGCGTGTAGCCACCACCGCCGCAGATGCCGAGAATGCCCAGGCGACTGGCATCCACACCGGGATATTGCGACAGAATGTCGGCGGCACGGTGGATGTCTTCTATGCGGTTGGCAGGCTTGTCGGTATTGCGCGGTTCTCCCTCGCTGTCGCCCTGATAGGCTGCATCGAAAGCCAGGCATATGTAGCCCTTCTCTGCCATTCGTTGACTGTAGAGCCCAGCTACCTGCTCCTTGATGCCACCATTGGGGTGAGCTACGACAAGGGCAGGATAGGTCTTGGTTGCGTCATAGCCAGCTGGTGTGTAGACGTTGGCTGCTATCTTCAAGCCATTCAACTGGTAATTGATGCGGTGGATGTTTACCTTGCCATCCTCGTTCTTCGTGAGAGCGTCTGCATAGACAAGCCCGAAGGGGTTGTTGTTGGGACTCTTCACGGTATTGAAATCTACCTGTGTGAAAACTTCTGCGTGTTTCTGTTCCATCATCTTCTTTTTAGCATGAATGGTGCCGCATACGAATAGCGACATGCAAATCATTGTTGTGAATAGTCTTCTCATTGTTGTTCTCTTTTACTCCTTGACGATTTTAGATCCGCCGAACACTTCGCTCATTTCCATTGTGTCGAGGGCCTTGTCTATTTTGGCAATCTCTTCTTCCGAAAGCGTGATGTCGGC
>CAVGJZ010000085.1:0-3389 GCA_963629785.1 Oscillibacter sp. MSJ-31 | reverse complement strand
CTGACAGGCACAGGCTCTTATGCTCATAAACGTGAAGATGGCGTCGGGGTCGTGCCGATAGGATGTTTGAAGCCTTAGTCTTTGCCGGAACTTGCGATTCTCCACGAAAAGATTTGTAATCAGCGACAAAAAGGATATATTTGCAGAGGAAAGAACAAGGCTTTTAGAAAAATATTTATAAACAGGCGTTAATGTCCGTGCTTCCTTGAAACTTCGACATCTTCAACAGTAGCACAACGGAATTAACGCCCACGTGTTCGAAATGAACTCGTGGGCTTATTCGTTGGAATGTGCTACAGGTTGTCGAAGACCTCAAGGAGCAGACCAATGAGTAAGTCCACTTTTTGTATGCTCTCAAGAATATATTCTAACGTTCAATCATATGAAACAACTATCAAAACTTTTGATTTTTAGTGTTCTGGCACTTGTTCTCGGCTGCTGCAAGGAATATGATGACTCGGAATTGCGCGATGCAGTCAGTTCATTGGAGCAGAGGATCTCCGCAATGGAGACTGTGATGTCTGCGTACAAGAATAAACTTCTGATCACTTCCGTGTCCAAGACAGATGACGGGTACGTCATCGTATTTTCTGACGGCTCCAAGGCTGTGGTAAGTAACTGAAAATCCCGAACCTTTATACCTAGGCTCGGGATTTCCGCTTCAACGTGGCGGTCCTACAGATCCTGCGGCGCTTGCGGTTCCGCGTTCTGCTCCTCGCCCTTGAAGATGTACTTGATGCCCAGAAGGTCGAAGATTTGACGCTGCCTGAGCGTCGGGGTCGTGAAGCCGTCCTTGTACTTCCCGACGAAGTGGACCTTCGAGTACGTCTCCACCTTGTCAAGCATGTCGGCGGCGGACAAGTAGTGGCGGTCCTTCTCCGGTATGGCCGCGACGGTCTTCTTGAGGGAGGAGAGGAGGATGAGGGCGATGAAGTTGATGAAGATCTTTCCGGTGACGGTCGCGCCGCTGTGGCAGCGGAGCCTGTTCAGGTCCATCACATTCTTGAGGTCGTCGAAGCTCAGTTCCACGCCGCCGCGGTCACGGTAATCCGTGAGGGCCTGCGGGGCGGTGAGTTTGGAGGTCCCGATGAGTATCCAGTAGCAGCTGTCGCTCTCGATGTACTCCCGCACGGCGTCGTCGTTCTGCGTGACCTTCCGTCCTCTCTTGGGCGTCTCCTTCACGGTGAAGTACCGCTCGTACAGACCTTTGTGCGACTCCAGGGGCTTCCCGGCGACCAGCTCGTCGTAACACTTGCGGAGCTTGGCCATGAAGGCGGCCACCGCCTTGTCCTTCCGCACGGGGTCGTAGTAGATGTGATACCACGTCCTTCCGTATTCGGGAGTCTTCCGGTAGACGGTCTTCCCGTACAGGGTGGAGCCGCCGCCCTCATATATCACGTTCATGGGACTGACGAGACCGTCGCGGTGCTCGGCGATCATCTTCTTCCCCCAGCCCACCGAGGACGGGACCGGGATGAGGAACTTGATACCGTGGCCTTCCAGGTTCCTGAGGTTGCGCTCGCTGTAGAAGCCCCTGTCCCCACAGAATGTGAAGGACGAAAGTCCCAGTTTGCGCAGCTCGGCTATCACATCGTTGACGACCGCCACGTCCGCCATGCTGCCCTCCAGCTCCTTGACCCACAGCGGCAGGCCGCTCCTGCACGAGGTGAGCAGCGCGAGGTTTATCTGCTCCAGGTTCTCCCGGTCGCGGTTGTATCCGTACTCCGAGTAGGGGTTGTTCTTGCCGTATGTGCTCACGCTCGTTATGTCGAACAGCAGGGTGTCCGAAGTGTTGTTCGCCTCCAGCCAGCCCTTCAGGAACGTGTTCACCCGGTCCCTGTCTATCCGGGCAAGCAGCTCCGATATGCGACGGGAGTCGAGGCCGAGGCCCTGGTACCCGCGGTCCTCGAGCCACTGTTCGCTGCGGCTCAGGGCCTTGCCCCTGCATGCCATGTAATAGGCCAGAGCCATTATCCTGGCGGCGTCCCGGGATCCGAAAGCCTTTGAGAGGACCCTCTCTATCCCGAGCTTCCCCGCCTCCTTGTCAAGGATGAGATTCTGGCCGACGAGGGTGGTCCTGGAGACTGTCGCCGGCTCCTTCGCCCTCTTCTCAAGGGCATGCATCCTCTCGCGGCTCCGAAAGTACTCGTTATACTCCGGTGTTCCGCCTTCGCCCAGCTTCCCGATGCACTTCCGCTCGTGCGTGGGGCGTTTTTTCTCCTTGTCCCAATAGGGCCTGTCCTCGTAAAGATAGACCACTCCGGTCTTCTTGTTCCGTATTTGCACAACTCTTTTTTCCGCCATGGCTCATTCATTAAAACATAGGTACAAATATATCTATTTCATTCCGAAAAAACAAGCCCCGGAGCAAAAAAAACTGCCCCGGGGCTGAAATTTTTGAGGTTTCTCTCAGACTACGTTACAAAAGGGTCGGGAATTTCGGCTGTTAAGGCTCGCGAGGTTCTTCGCCGATCCGTCTTCTATGGACTTGGTCCACGGCAGGTCGAGAAGGCCTTCCGCGGGGCGGTTCTCGGCGAGGACACTTATGATGCCGTCTTTGGTGATTGTGCGCACGCCGTTCATCCTGGCGATGCTGACGGCGGAGCAGAGGGACTGGTAGTCATACCTGTTGTCCCTGGCCCAGATGAGGAGTTCGATGAAGTCGCGCGGGGCATCGGCGAAATAGGTGTCGAAAAGGAACTGGATCCCCTGCGGGGTCTGCCTCAGCGCGCACGAGTTGCGCAGCGCCCCCGGCTTCATCTTCAGGACATCGAGATAGTGCTGTATGTCTATCACGTCCCCGTTCTCCACGAAGCTGCGCTTGTGCCGTGCAATCTCCTGCTTCGAGGCCTTGTCCGTATCGTAGATGACTACGTCATCGCTGTACTTCTTCACCCAGACCGGGCGGCCGATGTATTTGAACGGGACGGAGTAGCTCACGGTGTCCAGGCGGACGGTGGAGAGCTTGCCCACCTGGCGGAAGTCCGCCTCGAAGCAGGCCATCTCGTTGCAGGCGGGGAGCATTGCCGCAAGTTCCTCTCTGACCGCATCCTCCACAAGGGCGTTGTCCTCCATGCAGACATCCAGCAGGTAGGCGTTCGCCTCGTCCATGCTGTCGAACCGGTCACGGTTGGCGAAGGCCCTGCGGCGGAGTATCTCCACGGCACGCTCCACATGCCCCTTCTCGTTGCCCGAACGGACATTGCAGAACTGGTGCCTGAACCCGTAGTAGCCCTCCAGCTGCGAGAGTTCGACCGTCGGCTTCTTCTCTCCTCCGGTGAAGCTCCTCACGGCGGTGCGCATATTGTCGTACACCATGACCTGCGGAACATGGCCCCAGAAGGAGAACGCCCTGACATGGGCTTCCATCATGGCCTGCTTGTCCTGAC
>CAVGJZ010000084.1:0-3470 GCA_963629785.1 Oscillibacter sp. MSJ-31 | reverse complement strand
CGCATCGGCGCACACCGTGGCTGCAGTTTGCAGCGCGAGCGCGAGTATCAAGCGTGTTGCCTTGTTCATGTATCTTGCCTTTTTATTAAATGAAGAATGATGAATGAAGAATTAAGAATGGTGCGCACAAGCAGACAAGCGAGTGAGCAAGCTAACGACACAGGCCAAGACGAGCCGCACAAGCAAACTTTCATTCATCATTTTAAGTTATTCTTCACTCTTCGTTCTTCACTCTTCACTCCCTTGAGATATTCCGCCAGCTTCTTCACTGCCCGTGCCCTATGGCTTATCTGGTTTTTCACCTCATGTCCCAGTTCGGCAAACGTCTTGTCGTAGCCGTCGGGCTGGAATATAGGGTCATAGCCGAAGCCTCCCTGGCCACGCCGCTCGCGTATTATCTCGCCGTTGACGATGCCTTCAAACCGATTCACTGTAGGCTGTCCGTTACTGTCAGCGTTCTTTTCTATTAACGCTATTACGGTGCGAAATCGTGCCTTACGGTTGTTATTTTCTCCTAAATTGGCCAGTAGCTTGGTCATGTTGGCCTCACTGTCATGCCCCTCACCGCCGGCATAGCGCGCACTGTACACCCCCGGCTCGCCTCCAAGGGCATCCACCTCAAGCCCTGTGTCGTCGGCGAACACGCTCATGTCGTACCTTTTATATATGTACTCCGCCTTCTGCATGGCGTTGTCCTCAAGCGTATTGCCCGTTTCAGGTATTTCATCGTGACAGTTGATGTCTTCAAGAGACAATACCTCCATGCCGTTGCCGAGTATTTCCCTTATCTCGGCCAGCTTGTTCTTGTTGTTTGTAGCGAATACTATTTTCATCTTGTTGTTCTATTATTGTTAATTGTTTTACGTATTGCGTATTTTATCCTGTGTATGTGGGCGGATATGCCCGTCTTTGTATGCCGTCCGCCCTGCGCTAATTCATTGGCGGCAAGGGCAAAGGTAAGCATAAAAACTGTGAATGAAGCCCTTTCCTACGCCCAGTCTCGTTCTATGAACATACATATAATACAAATGGGAGATAGAATAATCATTGTTATAGCCTGTGAGAATATCTTTCAGTTCTGCATTTACAACTTTTTTCCAGCTTATTTGCATAAAGTTTGCAACTTTTTTCCAGCTTTTTTCCATCGTATTTGCAACTTTTTTCCAGAACATTGGCCGGTTGCCTGTGGCGGGCAGGTGCGGAAAAGGGGCGCAAGCTGGATTGTTATACCCGGCATTGCGCCCCGTCTATTTGGTTATGGCGGCTCTACTGTTCAAAATGTTGTTGAAGGGGCATAGTCTCTTTGAGGCCCAGATGGCAAAGACATCAAGCTGAAATTCAACGACAGGTACGGCTTTTTATTCATGTGTGCAAAAATATTCGTAACTTAGCGGCATAAAAAACTTGAAAGATTTTGAGACTATGGCAGAACAAGTGAATTGCTATCCCGTAGGAGTGCAGACGTTTGAGAAGATACGCGAAGGGCGTTATCTCTATGTGGACAAGACGAAATATATCGTTGATTTCTGCAAGAAGCAGATGAGTTACGTCTTCCTGAGCCGTCCCCGGCGGTTCGGCAAGTCGCTCTTCGCCTCTACGCTCCAGGCTTATTTCGAGGGGCGCAAGGAGCTGTTTGACGGACTGGCCATAGCCGACTACGAGAAGGAATGGGTGAAACACCCCGTGCTCCACTTCGACATGAGCGGGGCTAAGCACGTGGACAAGGACAGCCTCAAAGAATATCTCGACCGAGAACTGGCACCGTATGAAAAGACCTACGGATGTGACAAGGAACATTGGGATGCCAATATACGACTTATAAACTTGGTAAGAAGTGCCTATGAGCAGACCGGGCAGAAGGTTGTGGTCATAATAGACGAATACGACGCACCGCTGCTCGATGTGGTGCATGAGAAAGAAAATCTTTCCGCACTGCGCCTCATCATGCAGAACTTCTACAGTCCGCTGAAGAAGCTCGACCCTTACCTGAAGTTCACTTTCATCACCGGCATCACCAAGTTCTCGCAGCTCAGCATATTCAGCGAGCTTAACAACCTTGAGAACATCAGCATGCTCGACCAGTACTCCGCCATCTGCGGCATCAGCCTGACGGAGCTGACCACCACAATGCGCCCCGACGTGGAACATCTGGGCAAGGCTCTCGGCATGACTTACGAGGAGTGCTTGGCGGAGCTGCGCAATTATTACGACGGCTATCACTTCAGCAAAGACTCGGAAGACGTGTTCAATCCGTTCAGTCTGATAAAGGCGATGAACGGTCAGGACATCTCGTCCTACTGGTTCGGCTCGGGAACGCCCACATTCTTGTTGAAGCAGCTTGACAAGTTCAACGTAAATCTCGCCTCGTTGGAAAGCCAGGAGGCAGTGCTCAGCTCGTTCGACCTCTCGCCCGAGGAGATGACCGACCCCCTGCCGCTGCTGTACCAGAGCGGCTATCTCACCATAAAAAAGTACAACCCGATGTTCAAGGAGTACACCCTGGGCATACCCAACAAGGAGGTGCGCGATGGGTTGCTCAACTCAATGATGCCCCACTACGTCAACCCGCGCCGCACCGACAACGACGCTTTCCTCTTGGGTTTCTGCAAGGCGGTGTACCGGGGCGACATCGAGGCGGCTCTGGAGCACATGCGCACATACATGGCCACGATACCCTACGACCTTGAGAACCATACGGAGAAGCACTTCCAAACCATATTTTATCTGATGTTCAGCTTTCTCAACATCTACATCCGCACGGAGGTGAAGAGCGCCATTGGCCGAGCCGACGCAGTGATGCACATGCCCGACACCGTCTATGTGTTTGAGCTAAAGGTGGACAAGAGTGCCGACGAAGCCTTGGCGCAGATAGACGACAAGGGCTACATGCTGCCCTACCATGCCGATGGCAAGCGACTTGTGAAAATCGGCATCAGCTTCGACAGCAAGCAGCGAACCATCAGCGAATGGAAGATTCGGGAGGAGTAAGAGAGGCGCTTCCTCCCTTATTTCCTACCTGCAACCACCTTTAGTAAACCTGGGGCAAAGCGTCTCAACAGATAGAACGCCAGCAAAAGCAGCCCAACGTTAGTGACAACCGCAAATACATAAATGAAAAGGAATCCCAGTTCACCCGTAGGACGGAATATCACAAAGAATAACTTCAGCCAGTCACCACAGAACATACTGTGAGCCACATAGATAAAGAAGCTGGAAGAGGCAAGGAAAGGACTCACCTTGCAAACCTTGTGTGTCAGCAGCCATGAGGATAGGTTATAGGCAAAGAACAATCCAACAAAGACATTAACTCTCTTGATGGTGTCCGACAACGACGGGAAGCAATGCACGGACAATACGTACAGCAATGCCAGCAACGGATACAATACCATAGAAGGTTTGAAGAATCTGCTGAACTCATGCATCATGTCTTTAGCGTTCACACTCATGTATGCTCCCCACGAAAAGAAGAA
>CAVGJZ010000083.1:0-3817 GCA_963629785.1 Oscillibacter sp. MSJ-31 | reverse complement strand
ACAGACGTGAGATGTCCAGCGTGGTGTAGCGGTTTATCCAGAAGTTGGCGGCATAGCCGCTGGTCTTCTTCGATACCTCCGAGAGGTATTTTGACGTTACGCAGAGCTGGTCGGCATACCAGGTCACCTCCCGATGGCGGCGGTACTCGCCCAATTCGAGCAGACGGATGAATCCGTTCATGATAGTGGCGTTCTGCGTACTGACGTCCTGCTCCCCGTACAGACGGGAATGGAAGTCGAAGAAGTCGAGTATCATCGTCTGCACGGCATTCACCATCAGTTCACGGTAGAAGTGGTGGGAGGTTTCGAGTATGCGCCCCTGCAGGTTGTCGAAGTTGCGCAGACATTGGGCGAACATCACGGGCGTGAGGTGCATGATGGGGTTGAGAAACAGGGCAAGCTGTCCCTTCATGCCATAGTTGCTCTGCGGAGTGCTGAGCGTGATGAACTGGGCAGAGACGTATATCATCTTTACACGGAAGGCGGCATCAGGTTCGATGTGCTCCATCAGTTTGCCGCGCCGCACGATGAGCAGGTCGCCGGCGTGCATCGCCATCTTTTGGCCGCACCATTCGAAGGTACACTCGCCGTCGACCCGCCGAAGACTTCGCTCATTTCCATCGTGCCGAGTGCCTTGTCGATTTTGGCAATCTCGCCCTCCGAAAGTGTGATGTCGGCAGCCCCGATGTTCTCTTTCATGCGGCAAAGGCGGCGAGTGCCCGGAATGGGGACTATCCACGGCTTCTTGCAGAGCATCCATGCGAGCGACACTTGACCCGGTGTGGCGTGGTGGGACTCAGCCAGTTGGTCGAGCATCTTAAAAAGATACTTGTTCTGTGCAAAACTCTCCTGTCTGTATTGCGGCATCACGGCGCGGTAGTCGTATCGGGAGTCAAACTTCGAGTCGGTGTCGTAGCACTCCGTCAGCAGTCCGTTGGCCAAGGGCGAGAACGCCACGAAGCCAACGCCCAGTTCCTCGCACACGGGGAAGAGACGCTCGTGCCACCGTGCCCTCATGGAGTAGCGGTTCTGTATGGCGGTGACTGCGCATACCTTGTGGGCACAGCGCAGATAGTCTTCCGTCGTCTCGGAGATGCCCCAGTGCAGGATTTTTTCTTCCTTGATGAGCGCAGACATCGTGTCTGCCACCACCTCCGGCTCCACGTCCTTGTCGATGCGGTGCTGGTAGTAGAGGTTGATGTGGTCGGTGCGCAGGCGGCGCAGCGAACCCTCCACTGCCCGACGTATGGTCTCGGGGCGACCGTCCGGCACGATGTCGTGATTGCCGGCCAGTTCCGGGTGGGCAAAGCGGACGCCGCACTTGGTGGCTATCACCACTTTGTCCCACCATGGCTTCAGGGCTTCGCCCAAGAGTTCTTCGTTAAGGTGTGGATTTTCGGGTGTACCATATATCTCCGATGTGTCGAAGAATGTATATCCCATGTCCACCGCCTCGGCAATGATTTCCGTCATGTCTTTTTTGTTGGCCGGTTTGCCGTAGGCGTGGGTCATGCCCATGCACCCCAGACCCACGGCGGAGACACGCAGTCCACTCAAACCTAATGTTCTGAATTCCGTTGATTTCCTTTGATTGTTTTATTTGCGTGCAAAGGTAATCTTAGGTTCAAATAAGATTGCTCCTATGCAAACGAGCAATGTCACGCCTAAGATTATCAGTATTTTCATATCCGTTCCTGTTTATTCTACAACCGTCTTTTGGCCATTTACAATGTAGATGCCCGAGGGTGCATTGTATATGGAACCGACCCTAACACCATTTATGTTGTAAGCGCGGTCAGTGTCTTTGGAGTTAGCTTCCACATTCGTTATGCCGGTCACAATGTTGCTGATGCCTATGCGGTCGAGCCAGTTCTTGACGGCAGAAGAGTTGGTGTAATTCTGCGAGCCGCGTATGCCGAGACCTTCCAAATGGGTGGAATTGGGCGTGGCGTTGATGATGTCGTTCAACGTGTCGTAGGATGCTGTGGCAAACGTACAGAAAGGTATGATGGTCTTTCCTGCAAAGTTGTAGTCCTTGCATTCAAGGAACGAGTGGATAATCATAGGCGCATCAAACCACCAAACGGGGCAGCCCACAAAAATGTAGTCATAGTCGTTCAGCGTAGAAAGCGTGTCCTTTAAGGCCGGCCGTGCATTCTCTTCCTTTTCCTTGTTGGAAATCTCGTAGGCAAGAGTCTGGTAGTCGTCCGTATAAGGGACGAGCGGCTCTATGCGGTAAATGTCGGCATTGGTCTGCCGTTGTATCTCCTCGGCAAGTGCCTTTGTGCCGCCCGACCACGAGAAATACGTCACCAGGATTTTCTTGTCTGTCTGTGCCTGCATGCCCACAACTATCGTCAGGAGCAATGCCAATAAAAACGTCTTTTTCATTGTTCTTATGTCTGTTGTATGTAATTTCGCTGCAAAATTACACCAGCCAGCGTAGAACACCTTTACGACAATTACGGACAGAATTTACATTTTTACGTAATCGTCATTTTGGGGAAATCTCAAAATCTCTCTATCCCATAGTAAATGACATCCATTTCCATTTACTGAGTTTAACTAAAAAAAGTAACCAAATCCGCATAACTCATTGAGCTATGCGGATTTGGTCATTTACATCTTTCGGTAGCTATCTTTACTTACTTCACCTCCTCGAAGTCGGCGTCTTGTATGTTATCATTTGATTTCTGTTCACCGGCATTCTGCTGTCCGGCACCTGCAGCGTTGAAGTCTTGAGCACCGGGACCGGCCTGAGCACCGCCTTGGTACATCTGCTGGCTTGCAGCCTGCATCACGGTGTTGAGGTTGTTGATGGCAGTGTCTATGGCAGACACGTCGCCGCTCTTGTGAGCATCCCTGAGCTGCTGGAGAGCCTGCTCGATGCCCGGCTTCTGGTCAGCAGGAATCTTGTCGCCGTTGTCCTTCAAGAAGTTCTCGGTAGTAAATATCATGCTGTCGGCCTGGTTCATCTTGTCGATCTTCTCGCGCTCAGCCTTGTCGGCGGCAGCGTTCTGCTCAGCCTCAGCCTTCATGCGGTTGATTTCGTCCTCGCTCAAGCCGGAAGAAGCCTCGATACGGATGCTCTGCTCTTTGCCTGTAGCCTTATCCTTGGCAGACACGTTCAAGATACCGTTGGCATCAATATCGAATGTCACTTCAATCTGCGGAACACCGCGGCGAGCCGGAGCGATACCTGTCAGGTTAAACTGACCGATACTCTTGTTCTGTGCAGCCATCGGACGCTCACCCTGCAACACATGGATGGTCACTTCTGTCTGGTTGTCGGCTGCGGTAGAGAACACCTCGCTCTTCTTGCAAGGGATGGTGGTATTGGCATCAATCAGCTTGGTCATCACACCGCCCATGGTCTCGATACCGAGAGTAAGAGGAGTAACGTCGAGCAACACGATATCGCCTACGCCCTCTTCCTTATTCAGGATAGCACCCTGTATGGCAGCACCTACGGCCACCACCTCATCGGGGTTCACGCCCTTTGAAGGCTCTTTTCCGAAATAGTTCTTCACGAGAGTCTGAACTGCGGGGATACGGCTTGAGCCACCAACCAGAATTACCTCGTCAATGTCAGACGTGTTCAGCTTAGCGTCGCGCATAGCGTTCTGGCAAGGCACGAGACAAGCCTGAATCAGGTTGTGAGCCAGCTGCTCGAACTGGGCACGCGTCAAAGTTTTCACCAAGTGCTTCGGCACTCCGCCCTCAGCCGTAATGTAAGGCAAGTTGATTTCCGTAGACGTAGAGCTTGACAATTCTATCTTTGCCTTCTCGGCAGCCTCCTTCAGACGCTGCATAGCCA
>CAVGJZ010000082.1:0-3882 GCA_963629785.1 Oscillibacter sp. MSJ-31 | reverse complement strand
TATTGTGAAGTGTACCTCATTGTTGTTGGCTTTAACACTATAAAGGTACTAATCCTGCGTTAAACAAGCAAGTGTTTCCTTTTGTTTTTTATTGATTATCAGTATTTTTGCTATTATTCAACGAACACAATATAACTCACTCAAGTTTCGGATTTAGCTGGGCCTTCAGCCCGCCCTCGGCCAGATTCGCTGAATTTTATCCGAGACTTATGACAATTTTACCAGTCCTGTAGGTTCGCCTACGCCGACCATATAAACCAGTTGTCTTGCACGGGTAATTGCTACATAAAGCAGCGAACGCTTAGAGGAAAGATATTCCTTTTGTGCGCTCTTGTCCATTCCTGAGAACGGATAGGTGGCCGTTACTTTTGAAGGAATATTGCGTTCGTTGATGCCAGTCAGTATGACAACACGGAATTCAAGGCCCTTGAGTGAATGCAACGTGCAAAGGTTTATGCCGTTTGTACTACCTTGCTTTTGTGCACCTTTGAGTGTTCTGTAGTCGGTACCGTCATGATGCAGCCGGCTCTGAATATCTTTCAGAAGATTCATGCTGGGAGCAGCAATACAGATTTCAGACAACTTGATATTTGAATTCTGACATTCCTTAATCCACTCCATCACCTGCTCAACTTCGACATTTGCATCGTCCACAATCTGATACTGTGGAATTTCGCCTTCATGTATGAGCGACACATAGCCGTTCATGTTTTCCTTACCGCCATCCATATCGTCGTAGTCAATGCCTTTCACCACGCTAACTGCCACACGCTTGATAGGCTCTGTGGTGCGATAGTTGATTTTCAACTTCCGACTTCTCACGCCACGCACGTTGATACCGGCTGCACCGAAATTGATTTTCCTTCCAGTATAGATTCGTTGTATCGGGTCGCCGGTAAGGAACAGGTCATTCCGGCCCTCGGCCACAAGTGCGCGGAGGAATTTCAACTCAGGATTGGAGAAATCCTGGAACTCGTCTGCGATGACATTCGTATAGGGATGAATGCTGTTCTCCTTCAGATAGTTGGTTGTCTCATTAAACAGTTCCAAACGGTCAACGACCTTTCTCTCCTGCTTCAAGGCGACATACTTCTCCACAAGTTTCCATATCTCAATACGTTGCTTGCGGCTCAAAGCCTTCGTGCGACCAACACGTGGCTGCAGCATATACTGCTTCACGTCCTTGTTGCCATAGTAGACAATGACATCGATGTATTCGTCATAGAGGAACTGCTCGTCAAATTCCGTAACCTCTGCCTCCAACACCTCGCGCCACAGTTTCAGCGATTCCTCATCACCGCTGTAATCAAGCACCTTGTATCCTTCCTTCACCTTATACCTTTCAGCAGTGTCCAGCAGAACACGGTCAATGTTCTTCAGCGTATATTTCTGCTTTGATATACCTAGTTTCTCTATAGATTCGGCAAGGTTCTCACTCAATGTGCGCGTATAGGTCGTAAACAGCACGTTGACTCCTGGAGTTTCGCACAGATGCTTCAGACGGTGAATAGCCGCGATGGTCTTGCCCGTACCGGCACCGCCGCTTACTTTCATTGTTCCTTTATAATCGGCATACACCAATTTGCGCTGTGACGGATGCAGGAATATCTGCCATTTGTCCATGCCCTGTTCGATAATACGCTGCAGGGCATTATCGTCGGTAAGTTCCACAAAGCGGCGTTTATTGTTGTCGCTGAGCAACTTGTCCGTGTCCCCATGTGCCTGTCCTTCTTCAATTTCAGCTATGATGGCATCAATGCTCTCACCATCCATGATGTTGAAGATGTTTTCATAAGCATCTTCGGGCAGTACCGCCTCCAATGCGTCAAGGTCGTCGAGCGTTTGTATGGCCAGCACTTTGGCTATACATTCCTGTGGCACACCTATCTTCAGCAATTTCTCTTGTGACACATCTGCAAAAAATGGAGAAACCGTTGCAGCGGTACTTGGCACGACGACCTCCTCCGTTTTTTCCTCAACGGTTATAATCTGGCAGGCATGGGTGTTTTCATTCCATGCAAAACGCTTGTTTATACCCCAGCGATATGCCTTTTCGTGGTCTGCCACATAGAGCAGCCAGTAGTTGTCGCCGTCAAGCACACCAATTACAGCCCGATAGTTGTCGTCTATTCTTGCCGTTCTGAGCGAAGAGTCCTTAAACTGCGCAATCGGCTCGAAATGAATACCGTTAGTTGTGTTGTCTTCCCGAAACTTACGTTGGAAAGCAACTACCTTGTCCTGTATCTTCTTGGGAAGTTTGAAGATAGCGTCAAAACATGTATCTGAAAAAAACAGTCTCATAGTTTATGCTCGTTTTATTATTTCAATATTGAATTCTTCTTTTGTTATAACCTTGTATCCTTTCTCCTCAAACACTTTCCTGTCGTTTTCGGAAACTGGATTAATGGCAATCAGCGGGCTGTCAACCAACAAGTCGGCACATGCAATTACCTCGTTGTCGTCGTCGGTCAGTTCGCACATACCGTCATGGCTGAAGGGGACGTTATGGTCAAGCAGGATGTCCACAATATCCTCCATGCCCGGATAGAACATCTTTATCTCGTCACGGTCCGGTTGATCTTCTGTGCCAATGTCAAGCCCTTCGTCTGAGTTCTGACTAAAGAACTGCAGAAGGTTGTATCTTCTCCAGAACCCAATCCACTCGTCCTTGTCTGCCACCCGGAGTCCCTTGGTTATTTCAAGGTCGTAACGAATGCCATTGCTAAAAGCCCTATCTACTTCTTCGTCAGTAGAGTCTTCCGTAAGCTGTTCGTCACAGTTGTCGTTTATCTCCACATGACCATTATACATTATACCGCCATTGTTCAAGAAGTCATCCGTTTCACATATCGCGCCGAAGCACATTTCTTTGATGACTCCCATCTGCGGATTCTTGAGAATCTCAGCCAGTCTGGTAACGGAATTCATGCCTATTTCGTCTTCCTTTTCCTGTTCGAAGAACTGAATGTCCTCCCAAGTCAGCGTCCAGGAGAACATTCTCTGCGGCTGTGCCTCTTTTATGCCTTCACGTTTTTCCAAATCCGCATAGAAGCGCATATTGGGGTCTGCCGCATGATAGGCGTAACCGTCAAGATAAACGGCAAGCCAGGGAATCCTTGTCTTGTCTGCAATCTCGTCGCCTCCAATCCGTGCGTATGTACACATAATCTGGAAATCGGGAATAGTCACTTTCCTTACCCCGTATGCCACGGTCAACTCAAACTGGGGTTTGATATGGTACGTCAGTTCTGTATCATTCTCCACATCTTCTATGTGAAGTCTGTAGTAGTACGAGGTGGCATCCGGCTTCTTCTCAAAGGTCCAGCCATTGTTGCCCGCCACAGTCTGCATAGCGCGTATAAACTTCAGCTCCAGCTCACTGTCTTCGGCGGCTCCGCTGGTGGCTATCGTGCCCACCGACCCCGAAATGCTTTCCCACGACTTTGCTCCGCCCACCAATTTCTCGAAGAGATGTTCAGCCTGTTCCCGGCTGAACTCAGCTCTGCTGTATTGGTTGCCGTAAGTCATGATGCAGTGATAACAACCGTCCTTGCCCTCCAACTGGCAGGTGCAGTCCTTTATCTTTTCGTATGCGAACTGTATCATTTTCGAGAATTCTTCCGTGTTGTAGAGTTTCGCCAGATAGCCCGTACCACCGGGAATCGTGTCATACATCACCAGATAATAGTCCTTCTTGCCCGTTGCCTGGTTCATTTCCGAATAGGAGTCCATCCTGATATGTTCCGGTGAAGAATGGTAATATTCCTTCATGCCGAGTTCTATACCAGCCTTGAACATCTCCACCGCGGCCATGGCATCCATAATCTGTATGGGCAAAAGTATCTTGATGGCTTCGGTTTGCATGTGACGGTAGAGGTAAAG
>CAVGJZ010000081.1:0-4129 GCA_963629785.1 Oscillibacter sp. MSJ-31 | reverse complement strand
TTCATGTGGCGCGCGAGGTGCTTGGCGAGGCGAAATATCGCGACATCAAACGGCGCGTTTGGGCGGAAATGAAGATGTAAAAATGGGGGCGAGCGTCTCCTACGGATCTCCTACGGTTGTCCTATGAATGTTCTATTGGCAACGTACCGGCAACGTACTGATTACCCAATGGCAAAAAGACGGAAAAATGTTCTATTACATCAACAATAAATTAAGATACAGAAGCAATGAAATTGATAAACCCAAATGTGGAATGGTGGCAACAGGAAACCACCTCACAGCATATAGCCCGCGTAGGAAGGATTTGCTACAAGAGCGAGGGCAAGCAGCCTCCGTTTTACCTCGATGAAGCGGGAAAGGCCGACTTTATCCGCCAGCGCGACGAGAACCGCGCCAAGAGCTTTTGGCAGTCGGGCCACAGGTCGATGTACCGCCACGGCACGGCGTATTTCTATATCCAGAACGACAAAGCCATCCAGCGCAACCTGTGGGCGTATCTCGTTACCTCGCCCTACATCGACTATGTGGCGCAAGGACACCAGGTATGGATAAGCACCAATATGCAGTTTCTTTGCGAGAACGGCAACCTGTACCAGACATTCAGCCCCTATAACGTGAGCGAGGAAGAGTTTATCCGCCGGGCGCAGAAGTCATGCCCGAAGGCATTGTGGCTGTTGCGCATGACCTTTGTCGTTACCACGCAGATAAGCACCTCGCGCGAACTGAACCGCACATCGCCCAATGCCATTGCCGAGCAGTCTACGCGCTATTGCAACCTCCGCAAGAAGGGTGGCGTGCAGATATGCAAGCCCTATTGGTGGCACGACGGCAAGCTGCTCCAACGTGCGCTCTATCGCCTGGGATGCAAGATGGGTGCGGTGTTCTACCGCCTGTTGCTCCTGTCGGGCATGCGTCCGCAGGATGCGCGCGGTGTGCTTCCACTCGACACCTATACCACGGTGGCATACACATACAGTATTGCCGAATGGAAGAACATCATCGACCTGCGCTATCACGAAACTACGGGCAAGGCGCACCCTAACGCAAAACTGGCGGTGGGCGCGATACGCAACACGATACTGAACCGCATGAGCAAGCTGATACCCGACTTTGACATTTAACACCAAGATAGATTATGAACGTACTTTTTAAGAAAACCAATGAGAAGGCGCAGATACCTACAAAGGCTATGGGCCACGAGGCGGATTTCTGCTACGACTGCTATGCCGTGAGCGAAGAGGAGATTGCGCCTAACGTGTGGAAATACGGACTGGGCTTTGCGCTCCAGCCCTGCAATGAGTTCGACGGCCACAACATCCGTGGCTTCAATTTCCGACCGCGCTCGTCGGTGTGGAAAACGGGCATGGTGCTCAGTAATTGCACCGGCACCGTGGATGAGACCTACACGGGCGAGATATGCGCCGTGTTCTACCACGTCATGCCCAATATGCCGCGTTACCGGATTGGCGACAAGATATGTCAGTTCTGCGTGGAGCGCACCGAGCGGCTGCACTTTGAGAGCGTTACCGAACTGCGCAAAACGGTGCGCGGCGATGGCGGCTATGGCTCTACTGGAAAATAACAGATAATGGAGATTATGTTAAATAGAGGATTTTAGAGTATGTCAAACAAAAGTAAGAAGAAGCCTGCATCCGCTCCCCGACTGACGGAGGCAGAGGTGCAGTCAATGCCTACCATATACACATTCAACTTCAAGGATATTCCGGCAGAACAATACACCAAGACGCTTGATGTATTGTTCCATAACCCGGATTTCTGCGAACAGGTAGAGAAACGCAATGCGCTGGTGAAGTCTGCCGAGCGTTTGCGCCAAGGAACGACCGAGATGTTTAGTCTCATCCGTGCCATTCAGCAGCGCGACCGCAAGTTGGCGGATATGATGTACGCCTTTATCGTGCAGAGCAACCTTCATTCGGAGGTAAGCTATGATTTCCTGTCGTTCGAGATGTTGCTCAAATACTATGTAGACTATTCCAAGGAAGGCACCGCCGAGCGCGTAGACCGATTGGCTGGCAACCTTGATGCCCTGACATTCCTTGCGGATATGTTGGAGAGCATCCTGGTGGATGTAAAAGCCGATATGCAACAGTTGTTTGGTGGCGAGGTGGAGTTTAACCAGTTCGATGCCGTGCAACAGGTAATGACGCAGTTGCGAGGATTCTTCAAGTCGTCTCGTTCGCAAGACTGCAACTCGCCCGAGGCGAAGCTCTATATGGATTATTCCGACTCCATCAACGATTACCTCTACAAGCGGTTGAAGACCTATACCGACAAGTACCGCAAGATGCACCCTGCGCCAAAACATTACACCGAAGCGGAAATGATAGACGCACTCAACCAGTTCTTCGGCGAGGACGGCAAGTTCAATGCCTCCTTCATCAAGCACACCAACACGGGCGGCAGCTATATCGACGCAGTGGCAATGGCTTTCAACCTAAACCCGGAGCAGACCGCCAAGATAGACAAGTTGCTCGGCAAGCGCAAGCCGGAAGAGGGTGCGGATGCCGTGTTGAAGTATTGCTTCGCCATCACCGATGCCATAATGAAAACCTATAAAAAGAAGAAGTAAAAATGCCCAATATCTACCTCCGTATGCCGTCAAGCCGATGTGCCTATTTCCGTCATCGTGACCATCGCCACACGCTCGCGCCCGAAGAACCTGTCATTTACAGTCAGTACACGCAAGAGTATTTCATCATGCGCAACACGCTGACCAATGCCCCTGCCGTGACGCAGGAGATTAACGAGCAGTGTTTCTCGCACCAGCAGTGGCGCAACATGATGTCGGGACGGCATCCGGCAGGTGGAAGGGTGGCAATGAAGCGCGACCGCAACAAATACCTGTCGTTTGCCGAGGTGTGCCACTTGTCGGGCCGCACCGACTACCACAAGAGCATCAACGAGGATTACCTCTGCGTGCGCCTGCCTACGGAGATAGAGGTGGTGGACACCGTGCGCACCGTCACGCCGTCATGGAACCTTACCACGCAGGGCGTGCGCCAGCTGATCGTGTTGCTCAACAATGATTTTAAGCGCAGTCTTGTGGAATGGGCACTGGCCACCTTCGACTATTGCACGGCTGGCGGGCGTATCGTGTGTCGCGGCCAGTCGGCAATGCTCGAACGCTATCTTATGCGTTACGGCATCGAACCGACAGCCGACGAGAAGGACAATCTCCGGCGCATCATCGACCGATGGTTGCGCTCGGAACACAGCAATTTCAAGTCGTATTCGTGCATCGACATGACCTATCCCGACAGTCGGGAAAAGTCGTTGGTCATTGATGATATACAATGGCTGGATTAAACAAAACAAGAACGATATGGTTGATATTGACAATAGAACCCACGACTATACTTTCTCCTTTAACGCCGACCAAATGGAGCCTGTCCCTGGCGGATATGTGGTGCGAGGTGTGAGTATTGATTACAAGCGACGGGAATACCGCCATAGTAACCCATCGAAATATTATTTCCTAAAAAAGAGAAGAAAAAGATGATAGAAAACATCAATATCAGTTTCACACTGTGCGGACTTGATTACCGTATTTCCGTCCCCACAGATAACAACTACGAGAACATTCCGTATTTGCTCGCTTCCGCCTTTGCCGAGGTGGTAGAAAAGAGCAATGCGAACAAGGATATGGTGATTGAACACATGAAGGCAAATTTGGAAATGGAATAGCCTCCGAATGATACGATGAATAAATGACTATAATAGAACTGATAAAACAACTGACCGAGTTTAACGCAAAGCATGGCAATGTCGATGTTTTCGCGGGTGATTTTGAGATTAGAGAGGTGTCGTTTGACGCAGAAGATGGTGTTGTAAATATCGAGAATTGATTATGAACGCACGAATAAAGCATAAGATATTCACCCAGTGGAGCAGAGACCCACGGCGAGCATACGCGCGGTATGGTATTGGTAGGATATTAAAAGCTACAAATGGCTTTTGTATATATCAATTTCCCGGTAACGGATATGTTTATCATACTTGTATCAATGGGCGGATAGTCAAGATTAAGGATGAATCCTGACACCGTGAGGTTTTTATTTTTAAGATTTATGTTTGGACGAATATTTAGACTTATAACCGGCAATGGTTG
>CAVGJZ010000080.1:0-4272 GCA_963629785.1 Oscillibacter sp. MSJ-31 | reverse complement strand
CGTCACCACCTTGCTGCGAACTGTAAGCCATAATCTTCTCCACCTGCTCCTGATAAAACGTGTCTGTATTGGCATTGTTCTGCAAAACCAAGATGTTGGTGGGAGTGGTCTTGACGCGGATGACGGATTCACGGTCGGAAAGCACGTTTACAGGGACCTGTTGTTTCTCCGCCACCTGCTCCAGATAGTCGAACATATCATTATAGGCCGTGCGAATCTTCTCCCGCAGTTGTTCTCTCACGCCATCGAGCACACCGGCAAGCTGACGCTGCAATTTGATGTAACTGCGCAGTCCGGCAATAGGCCAGGCGTCAGTCTTTATCTTCTCAAACTCCGTCACCGCTCCCTGCAACTCTATCGGCACAAACGGGAAGTTGTACTGGTTGTCGGCAAGGAACTGCAACAGCTGACCATAGGTGGACAGTTGGTCGTGGGTGAACTGCACCACCTCCTTGCATTTGTCAACGAGCGTCTTCGCCTCGTCCTTCGCACAGATGACAAGATTGAAGAACTTCTGTGGGTCTCGCTCGTCGAGCCATGATTCAAAGAGTTCTATGGCCTTACGGACAGGTTGGCAGAACGGGTAGGCCGCAATCTGCTGCTCTATGTTCTTGTAGCCCTTGATGAAATGCGTAAGGCTTCGCTCGCTCTCAGCCTCGCGGCAAGCCCGGAAAAGCTGGGTGCTGTCGGTGGTGGCAGGAGTGGCGGAAATGCCGAAGATTTCCTTCCACGCAGCGATGAAGTTCTGTATCAGCTGCGGTGATATGACCTGTGCCTGACGCAAAGTGAACTTGTTGCTTTCCGAAACGATGCGGCTGGCTACTGTTGAAATTTCCACATTGGGATTGTTGGCATAAGAGTAGTCGCGATTGTGACGGCGCACCAACTCGTTGATGACGTACAGCGTGCAGATGTTGTCCCAACCATAGGGAGCCTTGGAGAACTTGGCAAGCACATCGGAGACATTCACCTCTTGGAACTGCTTGTTGAGGTAAATCTCCACCTCGTGCTCTGCATCGGTAAGCACGGCATCCATGCCCTCATAGTCGCCCGGTTGTATCGGACGGAGAATCGCCTTCTTCAGTTGTTCCGTAGTGCGAGGCATACTGGGGTAATCAACAAGGTTTGCCTTGGTATAGATGCCCGACAGGTGCTTGTCGATGGCTATGCGGTAACGGTCGTTGCCACGTTTCTGTCCTAGTTCAGCCTCGTCTATCACGCTCAGACCAGAGATGATGGGACATGTGTCGAGAATCTTTTCAAACTCCTTCTTGATGATTCCATCGTAAAGCTCTTCGGCACGCTTCTCAAACTCCTTCCGGGTGTTTGCGTTGTCCTCGTTGGTGACAGGAGTCGCCATGTAGCGGCCAGCTTGACAATACCAGTAGAAAGCATTGTAAAGACGCTTGTTGTCACGATACTGAGGACCGACATAATACACCATGCGATTGGCGTTGCTGTTCTGCAATGCCAACTGTTCGGGAGTGTCATAGTCGGCATCCATCATGAACTCCACCACCACGTCGGGGTTGTTGCTGAGGAAGGTGCGCTGCTTGATCGTGAGACCCACGGAGAAACTGCGCGTCTTGTACTGCTCCTTGTTTTTGAGGGCAGTGATGTACTTGTTGAATATCTCCTTCAACTGTTCCGCCTGCGTATTGTTGTCCACCACTTGGCTTTGGATGAGCTGCGCCACCTTCATCTCTTCCTCGCTGTAGAAGGTAAAGGTGTCGGGCGCACCCTGCTTGCCCTGCTCGCGGCGGATAATGTTGTTGTCGCAAAGGAAATCCACAATTTTCTCCACCTCGTTCTTGATGGTGAGCCGGGGAGTCTCCATGTCGTTGACAAGGAGCGTGGTGACGTTGTCGATGGTGGCAGGGAAGTTGAGCTGGTCGTTCTGCGATATGTTGCACACCATGAAGAGCACGTTAGCCACACGAATGGCAAGGCGTGTCTTTTCGGGTCTGTCGGTTTGGTAGGTGCGTGCCATGCGCAGGGCATTGTCCACCGCCTTTTGGCCGCGAGCCTGCAGGCCTTCCTCGAACATATTGTTGTAGAGTTCGTCGAAGGAGACGAACTTGCCTGTTTCTGCATCAGCGTTTGCCTTGGCAGTGGAGTGAACCACCTTGATGATGCTTCGCTCGTTGCCCTTCACTTCCTTCGCTACATAGCCGAGGTTGAGGAACGAGTTGAACACCTGCATGATCAGTCGGAACTGGTAAGGCACGAAGGGGTAATAATCCACGAAATCCTGTTGCGAGTCGTAGCAGCTGTATGACGTGGGCAGTTTGAACTGCAGGTCGAAACCTGCCTTATACTTATTGTAGAGCGAAGCGAGTTCCGGCTTCACTTCCTCTTTCTTGTCGAGAATACGCTTCTGGGTGATGACCTCAGGCTGCGTGCCTTTGAGCGACACTTTTACCTCGAAGCGTCCCTTGATTTTTCCCTCCTTGTCTTTCTCCTCTGCGATATTGCAGTCGTCCATAATCTCGGAGAGGTCTTGCTGGGCGGTACAAGCCACCCACACCTTGTTGTCGCAAGCCTCGGAGAGCTTGGTGATGATTTCCTGGAGGTTGAGATAGCGGTCACGCTCCTTGTTGATGAACTGGCTCACCTCATCGGCAAGGAGGATAAGGCGGTAATCATCGCCCTTGTCTTTCAGATAGGAGGCAAGCTCCATGGCGAAGCGGTCGATGCTCATGTTCGTGTCACGCTTGATGATGCGCTCCCGGATGCTGTCCACGGAAAGAGTCGGAGCCAGTTCCTTGGCAATGTCGAGTACCCAGTCCAGCTCGTTGTCGATGAGGTCAGCAGCCGTGCCTGGGTTGTTCCAGTCTTCGCCTTCCTCGGCGATACGCTGCTTGAAGGCTTCGAACACGCCTTTCTCCTGGAGTGGCTTTTCGAGGTTCTGTGCCAGAGTGATGTTGAACTTGTTAAAACCTCGTTTGCCGTTGAACTCGTTCCAGAAGACATGAAGAAAAGCCTTCTTCTTGTCGGTGGAGTTGTCATAGCTCGTTTCTAGGTTGAAGATGCAGGTGTCGATGGTGGCACGCTTCAACCAATTTGCGATGGACACCAATTCCTCATAATCGAAGTTGAGGTTGTGCTTGTCATCGAGTGGGTCGATGGCTTTCACCGCTTCCAACAGGCGACTGGAAGCGTCTTCACGGGTGGAAGGCGTGATGCAGTAGTCGAGGTATTTCAGAAAATGTGACTTTCCCGAACCATAGTAACCGTCAATCCAGATACCCACATGGTCGTAGGGTTTGTTGTTCTTGATGGCATCGAGTATGCGGAAGAGACCGTTGATGATCTCATCCGTAAACACGTATTCCTGTATTTCTACCCGTTCTGTCTCGGGGTCAAACTTGGTGGCACTGACGGCAGGATTGACAGCACGGTTGATGGGCTTGCTATATAATTCTTTCAGTTTCATAAGTTACTCGTTGATAAGAAGGGTTGCACGATAGGTGTGATTGTCCGGCAGCGTGTCGAACAGACGGAAAGAGTTCTGGTCGCGGTGTCCGGGATAAAACACGATGATTTTATACTTGCCCGTCTCGTTGTAGTCCTCATAGAGGGCGAGGAACTCATTGACTCTCAGATAGGGAAACATACTGCCAATGCCATACAGGAAAACGTATGGGCGGCGATATTTGTCCTTGATTGTAATATGGTCGGTGATGCGCTGATGAATATACTGCACGAACTCGGGAGAATGGGCATTCCGCGTCAAAGTGTCTTGCGTATTCTGCGCCTTCGACGGGTCGGCTTGCTCTTTCTCCAACTGGTATTTCAGCATGGACGGGTGACGCAGAAACTTCTTCTGGTCGAGAAAGTTGCAAAACTCCTCAAACAGATTCAGCGTCAGCACATCTACATAGTTGACCGGGCGAATGAGGTTCGCCTTGAACTCCTGTATCTGCCGTCGGATGTCATATTCCTTCTCTGCCGGATACTGGTAGATGAAGAAATTGTAGAACAGGTCGCCGTTCTCCGTGTCCTGAAAGCCGGGGCTGTTCAGTTTATCGTCAAGTTCCTTTATCGTCATACCATTGATTTCTTAATGTTACTAATCTCGTATGGCTGAAGAAGACAGGCTTCGAGAAACCATGATTCTCCTTGTTCCAAGTAATAGCTGTAATTGCTGCACGACGGAGAATGAAGACGGCCGTCATCACCAAGAATGCCGACCTTGCGGAGTATAGTAAGGTAAGCACTGGCAACTTTACCTTTTGTCTTCTCGCTCCACGAATCAACGAAATCGTCCTT
>CAVGJZ010000079.1:560-4373 GCA_963629785.1 Oscillibacter sp. MSJ-31 | reverse complement strand
GTATTAACAAAATAGTAGAGGATATTGGGAGTTATCGTCAAATGGCGCAATGGATTGATAGTATCGGAATAAATGTGCCACCCGTATCGGAAACAAATGTGCCACCCGTATCGGAATGAAATGTGCCACCTTCAGCGGAATGAAATGTGCCACCCGTATCGGAATGAAATGTACCGCTGAAAAAAAATGAATTGAGGCCGTTTTTCTTGGAGACGAAAGTCTACCTTTGCAGCAGAAGTTAATTCTAAAGCAAGGTAATTATGGCAAACAAGAAAGCGACAATGACGGATTTGAGACTATTACTTCGCGAGTTCATCAAAGGCACTTCAAAGCGCAAGATCAGTGAGAAGCTGAATCTGAGCCGCACCTCCGTGGACGTGTATCTCGGGAGGATGAATGCCTCTGGAAAATCAGCAGAGGAGCTGCTGCACAGTGATGACAAGACGCTCTGTCAGGTGATGGTGCGCGACAGCGGACACCGTAACACAAACCATGAGAAGCTTGACGAGCTGACTCCCCTTCTGGAGGACTATGCCCGTCAGTTACAGCTGCGCAACATGACCTACCAGCTACTTTACGAGAACTACAGCCAACGCGTGCTGCATCCCTACGGCTACACGCAGTTCAAGGAGAAGCTGCAAGCCTATGAAAAGGCTCATTC
The DNA here is from genome assembly GCA_963629785.1 of Oscillibacter sp. MSJ-31. Lineage (GTDB taxonomy): Bacteria > Bacteroidota > Bacteroidia > Bacteroidales > Bacteroidaceae > Prevotella. The sequence continues at coordinate 3,712 of CAVGJZ010000079.1, read as the reverse complement.
CTATTCGTTCCACAACGTCTATGAGCCTGCCGGGGAGATGCAGGTGGACTATGCGGGCGACACGCTGTGGATTATGGATTCCCATACGAGAGTGGGCCAGAAGGCCTATGTTTTGGTATGCGTGCTTCCTTTCTCAAGCCTCGCCTTCGTCACGGCCATGCTCTCCACCACGATGGAGAACTATTTCGACGGTTTGTCGCGGTGTTTGGCCTACTTCGGTGGCGTACCACTGACTGTGAAGAGCGACAATATGCGGCAGTGGGTAAGGAAGTACGACCGCTATGAGCCTGCCTTTACCGAGGCAGCCAACCAGTGGGCACTGCACTATAGTACAAGCCTTGAGAACTGCAGGGTCAGAAAGCCACGGGACAAGGGGCCGGCAGAGAGCCTTGTCAATCAGGTTTATCGCTTCTATTATACCCGTATCGAGAGCGGCAACGGCAGCGGCCGGATGGAGGAGTTCTATTCCATAGACCAGTTGAACAACCGCCTGTACGAACTGAACGATGAATTTAACAGCCGGGTGATGAAGTCCATCGGTGCCTCACGCTGGGACAGGTATCTCGTCAGTGAGAAGCCCCTAATGAACCCACTGCCGCCGGAGGCATATGTATTCAAGTACGAGAAGCTCTTCACCGTAGGCTCATCCTATCACGTACAGATTGGCAAGGAGCGCCACTTCTACAGCATACCATACCAGTGCGTAGGCAAGAAGGCCAAGGCCGTGTACGACTGCCATACGGTGGAGATATGGGTAGACTTGGAACGCATTGCCATACACCGCAGAAGCTTTACTGACGGCTACACCACAGAGCCGTCCCACATGCCACCCAACCATCAGGCCTATATGCGCTCCCGGGAGTGTAACGCGGCCTTCTTCCTGGACAAGTCGCGCCTGATAGGCCCACATGCACACGAGGTGGTGGGGCGAGTGCTGGAATCGCCTTGCTTTGTACAGCAGGCATACAAGTCTTGCCATGGCATACTTAGGCTTGCCGAGAAGTACGGCAGCGAGCGGATGGAACAGGCCTGCCTGCGTTTGGGTACTATAACAACAGGCACATATACCCGTCTGAAGAATATACTGGAACATGGGCTTGACAGTGTGCCCCTGCAGCAAGGCGACACCTCGTATATGCCCGACAACGACGATGTCAGGGGACCGTCGGCATACACATAGGAAGATGCCTCGTCGGGGCTGTCTGCCCCTTGCCGGCAGGCGCTCCCCGAGTGTTTTTCATATTTTTTTTAGTTTTTAAGGTTTAACCATTTAAAGTAACGGAAAGATGAACAATCAAGTGACAATCGCCCAGCTTCAGCAGATGAAGCTCAAGGGAATGGCGGAGTACTACCAGTCAATGGAGATGCTCTCGCCAGAGAACAGACCCACGCTCGACCTCTTCATGGCAAAGATGGTGGAGACGGAGATTCAGTACAGGAACCGCAAACGCACGGAGATGTACCTCCGTACAAGCCGCCTGAGGTACAACACGGTGATGGAGAACGTGATTTGCTCGGAAGAGCGCAACCTCACCAAGCAGTCGCTGCAGGAGCTTGCCGACTGCGGCTTTATCACGCAGGCTCAAAACCTACTCATTACGGGCAGGACAGGCTGCGGCAAGTCGTTTCTTGCCTGTGCCTTGGGAAGGCAGGCATGCCTCTTAGGCTACCGTGTGGAGTACTACTCCATGAACCGCTTTATCGAGAAGATCTCCATGGCGAAGGCCGACGGGACGCTACTCAAGGTCATCAACCATATCGAGAAGAACGCCCTCGTCATCTTTGATGACTTCGGCCTGCAGCCTTTGGAGGACAACTCACGTCTGGCACTGCTCCAGATACTTGAAGACTGCTATGAGCGGAAGTCTGTCATCATTACCTCACAACTGCCTGTGGCAAAGTGGTACGACTACATCAAAGAACCCACTCTCGCAGACGCAATTATGGATCGTCTGACGGCAAATGCGAGGAGAATTGAGTTAAAAGGTGAAAGTTTAAGACATAAATCAAAATAAATTGTGTATCTTTGCACCTGGAATTACGACCTCAGTCAAGGCGGCACATTTGAAACCGCTAAGGCCGGCACATTTCATTCCGTTACAGCCGGCACATTGATTCCGCTATCTTCAAATAAAGGCTCATTAAACCACCTTAAAGGATTCTTTAATTCTGAAATAGTAACAATTAACGAATTGAACAATCAGGTGAACGATACACAACAAGCCTCTGGAAGTAAGGAAAAATTCCGTTCATATATTAGCGAGGCAAACCTTGCAGCCGATGATATTAACGACTACCTTGTTCAGACGTTGTTTTCCACCAAAAATTTGGACAGTCCTCTATCTGTCGGCTTCAAGGGAAATCCTAATGTCGGAACGGTTGTGCTTGGGGAAATGATAGAAGGTTCAGACTGGTTTAGAGCTTTTAAGCAGCACTGTGAGAAGGATGACCGTATTTTTATCATCAGTTCTATTTTCGGCGGTACTGGCGCATCCGGTTATCCTCTGCTTGAAAAGAAAATAAAAGGAAGTGCCGCTCAACCTGCTGTGAAGAATGCGGTGATGGGAGCCGTCACTGTGCTGCCTTACTATGGTCTAAAAGACCCGGCAACCAGTGGGAGCGACATCGATTCGGCCAACTTCTATACAAAGACGAAGGCTGCATTAGCATATTATGAAAAGACGGTGCTTTCCGACTATTTGTACTATGCTGGTGAGACATCCCTTATACAGGTATATGAGAACGACGAGAAGAAACAAGATGACAAAGCCCATTTTATTGAACTGGTGGCCGCTTCTTCTTTGTTTGACTTCCTTTACAGAGAGAAGCCTGAAACCCAGCAGTTCCTCACTCGCGCCATTGATGATGCACAAAACTCCCTTGACCTCGCTTCATTGGGAGCCGGTTATAAGGACATCGTGAAATGCGTGGCAGATTACAAATTGTTGGGACTGCTCATTGATGTCTTGCAAAAAGAAAAGTTCTTTCCCTTGATAAAGAACAGAGGGTTTGATGACAACTTCTACAAAGACGCTCCTTTCCAAACACTAAAAAGATTTACAGAAATCTATGATAACTGGTATCATGAATTATCTACCAACAAACGTGCATTCTCTCCATTAAATACAGACAACAAGAAGGAAATGGAAGGG
>CAVGJZ010000079.1:0-467 GCA_963629785.1 Oscillibacter sp. MSJ-31 | reverse complement strand
TGATGCAATCAACTTTTATACAAAAAAAATATTGAAGTAATATGGCACATATTGATTTAAGCATAGTTGATAGGGGGACTCCCGGCAGTTCCTGGGTGGCGGAGGATGTCGCCTTGACAGCGGAGCATCTTGACGATGTCATGGAACAGAAAACCGACAACAGCGGTGCACTCAATTCCTTACCCACTCCATTTGCACGCTTCTTTGTCGCGCGCGAGGCTTTCCGCAGAGCTATGGAAGAACACGTCAATAGCAAGAAAGAGGCAGGTTTTGCCTATAGGCAGATGGTTTCCGACATTCTTGATGTATATGAACTCTTATTTAACTTGACGTATCACAAGAATAACACATGGAGAAATGGCGAAAATTTGGAAATACGTGAATGGGATTGTAACCAAAACCTGCCATATATTAAAGAAAAGATGCCAGTCTTGTACAATTCTATAGCCGATTATTACAAAACCGAC
>CAVGJZ010000078.1:0-4419 GCA_963629785.1 Oscillibacter sp. MSJ-31 | reverse complement strand
TCGCCGAGGTGGCGAAGCAGACGCTTCCATCGGGCTACTCCTACGAATATGGCGGCATCTCCCGAGAGGAGGCAGAGCAGAGCGGTTCTTCCACCGTGGCGGTGTATGGACTGTGCATCATGCTCATCTACCTCATCCTGGTGTGCCTCTACGAGAGTTTCCTCGTGCCGTTGGCAGTGATTCTCAGTGTGCCGTTCGGACTGATGGGCAGTTTCCTCTTCGCCCGACTCTTCGGCTTGGAGAACAACATCTACCTGCAGACGGGTGTCATCATGCTCATCGGTCTGTTGGCAAAGACGGCCATCCTCATCACCGAGTTTGCCTCCGAGAGGCGGCGCAAGGGCATGGGCATCCTGGAGTCGGCCTACAGTGCGGCAGTGGCCCGCTTCCGTCCTATCCTCATGACGGTGATGACGATGGTAATCGGTATGCTTCCGCTTGTCTTCGCATCAGGTGCGGGTGCCAATGGCAACCGGGCCTTGGGCACCGGTGTCGTGGGCGGACTTATCTTCGGCACACTGGCACTTGTCTTCGTGGTGCCCGTCTTCTTCATCGTGTTCCAGTGGCTACAAGAGAGGTACGTGCGCACTCCGCGCCACGACGAGTTGGATGCCCAGACCATAGCGGAGCATGGAAGATTTGTCATGGCTAAAGAGAAAAATGAGAATTAGGCAAATACTTCACTAAAGGAGGGCTGTATAAGTTGCCTTTGGGGGATTTCCGCATTTCTTGTTTGAGCCAAAGCATGCGCTTTCCAACCTTTCATCGTACGATAAGAGGTCGTGCATCGTACGATGTAAGGTTGGCAAATTACCGGGTTGGTTATCTTATGACATACAGTTTTTTGTTTCCGTCCCTGACCATAATGATGGGATTGCCCTTGTTCACGGCAAAGGCGTCGAGCTCGGCTTCTGCCACCGCTTTCGTCAGTCCCGTCATCTTGCTGTATTTGGACACGCTGAGTGCCTTGTTTTCCTTCAGGTAGGCCAAAGCCATCTCCAGACGGTCTTTCTTGCTCAGGCGGTTGCTGATGTGTGTCGTCACGGCAGGACGGGTCACGACTGTGGTAACGACAGGACGGTAGTAGTACGGTCCGTAGTATCCGTAATGTCTGCGCTGTGCGCAAGCGGCAGAACATGCCATTGTCAGTCCGATAAGCAACAGGGCCTTGATATTCATCTTTGTCTTCATAATCATATCCTTTCTTTGTTAAACCTTACACCTATAAGACCCGGCAAAGGCGGCAAGGTTTAACGGCACGCTCCAAAGAAAGTCTTAATCCAAGTCCACTACCGTTATCCCTGCCCCGCCGAACTGCACATGCTCGTCCCTGAAAGACGCCACGGCGGGAACAGTGGCAAGATACTGGCGGATGAGCTGGCGCAGGATACCGGTGCCGGTGCCGTGAAGGATGCGCACGCGCGACATTCCCACAAGGGTAGCGTCGTCGATGAAATACATCACGGCGTTGAGTGCCTCCTCGCCGCGCATACCCCTCACGTCGAGGTCTTGCCTGAAATTGAGCTTCTTGCTGTCGATGGTCTCGCGTGTCTGCCTGCCCACCGTCATATACGGGCGAGGCTCTTCCCTCTTCGGGGCAGCGGCGGCCTCGAGTTTCTTCAGGGCCGTGGTAGACCGCAGGTCGCCGAATATCACCGTGGCGTTCTTTCCCTGCACGCTCTCTATCCTGCCCACGGTCGTCGTGCCCTTTATCCTCACCGTGTCACCTTCCTTCAACGGGGATGACGGGGATGGCACCGCAGCGGTCTCGGCAACATTCTGCGACTTGCCGGCAGCAGTGTCCGCCGTGTTTTTCTTCTTCTTGTTTTCTTTCCTCCTCATTATCTGCGCCATCTTGCGGGCGATGCGGTCGTCCTCGACCTGCTTGTCCATGTCGGCGATGCCTTCCTTGAACTCCTTCAGACTGTCGCGCAGCTTCTTCGTCTCCTCCTTCTCCGCCTGCTTCTCGCGGATTTCGCGAATCACGTTCTCTATCTTCCTGTTGCTGTCCCTGAAAAGTTCCTCGGCGCGTTCCTTAGCCTTGGCGAGGATTTCCCTGCGGCTCTTTTCCAGGTCGGCAAGCTCCGTTTCATATTTAGCTATGGTCTGCTCCATCTGCTTCTCGCGCTGATGGATGTTCTGGCGCTTGCTCTCCCAGTAGCGTTTGTCGCGCACGATGTCCTGCAGGTACTTGTCGCTCTGTATGTAGTCGGAGCCCACTATCTCGCTGGCATCGTGTATGACCTGTTCCGGCAGTCCTATCTTGCGGGCTATCTCTATCGCAAACGAACTTCCGGGCTGACCGATCTGCAACTGGAAAAGTGCCTGCATCTTGTGGCGGTCGTAGAGCATGGCGCCGTTCACCACACCCTCGTGACTGTCGGCGAAATGCTTCAGGTTCTGGTAGTGGGTGGTGATTACGCCATACGCCTTCTTGATGCAGAACTGCTTGAGCACCGCTTCGGCTATTGCCCCGCCGATTTGCGGCTCCGTGCCGGTGCCGAACTCGTCGATGAGTATCAGCGTCCTGTCGTTGGCGCTCCGCATCATGTTCTTCATGTTGGTAAGGTGACTGGAATATGTACTGAGGTCGTCCTCTATACTCTGTTCGTCGCCGATGTCGATGAGGATATTCTGGAACACGCCCGCCTGCGAGCGTTCGCTCATAGGAACAGAGAGTCCGCACTGCAGCATATACTGCACGAGACCCACCGTTTTCAGGCAGACAGACTTTCCGCCAGCATTGGGACCGGAGATAATCAGCATCCGCTTGTTTCTGGTGAGCGTTATCTCGAGGGGCACCACTTTCTTTCCCTGTTTGGCGAGCGACAGCCGCAGAAGCGGATGCGAAGCCTCTATCCAGTCAATGAGCGGATATTTGCCCACCTCGGGCTCTATGCCGCCGATGAGCTTGGCAAACTCCGCCTTGGCGCGGATCATGTCTACCTGCGCCAGGAGCTTGTACGACTCGAGTATCTGCGGCACATGCGGACGTATTGTCTTTGCAATCTCCGTGAGTATGCGAATGATTTCCCTCCTTTCCTCCGCCTCCAGCTCGCGGATGCGGTTGTTGGCCTCCACCACCTCGGCCGGCTCAACGAACAATGTCTTTCCGGAAGCCGATTCGTCGTGTACTATACCTCTTATCTTGCGTTTCATTGTGGGGGCTACGGGAATGACGAGCCTGCCGTCGCGCATGGCGGGAGCCACATCCTTGTCTACGAAGCCCTCGCTCTGTGCCGCGCGCAGAATGCCGTAGAGGGTGCGCGAGACACTGCCCTCGGTCCTCGCCAGCTCGCGGCGTATATTGCCGAGTTCGGGCGATGCCGTGTCGCGTATCTTCCCGAATTTGTCAAGCACCTGGTCTATGCGCTGCATTATGAGCGGATAAGTCATCACCCCTTCGGCAAGTTCATGCAGGGCAGGATAGAGGTACACCGGGTCACGCCTCCATCCGTCCTGCGCCTCTACGGCATTGTCAGCATCGCTTCTGTTGAGAAAATCCACGATGGCCGCCACGGTGCCCAGCGACCGCCGCACGTCGAAAAGTTCGTCCTCTTCCAGATGCGTACCCTCCAGACGGAGGCGCGCGACCGCCCTCCTCACATCGAAGAAATAGTCGAGCGGAAAATCCTCCGCCTCTTCCTGCAGGACGCGGAACTCCCTGACTCTGGCCAGTTGCGTATTCACGTCGTCCACACTGTCCATAAAAGCTATTTTGTCCACCTCTTCCTTGCCGAGCGTACTGAGGCAGTGCTCGCGCAGCAGGTTTCTTATCTCGTCAAAACCTATTTTGTTTTCAAACGTATTGGGGTAAATCATGGTGCAAAATTAGCAAAAACATCTTTTCCCATAAAAAAGTTCTCAAAAAATTTGCGAGTTCCGTTCAAATCCCCTACCTTTGCACTCGCTTAAAGACACAAAGCTTATTCTTCAAGTATGGAGAGATGGTAGAGTGGTCGAATACACCGGTCTTGAAAACCGGCGTACCGAGAGGTACCGGGGGTTCGAATCCCTCTCTCTCCGCTAGAGTCAGCGTAACGAGTTGTAAAACAACAAGTTACGCTGATTTTCGTTTTAGGAGTGCGCCAAATCTGCGCCAGAATTTTTTAGGAAGTAGAACGAACGTCTTTAATCCACCGACATGATGGCTGTAACTACTCAGGTGGGTTCGAGCCTCCTAGCATGCCCAATTGCTCCCGTTGTCACAACGGGAGCAATTGGATATCGGGATATCAATGCTACAAATTTAGCATACTAGGCTTAAGTTGCGCGATCATCTGCAACTCTTTGAATGGTGACACGCCCTGTTTCTTTGCCGTATCTATTATAGCCTGAATAATTCACAGAGACAATAAAAAGACGCGCAATCCTTTTGTCATGTCGGCAAAAGTGAGTACCTTTATAGTGTTGAAATTC
>CAVGJZ010000077.1:2421-4466 GCA_963629785.1 Oscillibacter sp. MSJ-31 | reverse complement strand
GTTCTGCAATCTGATTTTCCGTCAGTTTAATTCCTTTTTGCTCAAGAATTACTACCAAACTCGCAAGATTTTTTTTCTTTCCCTTGTTTTTTGCAAGAAAATTATAAATTTTGGCTATAGAATCTGAATCAAGTGGCAAACCAAGTTGTTTTAACTGTAATAAAATATTTTTTGTAATTTCGTTTTCGGGCAGACCAAGACCGTTCAAAATCTGAGTGATTTTTGCATTTTCAACAAAAACGATATTTTCTATTTTTACATTCGCATTTTCAGGAATCAAATGAATTTTGCCGTTCTGCAAAGTCACCGTCGCAACAAATTCACTGCCTTTTTGAAAAACTTTCCCCGACCTTATATTAACTTTTACGCCTGCAACAGAACCTTCATATCTGCCATCTTGTTTTTTGCCGGTAATAACAACACGCACAGAACTCCCTTCCGCAAGCATTTTTACATTTTGAGAGATTTTTTGATTATTTACCGCAAGTCCTGTGTTTAATTTCATAAAAACACGTTAAAAAAAAACAGGAGATATGTAAATATCTCATACCTCCTGTTTTATAAAGTTTTCTAAAGTTGATTACTGAGCATCAGAAGCTTTTTCTTCTTTTGCAGCAGCAGCTTCAGACGCACGCGCATTGCGAGCAGCAAGAGCTTCAGTAACCTTTGCCCCAACCAAAGCCTTAACTTTTGCATCCTTACCAACCTTATCACGAATGTAATAAAGTTTAGCACGGCGTACTTTACCAGGACGAACAACTTCTACCTTCTGAATACGTGGGCTGTTATAAGGGAATACACGTTCAACACCAACACCGTAAGAAATCTTACGAACTGTAAATGTTCGACGTGCGCCTTCATTTTTCATACAAAGAACAAGTCCTTCAAAAATCTGAACACGTTCTGTCTTGCCTTCAATAATCTTGAAGTAAACTTTTACAGTATCACCAACATTGAATTCCTGTGCTCCAGGTCTTTTCTGTGTTTCTTCAATTGTTTTAATAAGATCCATTATGATCTCCTTTTAATTTTCAGTTTTATGAAGTTTCCGCCTTTTCTTTTTAGGCTGAGTTTTTTCAAAAAACTGTTCTGTTATTTCCTCAATCATCTTTTCGGCTTCAGAGCTTAATTTTCCGCTCTTTCTTGCATCCATGATTAAATCAGGTCTGTTCGCAAGAGTTTTCATTATCCGCCTTTTCAGCCGCCACTTTCGAATTTCCTCATGATTTCCGCTCAAAAGAACATCTGGAACTTTCATTCCATTGTATTCAACCGGACGAGTATACTGAGGATACTCCAAAAGTCCGTCACAATAACTCTCTTCTTCCAAAGATTCGCTGTTTATAACACCGTCCACAAGTCTGTAAACCGTATCAATAACAACCGTTGCCGCAACTTCTCCACTAGACATTACATAATCGCCAATAGAAATTTCAGCATCAACATACGAATCAATAATTCTCTGATCTATACCTTCGTACCGACCACAGATAAAAACAAGTTCGTCTTTGCAACTTAATTCCTGAGCCATCTTCTGTGTAAGTGTTTTTCCGCTCGGAGTAACGTAAATTACGTATTTTTTCTTCGCATTTACACTGTCAAGAGCTCTTCCAAGAGGTTCTGCCATCATCAGCTGACCAGCACCACCTCCATACGTTCCGTCATCACATGTTTTGTGTTTATCAAGAGAAAAATCTCTGATATTCACTAAATCGTAAGCAATAATTTCCTTTTCCACTGCTTTGGCCATGATTGAGTTTTCAAAAAAAGCCTTAACAATATCAGGAAATAAGGTCAGCACAGTAAATTTCATGGAATTACTCCAGAATCCAGAGGTGCATCAATTGCACCGTACCGTTCTTCACATCTACCTTTCCAATAAACTGATTACGGAAAGGAATCAGAACTTTTCGGTCACAACTTTCGGAGAGAGAAACTTCTAACAAGTAACCACCTCCGCCTTCCAATACGTCTGTGATAGTTCCTACAACAACCGATTTTTTCTGTTTTGCAGTTTTCTTATCATCAACCGGATCGTTATCCCC
>CAVGJZ010000077.1:0-2411 GCA_963629785.1 Oscillibacter sp. MSJ-31 | reverse complement strand
GTCTCTTAAATCTTCAAAGTACCACTCATCCTTTTGTAAAGGTTTAGCGAACTTTCTAGGAACCACAATAGACCAACCGTTGTATTTTTTAATATCAACGTCAGAATCAATTCCCCTAAATTTGACATACATGGTATTACAGGCAAGAGCCGAAGATTCAACCTGAACTTCTCTTGTATTCGTACCATTCTGCAAAGTAACTTCCTTCAATCTGGCAATATGTTCATACTCGCCGGAAGCACTTTCAACCTTACATTCACCCGAAAAACCGTGAGTTCCCCGAATGAAACCAACTGTAAGCTGCTCTTTTTCCATCAGAAAATTCCGTTAATCCAGAATATCAAGACTATAATGAACACCGTCTTTTACGGCCGAAGCACTCAAAACAGTTCTCATAGCCTTGGCAATACGGCCATACTTACCGATTACCTTTCCGATGTCACTATCAGCAACTTTAAGCTGAAGCACTTTACCTCTTTCACCCTCAGTTTCAGTTACAGAAACAGCTGCCGGATCATCGACCAATGATTTTGCAATGTATTCAATCAGGTCTTTTTCCATTTTCCGCTCCTCTAAAACTTACTTTGCTGCTTTTGCAGACTGAACATTCATCAATTTCTTAACAATGTCTGTTGGCTGTGCTCCAACTCCAATCCAGTACTTTGCTCTGTCCAAATCAATTGAAACCTGTGCTCCTTCACACGCAATTGGCTGATAAGTTCCAATTTCTTCGATACATGCACCGTCACGTGGCTTACGAGAGTCCTGAACAACTACACGGTAAGTTGGACGTTTTTTTGTACCAAATCTCTTAAGTCTGATTTTGACCATTTATTCCTCCATGGCACCAATGGCACCAAAATTTGCCTATTTGAACACAATATTAGTAATTGTGAGTTTGAAAAGATATGTTATAGGATTTTCGTGTTTTATACAACACATAACACGTCTGACGACTGATTTTTTTTTATTCTCCCTGGGCCAAATGCCAAGTCCAAACGGTCCATTCCGCAGTTCGCTATTCGCTCAAAGTCCGCAGGCAGTGCAAATTGCACGCCTGCGGGCTTCCGCTTCGGTAATTGAAATTACCTTCGCGGCTGCTCCAGCACCGGGCCGGCGGACAGTAAAAAAATAAACAAAGCGGGTTTCACGTCAATTAAGGGCATCTCTAAAAATAAAGATTTAAACAAAAAAAAAGCCAGCAGCTACCTACTTTCCCGCTAAAGAGCAGTATCATCGGCGTAAGAGAGCTTGACTTCCGTGTTCGGAATGGGAACGGGTATAACCTCTCCACTATGGCCACTGGCAAATAAAAACAAAGTAAAAAAAGAACGGTGTAAAACCATTGCGGTGCACACCAGAACGGAATGTGAAGAATAATAAGCGGAATTAATAATATGGTCAAGCCTCACGACTTATTAGTACTGCTCGACTGAACGCCTCACGACGCTTACATCTGCAGCCTATCAACCAGATAGTGTTTCTGGAGTCTTCAGGGAGGTTATACCTCCAGGGAAGTCTAATCTTGAGGTGGGCTTCCCGCTTAGATGCTTTCAGCGGTTATCCCTTCCGAACTTAGATACCCAGCACTTACCCTTGGCAGGATAACTGGTAAACCAGAGGTTCGTCCACTTCGGTCCTCTCGTACTAAAAGCAGCTCCTCTCAAACTTCCATCGCCCATAACAGATAGGGACCGAACTGTCTCGCGACGTTCTGAACCCAGCTCACGTACCGCTTTAATTGGCGAACAGCCAAACCCTTGGGACCTGCTCCAGCCCCAGGATGCGATGAGCCGACATCGAGGTGCCAAACTTTCCCGTCGATGTGAACTCTTGGGGAAAATCAGCCTGTTATCCCCGGAGTACCTTTTGTCCGTTAAGTGATGGCCTTTCCACTCAGCACCATCAGATCACTAAGACCTACTTTCGTACCTGCCCGACATGTCTGTCTCGCAGTCAAGCCTCCTTGTGCCTTTACACTCGTACGATGATTTCCAACCACCGCGAGGAGACCTTCGCGCACCTCCGTTACTCTTTGGGAGGCGACCGCCCCAGTCAAACCGCCTGCCTAACATTGTCCCCAAACCTGCTTCAAGGCTCAGGTTAGAAATCCCATTCATCAAGGCTGGTATTTCACCGCTGACTCCGCGCAACCTGACGGCCACGCCTCATAGTCTCCCAGCTATCCTACACATGATAAATAGAATCCCAATATTAAGTTACGGTGAAGGTTCACGGGGTCTTTCCGTCTAATTATGGGTATCCGGCTTCTTTACCGGAATATAAATTTCACCGAGTCTCGCGTTGAGACAGTGCCCAGAATCGTTACACCATTCGTGCGGGTCGGAACTTACCCGACAAGGAATTTCGCTACCTTAGGACCGTTATAGTTACGGCCGCCGTTTACTGGG
>CAVGJZ010000076.1:0-4936 GCA_963629785.1 Oscillibacter sp. MSJ-31 | reverse complement strand
GGAGTGCCCGATGTAAACCAGTATTTGCCGAATTTGCGTTCGGCGAAGCAGTTGAGCAGGCTGTACGGGTTGAAAACGTCCGGCGAACAGGCAGAGAAATGATAGCCGTCGTAGTTCTCCTTCAGTTTTGCGATGGCTTCTTCTTTTGTTATATTCCTCTTTTGTGCCAGCATTTTGATGTCTTCGTCCATCTGCGTGCGCAGCTCCTCCTTGGTGATGCCGCAGATGCCTGCGTAGTCATCGTTCATGGAGATGTTGGTGATGTTGTTCAGCTCGCTGAAGATGCTTAGCTGGGAGAACTTGGTGATGCCGGTGAGGAAGACAAAGCGCAGCATCCGCTCGCAGCCCTTCAGCGGACTGTAGAAGTTGCGCATGACGTTGCGGAGAGTGTCCAGCTGATCTGTCTCGTGCGCCACGTCGAGCAGGGGGGCGTCGTACTCGTCGATGAGTACCACCACCTGTTTGCCGGTCTTCTCGTAGAGGGTTTGTATGAGATTTGTCAGGCGTATGTTCGGGTCAATGAAAGCACCGGTCCCTTCTGGCGACCCGATGCCCGGGGATTGTGTGAAGCCGTCTGGAAGATTTGTTAAGCCGTGCCTGCGCTCGTTGTTTGCCAGGATGTAGAGCAAGTATCTTTCCAGCTGCTCCTTCTCCATGTGCTTTCCCAGGCTCATGTCGAAGTGCAGCACGGGATATTCCGTCCACTCCTTTTCCAGTTTTTCGATTGCAAGCCCCTCGAAGAGTTCTTTCCTGCCCTCGAAATAGCTTTGCATGGTGGAAACGAGCAGCGACTTGCCGAAGCGGCGCGGCCGTCCCAAGAAGAAATAAGTACCACTGGTGTGAGCCATGTGGTAGATGTATTCCGTCTTGTCAATGTAGAGTTTGTCTTCTTTGCGGATACGCTCAAACGTCTGTATTCCTATAGGGTAAAGTTTCAGTGCCATAGTAGTCTTGCTCCTTTCTTTGCAAAGGTAACTAATTTCGTTCAATCCATCATTTGTTTGTGAGTTATTGTTCCTCCGCCTCTATCACCCAGTCGGTGATGTTGCCCTGCGTGGAGTCGAAGTTGATGCCGACCTTCGTGACGGGCTTGCCGCTGAGGGCGAAACGCTGGGCGTAGTTCTTGAGGTTTATCTGTTGCATTGCGGTCTGTGCGTCCTTGTTCAGCTTCAGCTCGATGAGGTAGAGGTCGGTCTGGGTGAGGAGCACGATGTCGACCCTGCCTTTGGACGTATGCACTTCCACGTCCACAACGAAATTGGTGAGCAATGAGAAGATGATGAAGAGCATCTGCTGGTAGTGCCCCTCGTAGTTGGTGACGTTGCAGTAGGGCACGGTGCCGAGGAATGTCTGCAGCAACTGCAGGGCCTCGTCCATTTGTCTCTTGCGAATGAGAGCCGACATACGTGCTATGGTTACTCCGCCGTTCTGTGCGTACATGCCCTCGATGTAGTTAGGCAGTAGACTTTGGAATAGTCCCACCTTTATCTCCTTGTTGGGAAAGTCGAGGGTGTAGAGTGTCGTTTCCCTGTCGTAGTCCTTGATGGTGACGTATCCGCTTTGGTATAGCAGCGGTGTTATGGAAGTCATGTTTTCCGTCGGAGCGTCGAAGGCGGACTCCAATGCCACCATTGGGGCAATGGTTGCGGGAAGCACATCGAATTTCTTCAGCATATTGATGAGGTAAGTGGGCGTGCCTGAGGCGAACCAGTATGCGCCTAGTTCCCGCTTTGCGAAACAGTTTAGCAGACTGTATGGGTTGAACACGTCCGGCGACTTTTTGGAGAAATGGTAGCCGTCGTAGTGCTCCTTGAGTTTGTCTAAGGTCACTTCTCTTGAATAGTCCAGGGCATTGGCGAGTATGTCAATGTCTTCCGACATATTTTCCAGCAGCTCCTTCTTGGTGATGCCGCAGATGCCTGCGTACTCATTGTCCATAGAGATGTTGGTGATGTTGTTCAGCTCGCTGAAGATGCTTAGCTGGGAGAACTTGGTGATGCCGGTGAGGAAGACAAAGCGCAGCATCCGCTCGCAGCCCTTCAGCGGACTGTAGAAGTTGCGCATGACGTTGCGGAGAGTGTCCAGCTGATCTGTCTCGTGCGCCACGTCGAGCAGGGGGGCGTCGTACTCGTCGATGAGTACCACCACCTGTTTGCCGGTCTTCTCGTAGAGGGTTTGTATGAGATTTGTCAGGCGTATGTTCGGGTCAATGAAAGCACCGGTCCCTTCTGGCGACCCGATGCCCGGGGATTGTGTGAAGCCGTCTGGAAGATTTGTTAAGCCGTGCCTGCGCTCGTTGTTTGCCAGGATGTAGAGCAAGTATCTTTCCAGCTGCTCCTTCTCCATGTGCTTTCCCAGGCTCATGTCGAAGTGCAGCACGGGGTATTCCGTCCACTCCTTTTCCAGTTTTCCGATGGCAAGCCCCTCGAAGAGTTCTTTCCTGCCCTCGAAATAGCTTTGCATGGTGGAAACGAGCAGCGACTTGCCGAAGCGGCGCGGCCGTCCCAAGAAGAAATAAGTACCACTGGTGTGAGCCATGTGGTAGATGTATTCCGTCTTGTCAATGTAGAGTTTGTCTTCTTTGCGGATACGCTCAAACGTCTGTATTCCTATAGGGTAAAGTTTCAGTGCCATAGTAGTCTTGCTCCTTTCTTTGCAAAGGTAACTAATTTCGTTCAATCCATCATTTGTTTGCTGAATTTTGTTGCAGGTGGCGTTGGGTTACGCTCCTTATCTCTACACACACGCCGTTTGGGTCATACACACAATATTGGTTTGTCTTTGCTTTGTATATTTGATATAAATCAATTAATCATATTATTTTAAAAAATATACGGGCAAAAAGCTTGTGGGGGGGGTAAACGTTACCTTTGCCGCGTGACACGTGACACACAGGTTTGTATTTATATCTTAATTTACATCAAAACTCGAATATGAATAAAAAGCATTATGTAGCCCCTTCGGTTGAAGTGGTGGAAATGAAATTTCAGGGCAGCTTGCTTGCCGGTAGCGGTGGACAGGACGAGCCACATGAAGAGAAAGGCGATATTGAAGATGGAGAACTGCATAATTTTAACTTCGACTGGGACAAAGCTAATGAACAGAACAATGATGAATAACAGGTGTTTTACTTTCGTGGCATTGGCTGTAGCAGCCCTTGCCGCTTCCTGCGCTTCTGACGACCAAGCAGAACAGAAACAGGGCGAACCAAAGACCGTGGAACTTATTGCCAGCCTGAACGGCGGCAAAAGTACCGCTAAACGTGTGGGAATGGCAATGGGTGACAACAGCAATGCGTCTTTCTATTGGCATAAAGGCGAAGCTATCCTTGTGCAGACAAAGAGCGGCGGCACTTATTCCGGCACGGAATTTACCACGGATGCAGAGACAGGCTCTGCTTCCGCAACCTTCAAGGGCACAGTGGCAGCGGGCAGCGAATTGGGAACGTATGCCGTGTATCCTTACAGCGCAAACCATAAGTTTACCTCGGCAACAAACCTCACATACAATCTGCCTGCTGCATATACATATAGCAAGGTGGAGAGCAACATCTTCTCGAAGACGGAGAATGCCGTCACCACCTATCCGGCAAACAACACCAACATCCCGTTGGTAGGCAACATCGCGGACGGTAAAATTGCGTTCAAGCACATCGGCGGCCTTGCCGTTATCCGCATCGACAGGATGCCTGCCGCTGAAGGTACACTGAAAATCACGGCCAACGAGCAACTCTCGGGCGATTTCTCCTGCGACTTGTCAGCGTCACAGCCTGTTATAACGACAACAACAGCGTCCGGCAATAATACTGTCACCTTCGCTTTCAGCAATGCCACGCAGAATGCTGCCGGCGTGTTCTATCTTCCTTTGGCAACGGGCAGCTACAGCGGTGTGAAGATAGAGGTGGCCTATGGCTCTGCCACCCAGACGGTGAACTACGGCAATCTCTATGTGCCCCGTGCCGGAGTGACAGCCGTCCCTCTTTACACAATAAACGGGAAGTTGGAGAAATTCAGCGAGATAAACGGCAACGTGTACACTCTGAACGGCAGGAAATTCATTGACCTGGGTTTGCCCGGCGGCTTGCTTTGGGCGGTAACAAACATCGGTGCAGATTCTGAAACCGACAAGGGCAAATATTATGCCTGGGGCGAAGTGACTGCCTATAATGAAGCTACGGATTGGGGCAGCAAAGCCACAAAGACAAGCTACACCTTGGCTAATTACAAGTTTGTTGTTAATTCTACCTATACCAAGTACACCGGCACTGACGGTAAGACCACTCTCGAAGCAGAGGACGATGCAGCAACCCGGAACTGGGGTAATGGTTGCCGTATGCCTACCAAAGTCGAGATTGACCAGCTCACAAGTTCTGACAACTGCACAACGGCTTGGACAACTGTAAACAGCGTCTCCGGTTATAAGGTAACCGGTAAAAAGCAGGGCTATACCGGCAATTCGATATTCCTTCCCGCTTCGGGCTACTGTCACAATGAGCAGAATTGTGAACACCAGGGATACCGCGGCTACTATTGGTCCAGTACGTTAGGCACGAATTCAAACATCAGTGCCTACTACATCTATTTCCACAGCAACGGCCTTATTACCAGCTACTTTAACGACCGTTATTACGGTATGTCCGTTCGCCCCGTCACCGAACGTTAGGGGTGTCTTATGTGCATCTTTCATTTCCCGGTGGCGAATGCACTCTGTGGTTATAACATGAATGCCCGTTAATGGCTCATTAATTTGGGGAGAAAATAAAAAAGGTGTCCAGCCGGATGACAATGCTTCATCTTCGGCTGGATACCTTTTTCCGTATAGGTATAGGCGTTTAGAGTACGCTTGCAAAATGTTTTACAAATAAGACATTTGGAACACTTTCTTTTTTGTCTGATTTTAAGGAGCAGTGCTTTTCGGGGAGGAAACGATAGCTTTG
>CAVGJZ010000075.1:0-5039 GCA_963629785.1 Oscillibacter sp. MSJ-31 | reverse complement strand
GGCTGGCTGTCAACGGCAGCGTGCCCGTGGAGCACTACGGTCGTCTTGGCGGTATCGTACCCGAGCCGAACGAGATAGTAGAGGCACTGAAAACAAAATTAATGTAGAGGAGGCAAAGACAAATGGACAATATAATTTCACCGGAAAATCTGGTATATAAGAAGCCTACCTTGATGAACGACGTGCCGATGCACTACTGTCCGGGGTGCAGTCACGGTGTGGTTCACAAACTTGTGGCAGAAGTTATCGAAGAAATGGGCATGGAAGACAAGGCCGTAGGCGTAAGCCCCGTGGGTTGCGCCGTGTTTGCCTACCGCTACTTGGACATCGACTGGCAGGAAGCAGCCCACGGTCGCGCACCAGCAGTGGCTACGGGTATCAAGCGTTTGTGGCCCGACCGTCTGGTGTTTACCTATCAGGGCGACGGTGACTTGGCGTGCATCGGAACAGCAGAAACCATTCATGCACTCAACCGTGGCGAGCATATCACCATCATATTCATCAACAACGCCATCTACGGAATGACCGGAGGCCAGATGGCCCCTACCACTCTGATGGGTCAGAAGACCAGCACTTGTCCCTACGGACGTGTGGCTGAGCTGCACGGCTTCCCGCTCAAGCTAACAGAAATAGCCGCCCAGTTGGAAGGAACGTGCTACGTAACGCGTCAGAGCGTTGAGACTGTGGGTGCAATTCTCAAGGCCAAGAAGGCCATACGCAAGGCTTTTCAGGCTTCGATGGACGGCAAAGGCAGCTCGTTGGTGGAGATTGTGTCCACGTGCA
This sequence comes from Oscillibacter sp. MSJ-31, assembly GCA_963629785.1. Classification (GTDB taxonomy): domain Bacteria; phylum Bacteroidota; class Bacteroidia; order Bacteroidales; family Bacteroidaceae; genus Prevotella. The sequence continues at coordinate 4,256 of CAVGJZ010000075.1, read as the reverse complement.
ACAGCGGTTGGAAGCTCTCGCCGCACAAGGCAAACCTGTGGATGCAGGAGAATATGTTCCCGTTCTATCCGAAAGGCGACCTGAAGGACACCATTTAGGTGGGTTTGTCAACAACGAAAAAGGAGAAGAAAACAATGAAGAAAGAGATTATAATATCGGGATTCGGCGGTCAGGGAGTGCTCTCCATGGGCAAGATTCTCGCCTATTCGGGACTGATGGAAGACAAGGAAGTGACGTGGATGCCGGCCTACGGACCTGAGCAGCGCGGCGGAACTGCCAACGTCACCGTGATAATCAGCGACGAGAAGATATCCTCGCCCATACTCAGTACCTACGATGTGGCCATCGTACTCAACCAGCCTTCGCTCGACAAGTTCGCCCCCAAGGTGAAGCCGGGCGGCATACTGATATACGACGGCTACGGCATAATGAAGCCAACCGACCGCAAGGACATCACCGTTTACCGCATTGACGCGATGGACAAGGCCGCCGAGATGAAGAACGCCAAGATATTCAACATGATAGTCCTCGGCGGATTCCTGAAAGTGTGCCCCATTATAAGCAACAGCGGCATGGAGAAGGCTCTCTACAAGACTCTTCCCGAACGCCACCACAATCTCATTCCGCTGAACATGCAGGCTCTGGAAGAGGGCGGAAAGATAATGCAGCAAATGTAACTGCGGCAGCTGCTTAGAACAAGCGATTACGAAAAAGGCCATGCGTACGGTTTCGACAAACTGTGCGCATGGTCTTTTTTAAGCTTAGGCTATATGCCCTACATGATTGCCGTATCACTCGAAATGTCGGATGAACCAGCTATAAGAGGCTATATTCTGCCGCAAAGACACCAAAAGCACACGATTTGGCAAAACGAAGGGACACTATTTTGCCAAATCGCACTCTTTTAGCCTCTATTTGGCAAAATAGCGCTTCCACACTTACCCTCTTATGACCATTACAATCTATCCCCACCAAGGAGCAGAGGGCGAAGAACTTCTCAAGATACACTGCCAGAACGACCGCCTTGTGATGCAAGAATACGGTTTCACGTCGAAAATGCCGGAGAGCGAGTGCGTGGCTGAGTTGGTCAGGAGGTATGGGGAGTTGGCAGGAATTGGCAATACTGGGCAGTCGGACAAGACAGATTAAAAATATGCTCTTCATTCCGCCCTCTATTTCAGATAAAAATCGTACATTCGCACCAGGAATATAAAAGTGGAGAAGATGATTGCCACGGGCAGAATAGACATGGTAATCTATACGTCACGCGTCATCTATGTCTTGAAAATGAAACTCTCCAACAACGGCGGTCTCGCTGCTGCAGAGCAGCAAATCTCCGCCAACCAATACGCTGAGCCTTTCAAGGCTGACAAGCGCAAGGTCATCGCCCTCGCCGTGGAACTCGACAGCGAGGGAAAGGGACTCGTGGATTGGAAAGAGGTAGCCGCAGTTAAAAAAGAGATGATAACCAATTTTCCAATACAATAAGTTATGTTACAAAACAAATGTTTCGCCCAAATTTCAAGAGGAACAGGAAAAATTTGGGCACTCTTTGTCATCTTTGCCACACTGACATTCCTGTGTGGCTGTAGCAATGACGACCCGACAGAAGACAGCACCCCCCAAACTGCCAGGCATCCCTATAGCGGGAGTGTGCCCAATGTCATCATCGATACCGATCTGGGCAATAGTGCGGATGATGCGCTTGCCATGCAAATGTTGTTCAAATATCGTTCGGAGGGGAAGCTGAATCTGCTGGCAGTCATGAATGGCATCAAGGTGAAGAAAGCCAAGCAACTCCTGGATTGTTTTATGCATTATTACAAGGCAGACGATGTGCCGGTGGGATTGATAGAAGGGGAGGAGTCCATCTTCGAAATGATGCCTTATTATCAATTGGTGGACAGTGTGTATGCAGACGGCACACCTTGGCTGCCCTCCACAGGCACTCCGCTCACCGACAGATTGCCGGCATGGAAGGAATACCGCAAGAGACTGAGTTTGGCGGCCGACAATTCGGTTTCCATTGTCTGCATAGGCCCTTTCACCAGCCTGGGAAAGCTGATGGACTCGGAGGCTGACGAGTATTCTCCGCTCAACGGCATGGAACTGATCAAGCAGAAAGTGAGGCAGCTGGATGTCATGGCTGGTAGTTTCACAAAGGTAAAGCTCAGATTTCATAAAGGTTATATAGAGACGGAATACAATGTTGCCGGCGACGTACCTCTTGCCAAAAAAGTGTTGGAGGGCTGGCCCACAGACCTTCATATTTTCCCTCTGGAGGAAGGTATGAAGTATCCATCCGACCATGACGAGGTGCTCAACGACTACGCATGGAATCCGCAAAATCCGATGTATCTCATCTATTCCCATTACGACGAGTGGAAGAAGGGAGACGTGGGGCAATACTGGTGGGACCCGTTGACCGTCTTGCATACCGTGGAACCTGACAAATTCTTTGATTGCACAGACCAAGGCGTGCTCTCGGTGTCGGACAAAGGCATTACTACCTTCGAGGCGAAGGAAGGGGGCAAGGTGCACGTCATCAGCGTCAACCCTCAGCACACGTGGTCTGTATACCAGTACCTGAGTTTGGTTTCTCTTTGGAAGCCTTGATATAAGATGTAGTTCTTATAACAGAAAAAAAGAAGAAAGTTAGACTATCATAGGTAGATCGTCTAACTTTCTTTTTCTTTTCAACAATCCGGGGCTACTATTTGCCCTTTACGTATTGGCGTATATATTCCATGATTTTCTGGCTTGATGCGTCGTCCTTGGGGAAGAGATAGTAGCGGTTGGATTTCGTAGTCCTGTCACCCTTGTGCAACACCATATTGTCATCTACATAGATGTTGCTGGGACCGTTGAATTCGAAAAGGTCGGGGTGCAACATTTGCATAAGAGTCACGGCATCCCACATGTGTAGAATCTTGTTGACTGTATGATGCGTGCAGATGTGGTACAGCGGACTGTCTTCCTTTCCCACCGACTTGAGGTCTGCCAGCAGGTCTTCGTTGTTGTAAGGAAACTTCTCGCCGCATTCCTGTGGCGAGAAGTACATGGGCACCGGACACTTGTCCATATAGACGTATGCATGAGCATTGTCCTGGGTGAAGTTGTAGTCAGGTTCGGCAGCCTCCCCGAAGTGTCCGGCCTGCTGATGGATAGCCGCCACCTTCTTTGCCACAAGTTCTACACCGGTGAGCGGAGAGTATTCGTCGCCCTCCGACTCCAGCAGGCGAGCGAGGTTGGCAGCGAATCCTATGGAAATAATCGTGACGGAACTGTCGGGACATTGGCTCAAAATCTTGCGGTAGAGCTTGGCGGCATCGGGCAGCTCAGCAATTTGCGCATTAGAGAGGGTGCGTTTGAACACAGGCTCGTCAGTATATGTTTCCGGCTCAGCCATCTTGCCATAGTCAACCCACACCTTGGGATTTTCCGCACCGTCGTGTACCATACCGATGGGGATTTCTGGGTGTCCGTAATAAGTGTTCATGAGGTCGGCAAACTTCGGGTTTATGTCACCCATACGGTCTACCATGATTGCCTTCAGATTTACCTTCCCCTGGTCCATCAGATTGTAGAGGGCAACCATCGTCACAACATCATCCGTAGAGGAAGCGATATCGGTGTCGAGAATTACTGTTTTTGCGACAGGCTGTGGCTCGGGTGAGTCTGGCGCATTGTCTTCTTTGCTACAGGATGTTACAACCCCCATAATCAAAGTCAAGACCATCCATCCTAAAGCAGTTTTAATTCTCTTCATGGTTATTCCGATTTTATGTTGATGTATATTTACGCCACAAAGTTACACTTTTTTGCCAAATTAGCATAAAATAACACGGGGAGGGTAAATCCTGTCACCCTTTTTACTACCTTTGCCACACAAAGACAAAACAGGGTAATACAATAACCAAACTTTATTAATAACAAAAAAAACACAAGTACAATGACAAAGAAGATTTACTTTTTCGCAGTGATGACCGCATTGTTCCTGCTGGTGCCCACCACTCTTTGGGCTGAGCAATCGGGCACATGCGGCGACAACGTTACATGGTCTATGAACGATGAGGGCGTGCTGACCATCGAAGGCAAGGGAGCAATGACAGACTATAACTGCTGGGAATCTCCTTTTGAAGCTCTCTCTCCCGCTCCTCAAGACTTAGTCATCAAAGGCGAAGTTACAACAATTGGAAAATATGCGTTTTATTATTGCACTGGACTGCAGAATGTGGACATCTCTGGTTCTGTGA
>CAVGJZ010000074.1:0-5171 GCA_963629785.1 Oscillibacter sp. MSJ-31 | reverse complement strand
GACCGTATAGCAGGGCTGAACACCTACGACTACGGGGCAAGGCAGTATTTCCCCGCGCTGCCGGGATGGGACAGGATGGATATGTTGTGCGAGGACAACTATCACATATCCCCGTATGTGTATGTGAAGAACAACCCGTTGCTGTACCTTGACCTGTTCGGTCTGAAGGATTATTACTACAAGCATTTGGAATGGGGTGACTTCAACCCGGACGAGGACCGTATAACGCTTGACAATGTAATCGTAACAGCACGGACAAGCAGCGGGTTCGGCACGACGTTGTTAAACGAAGTGGTTTCGTTTTATGAAAGCAACTCCAACAGGTTTGACGATTTGTCCGGTTTGCTGTCCGGATTCGAATACACGAATCAGGTTAAAACAGAAATGATTGACTATGCCGTCAGAAGTAGTGACGATACCAAATTTTTGGATTATCAGAAACTTGGCAAGAGCGCAAGAAAAGAAAAGGAGATAAAGGCAATCGGAATAACCGGGCATAAGTATTTGAAGCATGCGAAAACTTTGGGACATTGTGTCGGTTGGATTAACAATGGTATTTCTTTAGTCCAAGCCGGACGTGATTATAGGGATGGGAAAGACTATGTCGCATATGCAAGATTGGGCGTTTTGACAGTTACTACGGCTTCCGCATATATTCCAGTAGTAGGTCTTGCATTATCATTTGGTTTAGGCTTGGCTGATGCTTTTTATGGAGATGAACTTTATAATTACATAGATAAAAAATATTATAGATAGATGAAGGTCCTTGATTTCTATTACTTCTTAATGTACAAATGCTTAGAAAATCACCACGATGGAAATTCTAATGCAAGCTGTTGCTTTTATGTTAACTTTTTTTTAGTTCCACAGTTGTATGTGACTATATGCAAAATTTTTGATTTGACCATGTGCTTTTATGTTTACGCTTTAACTTTTTTGTTTCTTTGGCTCGTGTATAGGAAAAGGCGTTCAAAGGTTGTAGAGGAAATGTCTAAAAAAAAGTATATGACAAGACCACTCCTCGCACTTTATTTCATCTTAGTTTATACGTTACCGTATGTTCTTATGTTCTTTTTTTACTAGTGGCGCAAAAATCTTTGCCAAAATAAGACATTTGGAACACTTCTTTTTTTCAGGCGTTTCAGAAAGCAGTGCTTTTCGGGGAGGAAACGATAGCTTTGCCCCGAGGAAACGATAGCTTTGCTCCCCGAAAAGCACTGCTTTGCTCCGGGCAAACGCACACTATAGTTTCAAGACACCATTTATTTCACTGACTATCAAACCATTAGAAATTCCTTTTACACACATCAAAATTATACCCCATACGCTCCGCATACCCAACTTGAAAAATGCGACATTTGGAACACTTTGAAAAAAAGCAGATATGCTTGATTAAAGCTTAGATTCAAATAAGAAGATGTATCGAATCGCAAGTTCACATCTTCATTATATCAAAAGATTTCTTCCATCTGTATCCTCAAGAATCTTCATTTGCTGTATGGCTATATGGTTGAGTTTGACAAGTCTTTCTGATTGAGGCATCCCATCGTTGATGAACACTGCATTGAGGTTCTCCATATTAGAGAGGCTGATTAGCTCATTTATACTAGCGTAATCACGGATATTGCCCTTCTTGTCGGGTTTCTGCTCACGCCATTGCCTTGCAGTCATGCCGAACATGGCAATGTTGAGTACATCCGCTTCGTCTGCATATTTCTTAGCAGCTTGCTCACGTGTTACCTCTGATGGGATGAGGTTGGTCTTGATGGCATCCGTGTGGATGCGATAGTTAATCTTTGAAAGTTCACGTTTGGCAGACCAACCTATCTGCTTTTGCTCTTCTTCTTTCAGTCGTTGGAACCCCTTTATTAAGTACAATTCAAATTCTACTGAGACCCAACTTGCAAACTTAAACGCTATGTCCTTTTGTGCGTAAGTTCCTCCATTTGCTCCACTTTTGCAAATAATGCCAACAGCATTGGTAAGTTCCACCCAACGAGTCGGACTCATTGTAAAAGCATTTGAACCAGCTTCTCTCAAAAGGGGGTCGAATTCGCCCCCTTTGAAATTCGGGTTATTCAACTGTTCCCAAAGTCCAAGATATTCCAATGTGTTTTTAGAACGTAGCCAATTCTTTACCACATCTTTGGGCTCTATTGCATTCTTTTGCCTCGCTATATCGGTGATACAAATATAATCGACACCATTTTTTGAGAGAGTCTTTATCGTTTAATTCCTAACAGTTATTTTTGCCATGATATTATATGTCAAATCATTATCCCTTGCGGTTAACCCTACAGAGTCACTTGAACGCCTGCCATTCCGGCGCGTCGGGAAGCGGAGCCTCAACGCAGACCGCCTGCTTGGAGACAGGATGAACAAACTCCACGCGGCGCGACAGGAGGGAGATGCTGCCGTCGGGGTTGCTGCGCTTGGCGCCGTATTTCAGGTCGCCCTTTATCGGGCAGCCGATGCTCGCCAGCTGACAGCGTATCTGATGGTGACGGCCCGTGAGGAGTGTCACCTCAAGGAGAGTGTAACTGTCCGACCGCCCTATCACCTTGTATCTGAGTATAGCCTTCTTCGCCCCCGGCTTCTCGCGGTCGTAGGAGTAGCTCTTGTTCTGTTTCTCGTTACGCACCAGCCAACTCTCCACCACGCCCTCAGGCTGCTGCGGCGGGTTCTTGACGAGTGCCCAGTAGGTTTTGTGTATGTCGCCAGTGCGGAACATGTCGTTAAGCCTCGACAGGGCCTTCGACGTGCGCGCAAAGACAACGAGACCGCTGACGGGACGGTCGAGACGGTGTACCACCCCCAGGAAAACGTTTCCCGGTTTGGCGTAGGTTTCCTTGATGTATTCCTTCACCGTTTCCGACAAAGGCTTGTCGCCCGTTTTGTCGCCCTGCACTATCTCGCCACTCTGCTTATTGACGATAATGATATGGTTGTCCTCGTAGACTACGTTCATAAAATCCATTATGGGGCAGGGCTGCAAAGACTCCCGCCGTAAACAATAATTTGAAAGCGGGCAGCAACAAGCCCACCATAAAAAACAGCCCCTCTGCGCTTCACCTTACATATATAAGGAGAGCGCAGACGAGCCTTCATTGATTTACCTTTACTTTTTCCGTCGCACGGCAGGCATTACATATTCATGCCGCCGTCTATCTGGATAACCTGACCGCTCACGTAGCTTGACATGTCGGAAGCCAGGAAGAGACAAACGTTGGCGATATCCTCCGTCTGTCCGCCGCGGCGGAGCGGAATCTTGTTCATCCAGTCCTTGCGCACCGCCTCGGGCAGCTGTGCCGTCATGGCCGTCTCGATGAAGCCCGGAGCCACTGCGTTGGCACGCACTCCCTTGGGGCCGAGCTCCTGGGCTATAGACTTGGCGAGGGCTATCATACCTGCCTTGGAAGCGGCGTAGTTGCACTGGCCGGCATTGCCGTGTACTCCCACCACCGACGCCATGTTGATGATAGAGCCGCCGCGCTGGCGCAGCATTATCGGCGAGCAGGCATGGATGAAGTTGAAAGCCGACTTGAGGTTCACGTTGAGCACGGCATCCCACTGCGCCTCGCTCATGCGCAGCATCAGTCCGTCTTTCGTTATGCCGGCGTTGTTCACCAAAATATCTATCGAACCGAAGTCGGCGTGTATCTGCTTCACTGTCTTCTCCGTCTCCTCAAAGTCCGCGGCGTTGCCGGCATAGGCACGGCAGGTCACGCCGAGAGCCTCTATCTCCTTGCGGGTAGCCTCAAGTCCGGCTGCCATCTCGTCGTTGAGCACGAGGTCGGTGAATGCTATGTTTGCGCCTTCCGACGCGAATTTCATTGCCACGGCCTTACCGATGCCGCGCGCTGCTCCCGTCACGAGGGCAGTCTTGCCTGTTAATAATCCCATTGTTTCTTTGTTTGTTATTTTTATTGTTCCGATTGTTTGCTAGTTATTTTCCCAAGTGCGCCGTAGACAACCTTAGCCACGAGCGGCTTGCTCGCCTCGGGCGTGATGCCCTGGCCGAGCCTGCCGCAGATATACGGCACCTCAAGTCCCTTGATGCAGTAGTGGGTGATGTCTGCCACAAGCTCCACATTGTCGATGTCGAACTCCCCCTCGCGCTTGCCGTCGGTATACACCTTGCGGAAAAGTTCTATCTCGTCCTCGTCGAAATTCTTCCTCACCTTCTCCACCATCCATATATTGCGGAAAAAGGCCGCGCGCAGGTTGCCGTTTCTCACCACCGTCTCCTTTATCATGTTCAGGTGGGTGTATATCAATTCTATTATTTTGTCCTGCGGACGTATCTTCTTCGCCGCCACCTCGTCGAGCTTGTCGGAGAGCCTTTCCAGCTCGCCCTCAATCACGGCGTAGTATATATCCTCCTTGCTCTTGAAGTAGGTATACAGCGTGCGGCGGCCCTTGCCCGAGGCCAGGGCGATATCGTTCATCGTGGTGTTCTCCAGCCCGTTCCTCGCAAAGAGCTGGCGGGCAACGTCCACAAGTTTCTGTCTTGTCTTGGATATTGACATACGTGGTTTATTACGGCGTTTCCTATTGTTAATATTATGCAGTGACCATGTTTGCACATTGGCGTTTGCGTGTGCAAAATTATTAAAATCCGACGATGTGACAAAACTTTTCCTTTTATAAATAGCTTTTTTTAACCCTCTGCCCGGCACTGTTGTAACTATTCAGCAATAGCAACAGGCGTGCGTCACTTCCATCCTACAATGATAGGATGGTATTGATGGCATCGAGCTGCGATTGCTGAATAGTTACCTGGTGGATTAAAGATGTCTGTCTTGCTACCTGAAAATTTTTGGCGCAGATTTGGCGCAGCCTTAAACGTAAAATCGGCGCAACTTGTTGATTTTTCAACTTGTTACGCCGATATTGGTTGCGGAGGCAGGACTCGAACATGCGACCTCCAGGTTATGAGCCTGGCGAGCTACCAACTGCTCCACTCCGCGATATTAACCATTAAACTAAACAACTCATTTCCGAATTGCGGATGCAAAGGTATGGACATTTTTCCAAACACCAAAATAAATCCCGGAAAAATTAAATGATTTCCTGTGAACTTGATATAAATCAATCTGAATAACATTTTCCAAGGTTGAGACCACTTGAAAAAGTGCCGGTTAATTGATTAAGCTTTGGCCTCTGACAGG
>CAVGJZ010000073.1:0-5472 GCA_963629785.1 Oscillibacter sp. MSJ-31 | reverse complement strand
GGCACAACATGTACCTTTGCAACACAATTTCGTCAAGCAGCCCGAAAGCAGGTGTGGACAGAAAGAACAGCTTGTAGAAAGGAAGGAACGGAGTAGGGTATAAAAGAAAGATTGCAGCCAGCACGGAGACTGACTGCAACCGATACAACAGGTTTTTGCCCACTTAAAGCAAAGCTTCAATAAACTTTATAAGACGGTATGATACAACTTATTACCGCTTTTTGTTCAACAGATAGTCATTGACATCATTGTAGTCTGCATAGCGGAAAGATTCGTCTATCGTTTTCATCTCATAGAGCGACTTTATGGATGTCGTGGCACACTGCCCAGCAGTATCATTGTCGAGAAAACAATGAATAGTCTGATAGGTGTCCAATAGCGGATAGCACTTCTTCAGGTTGCTTACCGAATTGAGAACAATGCAGTCGCATGGTTCTTCCAAGGCCATTCTGTAATCAGTCCCTTGCCTGGCCATTGTCAGATACGAGAGGAAATCCATGAAGCCTTCGAACACGCAACAACCTTTTTGTTGCACACCCTGGGAATGGGGCAGGACACTGATGTCCTTGTGGTAGATGCATCCCTTGAAATAGGCGTTGCGGACTTCGTAGCCATCCGAGTTGTTCTTGAAGGCAATGGCAAAATACCGTCTCTTGAAATAAGAATAATGTACCTCATGGCAGTACATCTGTCCGACCTCGACATCCACACCCCGGGAGCGAAGATAGGAGAGAAGAGCGTAGTGTTGCAGGGGCATGACCTCAATGTCCGTCATCGTCTGCCGGATTGACTTGTACAACTGCGTATTCGGATTTACCCTCATGGAGGAAACGTCACACTTGTCAGCAATCTTCCCCAAAGCCTCGGAAATTGAGTTCAACCTGTACATCAACTGGCAAAGGTCTATAATGTCACCGCCTTGTGCCGTCCCGAAATCATACCATTCATTCTTGTAGTCATCTACCTTGAAAGAAGGCGTTGACTCATTGCGGAGCGGTGAGCAATACCAATGTGCCGCACCTCTTACCTTTACGGCAGAATAGCCGCGCGAGGAGAGCCAGTCTACAATTCTTATCTGTTTCGCTTCTGCTATAGTCATAATAGAGTTATATGTCATAAAATGGGTTTAGTGCGTATCTACCTTATATATACCCGAACCAAACTAAACCTGGGTTTGGATGGAGAAACCGGGATTATAAGAGTACTGCTTGTCGTTTTTGATGACGGCCTTCTGTTGGAGCAGGTACTTTGCAAGGTTTACCATTGTGTTGCGTCCACGTGTATAGCCTATTTCCTGATACCCCTTGCGGAGAGCCTCGATAAGCTGCTGGTACCCCAGGTTGTCTGTTCCAGCAAATGCGATTTGCAATGCCCGACGGTGCTGCTCTTCGTTTAGGGACGTAAGCGGCGCAGAGCGTTCCCGCTTGCTCATCTTGAACTCGTGGTTCTCCACCAGATAAGGCAGAGCGTCCGTGCCTATCTGAAAAGCGAAAGGAGCAAACTCCTTGTCACGGATGTGCATGGCCTTCACCTCGCTGATACTCCCGTTCTCTACACATTTTGAAATTTGGAGCACCGTCTCGGCCTTGTTGTTCAATTCCGTTCCGACATGACCACGGGTGTTGTCGTCACCTTTGTTGAGATGGAGGACGGTATGGATATGCAATTCATAGTAGCTGGACCAGCGCATCAACTCGTTGATGATGTCGAGCGACTCGCTCGGACTGTTGATGTCACGGATAAGGTCGCGGATGCCGTCTATCACGACCAGACCATAATGCCGTTCCTCGTGCAAAGCCCAGTTGATGATGTCACGGCGTTGGTCAGGACTGTACTCGCGGAGCACGAAAAAGTCAATCAGGTCGCACTCCTCGTCCGTAGGCAATCCTGCCAGACGAAGGATGCGTTCGAGCACCTTATGACAATGACACTTGCTCTGCTCGGTGTCGATATAGAGCACCCGGCACTTGTTGGGAGGCAACTTTGCCATATAACGGAGAACCTCCTTTCCCGACAAGGCGGCAGCGACTATCGCCGAGACATTGAATGTCTTCTTGCTTTTGGGCTTGCCTGTGGATGCGCTGAAGTTTCCGATGGTGGCGATGGTTGTGCCGTCCACTTTGACAATTTCCGGGGGGAACTCGTACTTTTCTGTGACCGACAGCTTGAAATGCTTCAAGAGCGAGTCGTAGCGCACCTTGTCGATGCGCTTGTTGTTGAACAGGTCGGCTATGTCATTCATTTCTCACCTCCTTTCTTCTTGGCAGCAGAAGACCGGATGCGGTCTTTCTCCATTTGGTAGGCGAGCAAATCGGCTTGCCGCTGCAACTCATGGTTTGAACGGTATGGGGTGCGGCCAATCCATTCTTCCAAATCTGTCCGGCGGACGAATATCATCTTGCCGTTAGGCTTGTAGAACGTTATCTCGTTTGCGGACGTGAGCTTATAGACGGTATGCTTGCTTACCTGAAGATACCTCGCGACCTCGTCAAGCGTAAGATACTCCTTGATGATATACACACGTTCCTCAAGCATACGCAGATGGTTGATTACGTCTGCCATTGTTCCGAAACGTTCCAGAAAAGTGCAGGTGTCAACCGCCTCCTGATGCAGAACCTTGTATTCGGGACTTTCCACAAAGTCCTTTGCCGCTTCGATGCGTTCAAGGTATGTTGTCAATTCTTTCTTGTTCATATTCGGTTCAAGTTACAGTTGGACTTTACGGGAGCGATGGGGTTGGACTTTGCCCAGTCCACCAGTTCCTGCTTGCAGAAATAAATGCAGCCGCCATTCGGCTTGTAGAACGGAATCTTGTTCTCGGATGTCAGCTTATAGAGGTAGCCTATCTTGAAGCCGAGATACATGGCGGCTTCTGAAGTGGTCAGGATTTCCTTGCTCATCCACACAGAGCTTTCTACCGTTTTCAGCCGTGATGCCATTTCGTCAATGCATCCCAAAGTCTTCAATCGTTCCTCTATCACGCTGATGCGGCGAGGCAGATCCTCATCTGCAATAAGTGTCAGCGATTCCTCTATCCTGTTTACCATTTCGGGTGACAGGCAGATAAAGTTTGGTTTCTTCTTTTGTCTCATATTGTATGATATTTTTATGTTACACAATGATGGAGAGACAACGATGCCCTCCGTAGCAACCGGTTACGGAGGGCAAAATTACAGTGCGTTTCATAGACCAAAGCAACTGGTTGTTAAGCCTTAACAATGGTCTTAACGCCACTCTCAACAACTGCGTATTCCTTTATTGGAAACGGTTGACTTTATGTTCTTTCATATACTCGTCCACGATGTTCATGATGCGTAGAATCTTGCAAGTAGCAGGCTTTCCGCTGATGCGACATAAAGTCGATGCCATGACACCCTTGGAGAGAGGCCGGCGGCCGGAAGAGCTTATGATGAGCTTGTCGCGGTCAATGACATGCTGCCAGTTGGGTTCTATCATACCCTTGCTGGCGAGATAGTCAAAGAACTCAACTATCTCCACATTGCTGTTGGCTTGGAGTGGGGTGAGATGCTTACCGGCATAATAGGAGGCAAAGTGCTCTGGCGTCAATTTCTCCACAAACAAATCAGCCTCATTGGCACAATGGACAATGAGGCTGACTATATCGGATGGAATATGATGACGTGAAGAAATACCGCCAGAATTCTGTTCGGCGGTGTTGTGGGATGCGGAAGGGGATTGTCCTGTTCCGGTTGGAGGTACGGACACATCTCCTTGGTTGAATCGCTGCAGCATCTCTCTGACGGTTTCATCAGTGAATTTGTCGCAGACGAAATAATGCTTTACGAACGCCTGGTGCTTCCGCAGCAGCTCTGTAAGAATCTGCACATTCTTTGCGTGCTCATTCTTGCTGTAAGCATCCAGGGCATCGTGGTAGTTGATGGAACTCAGCAGGTCGTTGCAGTAACGATGGTAGGTCTTCTTCTGGATTACCACCTCTTCGATATACTGCTCGCGTGCTGTTAAAACAAGACGGATAAGTCCGTCAATTCCTACATAGGGATGCACAATTTGCATTCCATGCTGCTCACTCACCTTCAAAAAGAGAGATGAGCAAAGGGTTCTTTCTACTCATTGATTTTATTTTTTATAATTATACATGGTCATGCCGTCGATGTCAGCGGCACAACAGTTTGCTTCCGTGTTGTATGCTTTGCAGATGGCGGTAAGGATAGTATCATAGCTCTCCAAAACACCAGTTCTTTCAAGCAAGTGGCTTCCCGATGACAAACTTCCCTTATGGGGACGCTTGCCATTGACGGTGAAACAGGTTACGGTCTTGAGCCACAGATTCTTGTTATTGGTGGGGCCAAGACCCAATTTGGCAAGGACACCAAGCTGCCTTTGCTCCTTGAGCCAGTTGACAGGAGTCTTGAACTTGTCCTTGTCAAAGATTGCAAAGAACTGCTTGGCAGTCGTGTTCCTTGCTATATACCCATGCTTCGCCAGCTCACGCCGAAGGAAATCCTTGCGCTCATCGCTGAACGGACAGTTGAACACGAGGGTTTCATGGTCTTCGAGGAGGGGCGTAAAGTCCACTTCGGGGAATAGTCCCATTGTTTCCTCGCAAGTTCCTTTTTTGTAACTAGGCAGCATCACCGGTGACAAACGCTTGTGCCACATCGCCTCGAAATAGCAATAGGTATGCTTTCTGTCGAACTGCATAATCTGTGACACGGCATAGGCTACGATTTTCAAGTTGTTGTAGTTCGCCTTGGAAGAGGGAGCGAACTCCTTATCCAAGATGTCTGCCTTCACTGCACGCTCCAATAGCCCGATGGCGGTTTCATTGTACAATGGGTCTGGAAGCATGGAATAGCATCCCTTTGACGCTTTGCGCAGCTCCTGACACTCGGCGAGCAAAGCCTTCATATTGCGTGAAAGGCCAACCAACGACTGCCTCATGACTTCTTCCATGCGACGGCTGCGCTTACCGAGGTACTCGTCTATGACGGATATGTCACCGACACACTCTATCAAATCCGCCAAAAGAAGAAAGTTCTTGTCTGTACGGAGGTAGGCTTGTATCTCCTTGACCCAAGTACTCATGGAATAGATGTCGTCACCAAAGGCAGCCGGATGAATGTTCTCACCCAGCTCGCTCCAGTAGTTCATTTGCTTGATGAACCGATTGACCTTTGCTATCTTGATAGCGGCTTGTTGTCTGTTCATACGCTTGCATATAATAAGGTGATGGCTATTCCAGGTCTGGTATCAGCGATACGGCACTCTGCTTCTTACGGTCGAGTACCTTGGCGTAGATTTGTGTCGTTGCCAGTTCTTTATGACCGAGGAGCTTTGACACTGTATAGATGTCCGCCCCGAGGTCGAGCATCAGAACGGCGAATGTATGACGCGCACAATGGAACGTTATGTCTTTCAGAATGCCGGCTCCCATACACCAGCGTCTGAGTTCCAAAGATGTCTGAGAACTATAGACGAAACCGGAGAACA
>CAVGJZ010000072.1:0-6243 GCA_963629785.1 Oscillibacter sp. MSJ-31 | reverse complement strand
CTTGACAATTCTATCTTTGCCTTCTCGGCAGCCTCCTTCAGACGCTGCATAGCCATCGGGTCTTTAGAGAGGTCGATGCCCTCTTCGCTCTTGAAGCCGTTTATCAGCCAGTCGATGATTACCTGGTCGAAATCGTCGCCGCCAAGGTGAGTGTCACCGTTGGTTGAGAGCACCTCGAACACGCCGCCGCCGAACTCCAGGATAGAGATATCGAAAGTACCTCCACCAAGGTCGAACACGGCAATCTTCATATCCTTGTTAGCCTTGTCCACACCATAAGCAAGAGCAGCGGCAGTAGGCTCATTCACGATACGGCGCACGTTCAGACCGGCGATCTGCCCTGCCTCTTTCGTGGCCTGGCGCTGAGAGTCGGAGAAATATGCCGGAACAGTAATCACAGCATCCGTAACCTCCTGACCGAGATAGTCCTCGGCAGTCTTCTTCATTTTCTGCAGAACCATGGCAGAGATTTCCTGCGGAGTGTACTTTCTTCCTTCTATATCAACGCGGGGATAACCGCCCTCGTTCACCACGGTAAACGGAACGCGTCCCGTTTCCTTCTCGCACTGGGCGTAAGTCTCGCCCATGAAACGCTTGATTGAATACACGGTATTCTTCGGGTTGGTGATAGCCTGACGTTTTGCCGGATCGCCGATTTTACGTTCGCCGTCCTTTACGAAACCTACTACAGACGGTGTAGTGCGCTTGCCCTCGCTATTTGCGATAACAACAGGTTCGTTACCTTCAAACACTGCAACACATGAGTTTGTTGTACCCAAGTCGATTCCAATAATCTTTCCCATAATTATATCTTTTTTTATTTTTTGTTTCCTTTATGTTGCCGCGGAACTTTTCCGCGTTCACAACATAAACAACAAAGCGTGTGCCAATGGCATATTTCTGCCACAAGACATGACATCTTGTCATACATTCGCCATTCAACACAAAAGCAAGTCACAAATCAGAGACATTCTAATGACAGAGCCGACTATCAAAACAAGCCGCACCACAGACAGAGTTGTGGTGCGGCAGGTCATGTATCATAGCTTCATCAAAGGCGGTTCAATATATCCCCACCCAGAGGCGTTACGGTTTACTCCATGTTCAGTTCGTTATTATGAGAAACGACAACCTTCTTGTCAGACGCGGCGAGCAAGCTGCTGAAGTTCTTGTAAGACATGGCAGACGAGAACGCCGCACGGCTCAAATCATTCTTGGAAGTGGTCTGCGATGCGATGAAACGCAGTCCGCACCCCTCTATATTCTCGTTGGCGTTGAAGTCCTCATACTTGTCGGCAGGCTTCGATTTTATATTAAGGTAGAAAGTCCCGAGGTCTCCAAGCTGCACCTTCTTGCTCTCAGCCACGAGCTCGAGCAGACAGTCCACGAACGACATCATCACTCCCTGCACTATACCCCGAGGGAAACCGATATTGTGGGAGGTCATGTGCTCTATGAGCTCCTCGAAGCTCACGGTCTCGGTATGCTTAGCCCTGGCATACCATTTCTTGAAGTTCTCAGAGCTCTTGTTCACGTTCTGATACACCTGATAATAGATAGTTCCGTTCTTTACTTTAGACATAATAGAAATGTTTTTAAATGGTTGATTATTAAAGTTGTATATCTCTTTTGCAATCCTCCCGCCCGTCCTGATGCATGCCTCGTAACGGAGTGCGTTTGAATTACGATGCAAAGATACGACGGCACTTTTCCGGGTAAATCCATAATCCGACCATAGGTAGGTATTCGTAACGTTAGTTTTACATCTTTTTTCACCTTTTCACATAAATACCACATTCATGGTATGCCAAATGGTACAATCGTGGTATTTTCCTTTGTCCGGAAACGCCGTACCTTTGCAACATCAAAGAAACAACAAACAAAAAAACATCAATATTATGAGCGAAAAGAAACTACATTTCGAGACTTTGCAGTTGCACGTGGGACAGGAACAGCCGGATCCGGCAACAGATGCCCGCGCAGTGCCGATATACCAGACCACGTCATACGTTTTCCGCAATTCGCAGCACGCAGCCGACCGTTTCGGCCTGCGCGACGCCGGCAACATCTACGGCCGCCTTACCAACTCCACGCAGGGTGTGTTCGAAGACCGCGTCGCAGCCCTCGAAGGCGGCGTGGCAGGCCTTGCCGTGGCATCCGGCGCAGCGGCAGTGACCTATGCGCTGCAGAACATCCTGTCCGTCGGCGACCATATCGTGGCGGCAGACAACATGTACGGCGGTTCCTTCAACCTCATCACACACACGCTCAGCACACAGGGCATAACCAACACGATAGTGAACGTGAACGACCTCGAAGCCCTCGAAGCAGCGATAAAGCCCAACACGAAAGTGGTGTACGCCGAGACATTCGGCAACCCGAACTCCGACGTGACCAACCTGGAGGCAGTGGCGGAAGTGGCCCACAGACACAATGTGGTGTTCATCGTAGACAACACCTTCGGCACTCCCTACCTCATCCGGCCGATTGAACACGGGGCAGACATCGTGGTACATTCCGCCACCAAATTCATCGGCGGCCACGGTTCAAGCCTCGGAGGCGTTATCGTGGACGGCGGCACGTTCGACTGGAAAGCCAACGCCGACAAATACCCCTCACTGGCGAAGCCGGACCCCAGCTACCACGGCGCCGTCTTTGCCGACGTGGCTGGCAAGGCAGCCTTCGTTACAAGAATCCGCGCCGTCGTGCTGAGAGACACCGGAGCAACAATATCCCCATTCAACGCATTCATACTGCTACAGGGCCTCGAGACGCTGTCGCTGCGCGTGGAACGCCACGTGGAGAACGCCCTGAAGGTGGTGGAGTTCCTCGCCGCCCATCCCAAGGTGGCAAAGGTAAACCACCCATCTCTCCCCTCCCACCCCGACCATGCCCTTTATGAAAAATATTTCCCCAACGGCGGAGGCAGCATCTTCACCTTCGAGATAAAAGGCGGCGAGAAAGAAGCCTGGAAATTCATCGACTCGCTCAAGATATTCTCGCTGCTCGCCAATGTGGCCGACGTGAAGAGCCTTGTAATCCACCCCTACACCACAACACACTCGCAGATGACGCCCGAGGAACTCGAACAGCAGCACATCACTCCGTCCACAGTGCGCCTGAGCATAGGAACGGAGCATATCGACGACATCATCGACGACCTGAGCCAGGCGTTCGACAACATATAATATATATAATAAGGTGGCTATATGGCAGCAAAAAGACTGACAGATCTTATAGGCGGCACGCCGATATTGGAACTTGAGAGATATTCGGCGCAGAAGAGACTTTCCGCTCCCATAACGGCAAAGCTGGAATATTTCAACCCCGGCGGCAGCGTGAAAGACCGTATAGCGCTGGCCATGATAGAAGATGCAGAGAAAAGCGGCGCACTCAAGCCCGGCGCCACTATCATAGAACCCACAAGCGGCAACACCGGCGTGGGCCTTGCCCTCGTGTCGGCGGTGAAAGGATACAAGCTTATCCTCACCATGCCCGAAACGATGAGCGTGGAGCGGCGCAACCTCGTCAAGGCATACGGCGCCGACGTGCGCCTCACCCCCGGCAAGGACGGTATGGCAGGAGCGATAAAGGCGGCCGAGCAACTGCGCGACTCCATACCCGGAGCCGTTATCCTGCAGCAGTTTGAGAATCCCTCCAACCCTCGCCGCCACTACGAGACGACGGGTGTGGAACTGTGGGAGCAGACAGGCGGCAAGATTGACATCTTCGTTGCCGGTGTGGGAACGGGCGGCACCATATCGGGCATCGGGAAAAGACTGAAGGAAAACAATCCGGAGGTGAAAATCATCGCCGTGGAACCGCTCACGTCCCCGGTGCTCAACGGCGGCGAGAGCGGACCGCACAAAATCCAGGGTATCGGCGCGGGCTTCGTGCCGAAGACCTTCGATGCCGGCGTGGTGGACGAGGTGTTTGACGTGGACAACGACGACGCGATACGCACCGGGCGCGAGCTTGCCCGCACGGAAGGACTGCTCGTGGGAATATCTTCCGGAGCGGCAGCCTTCGCGGCGACGGAAATCGCCAAGCGCCCGGAGAACAAGGGCAAGCGCATCGTCACGCTCCTGCCCGACACCGGAGAGCGCTACTTGTCTACGGTGCTCTACGCATTCGACGAGTATCCGCTGTAAGGCTTTTTTCCCTTCTCAGGATAACAAAAAAAAATCACTGCGCCAAAGTATCAGAGACTTCTGTTACTTTGGCGCAGTTCTCATTACAAGTGAAAGCTCACGTGACGGTACGGTTATCTCACAACCTTCACGGTGCGTTGCGACCCATCGGCGAATTTCGTCGTTTCAAGGAATATCCCCCTTGAAGGACTGCCCACGCGGCGGCCGCAAATGTCCGTGTACACTTTCTTCCCCTCAACGTTACCGTTGCCGAGAGAAGCCTTGTCCACGCCAAGCGTACCGTCAGCGCCGATGACATAGGTCACGAGATTTGACTTATACACATTGTCACCGTCCTTATACAGGAGCTGCACTCCCACCGTTTTCTCCTGCGGGTCATAGAAATACACGGTGTGCGTGCATCCGCTCGCCACGAAATCGTATTTGTCGGCGAAATTATACGGCACGTCAGTCATTTCCCCGTCAAGTCCGCGATACAGTTCCGGCTTGAACGTGTATAGCTTGCCGTCGAAATAAATGTTGTAGTACAGTTTGCCTGTATCGAAGAGAGATCCGTCTTCCGACGTGTTCTCTAGCCACATCTGCATACCGCCGTATCCATATTCCGCATCATAGGCGAAGAAATCGAGCACTTCGGGATCCCGCGGAGCCGCCGCCACTTCTGTCCATGACTTCATCGACGGCTGCATATACTTCGCCACAGTCTCCACGCTGTTCTTTCCTATGTTCACGCCGAACGTACCCTCGGCCTTGAGAGTCTTGGCAGCAGCGTCATAGTCAAACACATATTCCTTCTCGAAATACGAGCTGTCCAGATATTCCTCATATTCCGAGTCCCACACGCTCTCCGTGCCGATGCCGGCAAAGAAAGTATGCACGTTGTTCGTCTCGTCAGTCCCCATGTATGTCTTGCTTTGGAACACAGCCTTTCCCCCGGAGATTTTTCCCTTAGCCCAATTGTCGGGAGCAGTGTCGGTCAGTCCTCCGAGATAGATGTCGTCGCCGTCGAACACCACATTGACGAGTCTCGAGCTCTCTATTTCCTCCTCATTGAGATAGTCAATCTGGTATCTCTGCCTTTCTGCCGATGCCGGCGGCACAGACATTTCACCGTCCATCCTGCTCCAGGCCTGATAGTAATCGGCGTAGCCCACCCAGTAGCCGTCGTCGTTTACAACACCGAGATACACGCCACCGTCTAGATTGTCCACGCGTATTAGGGAGTCGTTGCGCATCACATACTTTATAGTCTGCGACGACTCATCCACCTTCAGCAAATTCTGCTCTTCATCGTAAGCCATGCGATACAGGTAATATCCCGAAACATTTCCCGTCTCGTTGCCGTCGTCGTCGGTTTCAGGAGCCTCGTAGTATTTCTGCGGGAAGGAGAACTGCACAGTGTCGCCCACGGCCTTCTCACCCTTTATCCACGTGTCAGTGGTCAGCGTGCTCATGGCGTTCTGCAGGAACACCTCGCCCTTATCGTTGGTGACGAAACGCGTGATGTCGCCGTCGAAGGCGGAACTGTATACAGACCCCCAGAACACCACATACCCCTCGCTCTCGCCATACCATTTGTCGTGGAGCGTGCCTTCGGGCTGGTCTTCTATCAATGTAAGGTCAGCCAGTGCCCTCTTTGCCTTGAAGGCAGTCCGTCCGGCATTCGCCTTTTCCGAACTGGCGAAATCCGTAAGCCGTCCGTTGGGTTTCTTCATACTCACCTTGCCGTTCAGCGGGAATTTGGCGAACGGCCCTTCCGCTACGGTTTTCCTTGCCATTTGCGCTGACGATGCCGAAGCAATCATTGCAGCTGCGATTACGGTGTAGATTTTTTTCATAAGCTATATTGATTAGTTAATGGCGGCAACACAGTGTCGTCTGCAAAGCCGCTCCCGTTTAAAAACGAAAGCAAAAGTATAGATAATATTCCAATTGGTAAAACATTCACGGCATTTTCTTACTTTTCACCACAATTTTTACGTTTCAAAAGCCTGGTCATTCAAAAAATGATATGTCCTTTGTGCAATGTTTGAAAAGTGTTCCAAATGTCGCATTTTGCCGATGTGGGACTTGCCTGGATTTTAACAGGATT
>CAVGJZ010000071.1:0-8041 GCA_963629785.1 Oscillibacter sp. MSJ-31 | reverse complement strand
TTGAAATCCGCCTCAAGGACCTCGACCATTGCGTCATACTAAGCAATATCATCCGGACTTCAGACGTTACAGGCGGAGGCCCCGAGTTGTTCCTTTACCAGACAGGGTATCTTACTATCAAAGGCTATTCTGACGGTATCTATCTATTAGGCATCCCAAACCACGAGGTAAGACAGGCACTTTACGAAATGGTGCTGCCTGCCTTGGCTATGCGCAACAACGGCGACATCCAGTCAACCCAAGCCTTCCTCAAACTGCACCTCATAACAGGCAATTTGGCAGAGGCGAAGAAATGCCTGAAGGCTCTCATCGCCGACGTGCCCTACAGCAACAAGAAGCTCGCCTCGATGGACATGGAAGAGCGTTACCGCCTCATCATGAGCACGATATTCAATGCCATCGGCTTCCGGGTGGAAGTGGAGCGCATGCTCGCCACCGGCAGAATCGACATGGTGGTCTATACACCCCGCATCATTTATGTCCTTGAACTGAAGCTCAGCAACAACGGAGGCCTCACCGCTGCCGGGAAGCAAATCTCCGCCAACCGATACGCCGAACCTTTCAAGGGCGACAAGCGCAAGGTCGTCGCCCTCGCCGTAGAACTTGACAGCGAGGGGAAGGGGCTCGTGGACTGGAAAGAGGTGAAATGAGAGTGTTGAATGTCTGCTGCCGCTTTTTAGTACCCGCCTTAAATCTCTTATAGGAACCGCCATGTCAAAGTGTTCCAAAATTCCTTTTCTTTCGGACGTGTTTCTTTTGCAATTATCTTCTTCTCCAAAATTTAGTTAAAACAAACCAATAATATTGGTTGGCGGAACAAAATGCGGATTTAAATGTCTAATTTTGCACGGTGAAAACTGAAATGTGCAGTCAGAGTTTTTTTTATGGGCGCATAAGGGTATGATGGAAATCGTGCGGAGCGGCAGCTCCGTAGCGTGGCTGCAATATATATAATAAGGCAATAATACATATTAGATATAGTTTAACATTTGA
Source organism: Oscillibacter sp. MSJ-31 (assembly GCA_963629785.1). Taxonomy (GTDB): domain Bacteria; phylum Bacteroidota; class Bacteroidia; order Bacteroidales; family Bacteroidaceae; genus Prevotella. The sequence goes on along the minus strand of CAVGJZ010000071.1, from coordinate 7,048 downwards.
GAATAGGTATGAAAAAAAGCAATCTTTTTATTCTGCTTTTCGCTGCGGCGTTGTCAGTGGCTTCGTGCGGCAGCAAGCAGAGCGGTAAACCGAATTTCGGCGATGACGAATATGCGGTGAGAACAGTCAGCGGTCAGAATACGGAGCTTCAGACCTCCTATCCCGCCACAGTGAAGGGTGTGCAGGACGTGGAGATCCGTCCGAAGGTTTCCGGCTTCATCACAAAACTGTGTGTGCATGAAGGACAGGCCGTGAAGAAGGGTCAGCTGCTCTTCGTTATCGACAACGTGACTTACGCGGCCGCCGTCCGCCAGGCAAAGGCTGCCGTGAACTCCTCAAAGGCACAGCTCAACACGGCAAAGCTGACATATACCAACAACGAGAAACTCTTCAAGAACAACGTAATCGGAACCTACGAGCTGCAGTCGGCTAAGAACGCCCTTGAGTCGGCCTATGCCGCTGTGGCACAGGCTGAGGCCAACTACACGTCGGCAAAGCAGAACCTTGATTTCTGCTATGTGACGAGTCCGGCAGACGGTGTCGTGGGCGACCTGCCCTACCGTGTTGGCGCACTGGTCAGCGCTTCGAGCCAGCAGGCACTTACCACGGTGTCTAACATCGGCTCCATGCAGGTGTATTTCTCCATGACGGAGAAAGACCTCCTCGACATGACAAAGGGCGTGGGCGGCATCCACGCAGCCATCAAGGACTATCCGGCAGTGAAGCTGCAGCTCGCCGACGGCACAATCTACGCTCATGAAGGCCGTGTGGCTACGGTGAGCGGCGTCATCGACCCGACAACGGGAACAGTGTCCATGCGCGCCGACTTCCCCAACCCGGAGCATCTGCTCAAGAGCGGAGCGTCGGGCAGCATCGTGGTGCCCCACCACGCTTCGTCGGCCATCATCATCCCGCAGGATGCCGTTTCGCAGGTGCAGGACAAGTATTTCGTCTACGTACTGGGCTCCGACAACACCGTGAAATACACCCCGGTGACGGTAAACGCCAACAACGACGGCAAGAACTACATCATAGAGAGCGGGCTTAAGGCCGGCGACCGCATCGTGATAAACGGAATCTCAGCCCTCACCGACGGACAGAAGATAACCCCCATCACCGAGGCGCAGTATCAGGAGAAGCTGAAGAAGACCGAGGCAATGGGAGCTGACCAGAGCGACCTGAGCAAACTGAAGAAGGATTTCGGCAAGTAACAATCTGAAAAAGAAAAAGAGAAATGAGATTAGAAACATTTATAAAGCGCCCGGTGCTTTCCACCGTGATCTCTATCTTCATAGTGATACTCGGTGTCATCGGACTCGTGTCGCTGCCTATCGAGCAGTACCCGAACATGGCGCCGCCTACCATCACGGTGCGCGCCTCGTACACGGGAGCCAACTCAGAGACTGTGCTCAACTCCGTGCTCGCTCCGTTGGAGGAGCAAATCAACGGTGTGGAGGGCATGACATACATGACCTCGTCGGCCACGAACGACGGTTCTGCCACCATTACGGTGTTCTTCAAGCAGGGTATGGACCCCGACATGTGCCAGGTGAACGTGCAGAACCGCGTGTCGCAGGCATCCGCCCTTCTGCCAGCCGAGGTTACCAAGGCCGGTGTGACGGTGGCAAAGCGACAGTCGTCAACGGTAATCCTTTTCGGTCTTACCGCCGATGACGACCGCTACGACGACGAGTTCCTGTGCAACTACGCCAACATCAATGTCGTTCCAGCCATCAAGCGTGTGGACGGTGTGGGCGAGTGCCAGGCTTTCTCGCAGAAAGACTACACCATGCGCCTTTGGATTGACCCGGTGAAGATGAAGAGCTACGGGCTTATCCCGTCTGACCTCACCGGAGTGCTTTCGCAGCAGAATATAGAGGCAGCCCCGGGTTCGGTGGGCGAGAACAGCGACAGCCAGTACCAGTACACCTTCCGCTACAAGGGACGCCTGAAGACTCCCGAGGAATTCGGCAACATGATCATCTCTTCCACGCAGAACGGACAGACGATACGCGTGAAAGACGTGGCCCGCGTGGAAATGGGATCGCTCTCATACACCGTGGAGTCAAAGAACAACGGCAATGCCTCCGTGACGATGATGGTGACGCAGACCGCAGGGTCCAACGCAACCGAAATCGCCACCAACATCAAGAAACTCCTCAAGGAGCAGGAGGCTGTATTGCCCCCGGGCCTGCACTTCGACGTGATGCAGGACGTGACGGAGTTCCTCTTCGCCTCTATCGAAGACCTTGTGAAGACACTCGTCGAGGCGTTCATCCTCGTGTTTATCGTGGTTTACATCTTCTTGCAGGACACGCGGTCCACGCTCATCCCGCTGGTGGCAGTGCCGGTGTCGCTCATCGGTACGTTCTTCTTCCTCTACTTGTTCGGCTTCTCGCTCAACCTCCTTACGCTCGCCGCCCTCGTGCTGGCCATCGCCATTGTGGTGGACGACGCCATCGTGGTGGTTGAGGCTGTCCACGCCAAGCTCGACCTCGGCTACAAGTCGGCAAGGACTGCGTCCATTGATGCCATGAACGAGATTTCGGGAGCTATCATCTCCATTACCCTCGTAATGGCGGCCGTGTTCATCCCCGTGTCCTTCATGGGCGGCACGTCGGGAGCGTTCTACCGTGAGTTCGGTGTGACGATGGCCATCTCCATCATCATCTCGGCGCTCAACGCCCTGACGCTCTCTCCGGCACTCTGCGCAATATTGCTCAAGCCGAAAAACGAGGACGGCACGGACCGCAAGATGTCGGTCGTGGACCGTTTCCACGCTTCGTTCAACGCGGCATACGGAAAGCTGCAGGCTAAATATACCAAGGGCGTGCGCCGCATTGTGGAGCGTCCCGTAATAGCCATCGGGGCAGTGGTAGTGGGCATCGCAGCTTTGGCGGTGCTTGTGTCGACAACGAAGACGGGACTTGTGCCCGACGAGGATACGGGTACCGTGTTCTGTACCGTCTCCACCCCTCCGGGCACTTCGATGAAGAAGACCAACGAGGTGATGGACCAGGTGGACCGCATGCTCGCCACCAACCCGGCAATACAGAGCCGTATGCGTATCACCGGTTACAACTTCATCGCTGGACAGGGTTCCAACCAGGGTACGTTCATCATCAAGCTCAAGCCGTTTGAGGAGCGTCAGGAGCTGGAGGGACCGCTGAAGTACATCGGTGTTCACAACCTCGGTTCGGGCATGGTGCTCGGTATGATATACAAGCAGACGGCTGCCATCAAGGGAGCGCAGATTCTCGCCTTCCAGCCGCCTATGGTGCAGGGCTTCTCCGCCACCAACGGTCTTACCTTCTCCATGCAGGACCGCACCGGCGGCGACGTGAACAAGTTCTATGAGATAACGCAGAAGTTTATCGGCGAGCTCAACAAGCGCCCGGAGATAAGCAATGCCATGACATCCTACAACACCAAGTACCCGCAGTACAAGATTGACGTGGATGTGGCCAAGTGCAAGCAGAGCGGTATCGACGCCAGCACGGTGCTCACCACCATGCAGGGATACTACGGTGGTATGTATGCCAGCAACTTCAACTCCTACGGCAAGCTCTACCGCGTGTATATACAGTCTGACCCTAAGGACCGTTCCACTCTGAAGAGCCTCGACAACATCTACGTGCGCACCCAGACGGGCACCATGTCGCCCATCAAGGAGTATGTGAACCTGAGCCGCGTGTACGGCCCGCAGGAAATCGACCGCTTCAACCTGTTCACGTCCATCAACGTGAACGCCTCGGCTGCCGAAGGCTACTCCACCGGCGACGCCATCAACGCAATGTCGGAGGTGGCTAAGACAACGCTGCCCACGGGATATACGTACGAGTTCTCCGGACTTACAAGGACGGAGCAGGAGTCAAGCAACTCCACGGCACTCATCTTCGTGCTGTGTCTCACCTTCGTGTACCTCATCCTTTCGGCACAGTACGAGTCGTACATCCTGCCGCTGTCGGTTATCCTTTCCATTCCGTTCGGTCTGGCGGGAGCGTTCGTCTTCACCAACATGTTTGGCAAGAACAACGACATCTACATGCAGATTGCGCTCATCATGCTTATGGGACTTCTGGCAAAGAATGCCATCCTTATCGTGCAGTTCGCCCTTGAGCGCCGCCGCACGGGTATGGCGGTGTCGTGGTCGGCAGTGCTCGGAGCTTCTGCCCGTCTGCGCCCGATTCTCATGACCTCGCTCGCCATGATTATCGGTCTGCTGCCGCTCCTCATGCCGTGGGGCGTGGGCTACAACGGAAACATGACGCTCGGTGCAGCCGCCGTGGGCGGTATGCTCATTGGTATGCTGTGCCAGATTATGGTCGTTCCGGCACTGTTCTACATCTTCCAGACTCTCCAGGAGAAGGTTAAGCCGATAGAGTTCGAGGACGACAACGCTTCGGCAGACTCAGAGGTGAAGCAGTACACCAACCCGTATGTGGCAGCCTCGCTGCAGGAGCAGATGAACAAGAGCTTAGAGAAATAAAAAACAACAAGTCCTGCAGGCCGCGCCACCGCCGGCAAGGCTCGCGCGGCTTGCAGGATACAACAATAAGGCATACTTATATGAAGATTAAAAATATAATGCTTTTCGCTTCCGCCGGACTTCTTCTCGGCAGTTGCGGAATATACAACAAATATGAGAGGCCGGACGTGAACACCACGGGACTTGTGCGCGACTCGGCTTCCGTGAGCGACACGCTTGCCGTGAGCGACACGACGAGCTTCGGCAACCTGCCGTGGCGCAGCGTCTTCACCGACCCGCAGCTGCAGGCGATTATCGAGCAGGGACTCTCGAGCAACACCAATCTGCTCAACGCCGCCCTCAATGTGAAGATGGTGGAGGCACAGCTCGCCGTGGCAAAGTTGGCTTTCGTGCCCTCGTTCACGTTCTCGCCGCAGGGGACAATCTCCTCGTGGGACGGCAACAAGGCCACAAAGACATACTCCCTGCCCGTGCAGGCAAGCTGGAGCATAGACCTCTTCGGCAACCTGCTCAATGCCAAGCGCAGCGCGCAGATGTCGCTCCTTGCCACGAAGGATTACCAGCTCGTGGTGCAGACCGGGCTGATTTCAAATATCGCCAATATGTACTACACGCTGATGATGCTCGACAAGCAGCTCGAAATCGTGGAGAACATGACGGGTCTGACAAAGGATACGTGGAACATCATGAAGCTGCAGAAAGAGCTGGGCAGAGTGAAGGAAACCGGCGTGCAGAGCGCCGAGGCCAACTACTATTCGGTGCAGGCGCAGGCTGCAAGTCTGAGGCGGCAGATACGCGAGACGGAAAATTCGCTCTCGCTGCTGCTCGGACAGCCGGCGCAGACAATAAGCCGCGGAAAACTCGAAGACCAGTCACTGCCCTCTGAGTTCAGCACCGGTGTCGGCATACAGCTGCTCAACAACCGTCCCGACGTACACTATGCCGAGATGTCGCTGGCGCAGTGCTTCTACGACACCAACCAGGCACGCTCGCGCTTCTATCCAAGCATCACCATCAGCGGTTCGGGCGCCTATACCAACAGCGGCGGCGGACAGATAGTGAACCCCGGCAAGTTGCTGTGGAGCGCGGTGGGTAGTCTCGTGCAGCCCATCTTCGCCAACGGACAGCTCGTGGCTGGGCTCAAGGTGGCAAAGGCCAAGCAGGAACAGGCATACAACACATGGCAGCACGCCGTGCTATCGGCCGGCAGCGAGGTGAGCAACGCACTCGTGCTCTACAACTCTTCCGACGAGAAGTCGAAGCTCGAGGCCAAGCAGGTGGAGAGCCTCACGAAGAACGTGGAATACACCAAGATGCTCTTCAACGAGGGCAGCAGCACATATCTTGAGGTTATCACCGCGCAGCAGAGCCTGCTCAATGCGGAACTGGCAAAGGTGCAGGATGACTTCTACAAGATGCAGGCCGTGGTGAATCTCTACTACGCTCTCGGCGGAGGAAGAAAATAATTACATAACCTACCTAAAAACCGCAACAGTTATGATAAGTGAAAAAGCATATATAGCCCCGGGCGCAAAAATCGGCAAGAATGTCACCGTGTATCCCTACGCCTATATCGAGGACGATGTGGAGATTGGCGACGGCTGCGTGATATTCCCGTACGTGAGCATAATGAAGGGCACGCGCATGGGCAAGGGCAACAAGGTTTACCAGAACACCGTGCTCGGAGCTGAGCCGCAGGACTTCAACTTCAAGGGCGACGCCACGTCGCTCGTTATCGGCGACGAGAACATCTTCCGCGAGAATGTGGTGGTGAACAGGGCCACTTTCAGCGACGGGGAAACGAAAATCGGCAGCCGCAACTTCTTTATGGAGGGTGTGCATATCTCCCACGACACCAAGGTGGAGGACTACTGCACCTTCGGCTACGGCACTAAGGTGGCGGGCGACTGCGACGTACACAGCGCCGTGATATTCTCCTCCGGTGTCATCGTCAATGCCAACGTGCGCGTGGGCGGTGCCTCGATGGTGACGAGCGGCGTCAGGATAAGCCGCGACGTGCCGCCGTTTATTGTGGCCACCGACAATCCCGTGCGCTACGGCGGCTTGAACGAGTCGCTGCTCCGTGACGCCGGAACGGAGGAAAGGACAATCGGGCATATCGCAAATGCCTACCGCCTGGTGTTCCACGGCCAGACGAGTGTGTTCGACGCCATAAACCAGATTAAGGAACAGGTGCCTCCAAGCGAGGAAATCGACGCTGTGGTGTCGTTCCTGGAGAACAGCAAGATAGGAATAATCAGCAAATTGTAAGATCATACCTAATATTTTTTCATAGCATGGTTGGGGGAATTGGCCGAGAGGTTGGTTCCCTCTTTTTCGTTTGCCACAGGCAAAGCAATGATATGCGTATGGCTTTTCCTGTTTTCGCCATTGGGACACCCAAATTCGCAAATAGGTATGGGCGTTTAGAATATGCTTGCAAAATGTTTTACAAATAAGACATTTGGAACACTTTGTTGTTCCCCCTGTTTTTAAGGAGCAGTACTTTTCGGGGAGGAAACGATAGCTTTGCCCGGAGGAAACGATAGCTTTGCTCCC
>CAVGJZ010000070.1:3915-8524 GCA_963629785.1 Oscillibacter sp. MSJ-31 | reverse complement strand
AAACCAAAGATATTGATAGAGTATGACTAACCTTTCGCCAATGAATACCCCCCCCGATTGTGGGCTACCGTCACGGCGCACTACTATCGGGAGGGATGGGCAAACATCCTGCCCGACACGACGAGCAAGGTAAAGGCACAAGCGATAATGATAGAATATGAATAGACAAATACCTTTTGTGCAGCGCGATGCGCTCCTGAGCCGTAGGGGGGGGTACTCCACCACGCTCTCCACACGATACGAGGGATGGGTGGGACTGTTCGGCACGAACCACGGGCAGCACACGATGATAATGATAGAATATGAGTAAGCGTAGAGCCGTCCTTGTGTCCTTCCGCACGGAGGAGGCACGCGAGTTCCGTAGGCTTCACGGCGACAGGGGGGGGGTGCCGGTACGGGGACAAATACCACCGCATGAACCCCTCGCCCTGGAGTAACACGATAAGCACCGTAACAAAAGACAACCTGTTATGCGAAGAATATACATAGCGGCACAGCGTGGCCGCGACCCCTTGCATCCCACCGACCGCAGCCGACCGTCATGCGGCACGTTCTGCCAGCGGCTCGAAGTAAACTGGGGGGGGTGGAGCAACGCCCTCACGTCGGTAGGTAAGGACAATATGGTTTTTACGGAGTATTATTAACAACTTAAAGATTTATAGAGTTATGACAAGTAAAAAGACAAGTAAAAAGAGGATGTCCTTGTGGCACGTTGTTGGGAATGAGGATTTCGACATAGATTTCGACATTCCGTTCGTAGTGTTTACCGATGATCACTTATTTCCGGTGCTTGTCACGAAATAAGGGAACAAATTAATAACAACTAAAATTTTACAGCGATTATGAAAAAGACGATTAAACCATACTTGGAGATGGCAAACGAGGTGATAGAAATCCTCCAGAAGAACGGAATAATGTCGTTCAAGGAATACGCCCTGGTGCTCGCCCTTGTGGCGAATAAAGTGGCGGAGCCGGTTGCGGAGCGCGGCAACGACAAGCAGGCGGCCGTCAATGACATTTGCATGGCAATAAGGCATTTCAGCGAATAGGCAGAACTCTCAAATAATGGAAAGTAACCACACGCCCCAATATAAGCGCGGCACTTTTATGAAGGACGGCAAGATGTATGGCCGTTATCCCGACGGTACACCTTACAGGATATACTCCAATACCGAGAATTGCAGGCAATTCTTGGAATTGGTGGATAAGGGCGGCGCGACGGTGCTTCAAGTGCGGCAGGCCACGGAGCAGGGATATGCCGAGGTGCCAGCGTGGGGCGTGTGCGACCTTGCCTATCCCACCAGCCAACTGCGCAGGGCACGCACCGTGGGCGGCGGCCGACTGGTGAACGCCCTCACGTGCGGAGCGCAGTTCGGGGTGTTCGTGGAATGGGACTAAAGAAACCACGAAATTTATAAAGAACCACGAAAAGCACGAAAGGACACGAAAAAGATTTTTAACCGCAGAAAGCGCAGAATGCGCTGAAAGGCCTTGCGGTATGGGATGTGAACCACGAAACACACGAAAGAACACGAAAAGAAGTTTCTGCGTTTTTAGCGTTTTCTGCGGTTAGATAAAAACCTTTCGTGTGTTTTCGTGCTTTTCGTGGTTCTTTGTGTGGTTCGTGGTTAGCGGCCGCTCGGCAATACAAACCACCCCACGCTTCCACGGAAGTATTTACAGCCGAGATAGAGCGTGTCGAAGGCATCGGTAAAGTCCGTTCGCTGTTGCAGCGGCAGGTTATCCTCCGCCTCTGGCTTCTTTTCGCCCGACTTGTCCTTACGGAAGCCTTTATACGAGATTTGCACCTCGCACAGTTGCAGGGCGATGATAAGGTCGGGGTTCTGCGGCTGGTTGATGCGTATGGCAGGGTAGGTGAGGTGCGCCAGCGCGTCGTTGATGACCTTGTGCTTTATCTCGTGCTTCTCCGGCGCACCCATATCCACGCCCGACACGTTCCACCCGTGCTTCTCCAGTTCGTCTATCACGGTCATGTAGAACCTTTCGTCCGTAGAGGCATACGACGCACCCTGCTTGGCCGTGGCATCGTAGAAATAAGTCACGTCCTTACAGTAGGCGCGCTTCGGGGCATAGTAGGCGGAGAAATCGGCTATGAGGTCGCGCAGCTTCCGCTCATTCTTCACGTAGAAGCTCTTGATGACGTTCACGCACTGCATGCCGTCGCGCTCATACACCTGACCGACGACGAGCGTATTGATGTTGGCATTGTAGTCGAGGGCGATGAACAGCGGCAGCGACTTGATGCAGTCGGCATCCATGCGGCAGTCGTTGCGCTCCGACAGCTCCTTCAAGTCCGGCTGGTAGCTCTCGGCGGTTATCTTCTGGCCGTTCAGAATGCCCGTGGCCTTCTGCGTGGAGAAGTTGGCTTGCGACAGCGGGTCTATATCGTCGGGGATATATCCGTGAACATTGTCGATGTCGAGGTTCGAATAGAAGCCGTCGTTCGATTTCTTTATCTTCACGTTCAGGATAGACACGGCAAAGGTGTATGCCGGAAGGTCGCGTTTCATCTGACGTATGTAGTCCTCGCCCAGGATGTCGATGTTTTCCAGGGTGGAAGCACGGCGCACCACGAAAGCCACCTTCCTCAGTTCGCGCAGATAGCCGTCGGTAAACTTCTTCGAGCGGAAGAACATCTGCATCTCAAAGTCCTCCTCCGGCGTAATCAGATATTCGTAGTCGTAGATAAGTTCGGCATCCTCCTGTGCCACGAGCTTATAGTTTACCGCCATCGACACCATGTTCCGTGTGACGTGCTGCCCGTGGTTGGGCATGATGCGGAACTGCCCCTCGTGCTTCATCATCTTCAGGGCCACGGCGCGTATCATCTGCCGCACCTCGCCGGGCACCACATGCACCGCGTGACCGTTCTTCTTGGCGTTATACAGCAGGTCGTTGTATCGGATAACCTTGTCGGCATAGTCCTCCAGTTGTTCCTGCACCCATCGGTAGGTCTTGCCCTTGAAACGTCCCGTCTCAATTTCGAGGTCGAGCTTGTCCTCCTCACGCTCCAGCCACGAACCCTTGGCCGTGAGCGAGGCATCCGACACATATCGGGTGGACTTGTACAGCGGATTGTAGTCGGAAAAGTTGATGTCGCCCATCGGGTGTGTCTGACCGGAGAGGGCTGGCGTAAACTCCTCGTCAATCTTCTTCTTCGGGAAGAAACGGCACTCGTCGCCCACGGCAGCGGAGAAGGTGTAGGAGTTGGCACTGGCAGTCTGCGCCAGGCTTATCATCGCCCACTGCGCACCGTTGGCAAACCAGATGATGTTGTCGTAGGTCTTCGGTTTGAAGATACTCGGGCGGGCATGGCGCGGCGGCCGTCCCCATCCCATATGTATGCCTATCTGAAAGCCGAACATACGCTCCAGTGCGGCCATCGTGCCCGGTATGGTCTTGGCGAAGCCCTGCTGCTTGCTCACGGCAAGCCACGCACCGAGCATTCCCGGCATCGAGTTGCTCGCCGCCCAAACGTAGGGTGCCACCAGTCCGTCGGTCTTGCCCACACGGCGGGCGGCAATGTCGCGCTCATCCTTCGCCCCCATATAGAGCGACTGCTGCTGAAACTTGGTAAGGTATATCTGGTGGGGTTGTTGCATAAACACTGAAACCTTTTAATGTTATTGTATTTAACCACGAATTTTTATTTAACCACGAAAAGCACGAAAGGACACGAAAACTTTTCTTTTAGGGATTTAACCGCAGAAATCGCAAAAGGCGCAGAAACTTTTTCCTTTGTTTGAGTCGTCACCTACGCGTATATCTTTTCAGCGTTTTTAGCGTTTTCTGCGGTTCTTTACCCTTTTGTGTGTTTCGTGAATTTCGTGGTTAGAAATCGTCAAACAGTGATAGTGTCCGTGGCGGCACGTTCCTCCGTTCCGTTTGGTTCTTCGGCACGAATATCCGTTCCTTCACGGCGTTGTTGTTGCGGTCGTTGAGCGTGCTGCGGTGGTCCCATTCCGCCACGCAGTCGAAGCGGTCGCGCGGCATGTCGTATGACGAGATGAACACGGGTTCCGTCTGGCTCTCCGCCCATCGGTAGAACCGCTCATAGTCGAAATGTTCCGCACCGTTGTAGACGTTTGTTCCCTCGTAAGGAATATCGCAGTATATCACGCTGCCCTTGGGTATCTCCACCTCGGCATAGTCAAGCACACTGCTCGTAATGGGCAAAGCCTGCCCCCCCCTGACGGGCTGGCATGGCGTGTTGCCGTTCCCTGTACTGCAATCTGTGCAATGCCGTCGGTTCGTTCCCGGTGTTCGGCTTCCCAGGGTCGCTTGCAGTTTTTTTTTGAATATCGGCTGTTGCCGGCATTCCTGGTGTTGCAGTTCCGCAGGGCGTTTGTTCCGGCTGAATACCCCCCCCCCGAGGTTCGTTCCAACGGGTGATATTCCGAGAGATATTGAGCTGTTTTTCGGCTGTCTCCAATCTGGCTGACGCGCTTGCCCCCCCCCGTATGACTGAAGCTTGGTGTTGAGCCGGCTGATGGCTTCCGCGTGTTGCGGTCGCGGTGCTTGCCCCCCCCCCGCATAAGGTTGAGCCGCATTGTCCGAGTAAGGTGCTCGACTTGCATCTGCCCCCCCC
>CAVGJZ010000070.1:0-3152 GCA_963629785.1 Oscillibacter sp. MSJ-31 | reverse complement strand
GTTGTTCGCCGTATGCCCCACGTGCCACTTGGCGCACACCTTGCACCGATACACCGTATATCCCTGCGCCTTGATGCGCGGGTTCTGGTTGAGCCATTCCCAGGCATCCTCCTCGGTGGGGTAAGCCAGTTTCGCCTTCCATCCGTGCGGTCCCTTGCGCGTCCAGTGTTCGGGGTCGGGCTTAAAGGGCGGTATCTTATTGCGGTAGTTCTGCTTCATCCTCGTGAGGGTTATTGTCGTCATCCATGTGTTCCATATACTCCATATAGTCAGGCTCAGGCTGTTCGCGGAACACCTCCTCTTCGGCGATGTCCTGCATATCCTTCACCGTGAGACCATACTTGCGCGCCATCTTCGCCTTGTACTCGTCGGTATAGTTCACGCGGTCGCGCTTCACGATGCTTACATCCTGCGTAATAGCAATGCGGCTCATGTCCGGCATCTCGTCCGTAGCGTCGCGCTCCTCGTCGAAGTTGTTATACACGTTGGCCAACGCCTGCATACCCTTGTCCACCGCCCGGTCGTTGTTCTGCTGCTTGCCCGTGCGTATGAGCCATTCTGCCGAAGAGAGGTACATCGCCTTGTGGCGCGGACTCTCGTCGGTCATGAAGAAGCGGATGATGTGGTTGCACACCGTCACGTCGTTGTTAAGCTCCGTCACCGAGCGCGGCATGATGTTGCCCTCATCGTCGATGGTGATGCGCAGAGCCATGACCATCTCCTGTGCCTCACGGTTGCCCTGCGAGGCTTGCGTGACGAACAGCTCATAGTCGCGCCGCGCAATGTTGCGGCACGTGGTGCGAGGGTCTATGTCCTTGTTCTGTACCCAACGCTTGTAAAACTCCGAGCACACCTGCATCCTGTAACGCTGCTCCAGCTTCGGGAACGCGCTCTCTATGCTCGTGCCGTAAGACAGCCACTTGTCTATGCGTGACAGTGTTCCTTGTGTTATCTGGCTCATACTTCAAACTATATAATTCAACCACGGCTTTTGATTTAACCACGAAAAGCACGAAAAACACGAAAACGCCGTTCGTGGTATTTGTCGATCTCGCTAATCGGACACTAATCTTCTTTTTCGTGTCCTTTCGTGATTTTCGTGGTTAAACGACATTACGCGTTTCTGTGGTTTCTGTGATTTCCGTGGTTCAAAATTACAAAACTCCCCCTCCCCCGTTCGGACATACCCCGCACCCCGCACCCCTCATGTCCGAGCCTCCCGTCCCGAACTCCGTACCTTTACACTACGAAAAGAACGACAACGGATAATAACAACACACAACACACATTGAAGACATGCAAACATCAACAATCACACGGTTTCTGGCGGCTCTCCTCGGCATAGCGTGGTGCCATATCGAACCGTCGCTCAACTACATCGCCATCTGCTTCGGAGCAATGCTCCTCGACTGTTACACCGCCTGGCGATGCAACCGCCGCATCTATGCCCGCTACCGCGAGCAGATAAAGCGCAACCCCAAGTGCAAGATGGACGGCAAACTGCGCTCGCGCAAAATGGCCAAGATGATACAGGATTTCTCCGTTCTCATCTTCGCCATCTTCCTCGCCGTAGCCATCGACAACGGACTGCTCGGACACATCGGGCCGCTCCACCTCGCCAACTACCTTGCGTCCATCTACTGCACCGTGCAGTTCGTTTCCGTCTTGGAAAATGAAAGCACCTGCAACGGCGCACCCTGGGCACGCGTGATGCAGAAGATAGTGGCCGACAAGACCGAGCGGCATTTCAACGTCAAACTCAAAGACCTTATGGACGATGATAAAGACAAAGCCGCAGAAACCAATACAAACGATAATCAGGAGGCACAATCATGACAATAAGCGACGTACTCGAACACTGGGCTACGATATACAAACCACTATCGCACCGCCCCGACACCGGACGATTGGAAGACCAGTCCTTCTTCCGCATCCGCTACATCGACCTCGAAAACATCTTCCAACGCAACGCAAACATCATCCATTCGCCGTGTATGCTGCAAAGTGTTATCAATACAGGCGAGTTTCAATCGTCGGGCAAGATGGTTGTGAGTCACCAAATATGGTTCCTCACAAAGGTCAAGGACACCGCGCAGACCCTGGGGCGTTTCAACGGCGAGAACCTGGAGCGTGCATCCGAAGAGCTGATGGACTATTGCAAAGATCTCGTTTCTTGGCTTGTCGAAGTGAAGCGCACTGGCAAGTGTCCCGTCACTAACCGTAGTTTTGCCGATGATCCCGTGATGCAAGCCGAATTGCAAAGCATTGATGTTAGCACCATTTCCTGCGGACTGATAGGCGACCTTTATGCCGGACAATGGCTTGTGGCGGGTGTGGACTGGAAAAGCGTGCAGCCTCTCTATAAGTTTGGGTGCGGCGGCAACGGCAAGTATATCGTGACCAACACCGCCACGGAGTAATCACCTTTATATGTAGACAGCAATGGGACAGCCAATCAAAAATCCGATGTTTCCCTTCAGTAGGGTTGCGGCGCGTTTCTTCCAGCAGACGATAAACCAGTTGGAAGTGAACACCATGACGCAGCGCATCTACCCAAAGGAAGTATATAACGGTTATTCTGTCATCAACGACAAGCGCAAGCAGATGGGGCAATGGTATTCCACGGGCGAAGGCGCTAAGTCGTTTGCCGGACGCATCGTCGAAGCCGGTGAGGGCGGCAAGGTGACGATGGCATTCCAATTCAACGACTATATGCGATTTGCTGAGATGGGTGTCGGTATGGGTACCAAATACGAGGATGTGGAAAGCGGCAAGAAGGCGCGCTTTCAGACGCGATATATCTCCAAGTGGGACAGAAAGGCGGGCAAGTCGCAGCGTCCGGCCATCATGATGGAGCTTCGCCACCTGCAACAACGCATAGCCAACTACCTTGTCGATTTCTACGGATACGAGGGCGAGGTGAAACTGATAAACACTTTCGAGGATGCAAGTCCTATCAAGATAATTTAAGCACAAAACGAAAACAAGAATATGGCAACAGCAAAGAAAACCCAGATAGTCATCACAGCAAATGCCGCCACCGCCAAGAAGGTGATGGATGAGTTGCAGCAGCGCATCGACGCACTGAAACAACGCATGGCGGCACTCGATGTCACTACGTCGCAAGGGCAGAAGGAGTTTAAGAAACTGGA
>CAVGJZ010000069.1:0-8578 GCA_963629785.1 Oscillibacter sp. MSJ-31 | reverse complement strand
TGCCCTTGCCCATGGTCTCGTCCACGTCCATGCCCTTCTCCTTGCAGAAGTTGCGAATCTCCTCCTCGCTCTTGCCGTTGCAGTCGAAGCCGGTCTTCTCCTTGATGGCATCGAGGATAGGCAGACGGCGATAAGGAGCCTTGAAGCTCACGATGTTGCCGTCGATTTCGCGCTCAGGCTTGCCGTTTACGGCGATACAGATAGTTTCGAGCAACTTCTCTGTGAACGACATCATCCAGTTGTAGTCCTTATACTGCACGTAAAGCTCCATGCAGGTAAACTCGGGGTTGTGGTTGCGGTCCATACCCTCGTTGCGGAAGTTCTTGCCAATCTCATATACACCCTCGAAGCCACCCACGATGAGTCGCTTCAGGTAAAGCTCTGTGGCGATGCGCATATACATATCCTGGTCGAGTGCATTGAAGTGGGTGATGAAGGGGCGGGCCGATGCACCGCCTGCGATGCTTTGCAGGGTAGGGGTCTCCACCTCTGTGTAGCCAGCCTCGTCGAGCACCTTGCGCAGGGTGCGGAGCACGGTGGCGCGCTGCAGGAAGGTGTCCTTCACGCCGTCGTTCACGATGAGGTCTACGTAGCGCTGGCGATAGCGAAGCTCGGGGTCGTCAAACTTGTCGTAAGCCACGCCGTCCTTGTACTTCACGATAGGCAGCGGCTTGAGGCTCTTGCTGAGCAGGCAAAGCTCCTTGGCATGAACGGAAATCTCACCCGTCTGCGTGCGGAAAACAAAGCCCTTCACACCGATGAAGTCGCCGATGTCGAGGAGCTTCTTGAATACTGTATTATATAGGTCCTTGTTCTCGTCCGGACAAATCTCGTCGCGGGCGATGTAAACCTGGATTCTTCCCTTGGAGTCCTGCAACTCGGCGAAGCTTGCCTTGCCCATCACGCGGCGGCCCATCATACGGCCGGCAATCACCACCTGGCGCGGCTCGTCCTCGTCCTTGAACTCGGCACGGATGTCGGTGCTGAAGGCGTTGGTTGGAAACTCTGCGGCAGGGTATGGGTCGATGCCCATCTCACGCAATGTCTGAAGACTCTGTCTGCGAACAATCTCCTGTTCGCTCAACTCTAAAATGTTCATATTTTATTTAGATATATCTATTTTTATTATTTTGCTGCAAAAGTACAAAATAAATCTGAACTAGCATCAGCTTTTTATGCTTTTTAATATATCAAGGAGAAAATAGTGGACAAATATTTGGCGCTGTCGCTGGATAACATTATCTTTGCAGAAAGTTTAAGGAAGAGACTATGGCAATGAGAGAAAGAAGAAAGCGGATTTATCGCAAGCGCATACCATACGGCATGCAGAATTTTGAGGATGTGATAGAAAGGGATTGTTACTATGTGGACAAAACTCCTTTCATCGAGGATATAGAAGAGTCAAATATGTACTTCTTCTATTTACGCCCTCGCCGTTTCGGCAAGAGCCTCACCCTCTCCATGCTCGAAAATTACTATGATATCAACAAGAAAGATAAGTTTGAGGAGATATTTGGCAAACTTTACATCGGCGAAAATCCAACGCCTGAGCACAACAAATATCTCATCATCCATCTCAACTTTGCGGAGGTTGATGCTGGTTTGGACGATTACAGAAAAGGACTTGATGCTCATTGCCGTATCAAGTTCGGCTCGTTTTGCAGTGTCTATGCGCATCTCTTGCCTTCAGGCATCAAGGAGGAATTGCGTGAGCAAGGGGGCGCCGTGGAACAGTTGTCTTTCCTGTGTCAGAAAGTAAATGAGGCAGGACAGAAAATTTATCTCTTCATAGACGAATATGACTTTTCCTGATTTGACTAGACACTTTTTTGTTTTATAAACTAAAAAGGTAGACACCTTCCGTTTTATGCAACTGGAATAGTAGACACCTTCTTCGGCATGGTAACGATAGATGGCACTTACAAGGGGGCTACTAAGTTCGTGATTCCCAATGAGGTGGTGCGCGACCAGATGTACACTTACCTCTTGGATACTTACAAGGAGAATGATTTAACTTATGATTCTTACGGTAAAAACCAACTGGAGAGTAAAATGGCGTTCGATGGCGACTATAAGGCTTTCTTCGGCTATATCGCTGATTGCCTTAAGCGTTTTTCCTCGCAGAGGGACAAGCAGAAGGGCGAGGCTTTCGTGCATGGTTTCACGCTGGCGATGACCAGCCAGTGCCAGTTCTACCGTCCCATCTCTGAGCTGGACAATGATGGTGGCTATGCCGACATTTTCCTTGCTCCGCTTTGCGACATCTACAAGGATATGACCGACTCGTATATCGTGGAGTTGAAATATTGCAAGTCAAATACCACGGATGCACAGGTGCAGAACCTCTTCGAGGAAGCATCGGCCCAGATATGCCGTTATGCCGACAGTGATATCGTACGCGAGGCAGTGAAGACCACCAGGCTCCATAAGCTCGTGGTGATTTATCGCGGTGTGGAGATGGCGGTTTGCGAGGCAGTGAAAGGGAAAGAAGCTTCTCCTTCTTATACGTAAGAAAGTTTTTTTTGCGAAAAAAGTGTCAAAGTCTCATCATTGCTTGTGAGAACCGGCTTAACGCTTTGATACATAGTGATATAGTGTTGATGATACTTCTTTGAAAATGTGCCAAGAAGTATCATCAAAGTATCATCGGAGTATCATTTCCGAAATATAGACTGCTCTTGAAAGTGTATTGCCCAAATGAATGTCCAGTGTTTGGGCACTCGATGCCCGATGTATGGGCAATGGTTGCCCATAACTTGTTCATAGAGTGACCACACGTCGGAAGTTAAAAAGTTGTAGAATGATACATCGATGATACTTTGATACTTTTTGCTAGAAAAACATATTACGTGCGCGCGTATATGACTGTACATTAATAATTGCTGAAGTATATTTCCTCTTCTGCACCTTTTAGAAACTTTCGTAACATTTCTCCATTGCGGAGCATGTCCATCACTTCGTCACGATTGAAGATTCTTACTTGAATGTCTTCGCCATTGTCCAGCTGCTGCTTTTCTATGCGTTCTACTCCTGTTGCAAGGAAACAATGTGTGAGATTGGTATGGGTGTATCCCATTTCCTTGATGACAGTTTCCAGTTGACGGTTCTATTTGTCTTGCCGCAAAGTAAGTTCTTTCATTGTCATGTTTGTTTGAGGCAGAAGTTCGTATGTGCAGGCTTTGAGCATGAACACGATAGCATTGCCGCAATCGTAACCCCTAAGAATGCAGTCTTTTTGCACGCATCATGTCGTTTTTACAAGAATATTATGGTAAAAAGTGCAGATTTCCTTGATTTTATTCTTTAATTAAAAATAAATCATTTATTTTTGCGGCTTGTGCAGAAACAATGCACTCGTGGAGTCTATTTTTGCACGCACGCTAATGAATGGTAACAAGAATATAAGAAACTACAACATCATGGCAAACGACGTTGACATCAGTGAGAACTACCTTCTCCGCTCGCATCCCGAGGTGCTCCAGAAGCTGCTGCTGGACCATACCACCCACAAGAACATCTTTTGGGCCACCGACTCGTATGCGCATCTGGGCGAGGGCTTCGGTTTCGACGACGAGATAACCGTAGAGCATATCACGGGCGAGAACGGCTGCATCATCCAGCCACGTGCAGTGAAGGCTGCCGAGGTGCAGACGCAGCGTGCCAAGGACATGGCCGAGGTGTTCACGCCTTCGTGGATATGCAATGCCCAAAACAATCTCGTAGACAACGAGTGGTTCGGGCGCACGGGAGTGTTCAACACCGAGCACGCCGACTCCCATTCGTGGACTCCTACAGAGAGTCCGATAGAGTTTCCCGAAGGAAAGACGTGGCGCGACTACGTGCTCGACAACCGTCTGGAGGTGACTTGCGGTGAGGCTCCTTACCTCGTGAGCCGCTACGACACGGTCAGTGGGCTGCCCATCAATCCGCTCAACCGCCGCATCGGCCTGCTCGACCGCAAGCTGCGCGTGGTCAGCGAGAACACCGCGACTTCCGGCGAATGGCTCAAGGCCGCCAAGGAAGCCTTGCAGTCAACCTACGGCTTCGAGTGGCAGGGCGACAACCTGCTCTTGGCGCGCGAGGCGGTGTTCTGCACCTTCTGCGACTACTATGAGGCAAAGTTCCACAAACCCGTGCCCGAGAAGTCGCTCATCGGCATAGCCTACATCATCTCGTGGAACCTCTGGCAGATGGACGGGCTTCGCCTCGTCATCCCCGGCTCGTGCGACAAGGTGTTCGACCGTGGACTGTTTGGCGAGCAGACCAAGCTGGAGTGCCCGGCTTGCAAGCGTGGCGTGATGGATGGGCACATCGGCATCCGTTGCCGCATCCGCGATTGGCGGTACAGCGGCAAGGACAAGGCGAAGGAACGCCCTTATTTCTCCACTTTCGTATTAGGCAACAAGAATAAATGACATAACGACAATACACATATAGGCTTATGGCGGTATATACTACTATCGAGGCTGTAAAGCCCAAGCAACGCACAGGTCTCTTCGACGGCGGCGGCGTCGTGCTGCGCGACGAACAGGAGCAGGCCGTGGGCGATGCCATCAAGTATTTCAAGCGGCACAAGAAGAGTGCCCGATTCCTCTGGAACGCCAAGATGCGCTTTGGCAAGACCATCTGCGCCTTGGAACTCGCCAAGCGCATGGCGATGCTCGACGGTGACGACCGCGTGCGCCGCACCATCATCGTCACCCACCGCCCGGTGGTCAACGACTCGTGGAAGGAAGACTTCGACAAAGTGTTTGGCGAAGACTGCTCGTCGTGCCACTACGCCACCAAGTTCGACGACTCCGCCGAGGGCGACTTCTATGCCCTGCAGCGTTCAGCCGACGAGGGAAAGCAGTTTGTCTTCTTCGCCAGCATGCAGTATCTGCGCCGCTCCACACTCGTGGGAGGCAACAACGACGAGCAGCTCAAGGCGGACATCCTCACCGCCCCGTGGGACCTCGTGGTGGTGGACGAGGCGCACGAAGGCACACGCACCGACCTCGGACTGCGTGTCATCGAGCAACTCACGCAGCATCCCCACACCAAGGCACTCCACCTCTCCGGCACACCGTTCAACCTCTATGAGGACTTCGCCGACGAGCAGATATACACGTGGGACTACATCAAGGAGCAATGTGCCAAGCGCCGTTGGCCGCAAGAACACCCCGGCGAGCCGGCCGAGAACAACCCCTACCGCGAACTGCCCGACATGGAGATACGCACCTACGACCTGGGCCAGCTCGTCAAGGCCGACCTTGGCGAGGATGCCACGTTCCAGTTCAAGGAGTTCTTCCGCACCAGGCAGGGTGCCGACGTGCCCCGCGACGAGAGGGGACGCTTTGTGCATGAGGAGGAGGTGAGGCAGTTTCTCGACCTGATGTGTACCGAGGACGAGGAGAGCCACTATCCCTTCTCCACCGACGAATACCGCACTTGCTTCAACCACACGCTCTGGGTGGTGCCGGGCGTGAAGGAGGCGAAGGCTCTGGAGCGGTTGCTGCGCGGGCACGATGTGTTTGGCGGCTTCGACGCCATCATCAATGTGGCGGGCAACAGCGAGGACGACGAGACCCGTCAGGATGCGCTCGACAAGGTGAAGAAGGCCATCGGCAGGAAGCCCGAGCAGACCTACACCATCACCATCTCGTGCGGCCGATTGACCACGGGCGTCACCGTGCGCCCCTGGACTGCCGTCTTCTACCTGAAGGGTTCGGAGAACACCTCTGCCGCCACCTATATGCAGACAATCTTCCGAGTGCAGTCGCCCTACACCTACAAGGACGAGAACGGGCTGACGAGGATGAAGACCAAGTGCTACGTCTTCGACTTCGCCCCAGACCGCTCGCTCAAGATGGTGGCAGAGACTGCCAAGTTCGCCACGCTCACGCAGAAGGAGAAGCAGTATGCCTCGGCTGCCACCACGCGCGAGAAGGACATCGAGAACATGGAGCAGTTCCTCCAGTTCTGTCCCGTCATCGCCATGCAGGGCGGACGCATGGTGGAGTTCCGTGCCGACAGGCTGTTTGAGCAGTTGGAGCACGTGTATGTGGACCGCGTGGTGCGCAACGGCTTCAACGACAACTCGCTCTACGACATACGCCAACTCATGCAGCTCGCCCCCGAGGAGATAAAGGAACTCGACGACCTGGGCGTGGAGATAGGCAAGACCACCAACATGGAGAAGCCCAAGCGCGCCAAGAACATCGACATGGCGGGCAATGGTCTATCGCCCAACCAGAAGGCTGCCGCCGAGCGTGCCAGGAAGAAGCAGCGCGAGGGCAAGCAGCTCACCCAGGAGGAGCTGGAAGCGCTGGAGGCCGAGAAGAAGCGGCGTGCCGAGGAGCGCAAGGAGCGCGACAACCGCATCACCATCCTGCGTGGCATCTCGCTGCGCATCCCGCTGATGATGTATGGTGCGAAGCTCGACGACGAGGACGAGGGCATCACGCTGGAGAACTTCACGCGCATCATCGACCAGGACTCGTGGACGGAGTTCATGCCCAAGGGCGTGACGAAGGCGCAGTTCAACAAGTTCCGCAAGTGCTACAACGCCACGGTCTTCGTGGCTGCCGGCAAACGCTACCGCCAGTTGGCGCGCGAGGCCGACCGCATGCATGTGGACGAGCGTGTGCGCCGCATCAGCGACATCTTCTCTTATTTCCACAACCCCGACAAGGAGACGGTGCTCACGCCGTGGCGTGTGGTCAACATGCACATGAGCGACACCCTTGGCGGCTACACCTTCTTCAATGAGCGGTTCGACGGCCCTTGCGAGCGTGAGGTGCCGGCCACTAACGGGCAGCTCTTCGAGTGGGTTACTACCCTGGAGCCTCGCTTCGTAGACCGTGGCGAGGTGACGCGCGAGGTGTTTGGCAGCGGTTCGAAGATATTGGAGATCAACTCGAAGACGGGTCTCTATCCGCTCTATGTGGCTTACTCGCTCTATCGCCAGCGCAAGAAGGACTTCGAGGCTACGGGCGGTCTCATCGACGACCCCGACAACTACAGCGTGGAGGAGGAACAGGTGATCTGGGACGACATCCTCGCCAACAATGTCTATGTCATCTGCAACACGCCCATGGCGCGCCGCATCACCGAGCGCACCCTCCTCGGCTTCCGCTCGCTCAACATGCAAGAGGGCACCGAGCGGCTTAACATCAAATCTGTACAACTCATCCGCCGTGCCACCGACGACCGCGAGGCGCTCATCAGCGACCTCCTCTCCGAGGGCTTCTGGCAGGGCAACAAAAAGAATAAGAACATCATGAAATTTGGAGCTGTGGTGGGGAATCCGCCGTATCAAGTGGTAAACAAAGGCAACGGCAATGGTGCTGATCCCATCTATCACACGTTCATAGACATCGCACGTTCTATAAGTCCGCGCGGCACATTGATTCATCCTGCACGCTTCTTGTTTAATGCTGGTAAAACTCCAAAAGAATGGAATCAAAAATTCTTGAACGACCCTCATGTCAAGGTGGTTGATTATTGGGCAAGCAGTATGGAAGTGTTCCCTACTGTTGACGTAAAAGGAGGCATTGCTGTTACCTATTGGGATAAGAACAAAGATTTCGGTGCGATAGGCTTTTTCTCTGCTTATAATGAGTTACACTCTATATTATATAAGGTGCAAGATTTGAATGAACCTTCTTTTTCAACGATAGTTGCGCCTCGCGAACTGTATAGTCTTACCGATGAACTTTACAAAGAACATCCCGAAATGGAAGGAAGACAAAGCAAGGGGCACAAGTTCAGCTTGGGAGCGAACATTTTTGATGTGTTCCCCGAATTGTTCACAGATGACGTAGAAGGTATTGACACTTACGGTAAAGCTAAAATATATGGCAGATATGATAATCGGAGGTGTTATAAGTGGATGAAGGAGACGTATATCACCCATCCGGACAACTACAGATGCTATAAGGTGATTATACCTGAAGCCAATGGCTCTGGAGCCATTGGCGAAGTACTATCAACGCCGATTGTCGGCGAGCCGATTGTCGGCGAGCCGATTGTCGGCTACACCGACACTTTTCTCGGTGTGGGTTGCTTTGACACACAAGCAGAAGCCGAGGCATGTATGAAATACATCAAGACAAAGTTTGCACGAACAATGCTCGGCACACTGAAAGCTACTCAGCATAATCCAAGAGACACTTGGGCTAACGTCCCCCTCCAGGACTTCAGCTCTTCGAGCGACATCGACTGGAGCGTAAGCATCTCCGACATCGACCGTCAGCTCTACCGCAAGTACGGCTTGTCGGCAGACGAGGTGGCGTTCATAGAGAAGATGATTAAGCCGATGGAGTAGTGGTAAAGGCCGCTAAAAACAAAAACAAGAGGAGACATGGAAGAAACAAGCTCTGTTTTTACCATCAAAAGAATGCGTAAATTCCATGAAGGATGGACAGATGTGAAAAATCGCCCACTGGCAGTGGGCGACTTAGACATGCTCATATTACAGCAATTTCTGTCGCTCAACACTATAGGGACGAGACGCCTGCTTCACAACATGGTGGCCAAGGGACTTCTGACCCAAAACAACAAGGGACGCTGGACTACCTATGCCATTGGTCTTGAA
>CAVGJZ010000068.1:0-9083 GCA_963629785.1 Oscillibacter sp. MSJ-31 | reverse complement strand
GTTCGGGGTCGAGCTCAGTCAGATATTCAAGCTCACGCAAAAGATGGGCGAGACAAACTTGGTGGTCGAGAAAGTTGAGCGCGAAATAAGCACTGTGCCTATCCGTGACGGCAACCATGTTTTTCAAGGAATCGCCGAACCTACCCTCCAGCACCTTTGAAGAACGTCCGGTCGCACGGAAGCAGAGAGTTACGTATGCCGTCTGCGCTATCCATGCCCAGTCCAGTTTCTTGTTGTTGTAACAGCCTGATTCGTCAAAGCCGACGACACGGGATTTTTTCAGTATGTCTTCAAGCAACGAGATTGCCGGGCGGGATTTCTCCATGGCTTCTTGCACGATATTTTTTTTTTGTCAATGCTAAAATGCGAAACCGTCCGCAAATGCTCAGTGGGAGACATTGCGGACGGTTTTGCGTTATGGTATAATTTGCATTATAGCCTTGAATGGCTGGTGCTGCTTAGTTGAGCCATTTCACGTAGCAGAAATCCTGGCGGTGGGGCAGTTCGCTGTTCTTCGGGAACATTCTCACGCCTGACTTGAACGAGCCGGCAGTGTTTGCTTCGATGGTTGCCTCGAATGTGTAGAGGTTGCCCTCGTGTCCCACCATTTCGAAGGTGTGTTTGTTGAACACATATTCTTCGCCCTTCTTGTTGGTATTGGTTATGATTACCTCGAGGCCTACGGCATCGTCGAGACCCTGTTCGTCGATGACATACTTGAGCTTGTACTGCTCTCCTGTAATGACGCCGGTTGAAGGTATCGTGGACTCCTTCGACACCACTTTGATAGCGTCCCAGCGCTCTGCCACGCTTTCCTTCCACTGTGCGATGTCCTTTGCCAGACGGTTGTCGTTGGCAGTGAGCTTGTGCAGACGGTCAGCCTGCCGGCAGTAGAACTTGTCGTAGTAGTCGTCGAGCTGGCGCTTCATGGTATAGTGCGGTGCAATCTGCGCGATGGAGTTCTTTATTACCTTTATCCATCCCTCGCTGTAGTCCTTCTTGCCCTTGTTGAAATAGAGCGGGATGATTTCGTTCTCGAGCAGGCCGTAGATGGTTGCAGCGTCGAGCTGGTCCTGATAGCCCTGGTTCTCGTAGGTGCGCTTTTCCGTGAGAGCCCATCCCGCACCCTCGCGGTATCCCTCGAGCCACCATCCGTCGAGCACCGAGAGGTTTACAACACCGTTCATCTCGGCCTTTTCGCCTGATGTTCCAGATGCCTCAAGCGGGCGTGTTGGCGTGTTCATCCAGATGTCCACTCCCGACACAAGTCTGCGTGCGAGCTGCATGTCGTAGTCCTCGAGGAAGATGATCTTGCCGAGGAATTCGGGACGCTGGCTGATTTCGTAAATCTTCTTGATAAGCCCCTGTCCCGCGCCGTCTGCTGGGTGAGCCTTGCCCGAGAAGAGGAACTGCACGGGGTGTTCCGGGTCGTTCACTATCTTGGAGAGACGCTCGAGGTCGGTGAAGAGCAGGTGAGCGCGCTTGTAAGTGGCGAAGCGGCGGCAGAAGCCGATCATCAGGGCGTTGGGGTTGATTTTCTCGAGCAGGGAAACCACGCGCGACGGGTCACGCTGGTTCTTGAGCCAAGTCTCGCAGAACTTGTCGCGGATGTAGTCGGTAAGCTTCTTCTTGAGGGCCATGCGTGTGCTCCAGATCACGTCGTCGGGCACGTTGTATATGGCCTGCCATATATTTTCGTTGCTCTGGTCGCTCATGAACGACTCGTCGAAATACTGTGCATAGAGCTTGCGCCATTCTGTGGCAGTCCATGTCGGGAAATGCACGCCGTTGGTTACATATCCCACGTGGTTCTCCTCCGGGTAGTATCCTTTCCAGATGCTGCTGAACATCTTCTGGCTAACCCATCCGTGGAGCTTGCTCACGCCGTTCACTTCCTGGCAGGTGTTGCAGGCGAAGACCGACATGCAGAACTTCTCGTTGTGGTCGTCGGGGTTGTTGCGTCCCATACCGATGAATTCGTCCCATGTGATGCCGAGCATCTTGGGGTATCCGCCCATGTATTTGCCGAAGAGCGCCTCGTCGAAGTAGTCGTGTCCGGCCGGTACGGGGGTGTGTACGGTGTAGAGCGACGATGCCCTTACGATTTCCATTGCCTGGTTGAAGCTGAGACCCTCCTTGATATAGTCGCACAGGCGCTGCAGGTTGCAGAGCGCTGCGTGGCCCTCGTTGCAGTGGTAGATGTCCTTTTTGATGCCCAGTTTTTCGAGCATGAGGATTCCGCCCATTCCGAGCAGTATCTCCTGTTTCAGGCGGTTCTCCCAGTCGCCGCCGTAGAGGGAGTGTGTGATGGGGCGGTCGAACTCGGAGTTAAGCTCGTTGTCGGTGTCGAGCAGGTAGAGTGGCACGCGTCCCACGTTTACTCTCCACACGTATGCGTGTACGCAGTAGTTCATGTAGGGCACGTCAACCACGAGGGGATTTCCGTTTTCGTCGAGCTGTCTGACGATTGGCAGCGAGTTGAAATTCTGCGCGTCGTAGTTGGCAATCTGCTGTCCGTCCATGCTGAGCGACTGCTTGAAATATCCGTATCTGTAGAGAAAACCAACGCCGCACATGTTCACGTTGCTGTCGGAAGCCTCCTTCATGTAGTCGCCGGCGAGCATACCGAGACCTCCGGAATAGATCTTCAGCACCTGGTTGATGCCGAACTCCATGCAGAAATAGGCAACGGACGGGCGTTCCTTGTCGGGCTCCACGTCCATGTATGCGCGGAACATGGCATATACGTCCTTTACGCGCTTCATGATGGCCTTGTCCTTCACGATTTCCTCTTTCCGCTCGTAGCAGAGCTGGTCGAGCAGCGCCACGGGATTGTGTCCCACCTCTTCGTACAGGTTTTCATCAAGGCTTCTCCAAAGGTCGCGCGCCTCGTAGTTCCACGCCCACCACATATTATGGGCCAATTCGTCCAGACATTTGAGCTGCTCGGGCAGCTTGGACTTTACTGTCACCTCTTTCCATTGAGGGGCATTAACATGATCTGCTTTGATTTTCATCGTTTTCTATTTTGTGGTTTGTAATTTATTGCGTTTTCCGGCCTGCGGCCGTTTATTGCTTTGCTGTTCTTGCTGCGGCTTTCCCGAGTGCGGTGTCGTATGCCTCGAGATAGTATTTTATGAATTCGCTCCACAGGGCTTTTTTAGAGAGCCGGAATGCTTTTTCGCGCGAATCCTTAATCTGCTTTTCGCTGAAGGCGGAGTATTTCGCTACCGTTTCCTTTATGGCGTCCGCCACCTCCGAGTAGTTGTAGTCGGTACGGTGTACCACCTTCACCCCGTCTTCTATTTCGCAGCTTCCGCCTTTCTGGCTGTTTGCCCACAGGCCGAAGCCGGCGAGGTCGGTGGTGACGCACGGCACTTTGAATGCTATCGCCTCAAGCGGTGTGTATCCCCAAGGCTCGTAGTAGGACGGGTAGATGCAGAGGTCGTTGCCGAGCACGATGTCGTAGTAGCTGATGTTGAGCACGCCGTCGTTGCCGTCGAGATAGCAGGGCAGGAAGATGAGCTTTACCTTGTCGTCCTTGCGGTTTTGCATGTTGAGGTATTTGAGCATACCGAGCACGTTGTCTTGGCTCATGTTGTGGAGCCAGTGGGTAATCATGGGGATGGGCAGTGGCGTGTCGTACTTCTTCCCGGAGTTGAGGCGATTGATGAGATCCTGTCTCGGTTCGCCGCACCATCCCGGCACTTCAATAAATGCCAACACGTTTTTCTTCAGGTCCTTGTCCCGGAGAAGCCTGTTCATGGCCTCGATATACACGTCTACGCCTTTGTTGCGGAATTCGTATCTTCCGCTTGTCGAAACGATGAGAGTGTCGTCGCCAAGGTCGGTGCCCAGCAAGGCGTTTGCCACGGCGAGAGCCTTTTCCCTTGCCGCCTTCCTCTTTTTCGTATATGTTGTGCCCTTTGGTATGAAATCGTCTTCGAAACCGTTCGGCAGTACTGCGTCCACAGGCTTGTCGAGCAATTCCCGGCATTCGTTCGCCGTTATCTCGCTCACGGTGGTAAAGCAGTCCGCATTGTGTGCCGTCTGCTTCTCTATGGAGTGTTTGCTCTGCATGTTGAGCTCTTCTGCCATCTGGTCGCCGTTGTAGGCGAAGAGATAGTCGTATAGCGGCTTGTTGTTCCCCGCTATGCTGCGCCCGATGCTCGTGGCGTGGGTCGTGAAAACTGTTGCTATGTGCGGTATGTGTTTCTTGATGTAGAGCAGTCCGAGGCCCGTCATCCATTCGTTTCCGTGGTAGATGACTTTCTCGTTTCCCTTGAGGAAGAAATTGCAGAAACTCTCCACCACTTTGGCAGCGGCGTAGGAGAACATCGACGCTTCGTCGTAGTCGCCGTAGGCGTGGAGGCTGTCCACCCGGAAATCCTCCCACAGTTTGCCGTAGATTTCGTTTTTCTTTTCGTAGAACGGCGTGAAGTCCACGAGGACGGCAATGGGCTTGCCCGGGACGTTCCATCTTCCCGTCCTTACTTTCAGCCCGCTTTCTGCGGCACTCGCTTTCCACTCTTTGAATAGGTTGTCGTCTTCGGTAAAGTAGATATTCTCCTTGTCCTGCCAGAAATCGGGTCCGATGAATATTATCCTGTCCCGGAACATTTCCTGCAGGGTGTTTGCCCTGGTCGAAAGTACGGCGTATATGCCGCCTACCTTGTTGCACACCTCCCAGCTGGACTCGAAAATATAATCAGGTTTTAATAGATTTTTGTTCATACTAGCATTTATTCTTGCGGTTGCAAAGGTAATATGAAAATGTAAATAAAACAATTTTAATGTAATTAATTTGTATAAAAAACCTTTCCTCGTGTTTGGTATCGGCAGTTGCCGCGCTTGCCGCTTTTGCGGTATATTTGCTTTTTTGAGGTTTAAAAATAACAAAAAACGGCAGATTTTGCAAAGTAGAGTTTGAAAATAAATAATAAACCATTATCTTTGCATTGATAATCTGCGCTTAGACGTTTCAAACGAAATCCGCGGCTTTCGGACCGCATTTTCAAGTGCACATATTCAAGGAAGGGAATGGAAGCTTTTTTCAGAACACACGACTATTTGGTAGAGCATACCGACGCACCGGTGCGCCGCCGCCTGATGGACGAGATAGACTGGTCCGGCCGCATGATTGGCATAAAGGGCAGCCGCGGGGTGGGGAAGACCACTTTCCTTCTTCAATATGCCAAGGAGAATGCCGACGGGAGGAGATGCCTGTATGTGAACATGAACAATTTCTATTTCCAGGTACACGGCATATCTGATTTTGCCGGAGAGTTCTACCGCAATGGCGGAAGGACGCTGCTGATAGACCAGGTGTTCAAGGAGCCTGATTGGGCGCACGAGCTGAGGCTCTGCCACGACCGCTACCCGGAATTGAAGGTTGTCTTTACGGGCAGCAGCGTAATGCGCCTGAAGGACGACAATACCGAGCTTACGGGCATTGTGAAGAGTTACAATCTGCGGGGGTTCTCGTTCAGGGAGTATCTCAACCTGCAGACAGGAAATGATTTCGAACCTTACACCATTGAGGATATACTGGAAAACCACGAACAGATAGTGAGGCACATATTGCCCCGTGTCTCTCCCTTGAAATATTTCCCCGAGTATCTTCACCATGGTTTTTATCCGTTTTTCAGGGAGCACCGCAATTACTCGGAAAATCTGCTGAAGACGATGAACATGATGACAGAGGTGGACATACTGTTCATCAAGCAGATAGAGCTGAAATATCTCTCGAGAATCAAGAAACTGTTCTATTTGCTGGCGGTAAACGGTTCCAAGGCCCCTAATATCAGTCAGCTGGCCAGCGACATCGGTACGAGCAGGGCTACGGTAATGAACTATATAAAATATCTGGCGGACGCGCGCCTGATAAATATTGTCTACCCGGTGGGTCAGGAGTTTCCCAAGAAACCGCCTATGGTTATGGTGCATAACCCAAATCTTATGTATGCCATATATCCGATAAACGTTGAAAAGCAGCTGTTGATGGAAAATTTCTTCCTCAATTCACTGTGGAAGGACCACAAGGTGAATATGGGGAAGAGGAATGAGTGCTACGTGGTGAACGGCAAATACCAGTTCAAGGTTTGCGATGCCGCCAATCAGGGAAGAGGCAGGCTGGATGCCGGTATGGTGTACGCACGCTACAACACGGAGGTGGGGCATGGAAACATGATACCCTTGTGGCTGCTCGGTTTCCTGTACTGAGCGGATATGTTTTATATATATATAAGTAGGTACGTACCTTAATTATAATAAGGGGTGCATAGGTGCATGTTGAAGGACAAAGAAAACAAAGCAGTTGAAAAATATTTGATACATTAACATTAACATTTTATTAAAATGGCAAAAGAAAAAAAGTTTATCACTTGTGATGGTAACGAGGCTGCCGCTCACGTGAGCTATATGTTCTCTGAGGTTGCTGCCATCTATCCTATCACACCGTCGTCTCCGATGGCGGAACATGTTGACGAGTGGGCCGCAAGAGGTCGCAAGAACATCTGGGGCCAGACCGTAAGCGTGCAGGAAATGCAGTCTGAGGGCGGTGCAGCAGGTGCCGTTCACGGTTCTCTTCAGGCAGGTGCGCTCACCACGACGTTCACAGCGTCGCAGGGTCTGTTGCTGATGATACCCAACATGTACAAGATTGCAGGTGAGATGCTTCCGTGCGTATTCAACGTATCTGCTCGTACGCTCGCTTCACACTCATTGTGTATCTTCGGTGACCATCAGGATGTTATGGCCTGCCGTCAGACAGGTTTCGCTATGTTCTGCTCCGGTTCGGTGCAGGAGGTTATGGACCTCTCGGCAGTGCCCCACCTCGCTACTCTCAAGACTGACATTCCGTTCATCAACTTCTTTGACGGTTTCCGTACTTCCCACGAGTACCACAAGATTGAGATGCTTGACCAGGAAGAGGTTGCCAAGCTCGTTGATCCGGCTGACATCAAGCGTTTCCGCGATCGTGCCCTCACCCCTGAGCGTCCTGTTACACGCGGTACTGCAGAGAACCCCGAGACATTCTTTACCCACCGTGAGGCCTGCAACCCAGCCTACGACAAGATTCCTGAGGTTGTTGAGTATTACCTGCAGGAACTTGGCAAGATTACGGGCCGCGAGCACCACTTGTTCGACTATTACGGAGCTGCCGACGCAGAGCGCGTGATTGTCCTCATGGGCTCTGCCACAGAGGCTGCCCGCGAGGCTATCGACTACTTGACAGCCCAGGGCGAGAAGGTAGGTATGGTAAGTGTTCACCTTTACCGTCCGTTCAGCGTCAAGCACCTTTTGGCTGCCGTTCCGCAGTCTTGCAAGAAGATTGCAGTCCTTGACCGTACCAAGGAGCCGGGAGCAGAGGGCGAGCCGCTCTACCTTGACGTTAAGAGCGCATTCTATGATGTTGAAAACAAACCGGTTATCGTGGGCGGACGTTATGGACTCGGTTCCAACGATACCACTCCGGCCAAGATTATCGCCGTATTCAACAACCTGAAGCTCGCCGAGCCGAAGAACCATTTCACCGTGGGTATCGTTGATGACGTTACATTTACTTCACTGCCCGAGGTTGAGGAAATCCCGATGGGTGGCGAAGGCATGTTCGAGGCCAAGTTCTATGGACTTGGAGCTGACGGTACTGTAGGCGCAAACAAGAACTCGGTTAAGATTATCGGTGACAATACCGACAAGTATTGCCAGGCATATTTCTCATACGACTCAAAGAAATCAGGTGGCTTCACCTGTTCTCACCTCCGTTTCGGAGACCACGAAATACATTCTACATATCTCGTGAACACGCCTAACTTCGTGGCTTGCCACGTTCAGGCATATCTTCACATGTATGATGTGACACGCGGTTTGCAGAAGAACGGTACATTCCTTCTGAATACTATCTTCGAGGGACAGGAGCTTGTTGATTTCATGCCCAACAAGGTAAAGCGTTACTTCGCACAGAACAATATCACCGTTTACACTATCAACGCTACGAAGATTGCCCAGGAAATCGGTCTTGGTAACCGTACGAACACCATTCTCCAGAGTGCGTTCTTCCGTATCACAGGCGTTATCCCCGTAGACCTTGCCGTTGAGCAGATGAAGAAGTTCATTGTCAAGTCTTATGGCAAGAAGGGTGAGGATGTGGTGAACCTGAACTACAAGGCAGTAGACCGCGGCAACGAGTACAAGCAGCTTGCAGTAGACCCGGCATGGGCAAACCTTGCCGATGACGAGGCTAAGGAGGACAACGCTCCGGCATTCGTAAAGGAACTTGTACGTCCTATCAACGCTCAGGCTGGCGACTTGCTCAAGGTTTCAGACTTCGTTAAGCACAACACCGTTGACGGTACATGGCAGAACGGTACCGCTGCATACGAGAAGCGCGGTGTGGAGGCATTCGTTCCCGTTTGGAATTCGGACAACTGTACACAGTGTAACAAGTGTGCTTTCGTTTGTCCTCACGCAGCAATCCGTCCGTTCGTCCTCACCGACGAGGAACTTGCAGGCTTCAACGGCGATACACTCGAGATGAAAGCTCCCGCAGCATTCAAGGGTATGCATTTCGTTATCGAACCGTCTCCGCTCGACTGTCTGGGATGCGGCAACTGTGCCGACGTTTGTCCCGGCAAGAAGGACAAGGAGACCGGCGAGGTTGTCAAGGCCCTCAAGATGGTTCCCTACAATCCTGACGCAAAGGAAATGCAGAATCTTGCTGCCGGATGGGAGTATCTCGTTCATCAGGTGAAGACAAAGCAGGATTTGATTGACATCAAGTCTAACCCGAGAAACTCACAGTTCGCGACACCTTTGTTCGAGTTCTCAGGAGCATGCTCCGGTTGCGGTGAGACACCGTACGTCAAGCTCGTTGCACAGCTGTTCGGCGACCGTCAGATGATTGCCAACGCTACGGGTTGTTCTTCAATCTACTCTGCTTCTATCCCGTCGACACCTTATACGACGAACGAGAAGGGACAAGGTCCTGCCTTCGACAACTCCCTGTTCGAGGACTTCTGCGAATTCGGTATGGGTATGGTGCTCGGTAACAAGAAGATGAAGGAGCGCGTTGAAGTTCTCCT
>CAVGJZ010000067.1:0-9154 GCA_963629785.1 Oscillibacter sp. MSJ-31 | reverse complement strand
AAGAGGTCGTGCATCGTACGATAAGAGACCTCACATCGTACGATAAGAGATTGTGTATCGTACGATGTACGGTTGGGGAAATGGCGGTTTAAGGAAGGGAAACGGACGGCCTGTCAATTGACAATGAGTATTTTCCGTATATTTTAGCCCTGTGGGGCGCGTTATCTCGCACAAAATAATTACCTTTGCAGCATACTTTTATAAATAAAGGCGAAAACATTTATATAAAAGACATCGAAGAAAGTTATGATTCTTTTTTTTAGAACTCCTTCAAAGAGCGTGATAGCGACTGAGGTTGACCATCAGCTCAACAATGACGAGATTAACGAACTGTGTTGGCTCTACGGAGACGCTGTGCTGGAAAAGGCTGACAGCCTTGAGGGCTACTATGTCGGTCCGCGCCGCGAAATGGTCACTCCCTGGAGTACTAATGCCGTAGAGATTACCCAGAACATGAGTCTCTGCGGCATTTTGCGTATCGAGGAGTATTTCCCCGTAAGTTCCAAGGATGCCGACCACGACCCCATGCTCCAGCGCATGTATGACGGTATCGGCCAGGACGTGTTCACCGTGAACCACGAGCCGGAACCCATCAAGCGCATCGCCAATCTCGAGGAGTACAACGAGCAGGAGGGACTTGCCCTCTCTCCCGAAGAGATTGAGTATCTGCACAATATAGAGAAGCAGCTCGGCCGTCCGCTCACCGACTCTGAGGTATTCGGCTTTGCCCAGATAAACAGCGAGCACTGCCGCCACAAGATTTTCGGCGGCGTGTTCATCATCGACGGCAAGGAGATGGAGAGTTCGCTCTTCGCCATGATAAAGAAGACGACCAAGGAGAACCCCAACAAGATACTGTCGGCCTACAAGGACAACGTGGCGTTCGCACAAGGTCCTGTGGTGGAGCAGTTTGCCCCGAAAGACCAGTCCACCTCGGACTATTTCCAGATAAAGGACGTGGAGAGCGTCATTTCGCTGAAGGCCGAGACACACAATTTCCCCACCACCGTGGAGCCGTTCAACGGAGCAGCCACGGGAACGGGCGGCGAGATACGCGACCGCATGGGCGGCGGCGTGGGTTCATGGCCGATTGCCGGAACTGCCGTCTACATGACCGCCTATCCGCGCCTGGAGGAAGATGCCGTGAGCCTCGCGGCGAGCGAGGAGGGCCGCGGCAAGGATGCCGGCGAGGGCTACACCGGGGCGCGCGACTGGGAAGACATCGTGCCGGTGAGGAAATGGCTGTACCAGTCGCCGGAGCAGATACTCGTGAAGGCGTCTAACGGTGCGTCGGACTTCGGCAACAAGTTCGGCCAGCCGCTGATTTGCGGTTCGGTACTCACCTTCGAGCACATGGAGCCCACGGCGACTGAGTCTGCCGCAGCCACGAAATACGCCTACGACAAGGTTATCATGCTCGCCGGCGGCGTGGGCTACGGCACCAAGCGCGACTGTCTGAAGAAAGAGCCGCAGAAGGGCAACAAGGTAGTAGTGGTAGGCGGCGACAACTACCGCATCGGCCTGGGCGGCGGATCGGTGTCGTCGGTAGACACCGGCCGCTACAGCAACGGCATCGAGCTGAACGCCGTGCAGCGCGCCAACCCCGAGATGCAGAAGAGAGCCTACAACCTGGTGCGCGCCCTCTGCGAGGAAGACGTGAACCCGGTGGTGAGCATCCACGACCACGGTTCGGCGGGACACCTGAACTGCCTGTCGGAACTCGTGGAAGAATGCGGCGGCGAGATAGACATGACTAAGCTGCCCATCGGCGACAAGACCCTCTCGGCCAAGGAGATAATAGCCAACGAGAGTCAGGAGCGCATGGGACTGCTCATCGACGAGAAGCACATAGAACACGTGAGGAAGATTGCCGAGCGCGAGCGCGCACCGCTGTATGTGGTGGGCGAAACGACGGGCGACGCGCATTTCTCTTTCGTGCAGGGCGACGGCGTGAAGCCGTTCGACCTCGACGTGGCGCAGATGTTCGGCCATTCGCCGGTGACATACATGAAGGACGTGACCGTGGAGCACCACTATGAAGGCGTGGTGTATTCGCTTGACAAGATAGACGAATACGCAGAGCGCGTGCTGCAGCTGGAGGCTGTGGCCTGCAAGGACTGGCTCACCAACAAGGTGGACCGTTCGGTGACGGGAAAGATAGCCCGCCAGCAGTGCCAGGGCGAGATACAGCTGCCGCTGTCCGACTGCGGCGTGGTGGCTCTCGACTACCGCGGCCGCAAGGGTATCGCCACGGCACTGGGCCACGCTCCACAGGCAGGTCTCGCCAATGCGGAGGCAGGCTCTGTATTGTCGGTGGCGGAATCGCTCACCAATATAGTATGGGCGCCCCTTGCCGACGGCATGGAGAGCCTCAGCCTCTCGGCCAACTGGATGTGGCCCTGCCGTTCGCAGAAGGGCGAAGACGCGCGCCTGTACTCCGCAGTGAAGGCACTGAGCGATTTCTGCTGTGCGCTGCACGTGAACGTGCCGACGGGAAAAGACTCCCTCTCGCTCACGCAACAGTACCCTAACGGCGAGAAGATTGTGTCGCCGGGCACGGTAATCGTGACGAGCGGCGGCGAGGTGGGCGACGTGCGCAAGGTGGTGTCGCCGGTACTCGTGAACGACAGGAACACCTCGCTCTACCACATCGACTTCTCCTTCGACGAGCAGAAGCTCGGCGGTTCGGCATTCGCGCAGAGCCTCGGCAAGGTGGGCGACGACGTGCCCACGGTGAAAAACCCCGAATATTTCGCCGACGCCTTCAACGCCGTTCAGGAAATGATTAAGAACGGATGGATAATGGCGGGCCACGACATCAGCGCCGGCGGTCTGCTCACCACCCTGCTCGAGATGTGTTTCGCCAACAAGGAAGGCGGCATCGACGTGTCGCTCGACGGTCTCGGCGGCGACGACGTGGTGAAGATGCTCATGGCGGAGAACCCCGGCGTGGTGGTGCAGGTATCCGACGACCACAAGGAGGACTTCAGGGAACTGATGGATTCCAAGGGCGTAAGCTTCGCCAAGATAGGCTGCCCGTGCCCCGAAGACCGCAAGATAACGGTGAAGGCAGGCAACTACAAGCACGCGTTCGACGTGGACAGGCTGCGCAACGTGTGGTACAAGACATCCTATCTGCTCGACCGCGACCAGAGCATGAACGGCTGCGCCGCGGAGAGGTTCGCCAACTACAAGACAGAGCCGCTGAAGATAGAGTTCAACAAGGACTTCACGGGCAAGCTCTCGCAGTACGGCATTTCCGCCGACCGCCGCACGCCGTCGGGCGTGAAAGCCGCCATCATCCGCGAGAAGGGCACCAACGGCGAGCGCGAGATGGCATACTCGCTGTATCTCGCCGGCTTCGACGTGAAGGACGTGATGATGACCGACCTCGTGAGCGGCCGCGAGACGCTGGAGGACGTAAACATGATAGTGTTCTGCGGCGGTTTCTCCAACTCCGACGTGCTCGGTTCCGCCAAGGGATGGGCAGGAGCGTTCCTCTTCAACCCCAAGGCAAAGGAGGCGCTCGACAAGTTCTACGCCCGCGAGGACACCCTCTCGCTCGGCATCTGCAACGGCTGCCAGCTGATGGTGGAGCTCAACCTCATCAACCCGGAACACAAGCAGCGCGCCCGTATGCTGCACAACGACTCGCACAAGTTTGAAAGCTCGTTCCTTGGGCTTACCATCCCGAAGAACAACAGCGTGATGTTCGGTTCGCTGGGCGGCAGCAAGCTCGGCATCTGGGTGGCACACGGCGAGGGCAAGTTCTCCCTGCCCGAGGGCGAGAATGAATACAACGTGATTGCCAAGTACACCTATTCCGGCTATCCCGGCAACCCCAACGGTTCCGACTACGACGTGGCGGGAATCTGTTCCAAGGACGGCCGCCATCTGGCAATGATGCCCCATCTGGAGCGCGCCGTCTTCCCGTGGCAGAACGCGTGGTATCCCGCCGACCGCCGCAACGACGAGGTGACACCGTGGATCGAGGCGTTTGTCAATGCCCGCAAGTGGATAGAGAGCAAGGCAAGATAACAGGCGACACACTATAACCGGCCCTCCTCTCCGGCGCAAGCGGAAAGGAGGGCTGTTTGGATTAAGCGGCAACAAGGAAGCCGCCAAGCGGCGGCAAAAGAAAACAGGTTCCACCGAAAACAAAGACCATGTACCTAAAGTTTTTCATCACATTCTTCCGTATCGGACTGTTCACCCTCGGCGGCGGCTACGCCATGATACCCATCATCGAGAGCGAGGTGGTGGACAGGCACCGCTGGGTGGAGAAAAAGGACTTTCTCGACATCCTCGCCATATCGCAGAGCTGCCCCGGCGCACTGGCGATAAACATGAGCGCGTTTATCGGCTACCGCCTCAAAGGAGTGCCGGGAGCCATAGTGACGAGCCTCGCCACGGCGCTGCCCTCGTTTCTGATAATCCTCCTCATCGCCATGTTCTTCAACAAGTTTGAGGACAACCCGATAGTGGCAGCCATGTTCCGCGGCATACGCCCGGCGGTGGTGGCGCTGATAGCCGTGCCCACGTTCAAGCTGGCAAAGGACGCAAGCATCACGTTCAGCAACTGCTGGTTTCCCATCGCCTGCGCCCTGTCGATATATATCTTCGGACTGTCGCCGATAATAATAATCCTCGTGGCGGGCATCTGCGGATACGTCTACGGCAGGTACATAAAGCCGACGGAATAGCGCACCGCCCCCACCACACAAACAAAAAACAGAACCAAGGATATGTTATACCTGAGCCTTTTCATAACGTTCTTCGAGATAGGCCTCTTCGGTTTCGGCGGCGGCTACGGCATGCTGTCGCTGATACAGACGGAGGTGGTACACAACCACCAGTGGCTCACCACGGGAGAGTTCACCGACATCGTGGCGGTGAGCCAGATGACCCCCGGCCCGGTGAGCATCAACTCCGCCACCTACTGCGGCTACACCGCCGCCATCAACGCCGGCTACGGCGAGACGATGGCGATACTGGGCAGCGCCACGGCGACGATAGCGCTCATCCTGCCCTCGCTGATTCTGATGATTCTCATAGCCAAGCTGTTCCAGAAATACATGAACACGCCGGCGGTGCAGAGCATCATGAAGGGTCTGCGCCCCGGCATCGTGGGACTGCTCGGCGCCGCCACCCTGCTGCTGATAACGCCCGAGAACTTCGGTTCGATGGCCGACAGCCCGTGGCAGTTCTGGATAAGCTGCTTCCTCTTCGCAGCCACCTTCGCGGGAACGTACTGGATGAAGATAAACCCGATAAGGATGATTCTCTACTCGGCAATCGCCGGACTGGTGCTCCTTTATTGACGCAAATCATTAATATCGCCTTTATGCAAGGGAGAAAGAAACTTTTTCAGGAATAATAGACAACGATTTTGGAAAATTGGAATACTTTTGCGATACCGCTTCGGGCGACTGTCCGTTTCTCCTGACGCAATGCGGAAACGGAAAGAGCCGCGGGGCATACAGAGAAAAGTGTTGTTTAACCTTTAGAAAACAAAGAGTATGGAAACAAAGAGAATAACCAATGCGCTGCTTTCATTCATGATGATCGGCGCAGCATTTACCGCCGCATCGTGCAGCGACGACAACGACAACGACAGCACGAAGGGCACCGACTACGGTGCATTGCGCGAAGTGACGCTCACGGCAGCCGTGGGCAATAACAACAACGAGAAAGCCAACGCCCCGCGCAAGATAATGAAAGTGGGCATCAAGATGGAGAAGGCTGACACGGTGTCGTTCTACTGGCACAAGGGCGACGAGATCTTCGTGCAGACAGCCACCGAGAATGCCGACAATTTCTCAAACGGAAGGAAGTTCTCCACCGCCGACGCCGACGGGTCTGACCAGGCTTCGTTCTCAGGCATGGTGGAAGAGAAACTGGCGGTGAACAAATACGCACTGTCGCCCTACAACGAGAAGCACAAGTTCTCGGAGAAGGACGAGAACCAGTTCACCTATAACCTGCCCGACAAGTACACCTACACCACGGTGGACAGCATCGTGTTCCCCACCGAAGCTGGCGGCAAGACGGCATACCCCGTGAACCGCAGCAACATGCCGATGCTGGGAACAATCTCCAAGGAAGAGGGCACGGTGAAATTCGTACACATCGGCGGCGTGGCCATCATCCGCATCGACAAGATGCCGGCGGCGGAGGGTACGATAACGGTCACCGCCGACCAGAAGCTGTCGGGCGACTTCACCTGCGCCGACGCGGCTTCAGACCCGAAGATAACGACGGCCGCCGCCACTACCGACGGGGAGAAGACGGTGACGTTCAGCTTCAAGGGGGCGAAGCCCAACTCCCCGGGAGCGTTCTACCTGCCTCTTGCCACGGGTGACTACACGAACATCAAGATTGGCGTGAACAGCGGTTCGGTGAACAAGACCATCGACTACGGAAGCCTCACCATGCAGAAAGCCCTCGTCATCGGCATACCGATATTCAACAGGGACGGGAACCTGTATTACCTGAGCTCCGAGGGCAAGTTCAACATCAACGGCCACAAGTTCATCGACCTCGGACTGCCTTCCGGCACGCTGTGGGCGGAGTGCAACGTGGGGGCGGCGTCAGCCACCGAAGCCGGCGACTATTTCGCATGGGGAGAAACGGAACCGAAGGAATCGTATTCCTCCAACAATTACAAATGGTCCAACGACGAGTGCCTGAGCTTCACGAAATACGATGAAGAGGGTCTCACGCTCGAGCCAGAGGACGATGTAGCCAGAGTGAAATGGGGCGCGCCGTGCTGCATGCCGGCATGGGATAATTTCCAGGAGCTTGTAGAAAACTGCCTGTGGTATTACGAAAACAAGGACGGCATAAGGGTATGGAAACTCGTAAGTACGAAAAACGG
Organism: Oscillibacter sp. MSJ-31; assembly: GCA_963629785.1. GTDB lineage: Bacteria > Bacteroidota > Bacteroidia > Bacteroidales > Bacteroidaceae > Prevotella. Next base: position 2,277 of record CAVGJZ010000067.1, on the reverse strand, counting down.
CAACTACATTTACCTCCCGGCTGTCGGCGCCAAGCAGGACAAGGAAGGTTACAATGGACACGACGCATACTACTGGGTGAATTCAGAGGGGAAAGTCCTGGGTTCCGGTATGGGCGACTGCCTGTGGGGTGAACCGATAATGAAAGCACAGCGTTACATCATGTTGCGCAGCTGCGGACTTTCAGTTCGCCCTGTGGCTAAACTGTAACGGATGGCGAAACCTGAAAACTGAAGAACGGTGAAATCCGAAAGCTGAAGACAGCTATAGGTTTATCAACACTCCTATAACCGCCCCCACTGCGACGATGTCGCAGCGGGGGCGGTTTCTTCTTACCCGGTCCACGGCGGTGATGATAGTTTCCACCGCATTTTTACAGCGATTTTTTACCCAAATCTATGTTTTCAAGTGAGATTTGGGTAAATAATCCATATATTTTCTCCTTTCATTACAACAAAACCATTATCTTTGCAACAGTGACAAATAAAGAAACGTACATGAAGAACAAACTTGTTGGCAGGGAGCGCGAGTGTCTGGAACTTAAAAGAGTTATGGAATCAGACCGCTCTGAATTTGTGATAGTCTACGGACGGCGAAGAGTCGGCAAGACTTTTCTCGTAGACCAATATTATCAGGGGCAATATGACTTTACGTTTGTCGGAGGCCACAACCTGCCGCGCCAAAGACAACTCACCGGGTTTGCGCGCGCACTGAAAAAGTTCTCCGGCGTGAAGCCGGACAAATTCGCCGACTGGTTCGACGCTTTCGACGCACTCGAGGAATATCTCGCGGGACTTGACGCAAACAGGAAAAAAGTGGTGTTCATTGACGAGATGCCTTGGATAGACACACAGAAGTCAGACTTTGTAGCCGCGCTCGAAAACTTCTGGAACGGCTGGGCTGCACGCCGGAGCGACATTGTATTCATAGCCAGCGGTTCCGCCACGTCGTGGATGGTCGACAACCTGATAGAAAACCAAGGCGGACTGCACGCCCGCATCACGAGCAGCATTTACGTCAGACCCTTCACCCTGCGCGAGGTGGAGGAATATCTCAGAAGAAAGCACTGCAAATGGGACAGGTACCAGATACTGCAGAGCTATATGATTTTCGGCGGTGTTCCCTTCTATCTGAGCCTTGTAAATGTGAACGAAAGCCTTGTGCAGAACGTAGACCGTTTGTTCTTCGCCCAAGGAGGAATCATGCGGAACGAGTTCGACGAGCTATACAACGCCCTGTTCTCCAACGCCGACTTATACATCAGCGCCGTGAAGGCGCTGGCAGGCAGACACGACGGCATGTCGCGCGACGAGATATCCAAAGCAGTTGGCGTGACGGGCGGAACGCTCACCCGTGTGCTGACGAATCTGGAAAGATGCGACTTTATCTCCAAAAGCCAAAACTTCGGACACAAGGCGAAAGACACGATTTATCGTCTGGTTGATTTCTACACCTTATTTTATTATAGGTTCGTCATGCAAGACATGTCGGGCGACGAACATTGGTGGGGACACAATTTCGAGTCGCGGCAAATTTCCACATGGCAGGGGCTGACTTTTGAAATAGCTTGTCTGATGCACACGGACTGCATAAAACAGGCATTGGGAATTTCCGGCATGGCGACGGAGGTGTCGGCTTGGCGCAAAACGGCGGGCGAAGGGCAAAAAGGCGGCCAGATAGATTTGGTGATAAAGCGCGCGGACAGGATTGTCCACCTGTGCGAAATGAAGTTCAGTAAGTCGGAATACCGCATCACCGAAGCCTACGAACAACTTCTCAGGCAGAGGCTGGAGCTATTCCAAAACTCCACCAACACCAAGTTTTCGCTGGTCATAACATTCGTCACGACCTACGGTGTGGCAGACGGCATCCACCATAGTCTTGTACACAGCGAAGTCACGATGGACCAGCTATTCACTTGAGGCGTGTTCTCCAACCAAGGCTTTATACCTAATACTCCAAGGCTTTTTACCTTTACCCCAAGGCTCTTTACGACAAGGTGACAATAAAAAAAAGGTTGTCTCCATTGTCGTAAAAAAAACAGTGCAACACTTGTTGTATGTCCTTTGTGCAATGTTTGAAAAGTGTTCCAAATGTCGCATTTTGCCGATGCAAGACTTGCGGAAATCCTAACCGAATTTCGCCGTTCTTTTAGGGTAAATGCAAAATGCTGATAATCAACACAATAAATATATCCTAAAAACCGATGCCCCAAAACCTCGGCGAAAACGATAGCTTTTCGGGGAGCAAAGCTATCGTTTCCTCCGGGCAAAGCTATC
>CAVGJZ010000066.1:0-9309 GCA_963629785.1 Oscillibacter sp. MSJ-31 | reverse complement strand
ACTCCTCACTCCTCACTCCTCACTCCTCACTCCTCACTCCTCACTCCTCACTCCTGACAGCAAAGGGGGCGCAATCGTCGATTGCGCCCCCTTTGCTGTTAGGAGTGGAGTTAGTCATTAACCGGCAGGTTGTCTTCCCATCCGGTGTTCTGGTCGGTCATGAAGCCGGCGTTTATTTCTGCCGCCGGAATCGGGAACACGAAGTTGGCGGGCTTGAACGTGGTGCAGTCGCCGCTCATCACGGTAATCGTCTTGTCGAGACGGCGTGCCTCGAAGAGGAACTGGCCCTCGCCGAAGAACTCGCGTGTCTTCTCCTCCCAGATGAACTCGAGCAGTCCGTCGGCGGTGGAAGGCAGCAGAGAGATGTCGCAGGTGCCGTCCTCCGTCTCATACTGCGTGTCTCGCTTCGCCGTGTAGCCGAGGTATTTCCTTGCCTCGTCCACGTTGCCCTTGCGGGCCTCGCACTCGGCGATGATAAGCGACATCTCCGACTTGCGGAACACAGGGATGTTGCTCACTGCCTGAGAAGCCTCGAGACCCTGGTATTTGCGGCATCCGTCACTGTTGTTGTCCACTTCGCCGATAAGTTCGGCACGCACGTCGGTGTCGCTGAAGAAGCTCTTGCAATAGTTGGTGATTGTGCCTTTATAGGAGCCGTAGAGAGTATTCAGAGAGTTAGCCGAGAGGTTGTCCGCCTCGGTCTTGCTGATGGTGAAGATGTCCTCGTCGGTAATGCTCACCGAAGCCCACATGTTCACGTAAGTCTCGTTAGACGGATTGACGTCGGTGTATGTGCCGTCACCCTTGTTCTTGAGGGCGATAGCCTGCTTGGCGGCAGCCTCGGCCTCGTCGTAGGCGCCCATGTAGAGCTTCACGCGGGCCTTGAGGGCATAGAGGGCGGCCTTGTTCATATAGAAACACTGGATGGCCTTAGTCCCCGACAAGTCGCTGTAGTTGATGGCCTCGTCGATGTCGTTGCAGATGAACTGGTATGTCTCGCCGATTGTGGCGCGCGTGAGCTTGTCGTTCACACCCACGGGAGCGTCCTTCACTAGAGGAAGTCCCTTGTTCTCCACGCCCTTGTTGTAGGGCAGGCAGAAGAACTTGGACAGCGTGAAATACGCCAGGGCGCGCAGGCCCAGGCACTGCGACTTGCAGTAGTAAAGGGTGGACTTGTCGCTTGAGGAGAGCTTGGAGTCGGAAGCGAGCAGGTTGTCGGCGCCGTTGATGGTTCTCACGCAGCGGTCTACCACCTTGAAACCGTAGCTCCATACATATTCAAGTTCCTCGTCGGTATCGGTGATAGTCCATGTGGACTGGTAATAGAAATGTCCGTAGGAGGGGTCGCCGTCGGCGAGTCCGCCGCAGAAGTCGCCGTAAGCCACGGCGTAGTTGCCGAGGAACGGATAGTAAGCCAGGGCCTGATAGGCGCCCGTTGTGCCGTTCTCCACATCCTGCACTGACTGGTAGGCCTTTTCGGTTTCCACATTCTGCTTGAGGTCTGTGTCAAGGCTGCACGAAGCGAGACCGAACGCCATGGAGAGAACGAAAGATAACTTATATAATATTTTCATTGTCTTGTCCATTTAAGTTGTTTCAAAATTAGATATTCTCTTGTAGCCGGAACGGGGTTAGAAGCCCAGCGTCAGTCCGAACACGATAGAACGGGCGAGCGGGTAGTTCCACCACTGGTAACCGTTGGCGCCCACACCTGCCGGGTCGTAGCCGCGGTAGTTCTTGGCCGTCCATGTGTAGAGGTTCTCGGCGTTCATGAATATGCGGGCGTGGTCGATGTACGCCTTCTTGAGCAGATTCTTGGGGAACGTGTAGCCGATGGATACCGAACGTATCTTCAGGTAGCTGCGGTCCATGAGGAAACGGCTCGAAGCCTTGTTGGCGTAGTTGTCGTCGGTGCTCAGGCGCGGCACGTCGGTGATGTCGCCCGGGTTCTGCCAGCGGTTGTTGTAGACGTATTCGGTGTAGTTCTCGTAGAAAGAGCTTCCGATATTCTCGTCATAGCGCAGGTTGTTGCCGTAGATCTTGCCGCCGAGAGAATAGTTGAGCTGGAAGGAGAAGTCGATGCCCTTCCACTTGAGGGTGTTCTGGATAGACCCGAAGAACGTGGGGTTGGCGTCGCCGAGGTGGCGCTTGGCAGCCTTGTTGTAGTTCTCCGTCGTTTCCGTACCCGTCTCGTTGAGATACCACAGGGCGTGTCCGTTGTCGGGGTTCACTCCGGCATATTCCTTCATGTACCATGAGTAGAGCGGACGGCCGGCCTCGGTAATCTGCGTTGCCGATTCGATAGGGTCGTCGGTGCTCAGGGCTATCACCTTGTTCTTGTTGTAAGACCCGGTCACGGTGAGGTTCCAGTACCAGTCCTTGTTCTGGATGATATTGGCGCCGAGCGATATTTCGATACCCTTGTTTGAGAGCGAACCGATGTTCTTGTAATATTCGGAGAGACCCGTCACGTAAGACACCGGCACGGCGAACACCATGTCGGTGGTCTTGTGGCTGTAGTAGTCGAAGGTGAAGAAGATGCGGTTGAGGAACGTGGCGTCGATGCCCACGTTGAACTTGCCCGTCTTCTCCCATTTCAGGTCGGAGTTGCCGAACTGCAGGTGTGCGCTGCCCGGCTTGCTGTTGTAGTTGTAGCCGTAGCCGAACACGTCGCGCGCCACAATCCACGAGAGGTAGTCGGCATCGGTGTGGTCGCCCACGTCCTGGTTACCCGTCGTACCGTAGCTGGCGCGCACGGTGAGGTCGCTGAGCCAGCTCTTTGCCGACTGCATGAATTTCTCCTCGGTGATGCGGTATTTTCCGCCGACAGACCAGAACGAAGCCCAGCGGTTGTCCTTGCCGAAGCGCGAGGAACCGTCGGTACGGAACGATGCCGACACGTAGTATTTGTTGGCGTAGTCGTACTGCACGTTGCTGAAGAACGAGTTGAGCACGAGGTTGTACTTGTAGGTAGATGCCGTGGAAGGACTTGAGGCGAGGCCAAGCTCGTTGAGCGTCTGCACGGGGAAATTGCTGTTCTCCATGTCCTCGCGGCGTATGGCGGTCTTCTGTCCCTCCTGTCCCACGAGCACGTTGAGGTGGTGGTCAACGCCGAAGCTCTTGATATAGTTCAGCGTGTTGGTGATGCTGAGCAGCGAACGCATATTGGAGAAATTTGCTCCGTAGCCGTTAATCGAAGATCCCTGCTGGTTGAGGAACGACCAGTACTCAAACTCGTCCACATAGTAGAGGTCGAGTCCGCCCTTCGTCATCCAGGTGAGTCCCGGCAGGATGTTTATCTGGAGATACGGCGAAACGGTGGCCTGATACTGCTTTGCCTCGTTCTTGTCGCCGTAGGCGCTGCGCAGTGCCACGGGGTTGTATTCGGTGGATGTGTCGAAGTTGAAGTCGCCGTTGTCGTCGTAAACGCCCGTCATAGGGTTCATCATGTAGACCTGCGTGAAGGGGTCGGAGAAATAGCCGCCGCTCGTACCGTTGTTGGTCACAGAGTAGCTGAAGCTGGTGTTGATGCCATACTTGAACGTCTTGTTCACCTGCTGGTCGAGGTTGAAGCGCAGCGTGTGGCGCGTCAGGTCCTTTCCCTTCATGTAGCTCTCGTTGTCGAGGTAGTTGTAGGAAAGGTAGAACACGGGTGAGTTCTTGCTCTTTGCACCGCTGTTGATGTCGAAGCCGTATTCCTGCACGAGGCCGTTGCGCGTGATTTCCTTTATCCAGTCAGTGCTCTTGCCTGTCTCGCGGTAGTTGGAAAGCCAACCGCCCTTGAATATGTCGTAGAAATCCTCGGCTCCCTGCTTGTCGTAGCTGAGTCCCCAGCCGTAGTATTCGTTATACATCCCAAAGGTGGAGGCAGAGCCGTTCTCCTTGTAGCTGTTGAGCAGTGCCTCGGTGGCGAGCTCTATGTTCTGGTCGGCGTTCACGAGCTTGTAGTTCTTGGGCGAGGGCAGCGACTCCCAACCGAGCTTGGCGGTGAAGTTCACCTTGGTCTTGCCCTGGGTGCCGTGCTTGGTGGTAATCACCACCACGCCGTTGGCAGCGCGCGAACCGTAGATGGATGTTGCCGTAGCGTCCTTGAGCACCGTGATGCTCTCGATGTCGTTGGCGTTGAGACTGGCGAGCGGACTGAGCGTCACGCCCTCGTCCATGCGCGCTCCCACGGGGTCGGCGTTGAACGGTATGCCGTCAACCACGTAGAGGGGCTGCGTGCCGGAGTTGATGGAGTTGCGGCCGCGGATGTATATGGTCTGCGGTGCGCCGGGCTGTCCGGAGGTGGTGCTCAGCTGCAGGCCCGGCACCGTGCCCTCGAGCGACTTGATGGGGTTGGCGTCGTTGCGGGAGTCGATGATGTCCTTGTTCAGCACCGTGGCGGCGCCGGTGAAGGCTGCCTTCCTCGTCACGCCGTAGCCGGTCACCACAACCTCGTCGAGGCTCTGCGCGTCGGACACGAGAGCCACGTTCATATTTGCCTTGGCCTTGACGGTCTGCGGCTCCATTCCGATGTAGGTAAATTCCAGCTTGGCATCGGCGGGAACATTAAGCGAGAAATTTCCGTCGATGTCGGTCACCGTACCGGTGCTCGTTCCCGCCACCCTCACGGACGCGCCCACCACGGGCTCTCCGTCGGAGCTGGAAACCACGGTACCTCTAACTTGTGTCTGTGCCATGGCTATTCCTGCATTGAGGAATACGCCGGCAAGAAACGTAACCAGTTTCTTTTCCATAAAGTTTTCTCTTTAAATAGTAATAATGTGATTTCTAATACCTGAGACAAAATGTGCTTATGCCTGTAATTTTTTTGATTTTGTTTTCGTTCCTTTGTCTGTGCTTTCTCTGTTTGTGTCTCATCCACTGAATACAACCACTGAATACAACCTGCGCAAAGGCAAACATCGTATCAGCTCCATGTTGTGTGTTGCAAAGATATTACAAAATGCGCTAACAAAAGTAACACGGCTGAAATATATTAAATCAAAAACCTAAAATACTTGATTAATATCAATTCAAAAGATAAAAATGGTGAAATGTTTTAATTCTTTCAAAAAAAAAAGAAAGGAAGGGAGTAGCTATTAAAAATCCGGAAGCCCCATATTTCATGGAACTCCCGGACGTACATATCAAAAAAAAAAATCTGCCGAACTTTCGTTGTCACGGGAAAAAGTATTCCCGGCTATAAGTTTTACAGGCGCGTCGATACGGCACGGCCGAGGAAGTCGAAATTCTGCTGCACCACCTCGTTGCCGCGCTCCACTCCCTTGGAGGAATTTATCGTGGCATCGGGCAGGAGGCCGTGGCTGATGAGATATTTGCGCAGCTCGGGGGATACCGACAAGGCGAAGTTCAGTGCCTGGTTACGTGCCCACTTTTCGTTGTAGAACGGGTTGCCGTCCTTCACGCAGTATGCGCCCTGGGGGTATATCTGGATATCGCTGTAGTTCTCGGGCACATAGAGGGTAATTTTCTCCTGGTCCATCGGCATATTAGCCATCGTCGAACTGTTTGCGGCCGGGAATTTCTCAATCAGGAATTTTTTCAGCTCTTTACTGTCGGCGAAATGGAACAGGCGGCTGCCGCCGTTGTCGGCGACGAGCTTGTCGTAGACGGAATGGAGACGCTCTTTGCTTTCATGATCCTTATGTGCCTCGTCGAATGGGGCGATGTCGTCTGACCATTTCATGCCGCCGTTGGCAAACATTTCGCCGCCGTATTCCACAAACGAGCCGAACACGCATTTCTTCTCGTAACACTCCTCGGTAGGGACATTGAGGTTTGAAGCGGCAGCGGTGAATTGCCTGCCGTCTGTTGCCTCGAATGTCACGCTGCCATTGTCGTCGGAGCCAAGTATTTTGTAGGAAGTCATGCGACTGTACTTTTGGGCGGCCACACGGTCTGCCGCTTCCTGATGCCCGTTGGCGCGCAGTATCATCGCCATCCAGTCCTGTGCCGGCAGCTCAAGCGGACCGATTTCCTTTTCGTACATCAATATATTCTCCATGTGGTAAAATGCTTCCCGCGGATTGCACCCAAGTTTGTACATCGCTTCTTCCACCCGCGATGCAACCCGTTCTTCCAACTGGGGCACATACGTGAGATAGCAGTCATAGAGCAGCCATTTCATGGCATCGCGCATGCTGTAATAGTCTGCCACGAAATCCGCTTTCTGGAAATACTCCTTCAGTTCCTCGTTCACCGACACCGTCTCGAAATTCCTTTCGAGCACGCCGTAGGCGGCGTGGGCAAGACGCCCGAGTACCTCATTCTCGGGATTGCCTATCTTGCCGTAATGCACATCGAGCATGGTGTACCAGATAAGGAGCTTCACGTCTTCCTCATTTGGCTCGTCGGGGAAATAGCTGGCGGCATCCACATCATAGAAGGGCAGCTGGCGGCCGTAGAGTTCCTTGATACGTTCCGTGAACGAACGCCATATCCCTGCGTCCGCCACCACGTCCTCAAAATAGAGTGCCACATACACGGCGATTTCCTTCAGGCCGCTCTTGGGAATGTCCGCCACGTTGAGTTTTTCCATCTCCGCCATCACCTCTGTGGCTACTCTGGCGTATTCCATGTCCGTGGCTGATTGTATGCCCTTGGGATGACGACGCGTTATGTCTAACTTTGGTACAAGTGTCTTTTTCATTTTTCGCTTTTGTTTTTCATTCTTGTCCTGCATTGCCGCAAGCCTGCGCAACGCCGCTTTTCCCCTGCAGGCAATTTAGTCCCGGGGAAATAACGGATGCAAATTTATTAAAATTAGGGTAATTCCGCAAGCTTTTGCCGCAAGGACATCTCACCGACGAGGATTTTATCCACCCAATATCACCCTGCCGAACCTACTGCGCAGCAACAAATAACTGAAAAGCACCGACAATGCCATGACAACGAAAAACTGCACCACCGGGTAAATCCAATAATGCGGCATACCAACGGTACCGATTTCCGAAATATTCATCAGCTGAACGATTGGATGATGAAGTATGTATATCGCCATACTGTATCTGTCTAGTGTCTTGACCCAAGCGGGAAGAGTAACAGATGCCCTTGACATAAGGCAGATAACGAAGACAAGGATAAAAAGACCAAACAGCAAGTTCAGACGTTGTTTGTAGACAACAAAAAAACATATCACAAACCCCACAACGCATACCGCCAAACCAACGGAGCAGAACAAAACACTGGGAGTATTGCGTTGCATGAACCGATAAAGAACCGCGCCAATGACATAATAAGGTATATAATGCAGATATGTACTCAGCCCAAAGAAACTCACGTAGAAGGGTAGCCTCATACTCACCACCATCCACAACAGCGAAGCGAAGAAAAGCAATGCCTCGCCCCGTTTGTTTACCATCAGCTTGTCAATAAAATAACAGGTAAGATAAGCCTGGAAAATAAACAGCAGAAACCAAAGGTGCATATACCCGTTGAAAACACTTCTTATGCCCATGCTAAATATCGGGTAAAGGCAGGCTGTCCAAAACACGTAGGGCAAAAGAACCCTCTTTACCTTCTTCTTGAAGAAAGGAACAAACTCAGAATACCCCCCCGGTGCGTATTCGACAAAACAAAAAGCCACTGATAAGCACGAACATCGGCATATGAAACAAATTCAAGCATCTAGCCGTCTGTTGCCAAAAAGGAACAGTGTCCCAACACCAGCTCCCCCAAATGCCGTAGCCACATATGCAATGATAAAACACCACAGCCAACATAGTCACCACGCGCAGCACACTGATATACTCCAAACGTTTCCCCATATATTAAATATCTATTGTAAAAAAATAAAATGCAAAACCAACACACAGTTGCCCCCTCACACCACAAAACCCAAGAAAGCCCCAAATCCCAAGAAAGCCCAAGAACCCCGTCTAAGCCCCTTCCGAGTTGTCCGAGAAGTCCGAGTTGTCCCAGTCGTCCGAGAAATCCGAGTTGTCCGAGAAATCCGAGTTGTCCAAGTTGTCCAAGTTGTCCAAGAACTCCGAGCCGTCCGAGCCGTCCGAGAAGTCCCCCTCCTACCATCAAATAAAAAGCCCGGCCTTACGGCCAGGCTTACCCTATGAGATATATTCCGAGAATTATTCAGCCTTAGGAGCTTCCTCTGCCGGAGCCTCCTCAACAGGAGCTTCAACAGCAGCCTCTGCCTCAGCCTTAGGAGCAGCCTTACGGCTACGGCGAGTCTTCTTGGCGGCAGCCTTAGGAGTCTTGGCCATGTTCTCGTCGAAGTCTACAAGCTCGATGAAAGCCATCTCGGCAGCGTCACCCTTACGAAGACCAAGCTTAATGATACGAGTGTAACCACCCGGACGGTCAGCAACCTTTGCAGCGATTTCCTTGAACAGCTCAGTAACAGCGTACTTGTTCTGCAGATAACGGAAAACCACACGGCGTGAAGTCGTTGTATCGTTCTTTGAACGAGTAATCAGCGGCTCTACGTACATTTTCAAGGCCTTAGCCTTAGCGAGGGTCGTAGTGATTCTTTTGTGCATAATCAGCGAGATAGCCATGTTTGCGAGCATAGCCTTGCGGTGATCTGCAGTACGACCCAGATGGTTGAATTTTTTATTATGTCTCATTTTCTTCTTTTTGTTTTTAAGGATTCATACCAACGCACGAAGGGAGGACACATCCGCCCTTCATGCAGCGGGAAATTTATTCCTTATCCAATTTATACTTTGAAATTTCAGTTCCAAACGAAAGATTCAGACTCTCGAGCAAATCATCAAGCTCCGAAAGCGATTTCTTACCGAAGTTGCGGAACTTCAGGAGGTCTGTCTTGTTATACTGAACAAGATCGCCAAGTGTCTCCACGTCTGCAGCCTTCAGACAGTTGAGGGCACGAACACTGAGGTTCATGTCAACCAAACGTGTCTTTAGCAACTGACGCATGTGGAGCACCTCCTCGTCAAACTCCTGATTCGTCTCCACGTCATTGTTCTCGAGAGTAATCTTCTCGTCAGAGAACAACATGAAATGATAAATCAGAATCTTTGCGGCCTCCTTCAGAGCATCCTTCGGATGTATGGAACCATCCGTCGTAACCTCCAGAATAAGCTTGTCGTAGTCGGTCTTCTGCTCAACACGATAAGGCTCAACTGAATACTTCACGTTGCGGATAGGTGTGTAAATAGAATCGATGGGAATTACATTAACGTCTGTGCAGAACTCGCGGTTCTCGTCCGACGGAACATATCCGCGACCCTTGTTTATAGTAAGGTCAATCTGCATAGATGCCTTTGCGTCTAAATGACAAATCACCAAATCAGGGTTTAACACTTCAAATCCAGTCAGATACTT
>CAVGJZ010000065.1:0-9794 GCA_963629785.1 Oscillibacter sp. MSJ-31 | reverse complement strand
CATAGCTCAGTTGGTAGAGCAAAGGACTGAAAATCCTTGTGTCCCCGGTTCGATCCCTGGTGGTACCACAATTTAATGTTGAAGAGTTACACGGATGGTGTGACTCTTTTTTGTTATACTGTGTAACTCCCTTTTACATGCGCAAGTGCCGATAGCGGTGCCAAAAGTGGCTAAAAAACCGACTTTTGGCACCGCTATCGGCACTTTTTCTGATTTGCCTACTTTGTTTGACTACACAAAAGTTGCGCCAAATTGTATTCCGTCAGGCATAGTTGAACGCTATGTTGCTATAGAAGAGCAGCACCGTGGAGACAAGCGCTACCGTAATTATCAACACGACGATGGACACAACGGCGAAGGTTGTCCATAGGGCGCGCCGCCATGACATGCCGTACAGTCCGCGGTATGCCCATACCATGTAGAGGAAGGTGAGCAGAAAATAATCGTCGAGAAGCACCACGGCGGAGGAATAGAGGTAGGTGAAGAACAAGTAATGCTCCGTCACCGTCAGCCGCCGCCCGTGGAACGGACGCTTGCGCAGGACGAGATACGACGTTATGCCGAGCACGGGGAAGAGAAAGAGTAGCGAAATCATGGTGTCGCTCGACAGGTAGTCCACGACAACGCCGAACGCGACTTCAAGACGGCTCTGTGGGTTCTCCTGCTCCTGCTTCCATTTGGAATATGCCGCATACATCTTCTTGTCGTTCTTCGCCTTCCTCTGATAATCGTCCTCCATGACTTGGGAAAAATTCTCCACAATCGACGCATCGTGAGTTTCTTTCTGCATTACCTGATTCGTTATGCCCTTGCACAGCGTGATGATGGATATGGCAACGATGAAGGCATTGATGGGATTCTGGTACACCACGCGGTGTCCCAGGAAATAGTCGCGCACCATATATCCCGGACGCAAGACGAGGTGTATCATCGTGCGGACGAAATTGTTGGACAACTGCGGATAAGCCTCGCGGAACGTCTTTACGAACTTCGGCTTCCCCTTTCCGGCATTCAGGTTCTGGCCGCAGCGCGGACAGTAGTTGCCACGGAACACATGGCCGCAGTGGCTGCACTCCGTCTCCTCCTGCACAAGGGGCGACGTGGGAGTGCCGCGCTCGATGAACACCTGATAGCGTCGCCAAGCGCGGCTTGTCACGTTTGCCACTTTTCTGAAGATATTGGATATACGGAGAGCCATTCCCATTTCTGTACCTTGTTCAAAGTCTTATTTCACAACCTTTTTCCCGTTGGTTATATACACACCCTCCGGCAGACCGCCAAGGCTGCTGCCGATGCGGCGGCCGTCGAGTGTGTAGACGCTGCTTTCGCCGCGCGACAAGGATGCACCGTCGACGGTCTCTATGCCGGTGCTGCCCTGCGGCGCAACGCAAACATTGTCGACGAACACGCCGGCGCTGTTGGTCTTTATCCTCAGCGCAACGTTGCCCGTGCCGGTCACGGTGGTCTTCACCTCCGTCCATTGCCCCGGCGTGAGAGTGAACTCCGTCTCGCCGAGGTTGGCGCTGCATCCGTAGTTGGCTGAAAGCAGAAGTTTGTTGTCCGCGCTCCCCGTGTAGGGAGCTGCGAGGAACGACACCACACAGGGTTCCGTCACCGCAAACTCCGGCGTCACTGCGTTGGCCTTTCTCGTGGCGTTGCCGAAGAGGGCGCATTTGCAAGCCCCGGTTTTCGGCGTGCCCGTCCATCCGTCGGTATCGGGAATGAAGTCCGCCGCGCCCACGTTGTCGCCGCCCCACACGCCGTCGTTTCCGCCCATGCCCGAGCAGTTGTCGAAGGTGTCGTAAAGGAGAGCACCGTCGGGTTTGTCGGGCGTTATGGCCGCCTTTGTGGTATACAGGAACGACACGGTGCCGTCGTCATTCTGCGTCATGTTCATCAGGAACTTGTTCATCAGCAGCGACCCGTCGGTATTGGCATTGTAGACCGTCGCCGCGGGGCGCGAATAGTTGGACAAGCTGTTGTTGCCGTTGTATGGCCATGCGTCGGCGGCACGGTTGTCGGCGGTAGACCCGAAATCATTGTCGGCCGGCACCACGGCCATGCGCTGGTGCGACGCCACGTAGTTCACCTGGTTGTATTCCCATGCCGTCGCGTCGTAGTCCACATGAGTAACGATGATGCCCTGTCCCGGCAGTCCGGCATCCCATGCCGTTTTCTGCCTGTTCTCCACCAGATAGTATTCGTTTGGCGCGGCATCGTTGTAATAGATGTATGTGTCACCGCCGTCGGCGAGAGCCTTCATGTTGTCCACCTGCACGGGTTCAGCGTCAAGCGCCACCGGCTGCTGCCATCCGCAGAACATCTTCTCGTAGGCGTTGTACCCTGCGGGAACAAAGGAATTGCCGTTGTAGCACCCGTAGCACATGATGTCCCAGAAGCCGGTGCCGTAGCCCGTGCCGTTGATATCGTAGTGGTCCTTCAGACCGAGGCAGTGGGAGAACTCATGGCAAAACGCCCCGATGCCGTCGATGGCCTCCGTTGCGCCCAGCTCGCAGCTGCACGCATAGACGCTCACCGCCACGCCGTCCGCCACCGTCACGGGGTCAATCTCGGACTTGTGCGGCCAGACGAGGTCGCCGTCCTGCTGGTAGGTGGCCTGCCCGTGTCCGGCATACAAGACGAACACCTCCTCCACCAGTCCGTCGCCGTCCCAGTCATACTGCGCCCAGTCGGCCACAAGGTCTTTCGCCAGCGTAACGGCATTTTCCACCATTGCGTGGACGAGCGGAGCCTGGTCGCGCCCCGAAGCGTCGTTCTTGCCGTATGCGGCATATCCCTTGGGCAGGCCCACGGGACCCACCACGTCGAAGTCGATTTCAAACTGCCCCGCGCTCTGCGCCTTGAAATAGTCAGCCACGCTGCCCTTGAATCCCAGTTCGTCGTTGGTGTAGCCGTTGCCGTTGATAATCTGCCTGTAAAGGTCGAGCGTGTGCCCTTCCTTGAATTTCGTGTCGGCGAAGTTTGCGAGGATAACCAGGCATTTCTTCTTTCCCGAGTATTTGCCGGCCTCCTTTGCCGGCACGCGTTTCGGCAGCGACGCACGTATGGCTTCGGCGCGCTGCGCCTTCTGCCGGAGGATGTCGCCGAGTTCCTGCTGCAGACGGCTGGCCGGAACCTCCGCAAAAGTGTTAGTGTCAGCCGTCTGGCGGTAGCACGTACCGTCGGCGGCACGCCAGAACGTGATATTCTCGTCGCCCGCCATCTCCGCCCTCACGGTAGTTCCGTCGGCGAGTGTCAGCGTGCGCCACAGTCCCGGTTTCACCGGCATTGCCCCGGCAGCGACCGCAGCCCCGAGGAGGGCGAGCGCAATGATTGTCTTCTTCATACTGTTGTTTTCCTCTATATTGGGTAGACGTGTTATGGAAACGCCCTGTTACTTGACGAATTTCTTTCCGTTCACTACATAGATGCCGCTCTTCAGCGAGGCTGTGTCAGTCCCGGCCAGTCTGCCGTCGATAGTGTATATGCGCGAGCTTGCCTTGGCGTCGAGGCTTTCCACCGTCCTTATCCCCGTCGCCACGTCTTCCCACGGGTCGGGCTGGCTGCTGAGTTCCACGTTGCGCTTGAAATCGAACGAAACCGTCCCGTCGGCGTTCTGCCTGATATTCGTTATCGGCTTGCCCATGAGCTTGGTGCCGTTGATATTGGCGTGGTTGAGCGTTGCGGCAGGCGACGAGGTGTCAGTCAGACTGTTCACCGAGCCGTAGGGGAAGGCGTTGTTATCGGGATAGTTGTCAGACTTCACCCCGTCTGCCGTTATCACGGTGCATCGCGAGTAAGACGACCCGGAGTTCGGTGCCATGCCCTTCCACACGCTCTCCGAATAGTCGGCGTAAGTCACGAGAAGTCCCGTCCCCGTGCGCTTCTTGTCCCAGCCCACGTTCTGGTGGTTTTCGAGGATATAGAATTCGTTCTTGTAGCCCTCGTTGTAGACGATGAAGAACTCGCCCCCTTCGGATATGGGCTGCATCGCCGTCACCGTGGTGTCGTTGCGCAGCACGGTGGCGTTCTGCCATCCGGCGAGCATACGTTCGAGACCGGTGTAGCAGGCCGGTGTGAAGCCGTCGTCAATATACGACCCCATGTCCATGATGTCCCAGGTGCCCATTCCCCAGTTGCCCGACGCACCGTCGTAGATGTCGGGGTAGCCCAGACAGTGGGAGAACTCGTGGCAGATTGTCCCGATGCCGCATACGGAGCCGGTGCCCTGCAGTTCGCTGCTGCAGGCGTAGGTGTCGATTGTCACGCCGTCGAGCTTCAGAGCCGACTTATAGTCCGACGCGCTCAGTTTCGACTGGTGCGGCCAGATGGTATAGCTGCCGCCGCCGTCGTGCTGTCCCTTTCCGGCATAGAGGATGAACACCTGTTCCACCGTACCGTCGCCGTCCCAGTCGTAGTCGGCGAAGTTCACGTACTCGTCGGCGGCCTTGATGGCATCGGCGGCGAACTCGCCGGCATGAATGTCGCGCTGCACGGCGATTCCTGAGCCTGAATCCTGTCCGTAGTATTCCGTTTTTCTGGGCAGATCAACCGGCCCCACCACATCAAACTCCACGTCGAGCTTGCCGAGGCTCTGCGCCTTGAAATAGTCGCGGATGCTACCCGTATATCCCAGTTCGGGGTCGGAGTAGTTCTCCGTGTTCGCCACTTTGTCGAAGAACTCCTTGGTGTGTTCCCGGTTGAAGCGTATCGTGGTATTCTTGAAGTTGGCAAGGATGATGAGACCCTTCTTCTGTCCTGTGAACACCTGGCCTTTCTTCGCGTTGCCGGCAGCTTTCTTCAGCGTTGCGCTGCGCTGCGAGTTCATTTCAGCCCTCATCATTTGGGCATTGGCGTTGATGGCGGCGGCGTCCACCTGCACGAAGAAGCCTTTGTCAGCCTCCTCGTTGTATGCCTTGCCGTTCTCGGCAAGCCAGTAGCTGCCCCATTCGTCGCCCTTGAGTTCGGCCCTCAGTTCCGTTCCGTCGGCGAGGCGTATCGTTTTCCACTGTCCCGGCTTGGCGGGAACTGCAAATGCCGCTGTCGCAGCAAGCGACAATGCGCAAAGTGTCAAGATTTTCTTCATGTCTATTGCAAGATAATGTTTTGCCTACAAATTTACTTGATTTTTGCGTGATAATAGAAGATTGGGGGGATTTTTTTATCAGGGGTAATCATTGGGGGACTGCTCGGACGGCTCGGACTAATCGGAGGGCTCGGAGGGCTAATCATTGGGGACTACTCGGACAGCTCGGACTTCTCGGACAACTCTGAGAGGTCTGAGAAGTCTGAGAAGTCCGAGTAGTCCGAGTAGTCCCAGCAGTCCCAGCAGTCCCCAATGATTAGCCCTGAAAAAATAATAAAGCCGCCCCTCTTGCCTTATCGGCAAGCGGGGCGGCTTCTATATTATCACTTCAGCTCCTTACTTGGAAACCTTGAAGCTCTTTGTCTTTCCGTTGGCGTCGCGCACGGTAACGATGTATGTACCCTTTGCGAGTGCGGACATGCTGTTGCCCACCACTGCACCGTCGAGAGTGCGTACCGTCACGTCAGCGTCGGCGGAAATGCCGTTCAGGGCGTTGATGCCATTGGTAGTTATCGTGAGTGTCGTCTCAACAGGCTCCGACTTCTGGCCGTTGTAGAGAGCCACCACCTTGATGGTGTGCGTGCCCTCGTAGAAATCGGGAGTCAGGACGCAGTTGCCGGTATCGGTAAGCTTGTCGTAAACAGCGAAAAAGCCGTCGTCGTCGTCGTCGTTGCCGTCGAGATAGACATACACTGCGAGCGGCTTCTCCAGACTCAATTCGAGAGTGTTGCCGTCCACGTCGGTTGTCGGGTTGTTCCATGTCACGTGGATTGTCTTGTCAGAGGCAGACTCCGTAGCCACCACATTTGTCGGAGCGGCAGGAGCGGCAGGTGTAACGTCGCTGATAGAGAACTGCATCAGATAACCGTAGGCGTTCTCGCCGGTATTGTCCTCGATATGGAGAGCCACGTAGTATTTGCCGTCCTTGTGCACAGAGAACGTGTAAACGGAATCCTTGATGGCGCTGTCGTATTCGGTGTGCAGCGGAATCTTGGCAAATTCGTCGTAAGAGCTTGCCACCTTCTTATTTGTTCCCAATTCAAGTGCGAGCGATGTCGTGCCGGCCTCGAGACAGGTCCTGTTCACGGTAACGTTGGCCTTCACGGCATATATTCTGCCGGCTTTCAGCTCGAACGCCGGAGAAACAGCATAGTCGTCGGCATCGGTACCCCAGTCAGCCTGGAAGCAAACTGCAGGATGTGAGTCGCCTATCTGGTGCCATTCCTCGTCATACTCGGTGTAGCCATAAGAGCGCCAATTCCATGTTGTACCAACGTTGTCGCTGCGGTCGAGCATTGTCCATGCGGCAGACGGATCAACAGCGTCTTCGTAGCCCCATTCGTTCTCTTTCTTCTCATACTGTGTGAAGTCGATAGAGTACGGCAGTTCTACGACCACATCCTCTTCCTCGGCAGCCTCTTCGATAGAGAACGAGAAGAAGTTGAGGTCAAGATCGTTGCCTTCCGACCATGTCTGCGCCTTCACGCCGAAATAGTAGATGCCGCTCTTGTTGATTTCCACTGTATATACAGAGTCCTTGGCTTCGAACGCTGTCGGGATTTCATAGTTGTAGTCGATGTTTGCAGGATAAGTCTCCGTGCGGTCCGTGGTGTAGACATACTGCACCGCCATCTGGTTAGTCTTCGGAGCGCGCACCTTGAACGACACCTTGTAGGACTTGCCCTCTTCCAGACTCATTGCCGGAGAGTAGAAGAATGCGCAGACGGCATTTTCGTCGTCGGTGGTGATGCGCACGCCCGGATGCGGGTCGCCCACGTTGTTGCCGTCAGCGTCCTTCTCCTGATAGCCCACGGCATCCCAGCCCCACTTGTGGGCCTTGCTGTTCTCGGCGTAGTTGTATGACTTCCATGTACCCACGTTATCAACGCTGAATGTCACGCTGTAGGGCAGGCTCACCGTATCCTCGGGAAGAACAACCTCTTCCACTGCGAAGTTGAAGACAGAAGCCTGTGACTTCTTCCAGTCATCCAGTGTCGTTGCGCTCTCGGGCGACTTGCCGAGTATTCCCAAGTAGTAGTTGCCCGTTGCGGGAACGGAGAATGTAGTCTCTTCGACACGTGCTGCGTCGTATGTAGTGCCGGAGGCGATTGAACCCACCTCAGTATATGTGGCAGCGTCGGTCAGCGAAGTGCCGTAGACGAACGAGAGCTGCATGTTGCTGTCCTCGTTGCGCAGCATGGTGTTGGCAGAGAGCTTGTATTTCTTGCCGGCCTCGAGAGCGATGGCAGGAGAAACGAAGTAGTCGTTTGCAGGAGCCTCATAATCGCCGGTAAAGGATGCGCCGGGTACGTTTTGATAAGTAGCATTGTCATAGTATGCGTATTCGTTGTACTGCCATGAAAAGATATCCTTTTTGGTGGAGTTGTCAATGGCAGTCCAAGTAGCGGTCTTGTCGCTGGAGTCGAAAGAGATGCTGTATGGCACCTCGGCAACTTCGCCGCCCGGCTCGTCGCCGCCGTCTTCGGTCTTCTCGCCAACGGCGAAGCTGAACACGTAGTTGTAGGCGTAGCCTTTGAAGTCGCTCGTGCTGTCGCTCTGCTTCATGTGGTAAGCGAAGTAGTACACGCCGTCCGTCTCGGGAGTCACCTCGTATGAGTTTTCATACTGTGTGTTGGCGCTTTCCATCGCGATGTCCGAAATCTTCGTGAAGGCGGAAGCGTCGGTGCTGCTCTTTCCGTATTCGATAGAGAGGGCTGCGTTGTGCTCAGGCGAGTACATCTGTCCGCTGCTTGTCTTCACGGTGTATGTCTTGCCGGCCTCAAGCTTGAATGCCGGGGAAACGTAGTAGTCGTCTGCCACGCCCTTGTCCTGCACGATGCAGTAGCTCGGGATAGCGTGCCACGCCCCTTCAAGACAGAAACCATCGTTACCCCAGCTGTCGTTGAACGCCCATGTGGTGCCGGGAGTGGCACTGTTGTCGATGGTCGTCCACACGTCGTTGGTGGAGTTGAAGGTTATCTCGTAGGGGAGTTCTGTCGGCGTAGCGTCCACCGGGTCGTCAGTCTGCTCGATGGAGAAATAGTCGAGAGCGATCTTTTGGTTCGTCGTTCCTGTCGTAGTGGCGAGGTAAGCCATACGGTAGTTTCCGCTTTTCGCCACCGTGAACACGTGGTCGTCGGTCTTTGTGGCATCGTAGTTGTACTGCATGTCGATGTCGGCAACCTTGCTGAACGACGAAGCGTCGGTCTGCGACTGGCCAATCATGAGGGCGAGGTTGAAGTCGCTTGGATCGTTGTTCTTCCATGCGCGAGACTTCACCTTGTAGTTCTTGCCTGCCTCGAGGGTGAACGCCGGCGAGATATAGTAGTCGTTCCATGCGTTGTCACCGTCGAAGGTATTCACCATGCCATAGTGGGTGGTTTGGGTAGCGTAGTCGTAGAAGTCGCCCCATGCCCATGTGCGGTATGCCACAGTGCTGGCATCGAGAGCTGTCCATAACTTAGACGTTGACTCGAAAGTTGTGGAATACGGCAGTGCCATTGGGACGTCACTACTCTCTACTTCCTCCAATGTCACGCCAGACAGGAAGAACTCGTTTGTCGCGTTGCTCGTCGACCACGTGGAGTTGGCCCACAACGAGAAATAATATATTCCGTCTGCATCAGGAGCGTATTCCACTGATGTTGAGTTAGTAGCGCGCATATAGGTAGTACCGCCGTAGTCCAGCCATCCTTTTTGATAGGGATACAGCTCATCGCGAAGATCTCCTGAAATCTGCACATTTTCAGACATGTCATAGCTGTTTTGGCCAACCGTCGCCACCAAGAAAGCGTCTCCCCTATACTGTCCTGTAACAGTAAGGAAATAGTGCTTACCCTTCTTCAGACGAAACCCTGGAGAAACGAGGTAGTCGTTGTGATCGGCGATAGAATCGCCCGTGAGCACAACCAAGCTTTTTTTCTGCATGCCGCCAGCATCACTATACAGTCTTTCGGTGTAGCTCCACGTAACGCCCTCTGTCGTACTCTTGTCGATTGCTTTCCAGCCGTTCAGGCCGCTCATGAAATCAACGGAATACGGAAAAGCGTCCGCCCATCCTGCCGTGACGCCGGAAACGGCTAACACGAAAAGGGCCATTGCTCTTTGTAACGTTTTTCTCATAACTAAAAAAATTTAAATTAATATATCTATGTATGTTGTATTCCACTCACCGTATATTCTCGATGGATATATGTGTATGTGCTTTGATGTTTTGTTCCTTAAATTATATACCAACTGCGGCTTTAGCATACGGTACGTTTGCAAAAGTAATAATATTTGAGTAATTTAAAAATTTTTGGAATGTTTTTCTTAATAAATTTTGCACATTTGCCACGCAACGGGTGAATATCTATAAAAATAGTCATTACGACACTTAAAGCAAACCGTACTTCCTGACTTTACAAAACTCCCGGGCAAGACAAGACGGACTATTTTTAGACCCCACCTTTAATTAGTACACCCTTGACGCCCCTACCTAATTGTCGTAAAAAAAATCAGTACAACATTTGTTGTATACCCTTTTGCAATGTTTGAAAAGTGTTCCAAATGTCGCATTTTCCCTGTCTTGGACTTGCTGAGATTTCAACCGAATTTCAGTATTCTTTCGGGGTAAATGCAAAATATTGATAATCAACACAATAGACATATCCCAAAAACCGACACCCCAAAACCTCGGCGAAAACGATAGCTTTTCGGGGAGCAAAGC
>CAVGJZ010000064.1:0-10533 GCA_963629785.1 Oscillibacter sp. MSJ-31 | reverse complement strand
ACTATAGCAAGTCTGTTTTCCATAAACGGTATGTTCTTTTTACGGGTTGGTCAAATGGTGTTATTTCGTTTCGCTCTTTCCGCACAGGATGTCACGCTTGAGCAGCAGGTCGATGGTGCGCAGCTTCACGGGAGGCAGCTTGCGGTAGAGCTCTTTTTTGCAGTAGACGTTTATACCGCCCCAAACACAATAATGTTCGATGTCACCGCAACAAATATAATTAAGACTGTCAAGTTTCTGACGTGTCTGTCTACTATCCCACCAGCCATCATATTTAGAACGTAATACAACCACAAAATCAGGCTTTCTTTCATGTAGGGCATGTTCCCTTTCTTCAAGCATATCAGGTGTAGCCCCTGTCTGTTCACTCCAATACTTGCAGGCTGGCATAGCGTCAGCAAGAACGCCGAATCCCAAATCTCCCACAGTGGACATGATTTTGGGCTTTTTAATCGTTGCCATAAGCCGAGACGCATTATAGTAGGCTTGGCGGTCGACATTGTTATGATCAAAGAGGGGACTGCTGTACAAATCGTTATAATGAATATTCGTGGCGGTTGATCCCAGCACACCGCCGATTACCAAAAACACAGTCACGGTATGAGTGATGATGTTTCTTTGTTGCAAATATTCCAAAATGGAAATCAACAAAAATATGATGAATGGAATGACTATCAGGTGATAGTGTAGGAACATGGAGAATAACAAGAGCGCATAAAACACAAATAATGTGAAAACAAGCCATCTGAATGATTTATGTCGGTAACAAAAAATTACCACGCCTAACAGAATAAGGAAGTGTATTTCTTTTATATAATACAACTGGTGAATATATCTCTTACAAAAGAATACGAAACCATGACTGACTGTCGAGGTCGTATTCACGAAATATTCAGAAACGAAGGCATCAAGATTTCCTTGTATTAGAAAATATATCAAAAAGGGAATCAAGGGAGCGGCTATGCCAACAAGCCCGCCCCACAGACCGGAAAAAGTCTTCATGTGCACTGAAATGAAAAGCACAACGAGGGCGATGCTGCCGAGCATAAAGAAATAGTTCCATTTGATAAGCAGGCAACAGGACATTGAGACTCCCACCGCAAAAGCGTATCTGTATAATTGCCTTTTATCCACACCGTTAAGCACACGGCAAAGACAATAGAGTGAAATGAAGACAAAGGTTATACAGTAATCCTCTGCATGCATTTCGTTATGAATTTTGTAGTAAAAATGGAATAATGGCAGTATCGCTACAACTATAGAAGAAGCACTGCTATTCAGGAAAATACGGCTCAACTTATAGGCGAACGTGAACGATACGGCGTAGAATACACAACTCACCCAAAAAACTCCCACGTAGGAATGGGAATTCAGTAGATACCCGACACCGTAAATCAGCCAAAGCAACGGACCCTTGCTGTCGGCAAAGTCCACATACGGCACCATGCCGTTCATCCACGCCTTGCCGCAGGTGAAGAACCATGCGCTGTCGTAATGGGAAAATACGTCGTAAAGATAGGAGTCGGGAGAAAGGAAAAACAGCAGGAATACCGAATAGAAAAAAAAACAAATGAACTTGTTTCTATCCAATGACAAACTCAGCCAATGGGGGGGGTAATTTGTTTAAAACTCATTGTTCTTCAGAGAATTCACGGTGCTATGCAATAAAACGTTTCCTTTGTTCTTCCTGTCCCCATCGCATCACAAAAGCTAACGACAAGAACAACCGCCAAGAGACTTTCATCCGCCACAGCACCGCCATTAACAAAACGGACGAAAGCCCTCAACGCAACCGCAAAGGTAACAATTATTTTCAAGAATAGTCACATTTTTCTGGAAATAATAAAGACCCATCATATTTTAAGGCTACTTTTAAAAAGCCAAATGCCGTTTAACGTCCCACAAAAGGCGGCGAGTGAGCCTGTAACTGCCTATAAAACAAAAGAGAAGCCCTGTTTATAAGGCTTCCCTCGGAGGGGTGGCTGGTGGGGCTCGAACCCACGACATTCAGAACCACAATCTGACGCTCTAACCAACTGAACTACAGCCACCATATAACGCTTAGTGTTTCAAAGCGAGTGCAAAGGTACGTGATTTATTTGAAACCACCAAATAAATCACGTATTTTTTTGCCATTTTTATTTTGAACCAGAAGATGCCGGAGCAGCTTTCTGTGTTGCACCCTGTTGAGCCGGAGCAGCTTTCTGCTGCGCCGGAGCGGCTTTCTGCCCTGCACCGAAACCAGGCAAGTTGTTAGGATTTGCCTGCGGGGCCTCAGTGGCATTTTCCATCACGCTCTGCGAACCAGCAGCATCCGGAGCAGTGTAAGCGCATACCACGCTGAACACTACCATTGCTATGGCAAGTCCCCATGTAGCCTTCTCGATAAAGTCCGTAGTCTTGCGTACGCCCATAATCTGGTTTGAAGAAGAGAAATTGGATGCCAAGCCCCCTCCCTTTGACTCCTGTATCAGCACGATGCAAATCATGAGTACCGCAGCAAGAATAATAAGAATTAAGAACAATGTGTACATTTTCTTCTGTTATTTGTATTTATTATTAATTATTAATTTCTCCAAGAACCGTATTTGGTCTGCAAAGTAAACATTTTTTTTTGGATAATTCAAATTTAATCGCTTAATAATTTCCAAAGCCTTTGAATATTGTCCCTGTTTTATGTAAATACGCGCCAAAGTTTCGGTAAACACGCCATCATCATTTTCCTTTTCCTCCGTTTTCACATCAACGGGAATCTGCTGTGGCGTCTCAGGAAGTTCGGCGAGTTCAATCTTACCGCCCTCATTGTTTATGAAGTTGTCAATAAGGTCCTGCCCCTTCATCTGCGGCTTGCGTTCAGCCTGTTTCCTCTCCTCCTCGCTTTCTGTTTCGAGAAGATAGGACACGTAGTCCACTGCCGCATCGGCTGGCGTGGGCTTACGTTTCGGGGCATTGCCGCTGCTGGCCTCAGTGTCTTCCGGCAGCGTTTCGAGGAACTGGTCGATTAGTGATATGGTGCGGCTTTCCTTTTCCTCTGTGTGGTATTTCTTCGTCGCCTTTTCTTCGGCACTGCGCAGTTTGTAGTGGGCAGCCTCAACGAGCTTGAATATCACCTTCCTGTCAGAGAAGTACACAGCAGCCTTCCGCAATTCCTCGTCAAACGATGGACTATGCAGGATATACAGGTTCTGCAGCATCAGCAGACGCGCCGTTTGGTAATACGGATACAGGGCAACGAGGGAACGCAGGTCGTAGAGCGTTTCCTTGTCCATTAACTCCGGATGTTTTATCAGTTGTCCTAAATCCATTCGCGCGCGGATGTTATTGTGATTATATAGTTACCTGTTACTATTGCTTTTCGCCGAAAGGCACAATGGCATTACAAAAAAAAAGTTCTTATCACCAGTTCGCCACGGTGGCGTTGAATATCTGGTCAGCAATTTGCGTCACCATCTGCGTTACACATTCTTCCTGCACGGAATTTAGCGACTGCCGGCTGTCGTATGTTGTGGTGGCAGTAAACTGCCGTTCAAAATCTTCGCTATGGTTCACGTTGTTTGTAAATCTAACGTTTACCGTCATCGAGAGTTCCACCTGTGCCGACTCGCCCTGCGCCGTCACGGCCTTGTTGCGCTGCGAATACTGCGTTATCTCGCCTTCTATCTTCAGGTCGCCGTTTCTCTTCACCTGACTGAGCCGCGTATGGTTGGCGAAAACGTCTTTCAACTGATTGTTGAAGATGCTCGCCATCGGCCCCCACACATAACTGGAACGTATGGGGAAATCTGATATTTGTATCGTCTTTGTCTTCGTGTAGTCTATGCTTGCGCCGTTGAACTTATACGACACGCTGCACGCCGCAACGATTACGACGAGAAATACCAGAGCAAGGCATTCTACACCTTTTATATATATATAGCTTTTCCCCTTTGGATTCATTGAAGTAAATTTTCGTTGTCCACACATGCTATTCGGAGGCTTTGTCAAACCCGTACCGCTTTATCCACCTGTAGAGCGTACGGTCAGAGATACCCAGCTCCTGCGCAGTTTTCTTTCTGTTGCCGCCGTTTTTCCCGAGAGCTTTTTCGAGCATGTGACGACTGATATTCTCAAGGTTCAGATTTTCAGGCTCGGAGATTTCTTCCGCCACGGCATCCTGCACGGCAGGCTCGCCACGCCCCATCCTGTCCACCCTTGCCGATTCACTGGATTGCGCAGACTGTATGAGAGCTGGGATATTCCTGTGCGCCGCACCCTCAATCTGTTTTATGCAGCCCTCGCCACGGGCTTCGTCCAGTTGTTTGCGGAGGTCGTTCACCTCCCGCCGCAATTCGCTGACATTCCCGCGCAGTTCATACAATATCTTGTATAACAAATCCCTCTCGCTCTCATAAGAATGCGACCCGGAAGAACTGCCGCCGGAGTTCACCATTGCGATTTGCGTTGTCTCCATGTCCTGCGGGATAAACCGCAGCAGACTTTCGGCGGTTATCTCCCTCTCGGTGGAGAGGATGGACATCTGCTCGGTGATATTCTTCAGCTGGCGCACGTTTCCGGGCCATTTGTATTTAAGCAACAGCTGCTTCGCGTCATCGCCGAGCGCAATCTTCGGCAGGTTGTATTTCTCCGCCATCTGCATGGCGAAGAGCCTGAAGAGCAACAGTATGTCGTTGCCTCTCTCCCTCAGCGGCGGCATCTGAATGGGTATTGTATTGAGGCGATAATACAGGTCTTCGCGAAAGCGTCCCTCGCTGACGGCCTTGCGCATATTCACATTGGTAGCGGCAACGATACGCACATCAGTTTTCATTATCCTCTGACCGCCCACACGGATGTATTCTCCTGTTTCGAGCACTCTCAGCAACCTTGCCTGAGTCGCCAAAGGCAGCTCCCCCACCTCATCAAGAAATATAGTGCCGTTATTGGCGGTACCGAAATAGCCCTCGCTTTCCCCCACAGCTCCAGTGAACGACCCCTTCTCGTGTCCGAAGAGTTCGCTGTCGATTGTCCCCTCCGGTATTGAGCCACAGTTGATGGCAAAGTATTTTTCCCTTTTGCGCGGGGAGTTGTCGTGTATAATGCGCGGGATTATCTCCTTTCCCACACCGCTCTCTCCAATTATGAGTACGGACAAATCGGTGGGCGCCACCTGCAGGGCAACGTCCAAAGCCCGGTTCAGAGCATCGCAGTTTCCCACGACGTTATACCGTTGTTTTATCTTCTGGAGTTCGGATGTATTCATATTATCGGGACAAAATTACACAATAATATCCACTATCGGGTCATCGCACCCTCATTTTTTATCATTATTAGGAGTTGGCAGACTACAGTTTCCGGTTGGCAGGCTACAGTTTTCGGTATGCGCCGCCACCTCTTTCTTGCGTTCCACCTTGATTAGCAGCAGTCCAACAGCAATCCACACCATCTCGCGTATTCTCACAATCAGCGCCACGAAGATGCCGTTACTTGCCGTCATGGCGAGTCCCACCGCAGACATTGTAAAGCCACCTTCCCTACCTCCGAGCTGGAGGGGGATAAAAAACAGGATATTGGCAAAGAGAGAGGTAAATGCCAGCATTACCACGCAATCAACGTAATCAACGTCGTGTGACAGCACAAGCAGAACGAACATTATCTCCAGGCACGACAGGAAACGGCCCGCCAGCTCGAGCACCACAGCGGCAAAAAACGTCAATGGATTTTGGCGATGCAGGGCGGCAATCTGCCTGTCCACGGTCTCAAGTTGCTCGCCGTGCTCAAGCGCCATCCGCTTGGCCCACTTGCCAAGCCACGGCAGATGACCGAGCCACCGCGCCAGCCTCACGGCGAGTCCTTTCTTGTAGCCCTTCATAAAGAACCACAATCCAAGAACACAGAATGCCGTGATTAGCGCAAGGAGAATCGCCAGCCCGAAGCCTATGAGCACGGGTTCCGCCACAAGGAACAGTCCTACGGACAATAGCCAAAACCAGAAATGGCAGAATATGTGGGTCATCACGTAGAGTATCACCGATGATGACGCCCGTTCCGTACCTATTTTCGGAGCCAGCTCCATGATGCGGTAGGCTTCGCCACCCATAAGTCCGCCCGGCGTGGCATAATTCAATGCAAAACCAGACACTGTGACTTTGTACAGCCACCAGAATCCGAATTCCTTTTTCGCACCGGGCGCGCGCCCCTGCCGTATGATAAGATACCACGACAGGGTGTTCAGCGCATAGACGCCCAGCCACAGTGCCATTACAGCCCAGAACCAGTAGCCGGCCCGCTGCAGTCCATTCCACACTTCGGAGAAATTGAGCTGCGTGACCATAAGCGCCAGCACTGCTATGCCGAAGACAAGGAATCCGTTTTGGTATTTTTTGTTCATCCTTAGCGGTTAGCCCTCTTTTTGCTCAGCCGGTCTCGGGCGTTTTGGCATGGCGAACCTCACCTTCTCGCTGTCGTCCCTACGCTCGTGGTAGAGTTTCTTGAGTGGGTTCTGCATCGGTTCGTCGTAGTTAGCCCTGTTTCTGAAAATATCAATGGCACTATACACTGCCATGCGGAATGACGTCTCGTCTGCCACGCCCTTGCCGGCAATGTCATACGCCGTGCCGTGGTCCGGCGATGTGCGCACGATAGGCAGTCCTGCCGTGATGTTCACGCCCTCGTCGCCCACAATTGTCTTGAAGGGGGCAAGTCCCTGGTCGTGGTACATGGCAAGCACTCCATCGAAAGCGGTATATGCGCTATGACTGAAGAAGCCGTCGGCAGCAAATGGTCCGAAAACCTTCACGCCGTTTTCCTCAAGTTCGTCGATTGCGGGTTTTATCACCGTTTCCTCCTCATTGCCTATCACTCCGCCGTCGCCAGCATGAGGGTTGAGCGAGAGCACGGCTATCCTCGGTGCCGACACATTGAAGTCACGTTTGAGGGCATTGTTGAATATCGTGCATTTCTCCACGATGCTCTCCTTCGTGATGGCCTTGGCCACTTCGGCTATTGGCAAATGCGTGGTAACAAGTGCCACGCGGAGCGTGTTTCCGGCAAGTATCATCAGAGCCTTGCTGCCCTGCCCCACTTTTTCCTGGATATATTCCGTGTGTCCGCAGAAATGAAACCCGTCGCCCTGTATGTCATTCTTGTTTATCGGCGCCGTGACAAGTGCGTCGTAGACTCCCGTACCGAAGTCCTCCATCGCCCTGTCAAGTGCCTTGAGTGCCGCCACGCCGGCTTCCTTGGACGGCTGCCCCATTTCCACCTTCACATCGTCGTCGAACGTGGCAAGCAGGTTCACCTTTCCGTCCACTGCGTCTTCCGCCTTGCTGATGATGGTGAAGTTCGCCTGTATTCCGAGCGCATTCCTATGGTATGCCGCCACCTTTGGAGACCCGTATATTATAGGGGTACACAACTCGAGCATTGCCGGCTCCGCAAAGGTTTTGAATATCACCTCATAACCTATTCCATTCGTGTCGCCGTGAGTGATGGCGACTCTTATTTTTCTGTTTTCCATTGTGTCTTTATTCTTCTTGGGCGGATTACGTATTTAACCCGCCTGATTCTTTTTCTTGGTGCTGAGCAGACCGCAGGCCGCCCAGATGTCCTGTCCGCGACTGGCTCTTATAGTGGTGAACACGCCATGCTTGGTGAGATAGTCACGGAAGGCTTCCATCTTTTCGTCAGCCACGCCGCGCAGGTCCACGTCGGGTATCTGATGAAACCTGATGAGGTTCACCCTGCACTCCAGTCCATCAACGAGCTTCACGATCTCGCGTGCATGAACCATCGAATCGTTCACCCCGGCAAACACGATATACTCAAACGACAGACGCCGTTGCCGTGTGAAATCATACTGGTGCATGAGAGCCACCACGTCTTTTATCGACATACCCTTTTCCGCAGGCATGAGCATGGCACGCTGTTCCGGTATCGGCGAGTGCATGCTTATCGCCACATGGCAGTCGCTCTCGTCAAGGAAGCGTTTGAGTTTGTTCTTCACTCCCACGCTGCTCACCGTGATACGCTTGGGACTCCACGCAAAGCCGTAGTCGGAAGTGAGCACCCGGGTCACCTTCAACACGTTGTCGAGGTTGTCCATAGGCTCACCCTGCCCCATAAACACCACATTCGTGAGTTTATCCCTCTCGGGCAGTGCATATATTTGGTTCAAGATGTCAGCTGCGGTGAGGTTTCCCTCAAAGCCCTGCTTTCCTGTTTGACAGAAGAGACAGTTCATCTTACACCCCACCTGCGACGACACGCAGAGTGTGGCGCGGTCGCCGTCGGGGATATATACCGTTTCCACGAATTTTCCGCTTTCCGTCGGAAAAAGGTATTTCACTGTGCCGTCTTTCGACCTCTGGCAGTCGATGGGAGGCATCGCTCCCACGACATACTGCATCTTCAGTTTTTCCCTGTTTCCCTTTGAGATATTTGTCATCTCGTCAATATCGCATACACCCTTTCCATAGAGCCATTTCGCCATTTGCCCACCGGTAAAGGCGGGCATACCGAGCTGAAGAGCGACCTCTTTCAGTTCGGCAAGAGTCTGCCCCATCAAAGGTTTCCTGCTGTCTTCCATCATGCCTGCTTTTTTCGCACAACGACCTGCGCCGTGTCATTTTCCGGGCAAAGGTACAAAAAAAGCACGACACTACCTTTGCCTGCCGCAACTTTCTCGTTTTGAGGGCACGCCTATATCCCAACAAAGTGCATATCAAAAGAGTTGCCAAGTTGTATTTTTTTTGAAAACCGTGTACTTGCTTCGACTTTTAATGAAAGAGCCGTAAACATAACTTACCGACAACGGTCAGCCTTGTCGTATAATCTGTCATAACAGAAATCCTTGATTTTCGACACATTGACTATTTCACTTGTTTGCGGACTGTAACTGATAATGTACGAGGATATATTGTTCTTCGTCTCCTTGGTATTGCCAATTACAAAAATCTCCAAGTTGTCATACCCTTTGGCATTTTCTATGAACCCGCAAAACAAATTTTCCAGATATAAGACATTGGACTTTTCGTCATAATAACCGAATGTCACACGAGGCCTTTGGTCTTTGATAGTTCTGTTGTTATAAGCGAATTCATCGTCCTTTCTATTCCACGTAGTTTGCTATAAGGCCAAAGTTGGGTTAAGTCTCTCTTTCATTATAATCTTTTGCATTTTTACAATTCGCTGATGACAATGAAAAGTTCTTGACGCTTTTCATCTGTAGGCGTACAAGTAGGCATTATCTTGTTATACACCGCGATTTGACTAGTGTTATTTTTCCAACACACATAATGTGCAAGATTTCGTGATACATTCCTTCCCTGTTCTCCTGTTGAATAAATATCTGCTATTCCAAATCTTGATTCGAAATAGTTCATGATGGAATAAAACAACTTTCGATCTCGTAAATCCAAAGTATGAACCTTGTGCTTATCAGAATATGAGCCAATCAATTCTTGATTTACATATGTTGTGTATTTTTTTGTATAGACAGTTGCCTCATGCGATGTTTCCGTTTTATCAAGAGTAAAGTCATAACCAAAAACATTTAAATTATTAGGAGTGGTTCTTCTAATCATATTTGAATAGGAACGAATTTTTCTTTCACGTTCTTTTTTATCTAAATGAACATATATTGGTAAACATTTTTCACTTGATGTTTCTCTCCATAAAAATTCTATAGTGTCACCTCTTTCAACGGCAGTAACACTATGAGTTGTAAAGAGAGTATCCACCTCATCGTTTTCATTAAAAGTGGTGCAATGTGCACAACTTATAAACGAAGAACAAATTATAAAGTAAAGTAAAAATCTATCTCTCATATATTTTTATCATTTCGTTTACATGTTGTTTCAATTGTTCTGTTGTCTTTTTCCATGACGGGATGTTTTTTTGGACATTGTAAGCTGTCCGTTCATCACCTCTTAACAAAAAATGTCCATAAAATTCATGACCGCCTAAAATATTCACGACATTAGAAACCGAAGAAAATAATTCTTGCGTGCCATTATAACCTGTGTTTATGAAAGCTGTTATATTAGCGGAATTATCCTTATAATGCGTCGTAACTGCATTTGACTCATACGACATCTCTGCCTCATTAGTTTTATTGTAAAAATTCACCCCATCTGTTTCATAAATTTCTATTTTCCCAGACTTTAATAAATTTGTATCATATCCATTTTTATTCAATATATAAGTAAATATTTTAGAATAAGCATTTACGGATAATGTTATATTTGCAATATTGGTATTAATCAATTTGGGTTGTCCTTTCTGCCATGCAGGATTGCCCAAAGCTCTCATGTTGAGCTCTTGAATAATTATGTTATCAGAAGATTTATTATCGGCTTCTATAAAGTCGCCATTTCTCGAAAAATACCAATCTTTGCCGTCTTTCTCAATTCTTGATAAAGGATTATTTCCACAGAGCTGATATGGCGACAATTCATAATGTTTCTCGCACAGCATATCCATCCTGTCCCATCCCGGCAGTACGGGGAAATACTGCCTTGCCCCGTAGTCGTAGGTGTTCAGCCCTGCTATACGGTC
>CAVGJZ010000063.1:7663-11152 GCA_963629785.1 Oscillibacter sp. MSJ-31 | reverse complement strand
GGCTCACCGAGTTGTAGCCCTTCGCCCCGTTGGTCACTTCCCACGGGTCCACCTCTGCGTCCTCGTTGTTCTGCACCATGCGCTCCACGGTGCCGTCAAGGTGGATGAGGTCGGTGTAGCCCACTTGCTTCCATCCTCGTCCGCCCTTGCTCACGGGGTCGGTGTGCCAGTGGCGTATCTCTGCCGACGTCACGTCACGACCCTCGGGAGTGGCGGTGCAGTGGATCACGAGATATTTCATCTGGGCCATGGCTTACGCTCCTTCTTCTGCCACGGTCGAGGCCGTAGCGGTGTATTTGAATGCAGGGGTATCACGGCTGTCCATCACAATGAACTCCTCGCCGAAGGCAATGTTGGTGTCGGCCTTCAGGAGCAACTTGAAGAAGTAGAGCTCTGAGGCGTTGCCCAACTTGTCTATCTGAATCACGTCTTCGTCGTCCTGAAGGTTCACAGCGGCAAAGAAGTTGCCGTCGCTGTCGGGCGAGCAGAGGGTAGCCACAATCACGCCGTCGGGCCATGCCGCCACGGTCTCTATCGTGATGCCCTTGAAGCGCTTGCTGTTCACCTCGCTCTCGTTCGAGTTCTTGTGCTCGCGCTCGGTCAGTTCCTTGTCGTAGGTGTCAAAGTCGTCCACGCTCATGATAAAGCGAAGGTTGGGGTTCTCGCGCATCGCCTTCGGGATGGCTTTGCGCACGGCGTAGAGCTTGTCTATCATCGTCGTGCCGGCCGCGGGGTTCACCACCACCACGTCTGCATCCTTCGCGGCTTGCGTCAACACGCCGTTCATCAACTGATCGTCGGTGCCGTTTTCCACATACTCGCCGTTCACATACAAGTTGCCAAGCTCAAACTGCACTTGCTTCGACAGCGCCTCGAGCATCGCATTTTGTGCCTCGGGCGGCAACTCGCTGAACACAAGGTTGCCCTTGGGCTGCCACTTGCGCCATATCTGCTCAAACGAGCGGGGGTTAAACACGGTGAATGCCATGAAGTCTTTCGGGTCAAGGCTCTGCTCGCTGTAGTTGAAATCGCCCACGGCGTCGGCCTTTTGGGGGTCTTCCTTGCGCTTCTGCAGCATCTTGCCCACCTTCAGGCGGGGCACACTGATCTTCTTCTCCACTCCGGGAATCACCATGATGAGTCCCTTGTCCACTAATTCATTACCGGTGGTCGCGGTCGTGAGGATGCGTTCCAACACCTCACCGCTGTAGTTCGTGTTTTTTACTACTATTGCCATAGTCTTCTTGGGTTTGGGTTATTTCGATTTCTTTTACTTGCGCTTGGCTCGTGCCTCGCGGATGGCCTGCATGCGCTGTTCCCACGCGCCGTCGCCGCTGGGCTGTAGTCTCAAGTCGTTCATCACCTTGCGCTTCGGCGTGAGCGCGGCGAGCACTTTCTTGCCTTCTTCCAGGTTGCCTTTCAAGATGTTCTCAAAGGTCGGGCGGGTCTCGGCGTTGATGCGGCCGTCCTTTTCGGCGGCGTCAAGCAAGCTCTTGCGCTCGGCGCTAAGGCGCTCCTCGGCTTGGGCTTCATAGTGGGCCACTTTTTCTTTCAGCTCCTTGTTCTCGCTTTCGAGCGTCTCTGCCTTGACGGCGAGAGCGGCAAAGTGCTGGGCTCTTGCCACCACTTCTTCCTCGCTCTTGCAGTCCGTAAACTGCGGCTGCTTCTTCAGTTCTTCTAATGTCATATTGATTTTGTTTTGAGGCTCCTTGAGCCGGTTGTTGAATGTCTTGTATATCGCCTCCGGGCTGCTCTCGTCTTCCACAGGCTCGGCGTCATAGATGCCGTCTATCAGTCCCATCTCCAGGGCTTCCTCGGCGCGCAGCCAGTGGTCCGTGCCGTCAAAGTATTTGGCTTTCACCTCCTCCTTCGTCAGTCCCATGCGCTGGGCGTATATCTCAGCTAGGCTGTCTTCCAGGCTTTCTATCTCTTGGATGCAAGCGCTCAGCTCTTGCTTGTTGCCGTAGCACCCGCCGCTCACGCTGTGAAGCATCAGCCGTGCGTATTTGCTCATCTCCACGGGCTTTCCGCAAAGGGCTATCACGCTGGCCATGCTCGCCGCCACGCCGTCCACATAGAGGTGGATGTCGGCTTCACTGTTCTTCAGCGCGTTGTAGATGGCTATCCCGCTAAACACGTCACCGCCATTGGAGTTGATTCTTATGTCTATCCGACCGCCTGCCTTTTCGCAGGCGCTCAGCTCAGCGGCTATCTGACCACTCTCCACTTCGTAGCCGATGTCGCCGTATAGCCAGATGGTCGTTCCCTGGCTCTCGCGCTTGATATTAAAGTATTGTGTCTTCATTTTTCTGTCGTCTTCTTCATTTCTCACGTTCCTCAAGCAAAGCTCGTTTGGCTATGCCGAGTGCAGCCGAGGTTCGCTTCACCGATGCAAAGGTAAGGGCATTTTCCACGCTTCCCACCTCACCGATTTTATCATGACACTTTATACAGGCATCATGACCGCACAAACGGTCATCATGCTTTTCCGCTTCTCGTTTCAACTCGCTTTCACGGTAACTTTGCACTATAATTTTTATTCTATAACGCTGATTTTTTATGGCTGATTTGACCAACATACAGAAAAAGGAATGGGCGCAGACGCTCTATCTCCGCGAAAATCTCACACAGCAGGAAATCGCCGACCGGGTCGGGGTCTCACGCGTCACGGTCTCTAATTGGTGCCGCGCCGGCAAGTGGGAGGAGCAGAAGGTGGGACTCACGCTCACACGCCGCGAACAGGTGCAGAGTCTCTACCGACAGGTGGCGGAGGTAAACCGCGCCGTACAGACCAAACCCGAGGGGCAACGGTTCCCCGATGCCAAACAGGCGGACACGATTGTCAAACTGACCACCGCCATACGCAACATGGAGCAGGAACTGGGCATCGCGGAACGCATCGCTGTCCTCACCGATGTCATCGAGTGGATTCGTGCTTCCGACCTCGCACGGGCCAAGGAACTCACACCGCTCTTCGATGCTTATATCAAGGATAAACTCTAAACCCATCATGAAACAGTCTGACCGCATAGCCATTCAGAATTGGGAAAAGTTCAAGGAATCCATCGCACGGGCCACCACTGTGGACCGCACGCTCTCGCATGCCGAAATCGTCAAGCACCGGGCACAACTGGAAGCGCGTCCGCTCGAATGGATCAAGTTCTTCTTCCCTTCCTTTGCGCAATATGAGTTCGCGCCCTTCCAGAAGCGGGCCATCAAGCGCATCATCGACAACCCGGAGTGGTTCGAGGTGCTTTCCTGGAGCCGAGAGCTGGCAAAGTCTACGTGCGCCATGTTCTGCGTCCTCTATCTCACCCTCACCGGGCGCAAGCACAATGTGATTCTCACGTCCAACTCTTTCGACAATGCCGTCCGCCTTCTCGACCCCTTCCGGGCGAATCTGGAGGCCAACGGGCGCATCATTGCCTACTACGGCAAGCAGCAGTCGCTCGGAGCATGGACGGAGTGTGAGTTCGTCACCAAGCAGGG
>CAVGJZ010000063.1:0-7425 GCA_963629785.1 Oscillibacter sp. MSJ-31 | reverse complement strand
CGAGCGGGCAACATGGCAGACCACTGGGACATCGTCAACATCCGCGACCGTAACGGACATTCCACCTGGCCGGAGAAAAACTCGGAGGAGCACATCGACCGGGTCCTCGCCAAAATCTCAAAAAAGGCGGCGCAGGGGGAGTATTTCAACAATCCCATCTCCGAGGGCGAAATCTTCGAGCAACTGGCGTTCGGCAAGGTGCCAGCACTCTCTAAGTTCAAGTTCCTCGTGGCGTATGGCGACCCCGCACCGGGCGAAGGCAAGGGCAAGAAGGGCAAGTCGTTCAAGACGGTTTCGCTCCTTGGCAAACTCAACGGAAGGCTCTATGTCATCAAGACGTTCCTCGCACAGGCGCTCAATGCGGAGTTCATCGACTGGTATGTACAGCTCCTCGACTTCGTTGCGGGCAAAGCCCCGGTCTATTGCTACATGGAGAACAACAAACTCCAGGACCCGTTCTTCCAGCAGGTCTTCAAACCGCTCGTCGCTAAGGTGCGACGCGAGAAGGGGGTGCAGCTCTACATCCGCGGCGATGAGCAGAAGAAGACGGACAAGGCTACGCGCATCGAGGCGAACCTCGAACCGATGAACCGAGCCGGAAACCTGGTCTTCAACGAGCTGGAGCGAGACAATCCCCACATGAAGGAACTCATCGACCAGTTCACCCTCTTCACACTCTCGCTCAAGTATCCGGCCGACGGGCCAGATGCCGTCGAGGGAGGCAACCGCATCATCGACGACATTCAGCGCCGCGCCGACCCGCCCATGACACGCTCACGGGCGGACATACGAACACGCAACAAACGCAGATTTTAATCTTATCACAATACTTTTCTATGAGTCAATTCGTACAACTTTCCGACTACGACGCTACCATACACCGGGAAATCCTCGATGCGCTCACACGCACCGACATGGCGGTCGTCGAAATCTGTGAGGACCGCGCCATCGCCGAGATGCGCTGTTACCTCTCCAAGCGCTACGACTGCGATGCCATCTTCTCCGCCACGGACGAAGACCGGCTGCAGCTGGTGCTCATGATGGTCATCGACATCGCAGTCTATCACATCTTCTGCATCCACAATCCGCAAAAACTCTCGCAGCTACGCAAAGACCGCTACGAGCGAGCAGTCGAGTGGATGAAGGCCGTCGCCAACGGCGAGATTTCCATCGAGGGAGCACCCCTCCTCGACGACGATACAAGGGCTTCAAAAGCGCCATTCCGGTTCAAAAGCAACCCCAAAAGGGCTAATCACCTCTAACATTTTCTGATTATGGCTAAAAGAAAAAACATACAGCCGAAAGGCAAAATCACTGTCAGCGGCAACTTTCCTCGACCGGGGCAGACTTCCCCCTCTGTCATCGTGCTCACACAGCCCAAGCGATTCGGCATCGACATCGCAGATTTCACACAGGCTATTCGAGCAGCCGAGAATGTCGACTTCTCACGACGTTACCGACTCTACGACCTCTACGACGACATTCTCCTCGATGCCCACCTCTCTTGTGTCATCGAGAAGCGACGCAATGCGGTCCTTTGTTCTAACATTGAGTTCTGGCGCGATGGCATACCCGACGAAGCGGTCAATGAGCAGATTCGCTCGCCATGGTTCTCACGACTCGTCACCGACATCATCGATGCCAAAATGTGGGGCTTCTCGCTCTGTCAGTTTTACCGCGAGGACGGCAACTGGCTCAACTACGACCTCATCCCCCGTAAGCATGCCGATCCCGTACGAAGGCTCATTCTCCGCCACCAGACGGACATCACGGGCACTTCATGGGACGAATACCCCGACCTCCTCTTCATCGGATCGCCCACCGACCTCGGACTACTCGCTAAGGCTGCGCCATGGGTCATCTATAAGCGAAACACCACAGGCGACTGGTCACAGTTCTCCGAGGTCTTCGGCATGCCCATTCAGGA
This sequence comes from Oscillibacter sp. MSJ-31, assembly GCA_963629785.1. GTDB lineage: Bacteria > Bacteroidota > Bacteroidia > Bacteroidales > Bacteroidaceae > Prevotella. Next base: position 5,498 of record CAVGJZ010000063.1, on the reverse strand, counting down.
GTATACTTATGACACGGATGATGACGATTCCAGACAGCGAGCCATCGACGATGCCTACAATGCGGGCTCGCTCGCAGTCTTCGTACATGGCAAGGACACCAACCTCAACCTCGTCGAGGCGGGCAACAAAACGGGCACAGCCGAGGTCTACGAACGCCTCTGCGAACGGTGCAACAACGAAATCTCCAAACTCATCCTCGGAAATACGCTCACCACGGAGTCTTCCGATAACGGCACGCAGGCACTGGGTACGGTCCACAAGAAGGTCGAGGACCGCGTGGCGCAGGCTGACCGCCGATATATCCTCGATGTCCTCAACTACAACATGGCGGACATCTTCCTCCGCATGGGCATCAACACCAACGGCGGAGAGTTCTGCTTCCCAGAGCAGAAGGACATCGACCCGGCTACCAAGATGAACATTCTCACGCAGCTACGCTCCAATTTCAATCTACCCGTCGCCGACGAGTTCCTCTACGAGGAGTTCGGCATCGAAAAACCGGCTGACTACGACAAGCTCAAGCAGCAACAGCTCGAACAACAGCAGGCTTCCATCGCAGACCTACATAACCAACCCGACGATGGGCCTAATACGCCCAATGAGCCCACCAATGCCCATCAAAAGCCCAACGAGACTGATACGCCCAATGAGCCTAACAAACCCGACAACAAAAAGAAATCCGCACTACACAACTGGATAAAGGCTTTTTTCGCAAAAGCCCCGAACGCAGACGGGGCGGATTTAGAATGGTAGTCAACAATCTCTACCAGCTCAACAATAGCGACGTTAACGCTTCTATGGCGTTCTCTGCGGACTTCATCGCACAAATACTTCACGACATCTACCAACAAGGAAGGAAAAACAACAATACCAACATCTCGCCGGCACTCTTCAAGGCTATTCTCGAGCAGTTCAACAACGCTGCCAACGAGGGCTTCAGCGCATCTTCTGCACCCGACCCTGACGACGACTTCCGACAGGCGCTCCGCCACTCCAACGAGGTCTTCTCGGCCTTCAAGGTGCATCGCATGCAAAACGACATGGCTAATCTCCTCACCGATTCAAACGGTGATTTAAAGCCGTTCAATCAGTGGGCTAACGAGGTCCTGCCCATCGCCTCGCACCAGTGTGGGGCGTGGCTCCAAACGGAATACGACACGGCCGTGCTCCGGGCGCACCAGGCGGCGGACTGGCAGCAGTTCCTCCGAGAGGCGGATGTCCTGCCTAACCTCAAGTGGATGCCGTCTACTTCGCCCAACCCGGGACCCGACCACCAAATCTTCTGGAACGTCATACGGCCCATCGCCGACCCCTTCTGGAATGAGCACCGACCGGGCGACCGATGGAACTGCAAATGCTCACTCACGTCCACCGATGAGACACCAACCTCGGCGCCCATGGGCGACAACGCTGCCACTCCGCAACCGGGGCTCGATGCCAACCCAGCTACTGACAATGCGCTCTTTGCACAATCTCATCCTTACTTCCCTTCATCCTGCGACAAATGCGACTTCTACAAGCCTAACGTCAAGGCAAGGCTCAAGTATGTGTTCGCTAACAGAAAGAAGGATTGCTATAATTGCCCGTATATCGATGGATGTATTTCGCGTACTTCGTCTGATGGGTTTAAGTTGCAACACAAAGCTAAGAATGGAGGAAAACTGTATATACACACCGATGTCGACAAAGACAAAGCGGACTACAACGACATGAAGCAAATCTGCTTGCAACTTGCCAAATTGGGACACGAGGTGAGATTGACACCACGACTACATTGCAAATCTGACGAATACAAAAAGATTTATGCACCACTCATCGGTACGAAATACGAAAACAAATGCCCCGACTTCTCTGTCAATGGTGTGTTCTATGAGTACGAAAGCTTCGCTAAGCCGTGGAATAAAAACAAAGTGAAGAATATGTTGTCGCATGGACTTAAACAATCTTCTCGCGTAGTCATCAACAACACGAAGGGATGCTCCGACCGGTTCATACGAAAAGCCATCATGGCGAGGGTTCATTTGCCTGGACAACAGGTTGACGAGGTCTGGATTTACGAAAAGGGGAATGTTAGATTGTTTTATAAAGACAAACAATTCTACAACAAATAAAAAAAGACAACGGGGAAGCCTTTGGAGACCTCCCCGCGATGCAACGTGCCGTAGCACATGCTAACTTCTCATCGAAGCTGAAGCAAAGGTAACAATATTAATTCAACAAACAAGCGTTATGAACAAACTTTTTTCTTTCTTCGCCAAATCCAACCGATACAAGCATCTCATCGGGGGCTTTCTCGTCGCACTACTTGCAGCCGATCCATGGACGGCAATCTACGCCACCATCGTGGCGGCATCCTGTCTCGAACTCAAAGACCGTCTCTACGGCAACACCTGGGATTGGATAGACAGGGTTTGCACCGCAGTCGGAGGTGTCGCAGCAATAGCCATTTGGCTCATTGTCTGACAGATATTCATCGTTTTGCCTGATTATGCAGTAACTTTGCAAGCGGTGAAACTGCCCAATAGGCCGTGTGGTCTATCGCGGGTAGTACTATGCGTACGCAAGTGGCGGCGTCTCGTATGCGTATTACGATGCCTCGGGTGCGAGTGCGAATGTCGGCTCGCGTCTAACCAACAATCAAATAGTATGCAAATGAGGCAGATGTAAAATTTATTTTGTATATGCCGAGTGCAGGTAACTATTCAGCAATACAACGGGCATGCGTCATTTCCATTCTACAATGATAGGATGGTATTGATGGCGTCGAGCTGCGATTGCCCGTTCTTCCATGCAGTATCTGCTATGGAATGTATTGCGAAGAAAGCGTCTGCTCCGTTGTCTGACCTAAATGTTCCTGAGATTTTCTGCTTTATCTTGAGTTTCCGTATGCCCCTCTCGCTAGCATTGTTGTCGGATGGTATACCCGGATTTTCCAAGAAGTTGAATATGTAATCTCTACATTTGAAGAGTCCTTTGCGCAACCTTTCGAAATTGTCTTTCAGATGAAGCAAGTTGGCTTGCAGCAGAGCGTCCAATTTGTCAAGCCACGTTTTCTTCTCAATTACCTCCTCGGGACGCTCGTTCCTTTCGTGGATGGCTTTCCGCAGGAGGTCTGCCACATCTTTTGACCAGTTCTGTTCGGGGTCGAGCTCAGTCAGATATTCAAGCTCACGCAAAAGATGGGCGAGACAAACTTGGTGGTCGAGAAAGTTGAGCGCGAAATAAGCACTGTGCCTATCCGTGACGGCAACCATGTTTTTCAAGGAATCGCCGAACTTATCCTCTAGCACCTTTGAAGAACGTCCTGTCGCACGGAAACAAAGAGTTACGTATGCCGTCTGCGCTATCCATGCCCAATCCAGTTTCTTGTTGTTGTAACAGCCAGATTCGTCAAAGCCGACAACAGCGGATTTTTTCAGCATATTCTCAAGCAGCGAGATTGCTGGCCGTGACTTCTTCATGGCTTCTTGCACGATATTCTTTATAGTCCCTTGGCTCATATGTACCGAGAATACCTCAATCATAAGCGAGGCCAACCGCTCGTACGGAACACACTGCACAACATTCAAGTATGTCACAATGGCTCTTATGTTGCGCCCGAATGTGATTTGGCTTCCGCGTTTTCGCGGTGTATAACCCTTATTGCAACATCCGCAGCTGCATACTTTCTTGTAGTGACGGTATTCCGTTGTTACAGGAGCTATTGTCGGCAAATCCACAACTTGACTTACATAATCGAGTTCCCTTTTGACATCAGACAGATCACGTCCGCATTCTCTGCAGAAATGGCTTACACAGTCCTCTATTATGTCAGGCTCTGAGACCAACTCCTTTACATGTCCCTTATGCCCGAGTTGACCGCCTGGCTTGAGTCCGCTTTTCTTTCGTAGCGATTTAGTGCGTCGAAGCACCTCGTCTTTCATGGGTTCCTTAGAAGGTGGCGTGCTGCTATTATTTGAATTCTTTCTCGGCTTTTCGTATATCTCCAACCGTTTGCGCAAGGTACGGTTTTCCGCCTGTAATTTTTCCACAAGACGGCGCAAGTTGGCATTCTCCGTACGTAAGGCATCCATGCTCTCACGCAGAGATGCCATCTCCGAGGTCAGCCTTATCATCGCTTGTGATATGTCCGTAACTTGCTCATTCATAGGTACAAAGGTACGAAAAATATCTGAGATATACAAATAAAGCGCATACTTAATTATCTGATAACCAATAATTTTCTTTACCTCGGACAAGCACACTCGCCAAGTCACAGCTATCGGATAGTGATAGAAGATAATAGAAACAATATTGCTGAATAGTTACTCTTACTCTTGCGAAAATGTTAAAGTTTTACCCCAGTTCGGGATAAGAAAGAGTTCAAATAAAAAGGGAAAAAGGTTGGCAGTCTAATAGATTATTTGTATCTTTATGGTTGATAATCAAGTATTTACAAATACAACTATTATGACTGCCGAGTACAAAATTACTGAATTATATTGTGCCATCGATGAGTTTTGCAAGTGTTTTGAGGCTGAAAACGCAGGAAAAATGCTTGCAGGAGAGGATGGCGTGAAGCGCAGAAGGCGCAAGGCATCTATGGCTGACAGCGAAATCATGACGATTCTTCTGTATTTCCATTTTGGATCGTTCCGTAACTTCAAGCATTATTACATGCTTTTCATCAAAGGCACATTGAAATCCTATTTCCCCACAGCCGTATCCTACAATCGCTTCGTGGAACTTGAAAGCCGTGTCTTCTTCCCATTGATGTTCTTCTTGAACCTCCGTGCCTTTGGCAGGTGTACCGGTATAACTTTCGTGGATTCAACCATGATACCTGTTTGCCACAATCTCAGGCGCTATGCCAACAAGGTGTTCAAGGACATCGCTACCGACGGCAAGGGAACTATGGGGTGGTGTCATGGCTTTAAGCTGCATTTGGCGTGCAACGACAGAGGGGAAATCATATCGTTTGTCCTTACCGGGGCAAATGTCAGTGACAAAGACCCGAAGGTGTTCGAAGTGTTGGCCAAGCGCCTGTATGGCAAGCTATTCGCTGACAAGGGATACATATCGCAGAAGCTGTTTGAATTTCTGTTTGAGGATGGCATACAACTGGTGACAGGGATAAGAGTTAACATGAAGAACAGGCTGATGCCGTTCTACGACAAAATGATGCTACGCAAAAGATGCATCATAGAAACCATCAATGACCTGTTGAAAAATACTGCACAAATCGTGCATTCCCGTCACAGGTCCGTCAACAATTTTATAATGAATCTGATTTCGGCATTGGGCGCATACTGCTTCTTTGACAACAAGCCAAAAGCACTTACGGGTTACGTCATTGAGGATACTAAGCAGCTGAGCCTTTTCTAAAACATCAGACTTGACATCAATCTTTTTCGTTGAAGCCGCCCATCATTATCCGTGGGCGGCCACCAAGCCTTGTCTTCAAGTTAAAGCGGTGTATCTGCTATGGACAATCCAAAAGTTATCCCGAACTGGGGTA
>CAVGJZ010000062.1:0-11972 GCA_963629785.1 Oscillibacter sp. MSJ-31 | reverse complement strand
GAAGTTAAGCCCGCTTGCGCCGATGGTACTGCAATGCAATGCGGGAGAGTAGGTAACCGCCTTTTTTCACACAGTCCCCCGGAAGGAACAGCCTTCCGGGGGATTTTTGGGTTTTGGTTGAGGGGGCTGCTCGGACAACTCGGACTGCTCTGACTCCTCCGACCTTTCAGAGTTGTCCGAGAAGTCCGAGTAGTCCTATTATTCCGAGTTGTCAGGGCTGTCTGCCTTTTGTTAAGGAAATTTATGCGTGAGTTTTAGGCTTTTACAAAAAGATAGCGTAAATTTGCAGAACTTTTATTCTTTCACATGGCGAAATGCCGTGAATTTTTAAGGTAGAACATATATTTATAAATGATTACGACGATGAAAAAGTTTTTGACGATTGCAACAATGCTCTTTGCAGTTGTTGCCGGAACTTTCGCCCAAACCCAGGCCAAGGTCTCGTTTGACAAGACAACATGGAATTTCGGAACTTTCTCTGAAAGCCAGATACAGACTTGCACCTTCACTTTCAAGAATACCGGCGACGCACCGCTTATCATCAATCAGGCAGTGGCGAGTTGCGGTTGTACCGTGCCTACATACACCAAAAAACCGGTGGCTCCCGGCGAGAGCGGCACGCTGAAAGTGACCTACAACGGCAAGGGCAAGTTTGAGGGGCATTTCAAGAAAAGCATCACGGTGAGGACCAATGGCACGCCGGAGGTGGTGCGGCTGTATGTTGAGGGTGACATGACTGTGCCGCAGGGCAAATAATACCTTTGCCCGCTACTCATGAAGACAAGAAAAGTTTTTTTTCTCTTTGCACTGCTTGCCTGTGCCACATCGGCGTCAGCGCAGTATTGGCAGAGGACGAAGCGGCAGAGGCAGAAGGATACTCTCGTCGTGAAAGCCTATACGGATTCTCTTAAGGCTCTGAGGACAAGAATCGACAGCGCTACAGTAGAATCAGGAAATGCCACACCCGATGCGAGAACTTTCGTTCTCTTCTCGCCAACGACTTTCTATCATTCCGTTGCCGGGAGAATGCTCGGCAACGGGAGTTCCGACGATACCGGCGATATGCTCGACAGAGTTCTGATGAACGTTTATCTCAACCATCCGGGACTCGTGGCAAAGAGCGAGCGCAGGGTGAATAAGGCCGGGTCAGTACACAAGGAGATGGACGCGCCGATAAAGAACAAGGTGCAGTTCGTGACAAAGGCGGACGACATTTCTTACGGGAACGATTTCGACATGCCACTCGACATCGTGGTGAAGAAACCTAATTTCTGGACTTTCAGCGGAGACTATTATCTGCAGATGATTCAAAATTATGTTTCATCCAACTGGTACAAGGGTGGCGAGAGCAACTACTCGATGGTGGCGAGCGTTACGATGCAGGCTAACTACAACAACAAGCAGAAGGTGAGGTTTGACAACAAGCTCGAGATGAAACTCGGCTTCCAGACTTCCAGGGGTGACACGCTCCATGATTTCAAAACCTCGGAAGACCTTATACGCTACACGGGAAAGTTGGGCCTGCAGGCTACCAAGAGATGGTACTATTCGCTGCAGCTCATAGCCAACACGCAGTTTACGCGCGGCTACAAGAGCAACGACCCTATGGTTTACTCCGACTTCCTTTCGCCGCTCAACGTGAACATTTCTGTCGGTATGGACTACACGGCGGAATGGTTCAACAAGAAGCTTACCGGATCGATACATCTCGCTCCGCTCGCCTATAACTTCAAGTATGTGGGGCGCAAGGATCTTGCCACACGCTACGGACTTGACGAGGGGAAGCACACTCTCAACGATTTCGGTTCGGAGTGTACCGTGGATTTGACGTGGGCGTTTACGGACATGATAAAATGGAAAACGCGCCTGTACGGATATACCACGTACAAACGCGCCGAGCTTGAATGGGAGAACACCCTGTCGCTGCAGTTCAACAAGTATATCGCGTCGAACATCTTTATTTATCCCCGTTTCGATGACGGGGCGGCACGCGACGAGGATCATGGCTATTGGCAGCTCAAGGAATATATGTCTATAGGCTTTGCCTATTCATTCTGACGGTTTTCTTCCGTGCAGCGCTGCCGCTGCGCTGCTTGTGTCACTTGCAGCGACTGTAGAAATCCTTGAGGGAAATTCTTGGTATACCCATACTGACGAGGCGGTCCAGCTGGCGACGCGCCTCGTCTTTCTTTTTGTCGGCAATCAGCGCGTCGGCGTAGTCAATCCTGTACTCCCTGTTGTTGCTGTCGCGTTTCAAGGCTTCTTCGTAGTCGAACACGGCAAGCGACACCATACCCTGTTCCTTTTCTATTCCCGCGCGTGCGGCATACGCCACGGCACTGTCGGGAAACTGCGAGATGAGGCGGTTTGCCATATCCAGCGCATCAGTGTAGCGTTTCGTCTTCTGGTTGAGGAGTGCCAGCCCGAGTTGCCCTTCGAAATGTCCGGGCACGATGGCGAGCAGGCTTTCGTAGTCGAGACGGGCAAAATTGTCGCGGTGCAGTTTCTCGTTTACGTAAGCCCGGTGGAAAAGGGCTGACACTTCTGCGGGGTACCGCTTGAGGATGTAGTTGTATTCGTCGAGCGCATACGTCCACTGCTCCAACTGGAGGTTGAAGCTCGCCTTGCGCAGACGTAAATCCACTGAGTCGGGAGCGTATTCCATGCGGTCGGTGGCAGCTTTCAGGCTGTCGCGCAGTGCCGCCTTTGACTGTGCTGCGGAGTTGCCAGTGTGAAAAAACATGGAAAGCGCCAGCAGCGCAGTCCATGTTCTGTTGCGGTTGTCCATATCCTTTATGCTCTTTCGATGTATCCGGCAATCCATTTTCCCACTTCCTCCGTACCGTATGTGTCACCGTCCGCGACCTGTATTTCGGGTGTGCGCACATTGGCATCGAGAGATGCGTCAACGGCCTGTCGTATGAGAGCGCCCTCTTCTTTCAGTCCGAAATACTCGAACATCATGGCAGCGGAGAGTATTTGTGCCAGTGGGTTGGCAATGTTTTTGCCTGCGGCCTGGGGCCATGAACCGTGTACGGGTTCGAAGACAGGTGTTTTCTCTCCTGTTGATGCGGAGGGGAGCAGGCCCATGCTGCCGGAGATGCAGCTTCCCTCGTCGGTGAGAATGTCGCCGAACGTGTTTTCTGTCACCATGACATCGAAGAACGTAGGTTCCACGAGCATGCGCATGGCGGCGTTGTCCACAAACATATAGTCGGTTGTCACCTCCGGGTATTGCGGTGCCATCTCTTTTGCAATCTGTCTCCACAGGCGGCTTGAGGCGAGCACGTTGGCCTTGTCCACCACGGTGAGGTGCTTGCGGCGGCGCATGGCGTATTCGAAGCCCACCTTGAGGATGCGTTCCACTTCGGGGCGCGTGTAGTAGTTGGTGTCGTATGCCTTGTCGTTGTCCTGGTATTTCTCTCCGAAATACATTCCGCCCGTGAGCTCGCGTATGCACACGAAATCTGCGCCGCTGACGATTTCGTCTTTAAGCGGCGACTTGTGTACAAGCCCCTTGAAAGTCTGCACCGGGCGGATGTTGGCAAACAGTCCCAGTTTCTTCCTCATGGCGAGGAGACCCTGCTCGGGACGCACTTTCGCCGTGGGGTCGTTGTCGAATTTGGGGTCGCCCACGGCGGCGAACAGCACTGCGTCGGCATCGAGGCAAGTCCGGTATGTTTCCTCTGGGAACGGGTCGCCCACGGCGTCGATGGCTGCCGCTCCGCAGAGAGCTTCGGAGTATTCCACCTCGTGGTTGAACTTGCGTGCCACGGCATTTACCGCCGCAACGCCCTGTTTCATTATTTCGGGGCCGATGCCGTCGCCGGCCAAAATAGCGATTTTAAGTTTCATGTTTATCTTTGCTTTAATTCGTATTCGTCCACTTTGTCACGGTTCTGCACAAGAAAATCGATGTCGTCAAGACCGTTCATGAGGCAGTATTTCTTGTAGCCGTTTATTTCAAAACGCTCGGAAGCCCCGTTTGTTTTGTTCGTTATGCTTTGTTCAGGAAGATTAACTTCTACTTTGGTTTGCGGGTCGTCGGCAATGCAGTCGAAAAGTTCGGAGAGGAACTTCTCGCTCACCACTACTGGCAGCACGAAATTGTTCAGTTCGTTGTTCTTGTGGATGTCGGCGAAGAAACTGCTGACCACCACCCGGAAGCCGTAGTCGGCAATTGCCCAGGCGGCGTGTTCTCGACTGGACCCGGAGCCGAAATTCTTGCCTGCCACGAGTATTTCCCCCTTGTATGTGGGGTTGTTGAGCACGAAGTCTTCGTTTACCGTTCCGTCCTCGCGGTAGCGCCAGTCGCGGAAGAGGTAGTCTCCGAAGCCTTCGCGTGAGGTAGTCTTCAGATAGCGCGCCGGCACGATTTGGTCAGTGTCCACATTTTCGAGCGGCAGTGGCACGCAAGTGCTTGTTATGATGTCGAATTTCTGTTTCATTGTGATGCTTTCTTCTTTTTCTTGTTTTGAACCCCCGTTTTGCCTAATGCAGCGTTTAATGGTACTTCGCGGGGGGGGCTTGTAATCCGCCCGGTGTCATTCCTGTGGCAGGAAATCCCTTGGGTCGCTGATTTTTCCCGTTATGGCTGCCGCTGCCGCCACAAGGGGACTGGCGAGGATGGTTCTCGACCCGCGTCCCTGTCTTCCCTCGAAATTGCGGTTGCTTGTCGAGACGCAGTATTTTCCCTCTGGAATCTGGTCGTCGTTCATCGCCAGACAGGCGGAGCATCCCGGCTGCCTTATTTCAAACCCTGCTTCGCATAGCGTTTTGTCGATGCCTTCGGCTTCGATTTGCCTCATCACACGCCATGAGCCGGGCACGAGCCACGCCGTGACGTCGGGTGACTTGCGTCTGCCCGATACCAGCGATGCGAAGGCGCGGAAATCCTCGATACGTCCGTTGGTGCAGGCTCCAAGGAAAACGTAGTCGATTTTGTGTCCGAGGAGTTTTTCGTCTGGCCGGAATCCCATGTAGTCGAGAGCCTTGTCGAACGAAGCCTTGCCTTTGTCGCCGTCGGCAGGGGCGAGCGGCACGCACTCTGTCACTCCGATGCCCATGCCGGGGTTGGTGCCGTAGGTTATGCGCGGTTCTATGTCGGCTGCGGAGAAACGGTATTCCTTGTCGAATACGGCATCGTCGTCGCTGCGGAGCGATTTCCAGTATGCCACGGCCTTGTCCCATTCCTCCCCCTTGGGTGCGAAATCCCTGCCGCACACGTAGTCGAACGTCACGTCGTCGGGCGCCACGATACCGCCGCGCGCTCCCATCTCTATGGACAGGTTGCAGAGTGTGAGCCTCCCTTCCATAGTGAGGTTTTCCACTGCCTCTCCTGCGTATTCCACGAAATATCCCGTTGCCCCCGACGTGGTGAGTCTTGCCATGAGGAAGAGGGCCATGTCCTTTGCCGTTACGCCGCGGCGCAGCTTTCCGCTGACGGTGATGCGCATTGTCTTGGGTTTCTGCTGCAGCACGCATTGCGACGCCATTACCATCTCCACCTCGCTTGTGCCTATGCCGAAGGCTATTGCGCCCATTGCCCCGTGGGTGCTGGTGTGTGAGTCACCGCACACTATCGTCATGCCGGGCAGCGAGAGACCTTTCTCCGGTCCCACAACGTGTATGATGCCGTTGTCGGGGTGCATCACGCCGTAGTAGGGCAGGGCAAAGTCGGCGGCGTTCCTCTTCAGGGTTTCCACCTGCTTTGCCGACACGGGGTCTTTGATGGGCTTGTCCTGGTCATGTGTGGGGATGTTGTGGTCGGGCATGCAGAAGATGTTTTGCGGACGGAAGCATTTGAGCCCCCTCTGCCGCAGTCCGTCGAAAGCCTGCGGCGATGTCACTTCATGGCAGTAGAGCCTGTCGATATAGAGTTGCGTGGGACCGTCCTCCACGTTCTGCACCACGTGTCTGTCCCATATCTTGTCGAAAAGAGTATTCATTCTTTTTTATTTGAATTTGTTTATACAGTCAATGTAAGCCTCTACCGAAGCCGACACTATGTCGGTGTTCGCCCCGAAGCCGTAGTACAGGTTTCCTTCGTATTCCACCTGCATGTGTACCTTGCCCGTGTCGTCGCTGCCCTTGCTGATGGCTTGTATGGTGAACTCCTTGAGTGTCATCTGTTTCTGTATTATTTTCTTGAGAGCCTTTATGGCGGCGTCGACGGGACCGTTGCCGGTGGACGACTCCTCGAATTTCTGCCCGGAGATGTCGATGCCGATGCTCGCCACGCTCTTCACGCCCATACCAGTGGTGACCTGCAGGTAGTCGAGCTTCACGGCATGCAGTTCGGCGCGGTCGGTTCCGGCGAGCAGCAGCACGTCGTCGTCGGTGATTTCCTTTTTCTTGTCGGCCAGGGCGAGGAACTGTTTGTATATGTTGTCGAGTTTGTCGTCGTCGCTGTATTCCACCCCGAGCACCGACAGGCGGTGTTTGAGGGCGGCCCTTCCGCTGCGTGCCGTGAGCACGATGGAGTTGTCGTCCACGCCGATGTCCTTCGGATTTATGATTTCGTATGTCGTCACGTTTTTGAGAACCCCGTCCTGGTGGATGCCGCTGGAGTGGGCGAATGCGTTGCGCCCCACTATCGCCTTGTTGGGTTGCACGGGCATGTTCATCAGACTGCTCACCATGCGGCTTGTGGAACTGATTTTCGCGGTGTTGATGTTTGTTTCGATGCCCAGTCCCTTGTGGCATTTCAGTATCATGGCTATTTCCTCGAGGGCGGTGTTTCCGGCACGTTCCCCGATGCCGTTTACCGTCACCTCCACCTGCCGCGCTCCGTTCTGCACTCCGCAGAACGTGTTTGCCGTTGCCATGCCCAGGTCATTGTGGCAGTGGGTGGATATGACGGCGTTGCCGATGTTGTCCACGTGTTCCATGAGGTATTTTATCTTCTGCCCGTATTCCTCGGGCAGGCAGTAGCCTGTGGTGTCGGGGATATTGACTACCGTGGCTCCGGCTTTTATCACGGCCTCCACCACGCGGGCGAGGTATTCGTTGTCGGTGCGCCCCGCGTCCTCGGCATAAAACTCCACGTCCTCGACGTAGCGTTTGGCGTATTTCACTGCGGCGACGGCACGCTCTATTATCTCCTCGCGGTTGCTGTTGAACTTGAATCTGATGTGCGGGTCGCTGGTCCCTATGCCCGTGTGAATCCTTTTGTGGCGCGCATAGCGCAGTGCGTCGGCAGCCACGTCGATGTCTTTCTCCACGGCTCTGGTGAGCGCGCATATCGTTGGCCATGTCACCGCCTTGGATATCTCAATCACCGAATTGAAGTCGCCCGGACTTGATATCGGGAAGCCGGCCTCGATGACATCCACTCCAAGTTGTTCCAGCTGTTTCGCTACTTGTATTTTTTCTACCGTATTGAGCTGGCAGCCCGGTACTTGTTCGCCGTCCCTCAATGTTGTGTCGAAAATGAATAATCTGTCGCTCATATCTTGTTTTCTTTGTTGTTCTATTGTCTCCCTTTGATAACAATAAAGCCTTTCTCGCTTTGCAGCGGAAAGGCTCTATCTTTGATAACACACATCACTATGATATAACACATGCCTTGTCTCCCGCTGCATTTCTTTGAAGCAGTAGTAGGAACAGGCTGCGAAAAACATTAGTCGGATTCATAATCATTGCTTTTATTTGTTGTGGGTGCAAAATTATAGATAATATATTTATCCTGCAAACAATCCGTAAATTATTTTATTGAAATATTTATAAATAGAAAGCTTGGGCTGTGTTTTTCTTCTATTGTTAAAGGTCTTGCCGCTTTTTTCATGAAATGCTTGTGCGTTTCGCCTAATTATCCTAACTTTGTGTCGTCGTAGTGCGGTTTTGCATCTTCGCATCTTTCGCAGAAATGCGGGTGCAGGCGGCACGCGTTTTTTCACCAAGATAAAGACAGATTATGAAGCGGAATCTATTTGCGGCAATATTGGCGGTTCTGGGCATTTGCTCCGGGGCAATGGCCAATGACGGAGTGTATTTCACGAGTGGAAGTTTTCTCGTTCCGGTAAAGGAAACGGATATCTCCGTGACGAAAGAGGTGCTCACGATAACTATCGGCAAGGATAGCTTTGCCAGAGTGGACGTGTACTACGAACTGATGAACAACGGTGCGCCGAAGACTGTAACGATGGGCTTCGAGGCTGCAGCCCCCTACAATTCGGGCGGGCGGCCCAACAAAAACGGGCAGCACCCCGACATAGAGGATTTCACGGTGACGATGAATGGCGCGAGGCTGAAAAACAAGAATGCCGTGGTGGCCATGCGATATATTGACGGTACGCGTACTGTGGATTTCACACCGCTCGACATGAACAAGTGGGTGAGCCAGGAGGATGTGACGGACACGGTGACGGTGTATGACGACCAGCTGTACAACGCGGAGCTGGACAGTGCCGTCGCCTACGCCTATGCCTATAATTTCAAGGCTCCATTCAAGGAGGGGGCAAATGTGGTACACCACACCTACCGTTACCGCATGAGCTACAGCATCGGGCAACGCTTCCAGATACCGTACTGGCTGACGCCGGTGACGCGCTGGGCGAACGGACAGGCGGACGATTTCACGCTGAAAATAACGGTGGACAAGCTGACGGAATTTTGTCTCGGCGACTCTATGTTCCTTGCATCTCCCTTCAAGGGCAAGCCGGGGAGCAACATCTACCAGCTTACGACGGAGTATGGCGAGCCGATGCTTTTCGCCACCGTATGCGACGGCGATACCGTGACATGGCACGGGCGCAATTTCCGTCCCGCCAGCGATATGTATATATGTTCGCCCGCGTGGGACACCGACAACCCTTACTATATGTACAAGACGGCGGACAAGGTGGTGATAGACAAGGAGGGCAACGTGAGCCGCTATTTGGCTGACTGTGGCGACAGCTATTTCGTGAGTGTGCAGGACTATGCCTTGGTGAAGAAAAAGACAAGCCGCGTGAAGGAGTACAGGGCTGACAAAGGACAGGGATATGTGGTGGTAAACAGTTCTCAGGTGAAGAAATCCGTCAATGTGCGCCAGCGTCCCGACACGAGGAGCAGGAAGATTGCCACTATTGCCTATGACGAGGGTATGGTGCCCGAGACATACCGGTGCCTCGGATTTGTGAGTGGCGACGACAAGGAAGATTCCTGGTCGTGGTACAAGATAAAGATTGGCAACAAGATTGGCTACGTGAGGCAGGACCTCATGTACTGGGACTCCATAGACAGTTATTGAATGATGCCGCGGCGAATGTCCGGCACACATTAATGACTGCTGCCAAGACAAATGACGGGGGTACATTGAGTGTATCTCCGTTTCTTCGTTTATGGGAAAGCGGCTTGTTTGATTCGTCATTATGGAAAACTTGCATCCCTGATACAATAAATGAGGGCGAGTTGCGTTTATAGGGAATGATGAGAAAGAAAACGTTGATATTTACCATATTGCTTTGCCTGCTGTGCGTTGCCGCTACGGCGCAGACGTTTACGCTGCAGGGAAAAGTGACCGACAGCAACAACAACCCTGTGGAACTCGCCACCGTAGCCGTGGTGAAGCAGGGCAAGGTGGCGATGACCAACCTGAAGGGGGAATATTCCATCCAGCTGCATTCGGCAGACAGTGTGGTGGTGAGATATTCCATGGTGGGCTACAAGACAAAGACGCGCGTGCTGAGAAAGCCGCGCGGCAAGCAGACATTGCTCATACAGCTCTTCGACGACAACCAGATCGGCGAGGTGACGGTGGTGGGGCAGAAGCGCCAGACCGGCACTACGGAACAACTCGAGGTGAAAAACGCACAAAACGCCCCGTCGGCAACGGGAAACGCCGTGGAGGAGCTTATCCAGCAACAGGCAGGAGTGTCGACACACAGCGAGCTGTCGTCGCAATACAACGTGCGCGGCGGAAGTTTCGACGAGAACAGCGTATATATAAACGGTGTGGAGATATACCGCCCGTTCCTTGTCAGGAGCGGCCAGCAGGAGGGGCTTTCCATCATCAACCCCGACATGGTTAAGAGTATCGGGTTCTCCACGGGAGGCTTCGAGGCGAAATACGGCGACAAGATGTCGTCGGCTCTCGACATAAACTACAAGCAGCCGGAGCGTTTCGAGGCCAAGGCCACGGCCAGCATGCTGGGGGCGTCGGCATACGTGGGGGTGAGCAACAAGAAATTCTCGTGGAGCAACGGCCTACGCTACAAGACCAACCGCTACCTTCTCGGGTCGCTGCAGACAAAGGGAGAGTATGACCCGAGCTTCCTTGACTACCAGACATATCTTACGTTCAAGCCCAACAAGCGGTGGTCGCTGGAGTTTATGGGCGACATTTCGGAAAACCATTACAATTTCACCCCGTCTGACCGCGAGACGAATTTCGGTACGATGGAGAACGTGAAGTCCTTCAAGGTGTATTTCGACGGTACGGAGAAGGACCTCTTCCGCACGTATTTCGGCACGTTCACCATAGCGCGGCATTTTACCGACAGGACAACCCTCTCGCTCATCGGCTCTGCCTACAGCACCAACGAACAGGAGAAATACACCATACAGGGGCAGTATTGGCTCACGCAGACCGAAACGAGCGAAAACCTGGGCGTGGGCACTTACATGGAGCACGCCCGCAATTATCTCAAGGCCAACGTGAAGAGCCTGAAGCTTGCCTTGGCACACAAGGCAAAGCGTCATGAGGTGCTCGCCGGCATTACCTACAA
The DNA here is from genome assembly GCA_963629785.1 of Oscillibacter sp. MSJ-31. GTDB lineage: Bacteria > Bacteroidota > Bacteroidia > Bacteroidales > Bacteroidaceae > Prevotella. The sequence goes on along the minus strand of CAVGJZ010000062.1, from coordinate 1,263 downwards.
GTGGGAGCATGTGGATGAATACAGCAAGGAATACGAAATGCGCGACTCCAGCGGATACAATATCCCCCATACGGGCGAGGACATGAAGATGGTGTATTCGCTGAAGGCGCACAATACGCTTGACGCCAACCGCTTCGAGGGCTATATCCAGGACACGTACAAGTTTATGAGCCGCGGGCAGCACACCTTCTTTACACTAAACTACGGACTGCGTTTCAGTCATTGGAGCTTCAATCGCGAGACAATTATCAGTCCGCGCCTTTCGCTGAGCATCGTACCGCCCTTCAACAGCAACGTGACGTTCCGCTTCGCAGCCGGCCTTTATTATCAGGCTCCTTTCTTCAAGGAACTGCGCGACACCACCACCGTGGACGGGACAACCTACGCCACGCTTAACAGAAAGATAAAGAGCCAGAGGTCCATACATTTCATAGCGGCGTATGACTACAAGTTCAAGATGCACGACCGCCCCTACAAGTTCACCGCCGAAGCCTATTACAAGGCTCTCGGCAATATCGTGCCCTACAGCGTGAACAACGTGAAGGTGGTCTATGACGCCAGCCGGCAGTGCAGCGGCCACGCCATGGGACTGGACATGAAGCTCTACGGAGAGTTCGTGCCCGGCACCGACTCGTGGATAAGTTTCTCGCTCATGGACACCAGGATAAACCTCAACGGCAAGAGTGTGCCGCTGCCCACCGACCAGCGGTACTCGTTCAATCTCTATTTTACCGACTATTTCCCCGGCTCGGACAAATGGCGGATGTCGCTGAAGCTCGCTTTCGCCGACGGACTGCCCTTCGGTCCTCCACACCGCGACCTCTCCACGATGCAGTTCCGCGCGCCGGCTTATAAGCGTGCCGACATAGGCATGAGCTACCGGCTGTTCGACAGGGAGAAGAGCGAGAAGAAAAAGTCGGTGGTGAAAAACGTATGGCTCGGTGTTGATTGTCTTAATCTCTTCGGTATAAACAATGTCAATTCCTACTACTGGATTACCGATGTCACAAATCAGCAGTATGCGATACCTAATTATCTGACCGGTCGGCAGATAAATGCGCGCCTGTCGGTGGAGTTCTGATTTTCCCGATAGGATGGTGTACATCGTGATTGTAAAGAAATGAAAAAGATATTGCAAATAAGTGCCGGAAAGTTTGGAGGGAAAGGAAATAATGCATACCTTTGCACTCGCAATTAAGAAATGGCTTCGTAGCTCAACTGAATAGAGCATCTGACTACGGATCAGAAGGTTCCGGGTTTGAA
>CAVGJZ010000061.1:0-13124 GCA_963629785.1 Oscillibacter sp. MSJ-31 | reverse complement strand
TTTCCTCCGGGCAAAGCTATCGTTTCCTCCCCGAAAAGCACTGCTCCTTAAAAAAAGAACAAAAACAAAAGTGTTCCAAATGTCTTATTTGTAAAACATTTTACAAGCGTGTTCTAAACGCCTATACCTACAAGAAAGCCTGCACCATTACAGTGCAGGCTTTCCTTATTGGCATTACGCCTGTTGGGCGTTTATGAGTTCATCGCGGTGTTTTATTTCACCGTCACTTTCTGTCCGTTCACCACATAGATGCCGGCAGGGAGAGAAGACGTGGTGGTAACACCCTTGGCAACCATCTTGCCGTCTACGGTGTAGACATCGAACGGCTTGTTGTCGCCGGCAACCACGTTCTCACTGATGCCTGTGGGGTCGAGAGCCACGGTGGGAGCCGACTCGCCGTCGGTATAGACAGCCGTCACGGCGTATTCGCTCTCGCCGGTAGCGCCGTTGTCGGTGTACTGAAGCGTGGTGGCGCTAACGGTATTGATGAGTTTGCCGTCGCGGTAAACGTTGTAGCCCGTAAGCACACCGTTACCGGCCTCGTATGTCACGTCGTCGATTGCGAGCATAAATCCGCCCTCGGCGGTGATGTGACGGATGGCGAAATGCGTAGCGCCCTCGGGGACATCGAACGAAATCTCCTCCCAAGCCTTGCTCTCCACGGTGACCTTCGTCACGGAGGTGAAGTCCTCGCGGCTCGTGCCGGTAGTGGAATAGAGCAGCTCTATCGTCTCGGGATAGTTGTTGTCGGTGTCAGCCTGGTTGAGGGCGAAGAACTTGACAGTCTGCTTCTTGCCGGAGAGCGACGGACTGATGAGCCAGTTGTCGGCATCAACGAAACTGTCGTCGAGTATGCTGTAGAAGGCAGCTGCATATTTGTTTCCGTTGTGCGGAGTCATCTCGGGGTTGGTCTCGAGCAGATAGTCGTTGACCTCCTGCGGCTCGAAGATTTCGAATGCAAACGGCTCGCCCTGATGCCCGGTGTTGTTGTCGTCGCTGTTGAAAATCTCGCCGGTATAGCCCTTGTCGCCGTCGATACCAGTCCAGTCGCCGAAGTTGTTGATAGCCCACGTGTCGTAGTCCTCAAAGCCGTCGGTCACCGTTCCGCCGGTGCTCGCCGGAGCAGTCCAAGTAACGGTGCATCCCTCGTTGCCCTTCTCCTTGACAGCCGAAGCCGGAGCGGCTTTCGTAGACGTGATGAGACTAACCTCAGCCGTAGCCCTGTTGTTGCTCATGTCGAGGTCCTTGTCGTAAACCACCTCCGCCGTGAGGCTCGCAGAAGAACCGTCCTTGAATATCGACGGAGTGTAGTTGAGCGAAACAGTCTCCGATGCGAGCGGAGCGAGCGTAGAGTTCACCGTCTTCTCGGCAGCGAGTTCATCGCCGTCGTAGAGTTTCACGGAGTATCCGTTGGCGGTGTTCTCACCGAGGTTTGTCACAGTCAGTTCAATCTCAGCGGTATTGCCCTTCTTCACACTTTCGGGAGCATTCACCGCCACGCTGAGGTCTTCGGCGTAGAGGTTGCGCACCACCACGTTGTCGATAGGAATAAGTCCGTTGCCGTTGCCGAGGAATCTCACAAGGATATAACGCTCGTTGGCATACTTGGCGAGAGAGAGACACTCAGAAGTCCACTCGGAGATATTCTCCGGGTCGTTGTACTCGTATTTCTTTATGTCCTCCACGGTGCCGTCGCTCTTCTGCACCTGTACGGTCATTGAAGCGTCCTGCGTGTATTCGCCGCGGATATTGAAGAACAACTTCAGGTTGGAAGCGCCCGCGGGGTTAATCTTTCCGGAAGCGAAATACGACTCGTCGCCGCATCCGTTGAACACCACCACGCCGGTAGCGCCGCCGCCGGGAGAATCCACGTCGCCGTTGAGATACCATGACGACGAACCGTTCATGTTATAGAACCAAAGCTTGCCGTCGTCGGTCGTTCCGTTGGCGAAAGTCTCCTTGAACGGGATGGAATAAGGCGCTCCCGTAACGATGGTCTGCGCCTCGCTGTAGTATCCCTCGCCCTTTGCGTTCTTGGGCTGGATAAAGGCGGTGAGCATCTTCTGTTCTCCCTCGTCGGTGTCCATGGCGATGTCGAGATGGTTGTCGCCAGTCACGCTGCCCAGGAGATTGCCGTATTCGTAGCCGTAGAAGTCATCGTATGAAAGGGCGTCGTAGACATTGTATGTCATGTTCTGCGGATTCACGTAGCCGCCGTTCTTGCCCACTGTCACGGCATCCCAAGCCAGCGAAAGGGCAGTCTTGTTGTCCTTCACCGTGATGCTGCTCTTGTCGATGGCGTCGGGGATGTCCGTACCCACGAAGACAGTCTTTCCGGCAGACACCCTACCCTTCTCGCCGTCGCGGCCGTAAACCACCACCTTATAAGTATAGGTAGAGTCTTTCTCGGGGTAGTCGGTCAAGGTTATCCACGCTCCCGGAGTGAGGCCCAAACCGCTGCTGTTAGCCTGACTTATCGTCACCACGCCGTCGCGCATCACCTCAACCTTCGTTATGCCTCTGAGGGCACTGCCGCCGATGGAGAAGTTGGGCAGACGGAAATGCACGTCGGCACGCGTTCTGCCGATGCCGTCGGGAGTCACCTTTAAGCTCGTCACCGAGTCGGGAGCCGTAGCCACGCAACCTTCGCCCACATGAACGCCGAAGAGCAGGAGGTTGAACATGTCCGCGTCGCTGAGTGCGTGGAAAGCCACCCTGATGTTCTGGTCCTTGTCGGGCTTGATATACGATGTGAACTCCTTCTTTGAATTAAGCTCCGTGGGAGCGAGGAGTGTTCCGCCGAAAGCAGTCGGGTCGTCGCCCTCGCCGTATTTCACCTCCATGCGCTCCGCATATTGCTCGATGGTGTTCGAGGCGGTGAACGTCACGGCATATTCCTTGCCGGCCTCCATCTTGATAGGCGGTGTGAGGAGCCAGTCGTCGGCACTGTTCTCGCCGCTGTACACATTGTATGCGCAGTGCTGGTCTGGATGGTATCCCCATGTGCAGCCGTCGCCGTTGCTGTCGACGATGGTCATCAGGTCGAGCGACGACTCGTCGGCGAAATTGTTGTCGTATGGCGGTGTGAGGGCAGGCCCTACCACCACCTTGCCGCTGGTATTCTCGCCGCTGCGCTTGTCGCCGTTGATTACGGTCACGCCATAGGTGTATGCGGTGAGCTGCGCGGGAGACAATGTCTCGGTGAACGTCGTTTCGCTGATGCCTTCGGCCACCTTCTTCTCGTCGGGATAGCGCACTACGTCGTATTTCAGGTCGCCCACGTAGCCGTCGTTGTAGCTTCCGGTCGGTGCAGACCACGTTACGGTCACCTTTCCCGTGGTTGTGTTGGCTGTGGCCTTCACTTCCTCCACGGGATATGTCTCGTCATATCCCACATACACCTGAGCCTTAGCCTGCGGCGAACGGCCCACACTGTTGCTTGTCGTCACCACAAAGTTGTGCATGCCGCTGCTTTTTACATCCACAGTCTGCGCAATGGGCTGTGCCGGGCTGGCTGAGCCTGTGAAGAGAGTATCGCCGTCAGCCTCGATGGTGTAATTCAGCATTCCGATGGGGAGATCTCCACCGGCGAAAGTCTTCGTCGGCATGGTGAAAATCACGTCCACTGTGAGCGAGCCCTTGCGCGGCACCACGCCGAGCGCGTCTATCACTGCCGGTGCGCCGTCTTCAGCTTCCGGCGCGGGGATGGTGAGGGCAAACACCTGCTCGCTGCCCGCGAAGTCGCCAGCCTTGGTAGCCGCTCCCGTCGCGAGGTCCACGGTGTAGAGCGAGGAAGAACCATTGCCGTCGATGGCGGCCCAGTAGAAGGTGCCCGTCTTCTGGTCTATCTCTCCGCTCTGCTGGTAAATGTTGCCCTGTGAGTTTAGGAGCGACAGTCCCGTAGCACCCACGAGTGTCTCAGAGGCATTCTTGGAGTCAATCTTGTAGAGATTGCCGTCGGAGGCAACGCCGTAGAGCGTGTTGTCCTTCGTTATGCCCAGCGCCACAAAGTTGTGTTGGAGCGTACCGATGGTGGAACGCGTCATTGTGGAGTAGTCTATCACTCCCAACTCATACGCCGTGGCGTCGGAGTTGTAGAATTCTCCGTAGACCTGTCCGTTGTAAGCCACGGCGAGTTCTGTGGCTATGAGCGACACGTCCTCGAGGCCCTTCGAGTCTATCTCCTCTCCGGTCTCGGCATTGAACTCGCTGTAGGTGATGAAGATGTACTCGTCGCTCGACGACCAGTTCACACTGTGGAACACTCCGTCCACGAGTGCGCCGCCGCCGTTGGCTGCGCAGTCTTCGTTAATCCACAGCGACGAGGGGTCCACGTACTCCTCCGCCTTGAAGGAGTAGAGACCGGGGCGGCTCTCGTCCCAGTAACTCGAAGCCACCACGTTGCCGTAGAGCTCGCGCCCGTCGGCAGCCTGGAGCATCGGCGCTCTCTTTGCAGACGCGCTCTTGCCGCCTGTCACGCCCACCCGCTTCAGCGGACTGGTGCCCGTTGTCCTGCCAGTCTTGTAGAGCATCTTGCAAAGCTCGGGGTATTTCTTGTCGAACGCCCTTGCCTTGGCTACATGCTGCGAGGGCAGCATCTTCTGCATCACGCGCGGCTTGCCCTGAACGCCGGGAATGCGTATTCCGCGTGTCTGCGTCTGCGCTGCCACAGGTGTCGTGGCTACTGCCGCCGCGAACAAAACAATCAGATTTTTTACCTTTGACATTGAAATTTGTTTAGTTTTCGCAACCTTTTAAAAATAAGCCTACTCAAGCAGGTTTCCGCCCGGTGGTTGTGCCGCCGGAAACTGCGCTATGCCGCCCTGCCCGTCTTTGTGTTGCGATTCTCATTACGGGAGAACCGGTATAACAGGACAAAGGTAGTAAAAAAACGCAAATCCCCTTTTCCTTTAAAATTAATTAATACAATTGTGCTCCGCGTAAAAAACATCTAAATATTACCCTGAGGTAAGTTACCTTCGGGTAATATTTTGTAATTTCGTGCCAAACTTGCGAGAATATGACAGCATATCAGTCACCGTTTCAGTTTGGCACACTTGCCACCGACGAGAATTTCATAGACCGCGTGGAAGACAGGGCATTGCTCAAGCAACTGCTGTCCTCCCACATCAACGTGATGCTTATCTCCCCGCGCAGATGGGGCAAGTCGTCCCTTGTAAAGAAGGCCATGGACGAGCTTGTTGCGGAAGACGGGAACACGAAGGTGTGCCATATCGACGCGTTCAGCATCGGTTCCGAGGCGGAATTCTACCGCACCTTCGCCAGTCAGGTCATAGCCTGTACTTCAACAAAAGTGGAACGGTGGATTGAGGATGCCAAAAAGTTCCTCACCGGCGTTATCCCGCAGGTTGTCATCAACGACCAGATAACCGACTTCATGGCGTTCGACCTGAAATTCATGCCCCAGGAGCGCGACAAGATGGCAATACTGCAGTTGCCCGAGAAACTGGCACAGGAGAAAGGCATCAGGATTGTTGTCTGCATCGACGAATTCCAGCAGCTGGCCAACCTTGCGGAATACAAAGACATGGAGGGCAAGATGCGCTCTGCCTGGCAGCAGCAACAGCTTACCTCCTACTGCCTCTACGGCAGCAAACGGAACATGATGCTCAACATATTCAACAATTCCAACAGTCCTTTCTACCGTTTCGGGCAGGTTGTGTTCATGCAGAAGATAGCCAAAGAACATTGGGTGCCGTTCATCCTGCGGTCGTTCGAGAAAACAGGAAAGTCTATTTCCCCGGAACTGGCAGGGCGGATATGCGATACCGTCGCTTGCCACTCGTGGTATATGCAGCAGCTGTGTTATTTCATCTGGAGCTTCACCACCTCGGAAGTCACCGAAGAGGTATTTGCGCTGGGACTGAAACAAGTTATCAACATCAACACCCCGATGTTTCAGAATGACACGGAAAACCTCAGCTCCACACAGATAGAGATGCTCAAGGCTATAGCCGACGGGAAACAGCACTTCTCCTCGCAAGCCATAAGGCAGATTTACAGTCTTGGCAATCCAAACACTATTGTCAAGAACAAGAAGACGCTGCAAAACAAGGACATCATAGAGAAGCAGAAGGAGGAGTTTGCATTTGTAGACCCCATATACCTACTTTGGTTCAAGAGAGAGTATTGTTAGACGGAACTCATAAATTGCCTTTGACGGATTTTTGCACTTCCTGTTTGACCCCAAGCATACGTTTTCCAACCGTACATCGTACGATAAAAGGTCGTGCATCGTACGACAGGAGACCTTACATCGTACGATAAGAGACCGTGTATCGTACGATGTAAGGTCGTCAAATTACCCTTCGCACACGAATGTACGGCGATAACTTTTCTATTTAGTCTTCGTCACGGTGTGTATAACGTTTCCGTCCTTGTTCACCATATACAGCGACAGTTTTTTCTTCGACGCGGAGATTACGGAGAAGCCAGTCTCGGAAGAGCAGAACACCGTACCTTCGACAGGTTTCGCCGTGCGGCTCTGCGATGCAGAGGAGTTCACCACGTAGTCGATGGGGTCGTTCTTCATGCGGATGTGCTGGAAGTCGTGGATATGTCCGCAAACATACATCGCCACGTTGTTGTATTTGTGCAGGACAGGCATCACGCGCCTTTGCATGTCAGTCCGCTCGCTCTCGCTCTTGTTCGTCTCGGCAAATATTGGATGGTGTCCCGTCACTATCACCCAGTCCTCCTTTGCATTCTTCAGCGTGGCGTCGAGCCAGTCGAGCTGCTGCTGCATATCCTCCTTGCAGGCATCGGGATAGATGTCGGGGTTGTTGCGGTATTTGTCGATGAGCGGAGTGGTGTCGATGAGTACAATCCTCAGCGTTGTCCCCTTGTGCGAGAACACCTTGGTGTAGTATTTTGAAGGCATCATCCAGCGGCGGCTCACCCGGCTGTAGTCCGTCACCGCCTGTGTGTTGCCGCGGTATTCGTGGTTGCCGCACACGGGGAACCAGTCGAGCATCAGTTCCGGGTGTGAATATATCAGTTCGTAGTTGGTCATCCACAGCGGGTCGCCGACCGACTGCACGCCGTTGAAATGGTGTATGTCGCCGGGGGCTATAACACATTCCGGGTCTACCGCCTTGCCCATATTGCCCATAAGTTCGGCTATAGGTTTCTGGTCATAATAGCCGTTGCGCCCGAGGTCGCTTGCCAGATACATGTTAATCTCTCCCTTCAGCTTGCTCCAGTCAGGAGCCGTCTGCGCCACCGTCTGCATCACGGCAGCAACAACAGCAGTCGCCAACACCGCAAGGCGCATAAAAATATTCGTTCTCTTCATTGTTCTTTTTATTATTAATTTATAGTCTTCATTTCCAACTCCTTACTCCAAACTCCACACTCAAACTAAAGATTAACCTTAATCCCCGCATTAACCTTCACCCCGTAGTATTCCACCTGCATGGTGCGGTCCTTGGTGCCCTGATAGTAGCGCAGCGGCTGGTTGAGCAGGTTGTTGGCGTTGGCATAGACAGTGAACTTGGTGTTTTTGCCCCACGTGTAGCTTGCGTTGAGGTCGAGGTAGTTCACACTGTCGTAGTAGCGGTCGAGCGCGCGGCTGGTGCTCATCTCGTCGATAAACGACGAGGCGAAGTTGTAGGACAGTCTCACGCTGAGTCCGAATTTCTCGAAGAAGAGCGATGCGTTGGCGGTGTGTTCCGGCGAACCCGCCACCTTCACGTTGTCCTCATCCTTTATATTGAGGCGTTCGTTGAAATTGCGCGTCTTGCTGTGTGTATAGGTATAGTTGCCGTAGAAGCCAATACATTTGAGAGTCGGCGATATGAAGCCGAAGTCGCGCTGGTAAGCCGCCTCCACACCGAAGACGCTTGCGTCGTAGGCGTTGATATTCTGTGACACGGTGAATTCCTCTTCGGCGTACTTGCCCTCAAGACCGAGGTCCTTGCCGAGGTATTTGTTCGAAGCCCACTCTATGTTCACGTTCTTGATGTCCTTGTAGAAGATCCCGAGGCTCACCATTCCCACGTTCTTGAAGAAATGGTCCACGGAAAGGTCCACGTTCACCGCCCTTGCCGGCTTGGTGTCGGGGTCGCCGATGGTGGCCTTGAGGTCGGCGATGTTGAAAGTCTTGTTGGCTATCAGCGCCGAGTATTTGGGTCGCGATATTGTTTTTGTCACCGAAGCCCTCAGACTACCGTCCTGCGAGTATTTGTATTTGAGCAACAGGCTCGGCAGCAGGTCGGTGTAGTGGCTCTTACGGTCGCCGGTTGCCACCATCGTGGCGTTGCCGCTCTCGGGCACGTCCACGTTGAAACCACTCGTCTTCAAGTCGGTGCGCTCGATGCGCAGACCCAGTGTGGCGGAGAGTTTCTTGCCGATCTTCTGGTCGAAGCGCAGGTATCCTGCCGTGATGCGCTCGTTAATCTTGTAGTTGCCTGCCTCTTCCTCGTAGTTCTCCGTGCCGTTGTACTTTGAGAAGTCAATGTCGCCGAGAGTGCCGACGGTTATAAACGGCGTGTTTATGGGATACCGGTTGCCGGGCATGAAGCCGTCGCGAATCTGCAGCGATGTCTTTCCGCGCCAGTCGCTGCCTATCACCTCGTCAGGGTCGTAGTCGAAATACGACTTTGTGCGCGTCTTGTCCTTAGCCGTTATCTTGGCGCCGAATTTCAGTTCGTTGCCGTAAAGCCCCGTCACTATAGGCAGGGTGAAGTTCAGCTTGCCCTTCCATTCGTTCTCCACTATGTCCTGGTTGGAGTTGTTCAGTTCGCTCAGTTTCCAGTTGCTGTCGTCGAGAGCCGGCAGTTGCCCGGTGTAGTAAGGCTGCCTGCCGCCGACGTCGCCGAAATCACTGCCGAAGTCACTGCCCTTCATGGAATACGCCACATAGCGTTCGTTGGGCCTCTCCTCCGTGGCGCGCGAATAGCTTGCCGCCCAGTCCACCTTGAGATTGCCGAAATAGTGCTGTCCGTCGAGGGTGTAGTCCATTGTCTGCTGCAGTTCCAGGCGCGCATTCCTTGTGTCGCCGGCACCCGCCTTGGTCTGCAGCACCACCGACTGCTTTGAAGCCTTGCCGTTGAGTTTCTTGTAAGACACGCGGTAGCGGTTCTCCCAGTCGCTGCGCCGGTTGTATATCCCCTTGAAAGAAATCTTGTGCTGTGGGTTGAAGATATAGTCAAGGGCGAGGGAGTAGCTCTGGCGTTCGCGCGTGACGTAATACTGTCTCACCTGCGCCTCTTTCAGTTTCACCTCCTTGTTGTCGTCCTCAACGTATTCAAACTCCGTGTTGTCCGACCCTCCCGGCATATACTGGTATGAGGCAGCCGCCATCACTCCCAGCCTGCCGTCGAGGAAACGCTGTCCCCACGTTGCGCCGAGGTCCCATTCCGGCTTCTTGCTAATCCACGAATAGCCTGACCCGACGTTGAAATTGAGTATCCTCCTGTTCGGCGTGTTCTTCGTCACGAGGTTTATCTCGCCGCCGATGGCGTCGCCGTCCATGTCGGAGGTGATTACCTTGTTGAGTTCTATCGTCTCCACCATGTCCGACGGTATGAGGTCGAGCTGCACGTTGCGCGTGCCGCCCTCTGCTGAAGGCATCCTGTTGCCGTTCACGGTGACGGAGGTGAGGTCGGCGGAAGTGCCGCGCACCTGTCCGAAGCGCGCCTCGCCCTGGTCGTACTGCACATTGACGCCGTTTATCCTCTTGAGTGCGTCGCCGATGTTGCTGTCGGGAAACTTTCCCACCTGGTCGGCAGACACCACGTTGGTCACTCCCATGCTCTCCTTCTGCATCTGCATGGCCTTGCGCTGGCCGTAGAAAGCGCCAGTCACCACCACCTCGTTGAGTTCCTTTCCGGCATCGAGGGTGATGTTCTGCTCCACGCTGTTCTTGCCCACCTTTATGGTGTATGTCTTCGGCGAATAGCCCACGTATGTTATCTTGACCTTGTATGTGCCGGGCTTGAGGTTCGGCAGACTGTAGTAGCCGTTGATGTCGCTCGTCACCCCAGTGTGGAGTTCCTCAATCATGACGGTGGCTCCCGGCAGCACCTGTTTGTCGGTGTCGGTTATCCTGCCCCTGATGTTGCCCATCTCCGGACTGCCTGCTTCTCCGGCAGCAAAAGCCATCGACGAAGCCATTGTCAAAGCAACAGCCGATGCAAAAAGTTTTCCTGATTTCATAAATACCTTGAATAGTTTTTTCTTTTACCGCTGCAAAAGTACAAGGAGGCATTTACAAAAAAGCTACATCCTTTTTAAGAGTTTCAAAACACATTTTACGATTCCGTTAAGCGGCGGTAAAAGAAAATCAGAAACACTTGCGTGTGCGACTATATTTAGTTACATTTGCACGCAAAGAACAAAGGAGAAGCTCATGAACAAAAAAGACAAGCTTTTGAGGCGCTTCTACGGATTGCCAAAGGATTTTACCTTTGACGAAATGGTCAGCCTCTTTACACAATACGGTTTTCATCAGGAAAACAAGGGAAGCACGTCAGGTTCCAGAGTTGCATTTGTGAACGATAACGACGGGAATAGCTATATTATGCACAAGCCCCATCCGTCAAATATAATAAAGGGATATGTGATGCGCCAAGTCTTAACTTTCTTGAAGGCAAACAAATACATTAAATAAACGGAGGACTAGAATATGGGATTACTTAAATACAAAGGTTATACAGGCAGTGTGGATTACAGCGAAGAAGACAATTGTCTGTATGGAAAAGTATTAGGAATGAGCAAGGACAGTCTCACCTACGAGGGACAGGATGTGGATGAATTGCGCCGTGACTTCGAGGGTGCCATAGACGATTACCTTGCTTTGTGCAAAGCCAACGGAAAAGAGCCGCGCACTCCATACAGCGGCAATCTGAATATCCGTATCACACCGGAAATCCACAGCCGCATAGCCATGATGGCCATGCAAGCCGGTGTCACTATCAATGCTTTCATAAAAGACGCTCTGGCTAACGTGACGGGCCTAAAATGCCAGTGAACAGTTCGTGCAGCCTCTTCCCCACCACTTCCGGCGATGCCAAACGGGCTACGGCTACGGAGGCTTCGGGGCAGTCGTTGATATTCTCACGGCGGAGGAACTGCAGTTTCTCCGCCATTGCTGCGGCATTGTCGGTAGGCACGATATGACAACCGCCCGGGATGCGCACACTCGACGGCACGCAGTCGGTGGTGACGACCGGTATTCCGGTGGCCATGGCTTCGAGGAGCACCAGCCCCTGCGCCTCGCGCCGCGTGGCGAGCAGCAGACAGTCGCTGTCGTGAAGAATACGCAGCACACCGTTCTTGTCCACCTCTCCGCAAAAGTCCACTATGTCCCCCACCCCACGGTCAGCTGCCAATGCGCGCGCCCCGGCAGAATCGGTAAAGCGTCCTGCCACCGTAAGGCGCACGTTGTCGCCGGTGGCTCTGCGGTATCTCCCCAGGGCGTCGAAAAGAACGTCATACCCCTTCCCCGGCACGAAATTGGCAATGCAGCAGAGACGGAAGTCCCTGCCGCGCATATCCCTCCTCTTTTTATACGAAAAGAAATCCGTGTCGATGGTGTTCGACACCGCCTCCCACCTGTAGTCCGTACCGTAGAAAGGGGCAAGGTCGTCCACAAGCTCCGCAGACACGGGAATGACGAGGGCGGCGTTGCGGTAGGCATCGGCAGCCAACCGGCAGGCCCACGAGAGAAAGTCAGCATCACCGAAATCCCTCAGAACAATTTCCGACGACAAGTGTTCCGTCACCACATACGGCACACCGTATTTTGCGGCAGCCTTCATTGCCGCACACCCGGCCCACAAGCAACAGTGGGCATGGATGATGTCAGGCACGCCGTAGTTTTCCACATACTTGTCCACAAGTCCCGCGGTGGCTTTCACCCAACGCATTACACACGCCTTGGGGAAGAAAGGTATTCCGCGGAACTCCTTCCTCATAACCTCTATGCCGTCCATCACCACCTTGTGCGGACTGGTATGCGCGCGGAAATACAGCTGCGGAGACAGTCTCGCGCTGATGTTTACGTTGGCCGCGATGCGCACGGTATTCCCCTGACGGGCAAGAGCCTTGCTCTGGTCAAGGACGAAGAGACCGCCGTACGGAGGGAAAAAGGAAGGCAACTCAAGTATGTGCATAGACAGTATTAAAAATCAAGTTTCAAGGCATTTGTTTTGTCCCGCTTTTCCATGTCGTCATCTTGTCCTGCCGACAAGGGGCAGGAGAAAAGACATTATCCGCAAGCCTATGGCATTGTTTGCCACCAGCCGGAACACGCTATACGCAAGAGTGTAATTCCCGGCAGGAAGAGGATAAAGAGCGGCGAGGCGCAGTTTCTCAACCCTTGCAGCCACGCGCCGCCAGTCGGCAAGCAACATTGCGGATATATATATATAGTCCATGGTTAGCTGCGCCACACGCCGCCGCAAGGCATCGCGCTCAATGCCCTGCCGGGAGTCGGACACGCCGCGCAGCACGTTTATTATGCGGAACACGTCGTCAAGCCGCTTTTCCACGTGGGCGGCAGATTTCTCGGTGGTGATAGAACCCTCGCGAAGACGGTAGAAATAAGCCCCGGCACGGGTGGCCGACATACTCTTCACACGGATGAGCAACTGCGGCGTGAACTCCTCGTCCTCGTGGTAAGTGCCGGGGAAGAAGCGCAAGTCGCCGAGAACCCGGCGACGGAAAAGATACCCCCACGCCATGGGATGAAGGTTGTTGCAGGCAAGATACTGCGCCCCGGTGGTCAGTCCGCTCCACACGACACCGTCATCATGCCGCGCCTCGCCGCTCGTGTGGGAGAACATGAGGAGGTCGGCAGACGTTGCCCTCGCCTTTTCCACACATTGCGCGTAAACATCGGGCACAAGCGCGTCGTCGGCATCCACAAACTGTATATACTCGCCGCTGGCAGCCCCGATACCGGTGTTTCGGGCGGCACTGAGACCGCCGTTTGACTGGCGTATATATATAAGGTCACGGCACACGGCGGACAGTTCACGGGAAATATCCTCGTCGGAACCGTCGTCGACCACTATCACCTCCCTCTCCCCTTCTTCAAGACCTACGCGCATGACGCTTGCCACGCACTGCTCCACGAGAGGGAGAGGCACGTTATAATA
>CAVGJZ010000060.1:0-17034 GCA_963629785.1 Oscillibacter sp. MSJ-31 | reverse complement strand
GAATTTCAACACTATAAAGGTACTCACTTTTGCCGACATGACAAAAGGATTGCGCTTCTTTTTATTGTCTCTGTGAATTATTCAGGTTAATATGAGCTGAACGTCGTATGAAGTCCTCTTCATCTTCGATTTTCTGAAAAATCACGATTTTACGCTGATTAACCCATTGTATTATTCTGCGGTTTGCATTTTTTTGTTACTTTTGCATGGCAGCAACATTTTACAGACAAAAAAAACGCAAACGAATATCATGCAGAACAAGATTGTCATCTACCAGATATTTACCCGCCTGTTCGGAAACACCAACACCACACGCAAGCATAACGGCACACTCGCCGACAACGGATGCGGCAAGATGAACGGCTTCACGCCTGCCGTGCTGCAGCGCATCAAGAGACTTGGAGTGACACACGTGTGGTACACAGGCATAATACGCCACGCCACCGCTACGGACTACTCCGAATACGGTATTCCGCGCCAGCACCCCGCAGTGGTGAAGGGAAATGCCGGCAGTCCGTATGCCATCGCCGACTACTACGACGTGGACCCGGACCTGGCAGTGAACGTGAACAAGAGAATGGCGGAATTCGAAAGACTCGTAGGCCGTACCCACGAGGCAGGACTGAAGATGATTCTGGATTTCGTGCCCAACCATGTGGCACGCCAGTACAAGTCCATTACCAAGCCCAAAGGAACGGCGGACTTGGGCGAAGACGACGATACGGGGAAGCAGTTCTACCCGATGAACAACTTTTACTATTGTCCGGGAACCAGTTTCTCACCCGACATCGACCTGTATAACGGCGAGGAATTGCCCTACGAGGAATTCCCCGCAAAGGCCACGGGCAACGACTGCTTCGGCAACCGCCCCGGCAGGAACGACTGGTATGAAACGGTGAAGCTGAACTACGGCATCGACTATTGCGACGCCGGCGGACAGTCCACACACTTCTACCCCACCCCGGACACATGGATAAAGATGCGTGACATTCTTCTCTTCTGGGCTGCAAAGGGAGTGGACGCCTTCCGCTGCGACATGGCGGAAATGGTGCCCTCGGAATTCTGGAGATGGGCAACGACAGAGGTGAGGAAGAAATATCCCGCAGTGAAGTTCATCGGCGAAGTGTATAACCCCGCGCGCTACAGGGAATATATCTCGGCAGGCTTTGACTATCTGTACGACAAGGTGGGGATGTACGACTGCCTGCGCGACGTGGTGTGCGGCTACCGCCCGGCAAGGGAAATAACAAGGCAGTGGCAAATTACCGACGACATTTCCGGCAATATGCTGTATTTCCTCGAGAACCACGACGAACAGCGTCTGGCAAGCGACTTCTTTGCGGGAGACGCAAAGAAAGGCATACCCGCACTTATCGTGGCAGCGCTGATGCGCAAGAATCCATTTATGATTTACGCCGGGGAGGAATACGGCGAGCGCGGCATGGACGAGGAGGGCTTCAGCGGCAAAGACGGCAGGACAACCATCTTCGACTACTGGTCCATAGACTCCCTCATCCACGGATACCACAACAGGCGGCAGCTCACGCAAGAAGAGAAGGAGCTTGAGGAGACACACAGAAAGATTCTGAATATCGCCATCAACGAAAAGGCCGTAGGCGAAGGACTGTTCTTCGACCTGATGTATGTAAACCCGTCGTCTGCCGACTTCGACGACACCAGACAATATGCCTTCATCCGCAAGGCCGGAAAGGAGACGCTTTTTGTAGTGGTGAATTTCTCCGAAGAAAGGAAAATCGCAAAGTTGAACATCCCGGAACACGCCTTTGAATACCTGCATCTGCCCAAGGGCATGACACACGCCACCGAACTGCAGAGCGGCGAAAAGTGTACCGTGTGCCTGTCAAGCGAAAGCCGCCTGACAATAGACCTGCCGCCGCTGTCGGGAAAGATACTCAAGATTGAAGAAAAATAACCGTCGCCATGGAAGAACCAATACTCAACACCCACAACAAAGAGGAGTTTCCGCCTGCCCATACGGCCGAGCATCTCCTGAACCAAACAATGGTGAGAATGTTCGGATGCGAAAGGTCAAGAAATGCGCATATCGAACGCAAGAAGAGCAAAATAAGCTACACGCTCGACCACAAACCGGACCGCAAGGAAGAAAAGGAAATAGAGACACGCATGAACCGACTCATCGAGGAAGACCTGCCCGTCACGTACGAGTTTGTGGACAGAGACCATATCCCCGAGGGCGTGAGCATCGACAGACTTCCCGACGACGCTTCGGAAATGCTGAGACTCGTCCGCATCGGCGACTATGACGTCTGCCCCTGCATTGGAAAACACGTACGGTCCACAAGGCAAATCGGAAAGTTCGTGATGCTTGGGACCAACTGGGACGAGGGTCAGCGGTCATTCAGAATAAGATTCAAAATCGTGGCGGAATAACCCTTGGCAGGAATACCAAAAGCTTTGCTGAAAAAGAAAGAGCCTCCGACACCGGAACCGGACTTTACAATGCCGGCAACTCCTGTGTCGGAGGCTCTTTCCATTAGAACGCGCCTAAAAAGAGGAAACGACACTACTTTGTCTCGCTCTCCTCCTTCATGTCAACGAACTGCTTCTTGCTGTCGTAGAATTCATACTGCAGGAAAGCAAGTTTCTGAGACGCGACGACATGCACGCCGAAACCGTATTTCATCTGCCACTTTCGCTTCAGGCTAACCAAGCCCTGGTTGATATAGGCAGCCACATACGGATGGACATGCAAGTAGAAAGTCTTGATGCCGATCTTATTGACCAGTTTGTCAATCTTACCCTCCAGCTGGTCGGTGAAAAGTATGCTCGACTTGATCTTGCCCTTGCCGAAACAAGTGGGGCAGACTTCCTCAACATTGACATCCATTGCCGGGCGCACACGCTGACGCGTAATCTGCATCAGTCCGAATTTGCTCAGCGGCAGGATATTGTGACGCGCACGGTCTTTCTGCATATTCTTGCACATCCGCTCATACAATATCTGGCGGTCTTCGGCAAGGTTCATGTCGATAAAGTCCACAACGATAATGCCGCCCATATCCCTCAGCCGCAACTGGCGCGCCAGCTCGTCGGCCGCACCAAGGTTCACGTCAAGGGCGTTGGCCTCCTGCCCGTTGGAACGGGTGCGGTTACCGCTGTTCACATCCACGACATGCAAAGCTTCGGTATGCTCAATATAAAGATAAGCTCCATGCTTATAGTTCACAATCCTTCCGAAGCTCGACTTGATCTGCTTTGTCACGTTGAAGTTGTCGAAAATAGGTACAGTGCCCTTGTAAAGCTTCACGATATGCGCTTTCTCAGGGGCAATCAGAGTGACGTAATGTTTCACCTCCTTGTAAACCTCCTCGTCGTTCACGTAGATATTCTCGTAGGAGGGGTTGAACAGGTCGCGTAGCATGGCTACGACACGGCTTGTCTCCTCATACACAAGCTGCGGACGTGTCTGCGTCTTCTGCACCTTGTCGATAGCGTCCTCCCAACGCTTCATAAGGATTTTAAGCTCGGTGTCAAGCTCGGCCACACGCTTTCCCTCGGCTACGGTGCGCACTATCACGCCCACGTTCCTGGGCTTTATGCTATGGATAAGCTGCTTTAGCCGCGCGCGCTCCTCACCGCTCTTGATTTTGGATGAAACAGAAACCTTATCATCGAATGGAATAAGGACAAGGTAACGCCCGGCGAAGCTCAGCTCGCCGGTGAGACGCGGTCCCTTTGTCGAAATAGGTTCTTTTACGATCTGCACCAGGACTTCCTGTCCTTGCTGTAGCGTATTCTGCACGCTGCCGTCCTTCTTCAGGTCCGGCAGACGCGAGGCTTTGGAAAATGGATAAAGTTTCTTCCTGTCGCTTTGTACCTGCTTGATATACTTCTCATAGGAGTTAAACTGACTCCCCAGGTCAAGATAATGCAGAAAGGCATCCCGCTCATAGCCCACATCCACAAAGCTTGCGTTCAAGCCCGGCATCAGCTTCTTCACCTTTGCCACGTAGATATTGCCAACAGAAAACGAGGCAGAACGGGGCTCGTTCTGAAACTCCACCAGATTCTTGTCTTCGAGCAGAGCTATCGAAATCTCTTTCTGTTGAACGTCGATTACTAATTCGCTTGTCATGTCTTAATTACAAAACTTGATACCTGTAAAGCAAGGGCATGTCAACAAATACGCTTTCTCACGAAAGATGCTGCATTGATTGACATGCCCAGCCTGAACAGACTTTTTTTTTCACGAGCACTAACTCTGCGGTTAGTATTTACTTGCTCTTGTGCCTGTTCTTTCTCAATCTTTTCTTACGCTTGTGAGTGGCCATCTTGTGACCCTTCTTCTTCTTACCGTTTGGCATAGTCTTTATTATTTAAATGTTTGAATATAATGTTATTTGTTTCTCCGTATCCCGGATGCGGGAACTATTCCTCCTCGCCCTTCATCTTGTTCACGAAACTCTTTGCCGGCTTGAAGCTCGGAAAATCGTGGGCTGCAATAACGATGGTGGTATTCTTGGAGATATTCCTGGCTGTCTTCTCGGCACGGTGCTTTACGATAAAGCTGCCGAAACCGCGCAGGTAAACATTCTCCTTCCTGTCAAGCAAGCTACCCTTTATCGCCTCCATGAAAGCCTCAACCGTGGCTGAAACATCCTTGCGGGCAACTCCTGTAGAAGCGGCAATCTCTTCTATAATATCTGCTTTTGTCATTTCTTTTAGTTAATTATTAATTATTTCTTTCGTCAAATAAAAAGGCTTGCAAATATACGAGTTTTTGACGGCATACGGAAACATATTTGATTTTTTTTGCAAAAAATCGGGTATTTTGCCCCGTAGAACTGATTAATTCTCACCACCTTATGCTTTCTTTGACAAAAACAGGCTACCTTTGCCCATCATTATAACGACATCCGGAAGAAATATGGGAAACAACGAAAAGAGCAACATATATAATAAGGTATATGACAAGTGGGTGAGCTGCTGGGGAAACGCCACGTCGATAACCGACCGCCGCGAGGCCATTTATGCCAAGGACATCACCCTGAGATACCCGGTGCAGATACCTTTCGAGGGCGATAAGGTCAGACTGCGCTTCTCAAACCTGACGGGAACGGAACCTGTCACCATAGATTTGGCAAACATCGCGAGGACAAAGGATTTCGCAAACAGCATCACCGCCATAACATTCGGCGGGGAAAAGAACGTCACCATAATGCCCGGAACTGAAGTGGAAAGCGACGAAATACCGTTCCCGACAGCAGCCTACGAGACCGTGGCGGTGAGCATGTACCTGAAGGGCATCACGCAGATGAATGCCGGAACACTTGTCACCGGCCCGCTGTCAAGGGGGCAGTACAGCTACGGGAATTTCGCCGAGGAAGAAGAACTGCCGCTGAACCTGACACGCAACACGCAGTGGTTCTACTTTCTGAACACCATCGACATCCACACCGACAGCGGCAAGCGCGCCCTCGTATGCTACGGTGACTCCATAACGGCACAAAGCTGGCCGGACTGGCTCGCCATAAGGGCACGGGAAAGCGGCAGCCGCAACGTGGCGATAATACGGCGCGCCGTGAGCGGCACGAGGATACTGCGGCAGTATGACTGCATCACCTACCAGGCGTACGGGCTGAAGGGTGCCGTGCGTTTCCCCGTGGAAACGAACGTGAGCGGAGCGACGGACGTGATAATCCAACACGGGATAAACGACATCATACACCCCGTGGGCACCGACATAAACCCGTTCCGCCCGTGGAGCGACATGCCCACACTGGAAGACCTGCAGAAGGGGACAGAGGATATTTACGTAAGACACGCCAAAAGCCTCGGACTCAAGGTGTGGAGCGGAACTCTCCTGCCGATATTCGGATGGAGAACGTACAACGAGGAAAGGAACACGCTGAGGGAAAGATTCAACGAGTGGCTAAGGACATCCGCACTGTTCAGCGGATGCGTGGACTTCGACACGGCGGTGAGAGATGCCAATAACCCCAAAGCATTCGCACCCGGTTTCGACTCCGGCGACCACCTGCATCCCAGCGAACTGGCCTACAGAGCCATGGCGGACTGCGTGCCCGGAGAACTAATCTGACCTTTTTGTCTTGCCGAAAGCCATACAGTCTTTCACGCCTGTTGTTTTTTGCCGCCGCTTAATTTCTGTTTCTCTTTTTTTATGACTACCTTTGCAGAAAATTAGAACACAGTGTCCCGGCCTGCCGCTGGCGGCTACGCCGCGAGAGGAAAGTCCGGGCAGCATAGGGCGCTCCGCTTCTGAAAGTGGAAGCTATTGGCGACAGTAGGATACGGCAGAAGAAAACAACCGCCGTCCGCTTTTGCACATGCAAAACGAACGGCAAGGGTGAGAAGGCGGTGTAAGAGACCACCAGCCGGTGGGCGATCACCGGGCTGTGCCGTCCGGAGGCTGCAAGTTCGCGTAAACCGTCGTTTGAGGATTGCCCGTCCGACTAATTCCGACGGAGGGTGGAATGCTCGAGGCATGGGGTGACCCATGCCCTGGATAAATGGCAGGCACTGCCGCAGCCGAGAGGCGGCGGCAGGACAGAACCCGGCTTACAGGGACACTGTTTTCTTTTTTTTCCTTGCTTCCCCCCATTGCCGCAAACCGCGGCATTTTTCATACGTGCAGAAAAGAAAAGAATGAACGTCAAGACAATAAAGGATTTCTTCAAAAAAGACATCTGGTACAGGGACTACGGTGACAAGCCTTTTTACATAAGATTCGCAGTGGGAATGATGCGGATGCTGTATCTCGCCATCGAGGGATTTACCACCAAGAGGATGATAAGTTCGTCGGCCGCCCTCACCAACTCCACACTTCTCGCCATCGTGCCGACAATAGCGGTGGTCTTCGCCATAGCCCGGGGCTTCGGCTACAATGCGTACATCGAAGAAGGCTTCCGCCATTATCTCGAGAGCCAGCCACAGGTGGCCGAAACGATAATAGGTTTTGTCAACTCATACCTGAAACGTTCGCAAAGCGAGGTGATACTCGGTATCGGACTTGTGTTCATGGTCGGTGCCGTGACGATGCTTATCAGCGCCATCGAACAGGAGTTCAACAGGATATGGCAGGTAAACAAGCAGAGAAGCTTCTTCCGCAGAGTGACCGACTATATGGGCATACTTATCTTCGCCCCTTTTGTGATAGTCATCACCGCCGGTTTGTCGATATTCGTGGCAACATTTGCCAAGGACACGGAGAACTATATCCTGCTCGCCCCGATGGCAAAGGTACTGTTGCGCCTGTCGCCATACATCCTTACATCGGCGATTTTCATAGCCCTGTATGCCTATATGCCCAACACCAAAGTGAAGATACGGAGCGTAATAGGGCCCGGCATACTCGCCGGCATGGCGATGCAGGGACTTCAGTTCGTCTACATCCATTCGCAGATATGGGTGAGCAGCTACAATGCCATCTACGGTTCGTTCACCGCCGTGCCGCTGTTCATGATTTGGGTCCAGATTTCATGGAACATCTGCCTTTTCGGCGTGGAACTGTGCTATGCGAACCAGAACATGGAGGAAGTCATCTTCCGCACGGACTCCGGCGAGATAAGCCCGCGCTACCGCCTGGTGATGAGCATGGCGCTGATGAGCCATATATGCAAACGCTTTGAAGAGGGTGGCAAGCCATACACCGCATTCCAGCTGAAACAGAAGACCAACATCCCGATACGCGTAGTGCAGGAACTGCTCTACGAACTGACACGGATAAACGTGCTCAACGAAATATCCGGCGACGAAAAAGTGACCGACAGCATGTACCAGCCCGCCGAAGCCCTGCAGCGGCTGAGTGTAGGCCTGCTCATCGACCGCTTCGAATCAACGGGCAAATGGGACATCAGCCTCGACCTGAAAGAAGCGCAGAGGGACAAATGGAACATGGTGCTGGCAAACCACAGGAGATACATAGAGGCACAGCGCGACATCCTGCTGAAGGATTTGTAGGACTTTCTTTTGTAGGGAAGAAAATAATTAGTAAATTTGTGCCGTATTACATTTTTTTAAAAGACAAATTACAATCTCATGGAATTACCTGATTTTATGTCATACTCCAACAAATTCACCAGCGGTGAGTTCTTGGAAAAGATTGCGAAGATTGCCAAACGTGCAGGAGCCAAGTTGGTTTACGTTTCCCTGATTCTGTATTACACCCTGCAGAGCGACAAGGTGTCAATAAAGGACAAGGCGATTATCGTGGGCGCACTGGGGTATCTTATCAGTCCGATAGACGTGATACCCGACGCCATCCCCATTGTCGGGCTGACCGACGACCTTGCCGTGCTACTGTATGTACTCAACAAGATAGGCAACGTGTCTGAGGAAATAAAGGAAAAGGCAAAGTCAAAGCTCTCCAAATGGTTCGACGAGGACGAGATTGAGGAAATCGACGAAATCAAGTTCTCGCAGAAACCAACGGAAGACAAGTAAGTCCGTCCGAGGCATTTAAGGATTTCCCGAAACATAAAAAGTGCGAACATGAAAAGGATATTCTTTATATTGGCAGCCATGTCGGTGGCGATGACAAGTTGCTCGCAGACAGGAGACAGGAACACTGCCGCCCGGAAGAGCACCGCTGCGGTGGCGGAAAGCGACGGCAAGTCCGGCAACGGGGTGAGCGACGGGAAAGTGAACTATCTCACCACGGAGGATTTCAGGACGCTGGTGATGGACTACAAGAAGAACCCGCAGGAATGGGTTTACAAAGGCAGGCGGCCTGCCGTGGTGGACTTCTACGCCACATGGTGCGGTCCGTGCCGGATGATGTCGCCCATTGTTGAAGAAATCGCCAAGGACTACAGCGGGAAAGTGGATTTCTACAAGGTCGATGTGGACAAGGAAAAGGAGCTGGCCTCGGTGTTCGGGATACAAAGCATACCGACGTTCCTGTTCATCCCCGAAAAAGGCACGCCCACAGTGCAGATGGGAGCAATGGAAAAGGCAGAGTTCGAAGAGCTGGTAAAGTCTGCCATTGCAAAATAGCCTGCCGGCGCAGCCTATATGCAAATGGTATGGCGCAACGATTGACGCACGTACACGACAAATACAAATCCCGGACAATCATTTCCCTAAAGTGATTGTCCGGGATTTTCCTTTCGGTGCAAACGTGTCCGAATATCAGTTTGCCGATTCAAATTCTTCAAGGAAACGCTCGTCGTTCTCCGAGAACATACGAAGGTCGGAAACCTGATATTTCAGGTTGGTGATACGCTCCACACCAAGACCGAATGCGTATCCGCTGTAAACCTTGCTGTCGATGCCGCAAAGCTCGAGAACATTCGGGTCTACCATTCCGCAACCGAGGATTTCAACCCATCCCGTGTGCTTGCAGAAGCCGCAGCCCTTACCGCCGCAGATATGACACGAAATGTCCATCTCGGCACTCGGTTCCGTAAACGGGAAATAGCTCGGGCGCAGACGTATCTTCGTGTCGGCTCCGAACATTTCCCTTGCAAAGGTGAGCAGCACCTGCTTTAGGTCTGTGAACGACACATTCTTGTCGATGTAAAGTCCCTCAATCTGGTGGAAGAAACAGTGGGCGCGGGCAGTGATAGCCTCGTTGCGGTAAACCCTTCCGGGGCATATAATGCGTATCGGCGGCTGCGATGTCTCCATCACGCGAGCCTGAACGGAACTGGTGTGGCTGCGCAGAAGAATGTTTTTCGTAACGTCATTGGGATGCTGCTCCACGAAGAACGTGTCCTGCATGTCGCGGGCAGGATGGTCTGCGGCAAAGTTCATCTTGGTAAACACATGCAGGTCGTCCTCTACCTCAGGCCCGTCGGCAAGCGTGAATCCCATGCGCGAAAAGATGTCGATAATCTCGTTCTTCACAATAGTGAGAGGATGGCGCGTGCCGAGTTTCACGGGATATGCCGTTCTTGTGAGGTCGATGCCCTGCGCACTGTCCTCGCCGGTGTCCACGGCATCGCGCAAGGCGTTGAGGCGCTCCAGAGCTGTCTGTTTGAGCTGGTTGATTTTCATGCCCACCTCTTTTTTCATTTCAGCGGGCACAGTCCTGAAGTCTGCCATAACGGCATTAATCTCACCTTTCTTGCTGAGATATTTCAGGCGCAGAGCCTCAATCTCGTCAGCCGACGATGCCGTCATCGTCTTCACCTCCGCAAGGAGTCTTTCAATATTTTCAAGTATCATGTCTAAAAAAACTGCTTTTTAAAATTACAATTCAGACCATCTGCTTTCATACAGGCGGCAGTTACCGCCACAAAGACCGGCATGCCCGACAGACGCAGATAGCCAAAACGCAAGCAAAATTACTGCATTTTTACGAGAATAACGCACATATCACCGCATTTTTTTCAACACACCACTTTTGTCGGAAATAATTTGCACGATAACAAAATAAATATGTAATTTTGCGAAAATTTGAGAGTAAGGGTATGTTCATACACGCCTGCACATATACGTAAGATTTATTCTTGGTATAAAAGATAATGAGAAAAGTATTATTGGTTGTTGCCGTCGCGCTTGCGCTGACGATGTGGACAACAACGGGATGCACCGAAAAGAAAGCTCCGGCATCCGATTCGACAACGGTGGACACTACCGACACCACGACAACTGACACGCTTGAACAACTCATCACGGAACAGCCGATGCCTAAGGCTGCCGACGAACTGTTCGACGATTTCATCTTCAATTTCGCGGCCAACAAGAAACTGCAGATGAAGAGGATTCAGTTTCCGCTTAAAGTCATAAACGGGAACAGCGAGAAACTGGTCGGAAAGGAAAAGTGGAAAATGGAGCATTTCTTCATGGACCAGGGGTATTACACCATCATCTTCGACAACCGCCGGCAGATGAACCTCGTGAAGGACACGAGCATCAACAGTGTCGTGGTGGAAAAGATCTACCTGAGCAGAAAGAAGGTGAAGCAGTATCTGTTCAACCGCATTGACGGACAATGGATGCTCGTGGAGGTGAACACCGGGGCCATGTACCAGAACAACAATGCGTCGTTCCTGAATTTCTACGAGAAATTCGCCACCGACTCCGCCTATCAGGCCGGGCACCTGAACAACCCGATACATTTCTCCGGCCCCGACCCCGACGACGACTTCAGCACGATGAACGGCGACATCGCACCGGAAACATGGCCGGCATTCGCACCGGAACTCCCGTCGGGCTTCATTTACAACATAATGTACGGACAGAAATACACGCAGAGCAACCAGAAAATTTTCGTCATGCGAGGCATTGCCAACGGAATGGAGATGGAACTCACCTTCGCCAGAAAAGGCAAGGAATGGATGCTGACAAAACTGTCCGAATAACACAGTCCGGCAATACACAAAGGACATACAAATGTACGGGCACAGGAGGTCATGCTGGATAACATCAACAAAAACAAGACAACGGTGAAAGATTTAAGAGACTATAACTTGGTGCGCCACAACACTTTCGGCATTGAAGCTAAATGCCGCCGCTTCATGGAATTCTCGAACGTGGCAGAAGCGAAAGCGGTTACGAGAAGCCTCACCCGCAGCGACATGCCACTACTATTGCTGGGCGGCGGAAGCAACCTGCTGCTGACTAAAGATTTCGACGGAACGGTGCTGCATTCGGCAATCAAAGGCATCACGTCCACATTCATCGACGGCGGAGTGTTCGTGAGATGCGGAAGCGGAGAGACTTGGGACGATGTAGTGGCACACTGCGTGAAGCAGAGGTGGTACGGTCTGGAGAACCTGTCGCTCATCCCCGGCGAAGTGGGAGCGTCGGCAGTGCAGAACATCGGTGCATACGGGGTGGAAGCCAAAGACTTTATATATAAGGTGGAAGCAGTGGAGATTGCCACAGGCAAATCGGTGTTCTTCACCAACGAGGAGTGCGAATACTCATACCGCGACAGCCGGTTTAAAAGGGAATGGAAAAACAAGTTCGTCATCACACACGTGACCTACCAGCTGTCCACTGTCTTCAACCCCCGTCTGGACTACGGCAACATACGCGGGGAACTCGAAAAGGAAGGCATAGACCACCCTACGGCAGGCCAGCTGCGCAACGCCATAATCAAAATACGCAACGCAAAACTGCCTGACCCGCAAGTGGAGGGCAACGCCGGAAGCTTCTTCATGAACCCCGTGGTTAGCTCAGGCAAATACCGGGAACTGGCGTCACAATACCCCGATATGCCGCATTATGAAATCGACGACAATCGGGTGAAGATACCGGCTGGATGGCTGATAGAACAGTGCGGTTGGAAGGGGCGCACTGTAGGCAAAGCAGGAGTACACTCTCTTCAGGCACTGGTGCTTGTAAACAGGGGCGGTGCAAGCGGCAGCGACATAGTGAACCTCTGCAACACGATAAGGGAAGATGTTGCCGGCAAGTTCGGCATAGACCTGCACCCCGAGGTTAATATCATATAGGGATGAGACAGCAAATCCACTCCGCAAATTTATAACTCGCCACAAATGAAACTGACATTTCTCGGAACAGGAACTTCGGTCGGCGTGCCAACGATAGGCTGCACATGCAAGGTCTGCAGAAGCCAGAACCCGCGGGACAGGCGACTGCGCTGCTCCGCAATGGTTGAAACGGACCGCACGCGCATAGTGATAGACTGCGGACCGGACTTCAGGGAACAGATGCTGCGGCAGGAGTTCCGCAAAATCGATGCAATACTCATCACCCACTCACACTACGACCACGTGGGAGGCATTGATGACGTGCGGCCGTTTTGCGAATTCGGCAACATAGACATATACTCCGACGAAAAATCGGAAAGAAGTCTCAGGCAAGCCATGCCGTATTGTTTTGCCGACAGCCTCTACCCCGGTGTACCCAAGATAAGCCTCAACAGAATTTCGCCGCATGAGAAGCTGCACATTAACGAACTGGAAATCGTGCCGTTTACGGTGATGCACGACAAACTGCCCATACTGGGCTACAAAATCGGCAGACTTGCATACATTACCGACATGAAGACAATCCCGGAAAAGGAAATCAGCCTGCTGCAAGACATTGACTGCCTTGTGGTAAATGCCCTCCGCTTCACCAAGGAGCACCATTCGCACATGCTTGTCGGCGAAGCCCTGTCGTTCGCCAAAAGAACAAGTGCGCGTCAGGTATTCTTCACCCATATGTGCCATGACATAGGACTGCACGACGAAGTAAACAAAATCCTTCCCGACGGAACACAGCTTGCATACGACGGGGAAACGGTGGAAATAAACGGATGACTATTGGCGATACACATCAAGAAATCCACACGCATATTGCCAAACACAAACAAAAAAAAGAGGATAATATGATCACTCACACTAGCCTCCTGAATACAATTTCAACGATTTTTGCTTTGAATAATTAAACAAATCATACAAAACTCATTATCGTCAAGAAATCTAATAACATAATCTTTACCTTAAATCTATCAAACTACTAACCTATGAAAAATGTATTCTCCCGAACACGTTGCAAAGTTACAACTTAGTGTGCTCGTACACAACAGTTCGGGGAGATTATCTTCACGGTTTCTTCTTTTTATTGATTTATATCAATTTACAGTATAAAGAAACGCCTCATTCTATCATCTGCAGGAATTCCTCCTCGCCGACAAGGGGTATGCCGAGCTTTTCCGCTTTCTGCAGTTTCGCCGGCCCCATATTGTCGCCGGCAAGGATAAACGACGTCTTTCCGCTTATGCTCCCCACGTTTTTTCCGCCATTGAGTTCTATAAGCTGCTTGTATTCATCACGGCTGTGCCGCTTGAATACACCGCTTATAACGATGCTCTTGCCCGTGAGCTTATCGGAAGCCCCAAGTGCCTGCTCCCCGTCCAAGGCCATCTGCAAGCCATATCCCCTCAGCCGTCCGACTATGCTTATGTTCTCCGGCGTACGGAAATACGCCATTATGCTTTTTGCCATCACCAGCCCCACCCCGTCGATTTCAAGGAGTTCGTCAAGCGTGGCATTCATCAGGTTGTCTATATTCTTGAAATGGCGCGCGAGGAGTTTTCCCGATGTCTCGCCCACGAAGCGGATGCCGAGTGCAAAGACCACGCGCTCGAAGGGCACTTGCTTTGAAGCCTCTATACCGCTTATTATCTTCATCGCCGATTTCTGGCGGTTGCCATTGCCGTTGATCTGATTGATATCTATGGTATATAGGTCCGCCACATTTCTCACCAGCCCCCGTCGGTAGAAATCGTCCACCGTTTCCGGACCTATACTGTCGATATTCATGGCGCGGCGCGAAATGAAATGCTCTATGCGCCCCTTTATCTGCGGCGGACAGCCGGCATCGTTGGGACAGTACCATGCCGCCTCGCCCTCGTAGCGCACCAGCTGCGCCCCGCATTCGGGACAATTCTTGACAAACCGCACTGGACTGGCAACAGCGGGACGGCGTTCCACGTCCACACCTACTATCTTGGGGATTATCTCACCGCCCTTCTCCACATACACATAGTCGCCGACATGGAGGTCAAAACTGCGTATAAAGTCCTCGTTGTTCAATGTGGCGCGCTTCACGGTAGTGCCTGCAAGAAGGACGGGCTCCATGTTCGCCACTGGTGTCACGGCCCCGGTACGCCCAACCTGGAACGACACGCTGTCAAGCCTCGTACACGCCCTTTCCGCCTTGTACTTGTAGGCTATGGCCCAGCGCGGGCTCTTGGCGGTATAGCCAAGGCTGCGCTGCTGGCGGACGGAGTTCACCTTTAGCACAATGCCGTCGGTTGCCACAGGCAAGTTCTTGCGCTCCGCATCCCAATAGTTTATGAAATCATAGATCTCCTGCAGCGTCTTCACCTTCTTCATGCCCTTGCTAATCTTGAACCCCCAACGCTTCGCCTCCTCAAGGTTCTCGTAATGCCCGTCGGACGGCACGCTGTCGCCGAGCAGGTAATAGAGATAGGCGTCAAGCTGACGGCTTGCCACCAACGCCGAGCTCTGGCTCTTCAGCGTGCCGCTGGCAGCGTTGCGCGGATTGGCAAAGAGTGGTTCGCCAGCCGCTTCGCGTTCGTTGTTAAGTCTGTCAAACACGTCCCATGGCATGAGTATCTCGCCGCGGATTTCAAACTCTTTCGGATAACCCGTCCCCGTCAGCACGAGGGGTATGCTGCGTATCGTCTTCACGTTGTCCGTCACGTCATCGCCGTGTATTCCGTCGCCGCGCGTCACGCCGCAGACAAGCTTCCCGTCTGTGTAGGTGAGGCTGATAGAAAGTCCGTCGTATTTCATTTCACAGCACACCTCGAAGTCCTCGCCGTTCAATCCGCGTTTCACGCTGTCGTACCATTCCGCCACATCCTGCTCGTTATAGGTATTGGCAAGCGAGAGCATCGGGTATTTGTGCGTCACTTGCCTGAACTCCCGGTTCAGGTCGCTTCCCACCCTCTGTGTCGGGGAGTTGGGGTCGTACAGTTCCGGATGCCGGCTTTCGAGTTCCTGCAGCTCGTGCATCATAAAGTCGAACTCCTGATCGGAGATTTCCGGCCGGTTCAAGACATAGTATTTATAATTGTGGTCATGCAGTTCATTGCGGAGCTGTATTATTCTCTGTTTCTCGTCCATTGCTTTTCTGTTTTTGGGATTTCAAAGTTACGAATAAATCTTCTACACCGCAAATTAACTGTATTGAAAGTGGCAATTCCCGGAATTCGTTTTCTTTCAAACTAAGATTTGCCTCTATTGTCTACATTGTCTCTATTGTCGTTTTTTATTGCCCGACTTTGCGGCATCAAAGAATAATGACTACATTTGCAGAAAAAGCCAACCGGTATGAAGAAGAAACAAATTAAGGCATTTACGGCCGTTGCCGTTACACTGTGCGTCACAGGATGTGGTGTAAACCAGTCAGCCAGAAACACAACAGCGGAATTGGAAACACAAGACATAGTCTATGATTCTGCGACACAGAACAATATCGTGTGTAAAATCACGGCCGCCTATCCCAAAGGCGACGACAGTCTCTCGGCAGGCATCCGGAAATTCATTGCAGGAGAACTGGCGGTGCTTTACCTGCCGCACAACGACATTGACGACGATTCACAGGCGGCAAAGTTCCCGTTCTACAAAGGCAGCACGGATAACGGCAGCCAAACAGTGGATTTCTACGGCAACGGCACAATGCGCTATCTTGAAGGCCTACGGCAGGAATGGAAGTCATCGTCTGGCGCAGGAAACGAATCCCCCGCACTGTCGCAACAGATAACGGTGGCTTTGGCGGAAACAACCGCAAAATATATTACGTACAGCGTCACCGGCGACAGCTACCTCGGCGGGGCACACCACTCAGCCACAAGTTACAGCCGGAACATCAGCCGCAGCACCTGCAAGCCTGTAGACAATATAATAGCCGGAAACAAGCTGAAAGCCCTGCAACCGCTTCTGAGGAAGAGCATACTGCGGTGTGTCATTGCCAGCGGCGTGGACTCTGCCACCGACTCCACCCTCAACAACTACATAATACTGCCGGACGACGGCTTTGTCCCGCTGCCCGTCCATTCCCCGTGGATAGAGAAGGACAGCGTGAAATTCATGTACCAGCAATATGAAATCGCCTCGTATGCCATGGGAGCGATATCATTCAGCGTTGCGACGAAAGACATCATGCCATATCTTACCGGGGAGGCCAAAGCGTTGCTAAGTGACGATTAAATGCCTGATTTCGTCGCACGCCTTGCCTTTCTTGTCCAATGAGGGTATCTGAGTGAATTGTCTTTGGACTTTCCGGATTTTAGTTTGAACCCGGCGGATTTTTCTTTGGAGTTTACGGAATTTTCTTTGGAACGGAATAGAGCATGTTCGGAATTATAGTGTGGGGCTTGACCATTTACCGGAATTGGAAGGAGGTTCTCCCCTACCCTGCCGCAGAGACGAAGGAAAAATGGTCTAAACCACCACTTTCGACTGGAAAGGACCGTCCATGAAAGGTGTTCTGGCAATATTTTTATTCTACATTATTAGATATTTTTAAACATTGGGAGAGTTTTCGGCTCATCCGATAAAGTCCGTGGCAAGGCTAACCAAATATCAACGATACGCGGTA
>CAVGJZ010000059.1:0-17037 GCA_963629785.1 Oscillibacter sp. MSJ-31 | reverse complement strand
TTTGCCATGATGTCCAAAATGTCAAAAATGTCCAAAACTTTTCTTTACATTTCAAGACAGGCAAAGAAAAAGTGGTCTAAATGTCGCATTACCAAAAGAAGACAAATCAAGTGACAATTAAGATGGGTTCTAAATACTGTCACTAAGCATCCCGAACAAGACAAGTAAAACACAAATTGTCGGAGACTAACATAACGTTTCTCCGACAATTCTATATTATTTACGCAAATGCGAAATTCCACAATCGCTACATCCCTGCAGCAGCGGCAAGCCAGTCGTAGACACAACTGCAAACTCCGAAGAGCAATACGCCTGCAATACACAGGGTGAGCGCAAGCCGTGTGCCACAATCGCTCTTGAACTCAGGCAATGGAGTGTCGGTGCTGTTGATATACATGCACTTCACTATCTTCAAGTAGTAGTAGAGCGACGGCACCGTGTTGAGCAGGGCGATAAATACCACAGCATAGGCAAGCACGGAACCGTTCTCGGCAGCTGCCATGAACACGAAAAACTTGCAGAACATACCTGCAAAGGGAGGGATACCGGCAAGCGAGAAGAGTGCGAGTGTGAAGAGGAACGACAGTTTGGGGTTTGTCCCGTAGAAGCCGTCATAGCAGTTCATCATCGTGGTTCCCTTTCCGCGTGTCTCCACCACATTAATAATGGTGAACACCGCCATGTTTGCGGCTACATAGATGAGCACGTAGTACATGAGAGCCGTAAGTCCCATGGCATTGTTGCCCACTGCGGCAAGCATGATATATCCGGCCTGTGATATTGAGCTGAACGCCATAAACCTCTTGAGTTCCTTCTGCCGGAGGGCAAAGAGGTTTGCCAATGTGATGGTGAGGAGTATAACGATATACATGAGATACTCCCAATATTCCACCATCGGTGCGAACACCTTCATGAGGATTGTCATAAGGGCGAATGCTGCGGCACCCTTTGAAACAACGCTCAGGTAGCCTGTCACCGGTGTCGGAGCGCCCTGATATGTATCGGCAGTCCAGAAATGGAACGGCACAAGACTTATCTTGAAGCCGAGGCCGCTGAAGAAGAACACCAGTCCCATTACGGTGAGCGGCGAGGCGCTGATGCTGTGTGCCACGTCGTCGAAATAGAGAGTGCCGGCAGCACCGTAGATGAAGCTGATGCCATAGAGCATGACACCGCTGGAGAATGTGGCGGTGAGGATGAACTTGGCAGCCCCCTCGGCAGAGTTCTGCCTGAACTTGTCGAACGCCACGAGACATGCCATCGGCACGGATGCCATTTCAAGTCCGAGGAAGAACGTCACGAAATGTCCTGCAGATATCATCATGAACATACCGAGCAAGGTGCTGGCGAGGAGCAGGTAGAACTCCCCCTCCTTGTTTTTCACGTCGTCGAGCTGAAGCCACGACTGCGACATGATGAGCACGATGAGTGTTCCCACGGTGAGGATAACCTTCATCACGCAGGCAGCCGCCGTTGTGACATACATTCCACCGAACGCCTCTGCCGGCTTTGCGAGGAAGCACACCCCGACCTGTCCCAGCAGAAGGACACCCGTCAGCAGGCTAAGAACAGAGTGTTTCTTTTCGCCGCTCACTATGAGGTCGGCAAGGAAAACTATCACGAGGAGGGCTATAAGTCCCGCCTCAGGTATCATATTAAAAAACTGACTGTAATCCATATCTTGTCCTACTGAATTATTAGAAGTTAGTTACAACGTTGAGAATCGGCCCCACGGCATCGCTAATGGCGTTGCTTGCCCACAGTGGGAAGCAGCCCAGCCCGGCCACGCAGAAGATGAGACAGCATACGGCGAAGCGCTCGTCCCATGTGGCGTCGGTAAGCGTGAGGTAATGCTCGTCCTTAACCTTCTCGAAGAGGATGAAGCCCACCGTGCGGAGGATGTAGACCGCAGTCACAACGATAGAGGTGATGGCGATGATTGTGCAGCAGCGATGGAAGGTGTCGGGGTTCTCGAAAGAGCCATTGAAAATCGTCATTTCGGCAATGAAGCCTGAGAAGCCCGGCAAGCCGAGGTTGGCGAGTCCGGCAATGACATATCCCACGGAAAGGAACGGCATAATCTTCATCAGTCCGCCCAATTTGCGTATGTCGCGCGTATGGGTGCGGCCGTAAATCATACCGATGAGTGCGAAGAAGAGAGCAGTCATAAGTCCGTGTGAGAGCATCTGGAGTATAGCTCCAGTGCAGCTCACCTTAGTCATCATCAATAGTGCGAAGAGCACAAGACCGCAGTGAGACACCGAGGAATAGGCGTTGATGAACTTGAGGTCTGTCTGCACGCAAGCCGAGAAAGCGCCGTAAACCACGGAGATGGTTGTAAGGATAAGGAATATCCACGACAAATCCTGTGCGGCGTGTGGCAGAAGGAACATGGCGATACGGAAGCATCCGTATCCTCCGAGCTTCATCAGCACTCCGGCATGGAGCATGGAAACCGAGGTGGGGGCGCATCCGTGACCGATGGGAGACCATGTGTGGAAGGGGAACAGCGCACCGAGCACGCCGAAGCCAATGAACACGAACGGGAAGAGGCAATTCTGCACCATTGCCGGAATGTGGTTATTGTGGGCAATCTCAAGGATGTTCATCGTAGAAGCTCCATTGAAGAAATATATTCCCACCAGACCAAGGATAATAAGGGCGGAACCACCCATCAGCATGAGTGTGAGCTTCATGGCCGCGTATTCCTTCTTGCCGGACCCCCAGTAACCGATGAGGAGGTACATGGGTATGAGGGCAACCTCATAGAACATGAACATCGTGAAGAGGTCTATACTAATGAAGAAACCGTAGACACCGGTAGAAAGGAGTGTGAACCACATGAAGAATTCCTTTGTCAGAGGCTGCAGCTTCCATGAGGCAAATGTTCCGGTGAACACTATGATGCTCGAAAGCAGAAGCATGACGACAGATATGCCGTCGACCCCGACTGCATAGCTGATGTGGAGAGGTGCGAACCATACGGTGGATGCCTGGAGAATCATCTCCTCGGTATTTCCGGCGGCGCGCTCTCCTATAAAGTGGAATGTCAGCCAGACCGACATTGCCAGCAGGCAGGATGAGCCGATGACCATCACTGCACGAACCTGTTTGACGTCGCGGGCGGCCCACAGGCCAAGCAACATCAATACTGGAATTACTACGAATACACTTAATATACTCATATCTTGTTATAAAATGCTAAGTAATACTAATGTTAATGCTACCGTGCCGGTGAGGAACCACACGGCATACTGGCGCACGTCACCGCTCTGCCACGGGCGAAGTGTCTCGCCGGCCTCGTTGGCTCCCCATGCGGTGAAGTCGATGAGTCCGTTGATGATATGCTCATCAATCCACTGTACCGGCTTTGAAACGAAGCGGAACAGTATCTTGTGTGTCACGAACATGTAGACCTCGTCCATGTAGAAACGCTTGTACGCCCAACGGTGCAGGCGCGGGAACATGGCGTAGAGCTTGTCAGCCACGGGCTGCTTCTCGCCCTTGTAGATGTATGTGGCAAGGGCAATGGATACAACGGCGATTACCGTGGAAGTGGCAGCCACCTTGGGGGCGAAGTGGACGGTGTAGGCAGTGCCCTCCGCACTGACAAGAGCGCCGAAGCTAGTCCAGTCCCATCCGAGGAAACCTCCCAAGGTGGTGAACACACCCACCCCGACAGTGACAACGCTCAGGAAAAAGAGCGGGAAAGTCATCGTGAGAGGGGCCTCGTGAGGAGTGTGCTCAGCGTGCAGCTCCTTGTTCTCCGTGCCCCAGAAGATACCGTAGTAAAGACGGAACATATAGAACGCGGTCATTGCTGCCACGCCGGTCATCCACCAGCCGATGAATGCCGAGTGCTCGAAGCAAGCGGTAATAATCTCGTCCTTGGAACTGAAGCCCGAGAAGAACGGGATGCCGGCGATGGCAAGGCATGAAATGAGGAATGTGGCATGGGTTACAGGCATATACTTCCTGAGTCCGCCCATGGTGGACATCTCGTTGGAATGAACCGCGTGGATGATGCATCCGGCGCAGAGGAACAGACACGCCTTGAACATGGCGTGTGTGAAGAGATGGAACAGCGACGCCATGTATCCCAGCTGCGCATGGTTGTCGAGAGCGGCGCCGTGGTGTCCCGGAAGGCAAACTCCGAGGGCAACCATCATGAACGCAATCTGCGAAATTGTGGAGAAAGCGAGCACGCGCTTGATGTCGCTCTGTGCGCAAGCCACCGCAGCGGCATAGAATGCCGTGAACGCTCCGACATAAACGACGATCTCCATTGCCTGCGGGGCATACTCAATCCAGATGGGGAAGAGACGCGCAATCTGCACCACTCCGGCAACGACCATCGTGGCGGCGTGGATGAGGGCAGAAACGGGTGTCGGGCCTTCCATGGCGTCGGGCAGCCAGATGTGGAGCGGGAACATTGCCGACTTGCCGGCTCCTCCGATGAACATCAGGACGAGGGCAGTGGGAAGGATGAAACCGCCGGCTGCAACGGCACGGGCCGTATCAACCTGGGAAAACACCTGTGCCCCGGCGCCGTACATGATTTCCGTTCCTGTGAACGAAAAATTGTAGCTGCCGGTGTAGTAGCCGAAGATGAGAATACCGATAAGGAAGAACATATCGGCGAAACGCGTCACGATGAAAGCTTTCTTGCTGGCATGCACGGCGGCATGAAGGCCGTAGTAGAAGCCGATGAGCAGGTAAGAGCTTACCCCCACGAGCTCCCAGAACATATACATCTGGAAGATGTTCGTGGCGAGCACGAGTCCGAGCATTGACATGGTGAAGAGCGAGAGGTATGCGTAGTAACGCTGGAAACCCTTCTCGCCGTGCATATATCCGAACGAATATACGTGGACCATGAAACTGACCGTTGAAATGACAATCAGCATCAGCACCGACACGGGATCGAGCAGGATACCGAGGTCGAAATGCAGGTTGCCGAGCGGCAGCCACGTCGTGTTGAACGGCACGACAGTTGCGAATGTGCCGTCTTCGAGACGCGGAGCTGTGAAATACTGGAACGCGGTGACATAGCTCAGCACCGTGACCAGTCCGATGGAACAGGTACCGATAAGGCCGGCAGTCTTATGCGACCACGCATACTTGTTCCCCGCGAAATCGGGCAAGCCAATGACGAGAAAACTCAGCAAAGGCAAGAGAAGTATCAACAATGAATATGTATAATCCATAACCTATTAATATTTCATGTTTTCTATACTGTTCACCTGATCGCTGTGGAAATTGCGGTAAACATTGATAACTATAGCGATGGCCACGGCACTCTCCGCAGCGCTCACTCCCATGGAGAAGAGGGTCATGAAGAAACCCTCGAAGCCTTCGGGGAAGAGGAGCCTGTTGAAAGCCGCGAAATTGATGTCCACCGCATTAAGCACAAGCTCCACGGAGATAAGCATCGCTATCAGGTTGCGGCGGGTGACGAAACCGTAGACCCCGATAAAGAACAAAAGTGCGCTAAGCACGAAATAACATTCTACTGGTACCATAATTTACTTGTTCTCCTTTTCTTTACGTGCTACAACAATACCTCCGATGATACATGCCAGCAGGAATACCGATATGAACTCGAACGGCAGTACGTACTGATACTTGCCGCTGCCCACAAGGGCCGTGCCTATCACGTCCATGGGGACCTCGCGGTCTGCCACCTCGCAGGCTCTGAAGAGGAAATTGTTCTTCAGGAGCACCAATGCGACAGTGAGGAAACCGGCGACAGTAACGACAGCCGCACCGATGGCCTTGCTGCCCTTGACGTGTTCCACAAGTCCCTGTAGAGTGCGCTTGCCCACGAGCTGTATGGCGAAGATATACATCATCGTCAGTGCTCCGGCGTAGATGCTAATCTGAGCTGCACCAAGGAATGTATAGTCGAGGATGAAATAAAGCCCTGCAACGCCGAAGAGGACGAAGAGCAGGAATGTGGCCGCACGCATTATGCGCTTTGTCGCCACGCACATTATCGCCGAGCCGAGAATGACAACGGCAAGAATGCCGAACATTATTATATTAGCCATTTCTTAGAGTCCTCCTTATTTTGTTTTGGTGTTAAACTTTCCGATTTCCATCGGGGCACCGCCGTCGATTAGGTTAGGCAGGCTGCCTCCCCTGTAGACTTCCTTGTCGAGATGCAGCACCAGTTTGCTGCGGTCGAAGACGGCGTTCTCGAAATCGTTGGTGAAATGGATGGCGTCGAAATTGCAGGCGTTGACGCACAGTTCGCAGAACATACAGTCGCCAAGGTCGTACTGGTAGTCAACGAGCTGGCGCTTCTTCTTTCCCGTTTCGGGGTTTTCCACCATTTCGGTAGTAATCTTGATTGTGTCGTTGGGGCAAGCCTTCTCGCACATGGTGCATCCCACGCACTTGTAATTGTCGTTTTCGTCGCGTGTGAACACGAGGCGTCCGCGGTGCCGTGCCGACACGTGTAGAGTGGTCTTGCGGTTCTCGGGATACTGCTCGGTGCTCTTTGGCGTGAAATACTCCTGAAGAGTGGTCTTCATGCCGATGGCGAGGGTTTTCACCGCCGAACCGATTTCTCCGAAATATGATTTTTTGTTGTCTTCCATAAATTTCTTTTCCTCCTTTATTTAAAAGTGCCAGCCGAACGCCACCACGATTGTCATTAACACGAGGTTGACAAGACACAGGGGCATGAGGTATTTCCACTCAAGTTTGAGGATCTGGTCGATACGCAGGCGCGGGAATGTCCAGCGCACCCACATGAGCAGCCATACCACGGCAAATGTCTTGCCCAGGAACCACACGATGCCGGGGATATAGTCCATTACCTTGTCGAAGGCTGCAACGCCGATGTTTACGGGTGCCCAGCCACCGAGGAATACCGTTGTTGCAACTCCCGACACCACGAAAAGGTTGAGATACTCAGCCAGGTAGTAGAAGCCGAAGCCCATTCCCGAGTATTCGGTATGGTAGCCGGCTGTAAGCTCGCTCTCTGCTTCGGCCAAGTCAAACGGACCGCGGTTAGCCTCGGCGTTGCCTGCCACGAGGAATACAAGAAAAGCTATAACGGCAGGCACGTGTCCTTTGAAAATCAACCAGTTCCAAGGCCCAGTCTGCTCTGCCACGATACCCGATACCTGCATTGTGCCGGTAAGTATCACGGCAGTAATCAGACACAGGCCGAGCGACATCTCATAGGATATAAGCTGCACGGCCCCGCGCATTGCCGAAACAACGCTATACTTGTTGTTGCTTGCCCATCCGGCAAGGAAGATGCCGATGATGCCTACGCTTGACACGGCGGTGAGAAGGAACACTCCCACGTTGAAGTCGAGCACCTCAGCCCCCTTGTTCCAAGGCAGGAACGAGAAAGTGCCCACCGAGGCGATTATCACGAGGAAAGGAGCGATGAAATAGAGTAGCTTGTCGGCCTTGTCTACTACAAAGATTTCCTTTATGAGCATCTTGAGCACGTCGGCGAACACCTGGAACACGCCCCAGGGTCCCACTCGCATCGGGCCGAGACGGCACTGGAAGTAGGCGCACACCTTACGCTCCATGAATATCAAGATGATTGCCAGTACGGCGTAGCCCACGAGGAGCAACACTCCGACCAGCACGCACTCGATAAGTATCGACAGGAAATCCCCGAGACCCAGGGTCTGTCGGAGAAGAGCGTCGAACCATGTTGTTACTGTACTAAAGTCAAACATTTTTTGTAATGCTTAATGTTTAATGTTTTGTTGTTATCTGTCGAGGTCGGGTATGACGAAATCGATTGCCGCTCCCGTGGTGATGAGGTCGGCGATTTTCTGTCCGCGGAGCATTTTGTCGAGAGCCCCGGCAAGCGTAAGTCCCATAGGGCGCATTTTCATACGGTAAGGGTTCTTGTCGCCGCGCGAGTCCAGATATACTCCGAATTCGCCGCTCGCTCCCTCAACGGAGAAGTACCACTGTCCTTCGGGCACCTTTATTATGGGTTTCTGCTTGATGTAGAAATCCCCCTCGGGGATATTTTCGATAAGCTGCTCTATGATGTCGAGACTCTGGTAAAGTTCCTTGATATGCACATAGTAGCGGTCCATCGAATCGCATCCCGTCATTGTTATCTCGTCCCATTTCACCTTGTCGTACATGTCGTAGGGATGACGTTTGCGGGTGTCGTTCTTCCATCCCGCGGCACGTCCGGCAGGACCTGTCACGCCGTAGTTGATGCAGTTGTCCTTGTCCATCGGCCCTACACCGACAAGACGGTTGTGGGTAATGACGTTGTCGCCGAAGACATCGAGGTATTCCTGTATCTTCGGACGCAGGTACTTGCACAGCTTCTTTGTATTCTCCACGAAATTAGGGTCGATGTCTGCCTGAAGACCTCCGATGCGGTAATAGTTCATGATGAGTCGTCCGCCGGTAGTCTCCTCCATCACGTTGAGCACGTGTTCACGGTCGCGCATACAGTAGAGGAACGCCGTGAGTGCCCCGAGGTCCTGAGCCGTACAGCCAAGAAAGAGGAGGTGGGAGTCGATGCGCTGCAATTCGTCCATGATGGTACGTATGCAGCGTATGCGGTCGTTGAGTTCTATCCCCATGGCCTCCTCTATCACGCCGACAAGAGCGTGGCGGTGCATCATTGCCGAGAGGTAGTTCAGACGGTCAGTGAGTGCGAGTGTCTGGGGATAGGTCATGCCTTCCCACATCTTCTCTATGCCGCGGTGAATATATCCCAGGTGTGGGTAGATGCGCTTTACGGTCTCGCCGTTTATGACAGTCTGCAGGCGCAGCACTCCGTGTGTGGACGGGTGGTTGGGTCCGATGTTGACCACATAGTCGTCGTCGCCGAACAAGCGGTGTCTTGTTTCGGTCAAGTGTCCGTCGGCATCGAGACCGTACTCCACGGTATAGTCGCTTTCAGGCTCGTCGGTAACGGGGAACTTGTTAGCCTCGGGACTCATGTCGAAATCCTTGCGCAGAGGGTATCCGTTAAAGTCGGTGCGCAGGAACAGACGGCGCATGTCAGGATGTCCGAGGAACTTGATGCCGAGGAAATCGAACACCTCGCGTTCAAGCAAGTCAGCGCCTTTCCACAGGTTCACCACCGTGGGCACAACGTCGCTGCCATCAACCTTCCTGGCTATTGTGCGTACGGAGCAACGCTCGTTGCTGTCTGTATTTTCAAGAATGTATATACACCCGAGCCCTTCCTCTCCGAAGTCTTCACCGATGATGGTAACAAGGTAGTCGAAATGCTTCGCGTTCTTAAGCTTTGCCATCTCCGCGGCGAAGTCCTCGAATGTGAGTTCT
The DNA here is from genome assembly GCA_963629785.1 of Oscillibacter sp. MSJ-31. Classification (GTDB taxonomy): domain Bacteria; phylum Bacteroidota; class Bacteroidia; order Bacteroidales; family Bacteroidaceae; genus Prevotella. The sequence continues at coordinate 7,740 of CAVGJZ010000059.1, read as the reverse complement.
ATGTTGTTAAGTTTCATGCCTTATACCTTATTATATTATACAGTTACTTGCTTTCCTTCTCCGTCTGCCGTGTCGCCAATGCGGAAATCGGCGGGCACGTCGGTAACGATAATCGGCTCCTTGTGTCCGAGCAGCCGCGCATCCTGCAGATTCTCGTTGCTCAGTCCGCGCAATCCGCCCTTGCTCATGGAAAGCTCTCTTTCCTCCTTGGTCATCTTATGGTTGGCCCCGCCGAAGAATTTCTCGACCTTCACCTTGCGCTGGAGCTGCATCATCCCGTAGAGGATAGCCTCCGGACGCGGCGGGCATCCCGGCACATAGACATCTACCGGCACAAGCTCGCTGATGCCGCGCACCACGTTGTAGCTCTTCTTGAAAGGTCCGCCGCTGATGGTGCATCCGCCGACAGCCACAACATATTTAGGCTCTGCCATCTCGTCGTAGAGACGCTTGAAGACGGGTGCCATCTTGTTCGTAATCGTGCCGGCGCACATGATGAGGTCGGCCTGACGGGGAGAGTTGCGCGTAACCTCGAAACCGAAGCGCGAGAAATCGTAGCGGGCGCAGCCCACCGACATGAACTCAATACCGCAGCAACTCGTACCGAAAGTGAGGGACCACAGGGAATTGCTCCTTCCCCAGTTCACCACCTGGTCGAGTGAGCCGAGCACGACATTGCAACCGCCCTCGTGGAGCTGCTCCACGATTTTCTCGAGCGTCTCATTATCCTTAAACTCGTCGTAAGGAATACTCTTGATAACGGGCTTTCTTACTTCCATTCCAACGCTCCTTTCCGCCATGCGTAAGCAAGGCCAAACACTAACACTAACAGGAAGAAACCGATGCTGCACAATGCCATCGGTCCGAACTGCTTGACTGCCACAGCCCAAGGATAGAGGAACACTGTCTCGATGTCGAACATCAGGAAGAGAATGGCAAAGAGGTAGTATCCCACGTGCATCGGCAGCCACGAGGTGCCGCGCGTGGGAATACCGCACTCAAAGGGCTGTCCCTTCACCGGATTGTACGAACGGGGACCAACGAGTTTCGCAACTACGTATGCTCCAACGACCAATACAACTGCCGTCAAGATAACGGTAATAAATAGGATAAAATACATAAATATTTTATTTGAATAAAAAATTTGACTGTCAAAACCGATGCAAAGGTAATCAAATTAAATCACATAAAAATATCGAACGGTGAATAAATCGTAATTTGCGGGGCAAAAGATTGACGAATATTAACTGTCTTTCAAATTTTCCTGTAAATTATTTTGGCGTTACAGGAAATAGTTATACTTTTGCGGAAAATAAAGGCGGATTGCATAAAATTCCACCTGTAAAAAGCAAAATCGGAATAGAATGATGAACGTACTATTTGCAGCTTTCGGTTATTTTACCAGTTTCTTTGCATGGATTTGCAAGGCGGGAAGTTGCGTGTAGAGTTCAACTTAGGAAAGAGAAATCATCAACAATGATATTATAACGCTCCAGCCCCGCCTTACACAATAAGGCGGGGCTTTTTAATTAAAGTACGACGAAGCAAATGAAGAAAATCGCAATACAGGGATTTGAGGGATGTTTCCACGAGATTGCAGCCGGGGAGTTTTTCAAGGGCGAAGAACTGCAGCTACAATACTGCAGCACCTTTGAAGAAGTTTTCGACCGCGCAAAAAATGATGCCGGTGTCATTGGCCTGGCTGCCATAGAGAACACCATCGCCGGTTCACTGCTGCACAACTACGAACTGCTCTGCTCCAGCGGACTGAAGGTTGCCGGAGAACAGAAGCTCCACATCTCGCACAGCATCTGCTGCCTGCCCGAGGATTCATGGGAAACGGTACACGAGGTACACTCCCACCCCGTTGCGCTGATGCAGTGCAGGAAATATCTGGAGAAGCACCCCGCACTGAAAGCAGTGGAGGCAGACGACACGGCCGGGGCTGCGCTGCACATAGCGAAGAACAAGCTAAAGGGACAAGCCGCTATATGCAATGCCGACACTGCAAGAAAATTTGGGATGAAGGTGCTGGAAGAGCATATAGAGGACAACAAGCACAACTACACGAGATTTCTCGTTGTGGCAAAAGACGCTGACACGGACAGTCTGAGAGACAGGGTGACTACCGACAAGGCAAGTTTGGCATTCACCATAAGCCACGAATGCGGAAGCCTCGCCAAAGTGCTGAGCATCTTCTCGTTCTACGGCATAAACCTGACGAAAATACAGTCGCTACCCATAATAGGAAGGGAGTGGGAATACAGGTTCTACATCGACCTTTCATACGACGACTATAACCAGTATCTGCTCAGCATCGAGGCGGTGAAGCCCCTGACAAGCGAATTTATAAATCTTGGAGACTACAACGATGACACAAGGAAATGACACAAAGATACGGCCGGCCGAAAGACTTTCGCTGGTGACGGAATACTATTTCAGCCGCAAGCTAAAGGAAGTGGCACTGATGAACGCCGAGGGGAAGGATGTGATAAGCCTTGCCATAGGCAGCCCCGACATGCCGCCGTCGGAACAGACAGTGGCGACGCTCTGCGAGACGGCGAGAGAGGATACGGCACACGGCTACCAGCCCACATGCGGCACGCCGGAACTGCGCCGTGCAATGGCGAGGTTCTACAAAAGGTGGTTCAACGTGGAACTCGACCCCGACACGGAAATACAACCGCTCATCGGCAGCAAGGAGGGAATACTGCATATCACGCTGGCTTTCGTGAATCCCGGCGAAGAGGTGCTGGTACCCGACCCGGGATACCCCACCTACACGTCGCTCAGCAAGATACTCGGGGCGAAGGTGGTGAAATACAACCTCAAGGCAGAGAATGGCTGGCAGCCCGACTTTGACGAGCTTGAGAAAACGGACTTGAGCCGGGTAAAGCTGATGTGGACAAACTACCCGAACATGCCGACCGGGGCCAACGCCCGAATGGAAACATACCGGAAACTGGTTGCGTTCGCAAAAAAACACAACATTGTGGTGACAAACGACAATCCCTATTCATTCATTCTGAACCGCAACCCGATGTCGTTGCTACAGGTGGAAGGGGCAAAGGACTGCTGCATCGAACTGAACTCAATGAGCAAGAGCCACAACATGCCGGGATGGCGAGTGGGATTGTGCGCCACGAACAAGACATTCATCCAGTGGATTCTGAAGGTGAAGAGCAACATAGACTCCGGCACGTTCCGCGGAATACAGCTCGCAGCGGCAGCAGCCTACGACAATGACACGGAATGGCACAACAAGGCGAACTACGAAACGTATGCAAAAAGGCGGAAATACGCCGAAGAGATAATGAGGCTGCTGGGATGCTCCTACGACCCGAACCAAGTGGGCATGTTCCTGTGGGGCAAAATACCCGGCACGTATTCCTCCGCGGAGGAACTCACCGAAAGAGTGCTCCAACAGGCAAGGGTCTTCATAACCCCGGGACACATCTTCGGGAACAATGGGGAAAGATACATACGCATATCCCTATGCGCCAAGGAGGACAAACTGCAAAACGCCATAAAAAGAATTAACGAAACTATAGCAACAATATAGTGTACTGCGGTTTACGCACCGCAGCACCATTAAACATCACACATAATTGACAAACAGCAAAAACGCATATATCATGGAATTGAATATCAAACCACTGGGACTGCCCAGTGACAACGAGCGACCCTACGTCATTGCCGGACCGTGTTCCGCCGAAACCGAAGAACAAGTGATGAACACCGCGAGACAGCTCGCTTTCAAGGGCTGCCACATATTCAGGGCAGGCGTGTGGAAACCGCGCACGAAACCCGGCGGCTTCGAGGGACAGGGCGAGACTGCCCTGCCGTGGATGAAAAGGGTGAAGGAGGAGACCGGCATGCTTATAACCACAGAGGTGGCGACACCGGAGCATGTGGAACTCGCGCTGAAATACGGTATCGACATACTGTGGATTGGGGCACGCACAACGGCCAACCCGTTCGCCATGCAGGCAATCGCCGACTCGCTGAAGGGCGTGGACATTCCAGTCCTCGTGAAGAACCCCGTAAATCCCGATATTGAACTCTGGATCGGTGCCCTGGAGCGCATAAACCAAAGCGGAGTGGAACGTATAGCCGCAATACACCGCGGTTTCTCAAGTTTCGACAAGAAGATATACCGCAACTTACCCATGTGGCAGATTCCCATCGAACTGAGACGCCGCATCCCCAACCTGCCCATCTTCTGCGACCCGAGCCATATCGGAGGACGCAGGGAACTCGTTGCGCCCCTCTGCCAGCAAGCGATGGATTTGGGATTCGACGGACTTATCGTGGAGAGCCATTGCGACCCGGACAACGCCTGGAGCGACGCAAAACAACAGGTTACCCCAGAAGTGCTCGACTACATTCTCAGCCTGCTCGTGATACGCGACGAAAAGGTAACAACGGAGGGCATAAAAGAGCTGAGAAAGCAAATCGACGAACTCGACAACGACTTGATGGAACTGTTGTCGAAGCGCATGAGAGTGTGCCGCGAAATAGGACAATACAAGAAGGAGCACAACATGACAGTCCTGCAAACGTCGCGCTACAACGAAATTCTCGACAAGCGCGGGGCACAAGGCTCATTATGCGGCATGGACTCCTCTTTCGTCAAAGAGGTGTTCGAGGCGATACACGAAGAGTCTGTAAGGCAGCAGATTGAGGTAATAAACAAATAGGCAGACAGCCCTACGGTATATCATCACCAAAACAGAAATGCCATGAGAATACTTGTACTGGGAGCTGGCAAGATGGGAAGTTTCTTTCTAGACTTGCTCAGCTTCAACCACGAGACGGCGGTTTTTGAAAAAGACCCGGCACGGCTCAGGTTCACATACAACACACTCCGCTTCACGTCACTGGAAGAAATAAAGGAATTCAAGCCGGAACTCGTGATAAATGCGGTAACGGTGAAATACACCATACCTGCCTTTGACGAAGTGTTGCCGTATCTGCCCGACGACTGCATACTAAGCGACATATCGTCGGTAAAGACCGGTCTGAAGGACTACTACGAGCATTGCGGTCACCGCTATGTATCGACACACCCGATGTTCGGCCCAACCTTCGCCAACCTGAACCAGCTGTCGCAGGAGAATGCCATCATCATCAATGAAGGCGACTACATGGGGAGGATATTCTACAAAGACCTCTACGGCAGCATCGGACTGAACATCTACGAATATTCATTCGAGGAGCACGACCGCATCGTGGCCTACTCACTGAGTATCCCCTTTGTCAGCACGTTCGTCTTTGCCGCAGTAATGAAACACCAAGACGCGCCGGGAACGACATTCAAACGGCATATGCAGATAGCAAAAGGGGTGCTCAGCGAAGACGACTACCTGCTGCAGGAAATCCTCTTCAACCCCAACACACCCGAACAAATAGAAAAGACAAAAAGCGAGATGGACGAACTGCTCGATATCATCAAGCGCAAGGATGCCGAAGCCATGAAGGGATACCTGAACAAGATCCGGCAAAACATCAAGTCGAACCTGTAAAACGCCAGCAATATGGTCAGCACCCTCATTCTCGGCATATTCTCGTTCGTGCAGCTAAACTGCGAAAATTTCTTTGACTGCACACACGACTCACTAAAGCAGGACACGGAATATACAGAGGACAGCCCAAGACACTGGAACCGGAACAAATTCTGGAACAAGCTAAGAAACATATCAAAGGAACTACTGGCATGCGGCACAAAGAACGAAGACGGGATTTCCGTTCCACCCGACCTCATAGCCTTGTGCGAAGTGGAGAACGACACAGTTCTCCACTATCTCACGAAAAGGTCACTGCTGCGGAATGCAAGATACGAATACGTGATGACCGACTCGCCGGACCTGCGCGGCATAGACAACGCCCTACTCTATTCCCCAATGACATTCCGCCTTATCGCCTCATACCCACTGAGAGTAACGCCCACTGAAGGGATGAGGCCGACAAGAGACATCCTGTATGCCACAGGCGAAGTGGTCAGCGGCGACACGCTACACGTGTTTGTAGTACACGCCCCGAGCCGCTTCTCCGGCAAACGCCCCACCATCCCCTACCGCATGGCGACAATGCGGCGACTAATGACAAGCCTAGACTCCATCAAAGCGATACATCCTGACCCGAAGATAATCATTTCCGGGGATTTCAACGACGAGTCGGAAGACAAGTCCGTAAAGTATCTCACTGACAACGGACTGACGGAGGTGTCGGCGACCGTGACTGGTTCAAACGGGGCGAAGGGGACATACAAGTATCAAGGCGAATGGTCTTCAATTGACCATATACTCATAAGCTGTGGATTGAAAGGACACTTCCGCAAGTGTATCCTGAACGATATGCCGTTCCTGTTGGAAAATGACGAAAGATACGGAGGGAAGAAGCCTTTCCGCACTTTCTACGGCTACAAGTACCAAGGGGGATTCAGCGACCACTTGCCCCTCGTCGCACTTTTTCATTTCACGGCAAAAGAAATATAGCCGAAAACCTGCACCGACACCAATTTTCAATCCCCCAATCTCGCATAACCAAAAATTCCGGCATATACAGCAAATGCCATACATACCGGAATTACATTCTTCTGCTTATATCAGTCTTACTCTGCTGCAGGAGCTTCCTCAGCTGCAGGAGCTACAGGAGTTTCCTCTACAGGAGCCTCAACTTTCTCGTTCTCGGCAACAACCTTTACAGGCACTTCCACGATCACCTCCTTGTGGAAATGAATTGTTGCAGAGTAGTCGCCAAGCTTCTTTGCCTCACGCATGGTGATAATCTTGCGGTCGACGTCGAAGCCTTTCTTCTTGAGCTCGTCAGCAACGGTAGCTGCATTTACAGAACCGTATGTAACACCGTTTGCAGAAACCTTCATCTCAACAACGAGAGAAACGCCATTGAGAGCGTCGCCCTTCTTCTGGGCTTCAGCCTTGATAGCCTCAAGCTTGCGGGCCTGCTGTCTCAGGTTCTCTGCGAGCACCTTCTTTGCCGATTCAGAAGCGATAACACCTTTTCCTGTGGGGATAAGGTAGTTGCGACCGTAACCGGGCTTTACATTCACGATATCGTTCTTGAATCCCAAGCCGATAATATCTTCTTTCAGTATAATTTCCATTCTGTAATCCTCCCCTAAATTATTTCATCAAGTCAGTTACGTAAGGAAGCAACGCAATCTGGCGGGCACGCTTAACGGCCTGAGCCACACGACGCTGATACTTCAGAGATGTTCCCGTGATACGACGGGGAAGGATTTTACCCTGCTCGTTCAAGAATTTCTTGAGGAACTCGGGATCCTTGTAGTCGATATACTTAATACCGCTCTTCTTGAAACGGCAATATTTCTTCTTCTTAGTGTCCACTGAAGGTGGAGTCAAGTATCTGATTTCTGATTCCTGTGCCATTTTTAAGCCTCCTCTTTTTTACCAAGTTTGTTTCTTCTCTTGACAGCGTACTCCGAAGCGTACTTGTCAAGCTTAACTGTCATGAAACGGATAACCTTCTCGTCGCGACGGTATCCAACCTCGAGTTTGTCAATAACTGACGGCTCAGCCTTGAATTCGAGCAGGCAATAGAAACCTGTCGACTTCTTCTGGATTGCATAAGCCATCTTCTTAAGTCCCCAAGTCTCTTCATTCAGAATCTCAGCACCCTTCTCGGTGAGCAGAGTCTTGAATTTAGCGACCGTTTCCTTCATCTGTTCATCAGACAAAACGGGAGTCAAAATGAAAA
>CAVGJZ010000058.1:0-17343 GCA_963629785.1 Oscillibacter sp. MSJ-31 | reverse complement strand
TGTCGGTGTTCTTTCGGAAGCGGTTGCCCAGTTCGTCGATGTTTCCGGCGGCGATGTCCTCCTCGGCGGCGGAGCGGTGGAAGTCGTCGTGATAAACGAAGTCGTTGCCCGTGTTGTATGGCGGGTCGATGTATATCATTTTCACCTGCCCCATGTAGGAGCGTTGCAAGAGCTTGAGCACTTCGAGGTTGTCGCCCTCGATGTAGATGTTCTTCGTGTTGTCCCAGTCGAGGGAGTCCTCCGGCACGGGGCGCAGCGTCTTGTCGGTAGGCCGCGCCGCCTCCGCCTTGGCGGCACGCTTGCCCACCCACGTGAACTGATACAGCTCGCCGTCGTCGGGCGTGGTGGCGTTGTCGCCCAGCAGCTGTCGCAGTGCGTCGAAGTCCACCATGCGGCGCACGCGTCCCGTCGTGGGGTCTGCCGCCTCGGTGAATGCGCTTGGGGCTATGCGGTAGAGCGCGTCGAGGTTGAGCTGCGCTCCGTCAGCCGACAGTCGGCTGATATGTTCCGGTTTGTTTGTCATCATAATGGTTATGTCGTTGAGTTATTGTCTTGCCAATTCGTTGTGGAAGCATGAAAATTCGACCTTGTCTAATGTGCGGTAATTCCGAGTCTGGCTAAATGCCTCCTTGTCGTCCCACACGGAACGTATCTTCTTTTCTTCAAACAGCTGAAGAGCCTCTTTCTTTGTCATATATATGCTATGTCAGTAACCGGTTGTTACAATTATTCTTCTTCCCCGGAGAGCGGCTTGCGCACCTTGTCGTCGAGCACCTTCATGTAGGTCTGCAACTGCCCTATGTAGCCGGGCTTGAACGCGCCTTTCTTCAGTTCCACCACAACCATGCAGTTGAGTTCGCGGTTGAGGAAAAGCAAGTCGGGGAGAATCTCCATGTGGTGGGAGAAGCTAATGCCGAGAAACTCTTCCCGGTTGATTTCGCTCGCCACCGGCGACCATTTTTGCAAGGAGAAACTGCACCACTGGCTCGCCGAACAGGCTGATTTGCCGATTTGGGAGGCGAGCCACCGCCCGGTTTTCTGTTGCTCTACGAGTACAACCTTTATCCTGTTGAGGTTTGGCGTAGCTTAAAGTATTCAGACCTTATTACAAAGGTACACGATTAGCGCCAAACGGAAGAACAAAACGAGGGGAATTTGCAAAACGTGTTTTCAAAAGAGTGTCTTGACATTGGAATGAAGGTAAACTGCCAAGTAGTGTGTCGTGTCTTTTCTTTATTAATACGAATTAACATATCCTTATCCTTGATTTAACATTCGCATTTCGCGATTGTTTACACAAATAACGGTGTCTTTTTCAAAGGAAACGGTGTCCTTGTGAAGAAGAATTGCGTTAATTGTAATCTATAGATGGCAAAATTCCCGTTTTCCTTGGTTTTTCCAGTACCAAAACCTGCTTTTTGCATTTGGTGAAAGTCGTGTTTTGAGGAGTGGAGTAGTCGTTTTCGGATGATGAACGATAGCTTTGCTCCTGGCAAACGATAGCTTCGCGAAAATGGGATTGGGCTTTGTTATTGCGAATTTGAATTAAAATATTGAAACATTGGACTTTATGGAATTTGCCGATATTTCGGGTATTTCTGCGGCGAAACGTTTTTCTGTCAAACGGGGCTGCTCTCGTGTCAAGGCCCGTGCCTGATTTTAACATTCCGACTGCTAATAAATGTGAACGTTAGCGGCATCTGAAAGATAAGTAGTAACTTTGCAGGACAAGGTGAATATAAAAATTAATAACACACATATATATGCAGGACTTTAGATTTTACACCCCCACCGAAGTGGTCTTCGGCAAGGAGTCGGAAGGACATCTCGTAGAGTTGATAAAGAAATACGGCGGACACAAAGTGCTCTTGCACTACGGCGGACAAAGCGCCGAGCGTTCCGGCTTGCTCGCCTCTGTCCGCGCCATGCTCGGCGAGGGCGGGGTGGAATACGTGGAAATGGGAGGGGTGAAACCCAACCCGAGGCTTGAAACGGTACACGACGGCATAGCCCTCTGCCGCAAGGAAGGAGTGGACTTTCTGCTCGCAGTGGGCGGAGGCAGTGTGATAGACTCGTGCAAGGCGATAGGCATGGGAGCTGTCTACGACGGCGAGGTGTGGGACATCTATTCGCAGAAGCATGCCCCAGAGGCCACGCTTCCCGTGGGCGTGGTGCTCACCATCCCTGCGGCAGGCAGCGAGATGAGCGACGCCAGCGTGATAACGAAAGAGGACGGCGGCCTGAAGATAGGCTACAGCAACAGCATCTGCCGGCCCAAGTTCGCCATCATGAATCCCGAGCGCACATATTCGCTTCCGGCATACCAGACAGCCTGCGGCGCTACCGACATCATGATGCACACGATGGAGAGGTATTTCGGCACCGTGGACGACATGAACCTCATCGACAACATCGCCGAGGCACTGCTGCGCACCGTCAAGGACAGCGTGTTCCATGTGCTGCGCAATCCCGAAGACTACCGCCACCGCGCCAGCATAATGTGGGCGTCGAGCCTGGGACACAACGACCTTACCGGCGACCGGTCGTACAGCGACTTTGCCACACACCAGATAGAGCATGAGCTTAGCGCCCTTTTCGACGTGGCGCACGGGGCAGGTCTTGCCGCCACGTGGGGCAGTTGGGCGAGGTATGTGTATAAGGAAAACGTGTCGCGTTTCGTGCGCTTTGCCGTGAACGTGATGGGCGTGCCCAACGACTTTACCGACCCGGAGGCAACGGCACTCGCCGGCATCGAGGCGATGGAACGCTTCTACCGCGCCATCGGCATGCCGACAAGCATCCGCGAACTCATCGGCAGGGACATCACCGAGGACGAGATAAAGCTGATGGCCCTAAAGTGCAGCCGCAGCGACAGCAGGACCATCGGCTCCTTCAAGGTGCTCTCGCGTCCCGACATGGAGGAAATCTACCGCATGGCGAGATAAATGCCTGTTGCCGGTACACCTTGTTTTATATATACGGAGTAGGGGGGTAAGGTGGGTAACTATTATAAAATGACGAAGAAACATTAAAATCCTTTATTATGAATCCACGGTGTACTTTATTTCTTTTGATGTTGTTTTCCAGCGTTTGCATGTTTGCTCAGAAAAAAAACGTGATACGCGGATATGTATGCGATAATGACGGCAAACCAATCCCGAACGTTGCCGTCTTGGTTAAGCTTGACCGTATTTCTGGTATGGCGACTAATAATGACGGATTTTACGAGTTCTCATTCGTGTCGGATGATAGCGTTAATGTTTCTTATTCGAATTCATTTTATGAAACTCGAATATTGAAATTTGCACCGCAAGATACCATAACGGCGAATGTTGTGTTGTATGACAAAACCAATGAACTCGCAGAAGTTGTCGTTAAGGGACAGGTTGTCAGGCTGTCAGACAATTCCATTGTGTATTTGCCGACGCAACAGCAAAAGAACAGCTCAAACTCCGGCATTTCCCTGTTGTATAACATAATGCTTCCTGAACTGAATGTGAACCCTTTCAGCAATTCTGTCAGTTCGACTGACGGCAGCAGCGTTTCAATGTATGTTGATGGAAGGAAATCAAACGTAGGGGAGGTTCAAACGCTCCGGCCAAAGGATATTGTTCGCGTTGAAGTGTATAATGGCGACATGAACAGGTTTCCCAACGAACAAAAGGTCGTGAATTTCGTTCTTCGGCATTATGATTACGGCGGATATGTAGACATCAGGACAGACAACCGCTTTTTTTATAGTACTCATGACCAGTCTGTTCAGCTAAGCCTTGACTCCAGGAAATGGAATTATTCCATTATGGGAGAAGTCGTCAACGGCAAAGATGACGGGATAAGGTCAAACAAAGTTGAAAGTCTGATGATTGATTCGCCAATAGGGAGAACTACCGACGTTACTGACGGCAGTCAGAATAGTGACAGCTATTCCGGTATATTCCAGACGACCTATAAGGATAAAAATACATTTTTTTACTCGCAGCTGGGGCTGAGATATTCAAAGTCGTTTTCTGAGGAAACGTCGAATATAGCATATTCGTCATACGAGCAGTACAATAGTAGTGCCGCCCAAAATATGAGGAACAAGGAAATAGCGCCAACGCTGAACTTGTTTTTCAGAAAGGATATAAAGGCGAACAGTCAGTTTGAGGCAAAGCTGACGTATGGATATTTGAACAGGAAGTACAACAGGAAATATGAGGAAAATAATTTAGAACTGAATAATGACATAAAGGAAAATGCCTATAAGGTTGACGGGAGCGCAAAATGGAATTACGGTATAGACAAGAATAACAGTCTGAGCGTTTTGCTGTGGAATGTATATAGCTATAACGAAAACCGTTATCTTAATGGCAGTGAAAATGACCAGCGTCTCGAGTCCAATGACTTTTTGTTGTATCCTACATATACTTACAGCAAAGCCAGGAAATTCTATTTGAGTTTGCAGGCTGGATTTAACGTATGCCACAATTCTATAAACAGTTATAGTTACACGAAGGTGTATCCCCGTCCGGCGGTTACTCTGAATTATTATATGTCAAAGACAAACAGCCTTTTCATGGATGTACGTATGGGGTCTACCATACCCCTTCTTTCCAGAATGAATTCGGCAGAACAACAGATAAACAGCCTGCAGATTGTGCGCGGCAATCCGCAACTGCAATCGATGAAAATCCTTGACGGCTTGTTGGCATACAATATTCACAATGACAATTTCCAGATGTCAGCGTTCTTCTCTTACAACGCACTCTTTGACCTGTCGAAATACAATTACATGCCGGAAAACGGGAAACTCGTGCAGACCTATATTTCGGACGGAAATTTCAATGACTGCAAGCTGGGTGTGAATTCTTCCCTGAGCTGCTTGAACAGGAATCTCCAGATTAGATGCAGCCTTGCATATCAGAAACAAAACGTGACGGGGAAAGACAAAGGCCATGTTGATAATTTTATATACAATTTCAATCTGCTGTACCACTTGAAGAGCCTTACATTTTCGGCATTCTACAATTCCAAAGCCAAGCTTTTGTCGAGTATGCCGCTGATACACGAAACGCAACCTGACTACGGCCTGTTGGCTACATGGGGCTACAAGGGGCTATTTGTGGAAATAGGCGCCAGGAGAATATTCGAGAAAAACTCAGAGACATGTAGCTATTATACGTATGATAGATACGATACCAAGACATTTAGCTTTTCTGATGCGCAGGATAGGCAGGTTTATATAAAGCTGAGCTATAGCTTCGACTTTGGAAGGAAAGTAAATCATAAGAAATTGGAGAACAACAACTCAGTCAGCTCTTCTATAATATTGTAGTATGGCGAAACTTTTCTGCAGGTTCCCGTTTGGTGAAAAGGCAGTTGGAAATGTAAACCGTCAAGTAGTTCGTCGTGTTTCCTTGCTAATGCTAATTGACGTGTCCTTACGAAATAGGTTGTCGTTCTGTTAAACTTTCATAAAACAAATGCGGATTGCAAGGGTGGGGATATAAATAAAAAGGAAAATTCCTACCTTTGCAATCCGATTATTTACGGGGAAACGCTTAGAACCCCATGAATGTTGTGTTAATAGTCGTGCTTTTGGCCGAGCCCGACGGTTAGTGAATCAGCGTTCAAGCGACTTTTTAAACATCCTTTGGCTGCGCTCCGTATGGCGGTGCGAGAAAGGGGACGGTTGGAAAGGCGTAAAGAAAGTAATGAAAAAACGTTTTTTAGTAGTAAAATTTTAACATCAGAATGAACACTTTAAGTTACAAGACTATTTCCGCAAACAAGGAAACAGTAAACAAAGAGTGGGTTGTTATCGACGCCACAGACCAGGTTGTTGGTCGCCTTTGCTCAAAGGTAGCAAAACTGTTGCGCGGAAAGTACAAGCCAAACTTTACACCGCACGTAGACTGCGGTGACAATGTAATCATCATCAATGCCGGCAAGGCTTATTTTACCGGCAAGAAGGAAACCGACAAGGTTTACACACGTTATACTGGCTATCCCGGCGGTCAGCGCTTCAACACTCCCGCCGAGCTCCGCACACGCAAGGACGGTGTGGAGAAGATTATCCGCCACGCCGTAAAGGGTATGCTCCCCAAGGGTCCGCTCGGCCGCAGCCTGATGGACAACCTCTATGTATATGAGGGAACGGAGCACAACCACGAGGCTCAGAAACCAAAAGCAATCGATATTAACCAGTATAAATAATTCGCACGATAATGGAAGTAATTAACGCAATCGGTCGCCGCAAGAGTGCCGTAGCCCGTGTTTACATGAGCGAGGGTACAGGCAAGATAACCATTAACAAAAAGGATATTACTGAGTATTTCCCCTCAGCAATCGTACAGTACGTAGTGAAGCAGCCCCTGCTCGCTCTCGACGCTGTTGAGAAATACGACATCAAGGCAAACCTCGACGGCGGCGGTTTCACCGGCCAGAGCCAGGCTCTCCGCCTCGCTATCGCACGCGCCCTCGTAAAGGTAAACGCCGAGGACAAGAAGACGTTGAAAGACCACGGCTTCATGACACGCGACTCACGCGCCGTTGAGCGTAAGAAGCCGGGTCAGCCCAAGGCACGCCGCCGCTTCCAGTTCAGCAAGCGTTAATCCTCTGGATAGCCGGACTACATGTTTAGCATCTAAACCGGTAAGACCCGTCCTCAACGCAGGCGACTACCTATCGGTTGGTTCTAACAAAAAGAATATAAAAGAAAGTAAACAACAACATTTTAACAAGAAAACAAAATGTCAAGAACAAATTTTGATATGCTTCTCAAGGCCGGATGTCACTTCGGTCACCTTACACGCAAGTGGAATCCTGCAATGGCTCCGTATATCTTCATGGAGCGTAACGGCATTCATATCATCGACCTCTACAAGACAGCAGCCAAGGTGGACGAGGCTGCCGAAGCTCTCAAGCAGATTGCAAAGTCTGGAAAGAAAATCCTGTTCGTTGCTACTAAAAAACAGGCTAAGGACGTTGTGGCAGCCAAGGCTGCTTCCGTAAACATGCCATACGTTATCGAGCGCTGGCCGGGCGGTATGCTCACAAACTTCCCGACCATCCGCAAGGCCGTGAAGAAAATGGCCAACATCGATAAGCTGATGAACGACGGAACTTACTCCAACCTCTCAAAGCGCGAGGTGCTCCAGATTTCGCGTCAGCGCGCCAAACTCGAGAAGAACCTCGGTTCTATCGCCGACCTTACGCGTCTGCCTTCAGCACTCTTCGTAGTGGATGTTATGAAAGAGGCCATCGCCGTTAAGGAAGCTAAGCGTCTTGGTATTCCTGTGTTCGCTATCGTGGACACCAACTCCAACCCCAAGGACATTGATTTCCTCATCCCCGCCAACGACGACGCCAAGGACAGCATCGACGTGATTCTCGCCGCTTGCTGCGAGGCTATCAACGAGGGTCTTGAGGAGCGCAAGGTGGAGAAGGCCGACGAGAAGGCTGCCAAAGAGCAGGCCGAAGTGGCCGAGGACAAGCCGAAGCGCGCACGCAAGGCTGCCCGCAAGGACGCTCCCGCTGAAGAAACAGCAGCTGAGGAAGCTCCGGCAGAGGCTTAATCCTTAATTTACACGGAAAAGAGAATGGGAACGTTGAATTAATGATTTTACTTGAAACTTAATTCAATGTTCCTTTTTCAATATTAAAACAAAAATCTAATTCATACAAAAAAAACTATGGCTGTATCAATAGCTGATATTCAGAAGCTGCGCAAAATGACTGGCGCCGGCCTTTCTGATTGCAAGAAGGCTCTCACCGACTCTGAGGGCGATTTCGAAAAGGCAGTAGAGATAATCCGCGAGAAGGGACAGGCTATCGCCGCAAAGCGTTCCGACCGCGAAACTTCAAACGGCTGCGTGCTCGTGAAGTACGCCGACTGTTTCGCTGCCATGATCGCACTGAAGTGCGAGACCGACTTCGTGGCAAACGGAGCCGACTACATCAAACTGACACAGGACATCCTCGACGCTGCAGTGGCTGCCAAGGCCAAGACAATCGACGAGGTTAAGGAACTCACTCTCGCCGACGGAACTAAGGTGCAGGACGCAGTCATCGCCCGTTCCGGTATCACCGGCGAGAAGATGGAGCTCGACGGATACAATTTCATCGAGGGTGAGAATATCTCGACATACGACCACATGAGCAAGCACACTCTCTGCACAATGGTTCAGACAAACAAGCCCGCCGAGGAGCAGGCTCACGCCGTGGCAATGCAGGTGGCTGCCATGAAGCCGCTGGCTCTCAACGAGGCCGGCATCTCTGCCGAGACTATAGAGGAGGAGAAGCGCGTGGCTGCCGAGAAGACAAAGCAGGAGCAGGTGCAGAAGGCCGTGGACGCAGCCCTGAAGAAGGCCGGCATCAATCCGGCTCACGTAGACTCTGAGGAGCACATGGAGTCTAACATGGGCAAGGGATGGATTACCGCCGAGGACGTGGCCAAGGCTAAGGAAATCATCGCTACCGTCTCTGCGGAGAAGGCAGGCAACATTCCTGCAGCTATGCTCGAGAACATCGTGAAGGGACGTATCAACCGCTTCTTCAAGGAGAGCTGCCTGCTCAACCAGGAGTTCATCCAGGACAGCAAGCTGTCTGTAGCCGACTACCTGAAGGCTGCTGACAAGGAGCTGACAGTGGTTGATTTCAAGCGTTTCTCTTTGAGCGCTGATTAATTCCGGAAAGATATTCTAATTAACGGACAGTGCGGCTCCGTGAATAGTCCAAGGGCTATGCCGGAGCCGCCGCAAATAAGGTCGGGCAAGGGTTTTTAGAATCATTTGCTTGACCTTTTTATATTTAAGCCAAGCACTTTGGCGACCATCATAAAAAGGATTACAACATGAAGCACATCAGAATATTCACGCTCGCTGTTCTTGCGGCCGTGGCAGTGGCGGCAAGCGCACAGACAAAAGTGGTGGATGCCGACAGTAATGAACCAGTAGCGTTCGCAAACGTGTTCAACGACGAGACGCAGACAAGGGTAGGCGTCACCGGCACTGACGGCAAATTGCCCGAAGCCGCCGCCGGATGCAAGAAGATTTCAATACAGCATATCAACTACGGCAGCAAGTCGTTCGACACGGATTCCACCGGCAATGCGGTGATAAGGATGAAATCCGTGACCTACCAAGTGCCCGAGGTGACTGTAAACAAGGAGAAGGGCGACTATCTGAGGATAAAGACCTTCGTGAAGCAGTACACCTTGCTCAACGGCAAGCCGGCCAATGTGTGCCAGTACAACTGCAACCTCTACTTCTCCAAGGATGATCCCGAGAAAATGCCCAAGTGCAACATCATATCCCAGAGGCTGCTTGAGGACAAGAGTGCCTTTGAAGGACAGAAAATGATGCTCAAGGCGTTTGCCGAGAACAACGACCCGGTGTACCTGTCCACATGGACGCTCAGCAAGTTGTATGACAAGATAAAGGAGGCGGGCAGATACTATGTGGATGACGACGGCAAGATGCTTGCCGTGCTCTACCTCAGGGAGAACCCGCAGCAGAAGAAATGCGAAATCGTACTCGACAGCTGCTTCAACGAAAAGCCGTTCAGCTTACCGCTCTTCGGCATTTCAATAAACAATCTTTATGATGCGAATACGCACAACACGGAAAGCGGCAAGCCGGAGCTGGCCAATATCGTGAACAAGGTGACGATGTTCCGCATCGTACACAACAAGTCGAAGGGCTACACCGACATGGTGACGGAATACTATCCGCAGGAAGTGGACTACGCCACAAAGGCTGAATACAAGGCGGAAAGGAAGGAGAAACTGAAGGCATTCACCGTTCCCGAAGGGGTGCCGCCGTTCAATGCCAATATCGAGAGGGCAATGAAGACGATGACGCTTAAATAATTATTCTATGAAGATTTTCGCCGTGGGATTGAATTATCCCCAACACAATAAAGAGCTTAATGAAACGTTATATAGGGGCGAAAGCCCGGTGATTTTCACCAAGGCCGACTCCTCGCTGCTCAAGGACGGCAAGCCGTTCTTCCTGCCCGACGACATGGGGCAGATTGACTACGAGACGGAAATCGTGGTGCGCATCTGCCGTCTCGGCAAGGCGATACCGGTGCGCTTCGCACACAGGTACTACGACGCGGTTACCGTGGGCATCGACTTCACGGCGCGCCAGATGCAGCGGCAGCTCCGCGAGAAAGGACTGCCCTGGGAGATGTGCAAGGGCTTTGACGGGGCTGCGGTAATCGGCGAATGGGTGGCGGCGGACAAGTTCCGCGACATACAGAACCTTGCTTTCCGCCTCGACATCAACGGCAAGACCGTGCAGGAGGGATGTACCGCCGAAATGATGTTCAAGATTGACGAGATAATAGAATACATAAGCAGGTACTTCACGCTGAAGACAGGCGACATTCTCTACACGGGAACGCCCGCGGGAGTGGGACCCGTCAGCATCGGCGACCACCTCGAGGGATATGCCGAAAGCAGGAAGGTACTTGATTTCAACATAAGGTAAATGGCAAGAAAAATACTTCTGACACTGATAGCACTCGTGTGTACTCTGCACGCCGGAGCGCAGGAGTTCTTCAACCTCAGTGCCGACGATGTGAGGATAAGCGGGCGGATGCCCTGCTTTACCTACTCGAAGCGGCTTGGCACGCAGTATGCCGACTCCGTATATAGCGTGGCGATAGAATATCCGGAATACATCGACATGGCGAAGGACGACATCGCCAGGATGAAGGAGGTTACTACGGACTCCCTTCCGGCTTTTCCTGTCGTGGGCAGCCATATTGCGGTGGATCGCAAGGAGGGAGTGCTGGAGGTATATTTCAACCCCATAGTATGCCAGGACGGAAAATACCGCAAGCTCGTGAGCTTCATGCTCAAGGTCACGGCGAAGGCGAAAAACCGGAAAATGCTCCGCGCCAACGCAAGGGCTGCGTCGGCAAAGGCGGAGAGATACGCCGAAAACTCTGTCCTCGCCACCGGCAGATGGGCGAAGATACGCGTCGGTGAGAGCGGGGTTTACAACATCACCGAGGCTCTCGTCAAAAGTGCGGGCTTCACCGACCTCAGCAAGGTGAAGGTCTATGGCTACGGCGGTGCGCTCCACGACGAGGAACTCTCCGAAAGTTCCATCGTGAAATACGACGACCTGAAGGAAGTGCCCACGTGCAACTATGGCGGCAAACGCCTTTTCTACGCCGTGGGACCAGTGACATGGAGCGGGGAGAATGAACTGACGCGTACCCGCAACCCGTATTCCGACTACGGATACTATTTCCTCACGCAGGGCGACGGCGAACCGCTCGCGGTGGACTCCGCCGCTTTCGTGGAGTCATTTTATCCGTCTGCCGACTTCTGCCATGCCCTGCACGAAGTGGACAACTACGCATGGACGCAGGGCGGAAGAAACCTCTACGAGAGTACGCCGATAAACGTAGGCTCATCCGCCAATTACACACTCACGCTGCCATCAACCGCCGTGTCGGGGGCGGTGAAGGTGGTGCTCACGTCAGGCGGAGCTGCATCGGCGGAGGTGTCGGTGAACGACTCTGTGGTGGGCACGGTGACGATACCCGGCGGCGGCAGCTACGACCGTGGCGTTATGAATGCGCAGACGTTCAGGAACGTGGCTAATCTCCAGCCTTCAACAACAGTGAAGATTAGGAACACGGGAAGCAACACCATACGCCTGGACTACATTTCCATGGCGTTCCCCAACGGGATGAAGCCTGCGCCGGACCTGAAGAACGGCTCTTTCCCCGTGCCGGAATATGTCTACAACATAACCAACCAGAACCACCACGCTGACGGGGCGTGTGATATGGTCATCATCATCCCCACCAGCCAGACCACGCTGCAGCAGGCGGAGCGGCTGAAGGTGTACCATGAGCAGAACGACTCCATGCGCGTGCGCATCGTGCCGGCCGATGAATTGTATAACGAGTTCTCCAGCGGCACGCCCGAGGCTGATGCCTACCGTCTCTACATGAAAATGCTCTATGACAGGGCGGAGACCGAAAGCGACATGCCCAAGTATCTCGTGCTCTTTGGCGACTGTGTGTGGGACAACAGGATGAACAGCTCCGCCACGGCGAATTTCAGTGCCGACGACTATCTGCTGTGCTTCGAGAGCGAGAACTCGCTCCACGCCATCCAGAGTTTCGTGGACGACGGGTATTTCTGCGCCCTCGACGACGGCGAGGGCAAGAATGCGTCGCTGAGCGAATACAAGACGGACAAATACGACATCGCCGTGGGGCGTTTCCCCGTGACCACCGCCGAAGATGCCAAGACGATGGTGGACAAGTCCATCAGCTACATGAACAACGAGAATGCCGGGGCATGGCAGAACATTGCGATGTTCCTCGGCGACGACGGCAACAACAACGCACACATGGAGGCGGCAGACAGTGCCGCGTCTACCGTGGAGAGACTCCAGCCGGGACTTCAGGTGAAAAGGGTGTTCTGGGACATGTACCCGCGCGTGACATCCACCACGGGCAATACCTATCCCGAAATTACCAAGCTCATAAAGAAACAGCAGAACGAGGGGGCCTTGATCTTCGACTATTGCGGTCACGGACGCGCCGACCAGATGTCTCACGAGACAGTGCTCAGGTACAGCGATTTTTCCGATTTCCGCAACAAGGGGCTCTCGCTGTGGGTTACAGCCTCGTGCGACATAATGCCGTTCGACGGGACGGAGAGCAATATCGGCGAGACGGCTCTTCTCAACCCGAGCGGGGGAGCGGTGGCATTCTATGGCACCACGCGGACGGTTTATACCAGTTATAACAAATACATCAACAAGGAATATCTCCGCGCCCTCTTCACCAAGACGGGTGGAAAGTACAACTCCATAGGAGAGGCGCAGCGACTTGCTAAGAACGCTCTTGTGACAGGTGGTACGGACAGGACGGTGAACAAGCTCCAGTATTCTCTTCTGGGTGATCCCGCCGTCGTGCTGAACATTCCGTCGGACACTATCGTCGTGGACAGCATCAACGGCATTGCGGTGGACGGCGCGGCAAGTCTGCCTGCGCTCAAAGCCGGGTCGAAGGCCGTGATAAAGGGCCATGTGGCGAAAGCCGGGGCCGCGGGCGGAGTGAACACTGCGTTCAACGGCACCGCCGACATCATAGTGAAGGATGCCAAGGAAAGGATTGAGGGCAGGATGAACGATACCAGCGACGAGGGCACTAACAGGTCGTATGTGTATTATGACCACGTGAAGACTATCTTCAACGGTACCGACAGTATCCGTTCGGGAAGGTTCACCATCTCCTTTGCAGTGACGAAAGACATCAACTATTCCGACTCCAAGGGACTTGTCACCTTGTTCGGAATGAACAGCGACAATACGGTCGCCGCCAACGGATACAGCGAGGATTTTCTCGTGGGCGGCACGGAGGACTTGTCTACCGACTCCATCGGCCCTTCCATTTACTGCTATCTTAATTCGCCGAGCTTCACCAACGGCGGCACGGTGAACCCTACGCCGTATTTCGTGGCGCAGATTGCCGACGAGGACGGTCTTAATACTTCGGGGAACGGCATCGGGCATGACCTGCAGCTCGTTATTGACGGCGACCCGCTGAAGACGTATAACCTGAACGACAATTTCAGTTTCGACTTCGGTTCATACACCACTGGTTCCACCTATTATAGTTTACCGGAGTTGGAGACGGGTGAGCACAAGCTGAAGTTCACGGCGTGGGACATCATGAACAACCCCGCCTCCGTGACGCTGAAATTCAATGTGGCACACGGTATCACACCCTCGATGGGCAACATATACTGCACCGAAAACCCGGCGAAGAGCAGCACGACATTCGTGGTGAACCACGACCGCGCCGGCAGCGATGTGGACGTAACGATAGAGGTCTTTGACAGTAGCGGCAGATTGTTGTGGCAGCACGTCGAGACTGGAACGTCGTCGAGTGCGGCCTATACCTATAGCTGGGACTTGTGTACCGACAGCGGCGGCAGACTCCAGTCGGGCATCTACCTCTACCGCGTGCGTATGACAAGCGACGGCAGCAGCGAGGTGTCGAAAGCGAAAAAGCTGATTGTAATCAACTGACACAATAAAACCGCGCTTATTCAGTTATTATAGAAACCAAATCAAAAGGATACTGACGATGAAGAAAGAAATCAAGATAGCGGCGTTGGCTTTGCTCGCGCTCACAGCGACAACGGCAACGGCACAGGACAAGAGGTCGATGTTCAACCCCGTACACACGGCACTCGTGTCGCAGTCTATTGCTCCCGATGCCCGTGCCGCCGGTATGGGTGACGTGGGTGTTGCCACTGACCCCGACGTGAACTCGCAATACTGGAACCCCGCCAAATACCCGTTCTGTATCAGCCGCGCCGGACTGGCCCTTAACTACACGCCGTGGCTGCGCTCTCTCGTCAGCGATATGGACATTGCCTATCTCTCTGGTTATTACCGCATCGGCGACTACAGTGCCGTGTCGGCATCGCTGCGCTTCTTCTCACTTGGTGAGGTTTACACCAACTACGACAGCTCTACCGGCGACACGCAGAACGCACAGACCATCAACCCGTACGAAATGTCGTTCGACGTGGCATACTCCCTCATGCTGAGCGAGAAATTCTCCATCGCCGCCGGCGTGCGCTACCTTATGTCCGACATGCAGTACAGCTCCACCGAGGAGCGTTCGGCAGCGAGTGCCTTCGCCGCCGACATAGCCTGCTACTACAACAACTACCTGAATATCGGGTCGCGCGAGTGTCAGCTCGGTATCGGTCTTAATATTAGTAATATAGGTAGTAAGATAAAGTTCGGCGGCAGCGACTACAGTGAGTTCATCCCCACCAATATGCGTCTTGGCGCCGCTCTTATGGTGCCCATCGACGAGTTCAACCGTTTCACTATCTCTGCCGACGCCAACAAGCTCCTTGTGCCCACCTATCCGCAAATCACCGAGGAGGAAGACAAAGACCCGGCGCGCGAGGCTTACAACAAGCGTGTGGAGGAGGAATACTATAGCGTGAGCAGCATCTCGGGTATTTTCAAGAGTTTCACCGATGCTCCGGGCGGTTTCAAGGAGGAGCTGCAGGAGATTAGTTGGAGCGTGGGTGCGGAGTATGTCTACAACGACAAGTTCTCGTTGCGCGCAGGTTATCACCACGAGTCGGAGAACAAGGGCAACCGCAAGTATTTCACCGTGGGTGCAGGCTTCCGCATGAGTGCCTTTACTCTCGACTGCGGTTATGTGATTGCTACGGCAAAGAGCAACCCGCTCGACCAGACGCTGCGCTTCACCCTCGGATTTGATATGGACGGACTAAAGGACTTGTTCAAGAGGAGGTGATGTATGAAAATACGGGTAGGTTTCGGCTATGACGTTCACAAACTGGTTCCCGGCAGAGACCTTTGGCTCGGTGGAATAAAGATTCCGCATACCCTCGGACTTCTTGGGCACAGCGATGCCGACGTGCTTATCCACGCCATCTGCGATGCGCTGCTCGGCGCCGCCAATATGAGGGACATCGGTTTCCATTTCCCCGACACTTCTGCGGATACGCTCAACATTGACAGCAAGATATTGCTGCGAAAGACAATAGAACTCATTGCCACGAAGGGCTATCGGGTGGGTAACATTGATGCTACCGTATGTGCAGAACGCCCAAAGATAAACCCTCATGTGGAGGCTATGAAGGAGTGTCTCGCCGATGTCATGGGCATCGACACCGATGATGTCTCCATAAAGGCCACCACTACCGAGAAACTGGGCTTCACAGGTAGGGAAGAGGGCATCAGCGCATACGCCACCGTTCTTATTTGTAGGGAGTGATTGTTTTGTGACGGTTAAAACACAAGTTGGCATGATTTGCGGCTTGTATTTTAATCGTCACTTATTCTTTATAGGCTTCCCGATTCTTTAGGATGCCGGCCATGTTGTCCTGTGCCCATTGGATTATGTTGTTTACCACTGGCATGAAAGAGTGTGCTCTGTCCGTCAATGAATATTCTACCCTGGGCGGAACTTCTGCGTACACCTGTCTCGTGATAAACCCGTCAGCCTCCAGCGAACGCAGGGTGGAGGTCAGGACTTTCTGCGAGATGTCGGGTATGGCCTTGTTCAAGGCGTTGAAGCGGATGGGGCTGTTCTGCTGCATTATGTAAATGACCAGCAGGGACCATTTGCTGCAAACGTGTGCAAGCACGTTACGGATGGGGCAATCCTTGAAAATGGGGTCTGTAACGGGTTGTTTCATTGTGCGTGTAAGCTTGTAACGGGTTAAATGTCATTGTAGGTTTACAAAAGTAAGTAACATCCTTTGGGCGAGGCAATGCTTTTGGTTAAATACTATTAAATGGCTGAAACTTTTTCGTCTGACAGTCAGCATTGCTTACTTGCAGGTAACTAGCCAACGCGTGAGTGCCTTCTTGTATGGGTTTAAGTTGCCTGCTACCTTTGCATCGTCAAACAAATTAAAACAGGTAAAATGAAAGAAGCAAAAACTATTTTCAAGGCAGAGAATGTAACCAGTGCTGACTTTGGTAAATTGAGTGATCTGGGCGAGTATATTCTGGAATTGTCGCCCGAGGTGAAAATCCCCGGAAAGGTGTTCGGTGGTGCAACGGTAGGTGCAACGGGTTGCGAATTTTCTTTCCAGACGTTTGCTCCGGGTGCTGAATCGGGCTTTATTCACACGCATAAGACCCATGAGGAGCTGTATTTCATCCTTCGCGGCAATGGCGAGTTTCAGGTTGATGGGCACAATATCCCTGTGCAGGAAGGCTCTGTGGTAAGAGTTGCACCTGACGGGCGGCGCACCTTGCGCAACAATGGAACTGATCCGCTCGTTGTGCTGTGCGTGCAGTATCCCGAAGCTAAGGCCGGTGATGTGAACGCTTCAGACGGCGTGATGTTGGCAGATAAGGTGCAGTGGTAAGCAGCATCGGCTCATAGATTAATCAATCACCCCTGTTTCCCTTATCCGCACCGACGGCACGGATAAGGGAATTTGTCGCGTATTTGCCCCCCCCCCTTCCTTTGTATGTTCAAAAATAATAGTAACTTTGCCATTACAAAAAAGTTGTAACGCAAAATATGTAATGGCGTATGGGGCTCAGAAACAAGAATTTAGTCAATCCTTTCATATACAAGGGCTATGAAAGCCGGAGATGTTCGGGTCTCCGAAACATCCTTTCTACCAGAGTATGGAGATGATGGGGTTGAAGCCTTTGGATTGCGAGGTGAGTGATTTTTCAGGCAACATGTAAATAAGCAAAAAGAGAACTATGCACTTGCATAATCCTCTTTGGTATCTTCTTTTTTTATCTTTGTGATCCGCTTGGGGCTCGAACCCAAGACCCCAACATTAAAAGTGTTGTGCTC
>CAVGJZ010000057.1:0-17714 GCA_963629785.1 Oscillibacter sp. MSJ-31 | reverse complement strand
TTGCATAAAGGTCATAGAATTTCGTTCCCGCCTTCATGGTCAAGTCCTTCAGGAAGGTGGTAATCTGGTCTACCGACGAATACTTGTACCATTCGCTCTCCGTGGTGTTGGCGGCAATGGCTTCGTCGGATGACAGGTAGCCAGTGGAAACGCGCTGCTGCCAGTCGCGATTGGTGGTGCCGTTGTCGCCGGAGGTGGTAATGATGCCCTGAAGGAAGATGTAATAGTATTCTTCAGAGCCTATCTGTGTCTCGGATGCGTTCTTGCCGTAGATGTCTATCTGCTCGGAGGGGAACACGATGAGAGCGTTCTTTGTGCTGCTCATGTCACGCGGAATGGCGGCATAGACATACTTTGCGGCATGGTCGTGGAACACCGTAGGCGCGGCTTGCAGCGTCCATCGGCGGTAGTTGTGACCGGCATCGTAGGATATGATACCATTAACATATACGAGTATCTGTGCGCCGCTTACGCACGATGCCTGTATATAGTCGGGGTTGCCCAGTGCGTTCAACTCTATGTAGAGCGCATTGGACGAAATCCAATAGTCCTTCGGTGTGGCTTGTGTCATTGCTTTGTCGTTTGTATGTTGTTCGGCTCGCGAGAGCCTATATAGGTTGCTTTTTCTATGTGTAAAGGTATAAAGAAACCGCACATCCGAGCGGACATGCGGTTTCCTGAAAGAGCCGTAAAAAGGTGGGCTTAGAGCAACGGACTGCCGTTGATGTCGAGTGCTGCGGCAAAGGTGATGGAATACATGCTGCCACTTGTGCGGTCGAGAAACTCGATGTCGTCATCAATCGTGATGGTGCATGGTACCCAAACATTTTTTATCTGCATCCAAATGTGTTCCGACATAAGGAACTCGTGCAGATACCAGTGCAGCCAATCCTCGTTAAGCGGGTCGGTTTGGAACGTCCACGTTTCGATGTTACCCTGCTTCTTCACGGCAGAACGTGAAAACGAATTGAATGTTTCCTGTCGTGCCACGGTATAGGCGGTGGTCGTTACCGACATCGACTTACTGTAAGCACGCGGCACGCTGATGCTCTCCAATACGCCAAACGAATTGATAAAGCGGAACACCTGGCGGTTTGCGGCTTCGTTGCTCGGCAGAGCATAGATGCTTTGATAGCCCAAGGTCTGCGAGCCTTCCTTTGATACCGTTACTATCTTGGATGTGGGAGCTTCAAGTGAACCACTATCGGCTATCTCCTGCGAGGCAGAGTAGGGCGGTGTATAGGCGAACGACTCGCCCACAAACGTAAGGTGGGGCGCGGATGATGGTTTGCGACTGAGCACAGTAACACCCTTTGTTTGGGCAGATGTGAGGCGGTCGAAATCGGAAAAGCCTCCGAAGATAGACCGATAGTAAGTATCCTCGCCAGGAAAATATACATATCCCGTTTGTTTCACTTCGCCGTTGAGCATATATTCATCGTATGCCCTTATCCGATAGCTGACAAATGGATAAGTGACTGCTTCGGCGGTATAGGTATAAGCATCGCGCAGAGTGCGCAGGGCAGATGATATGTCTATATCCACCGTCGCAGTGTCGGTTTCCTCCGTGACAGGTTGCGACATCTTGATGGTCTCGTAACTGCCGCCACTCATACCGCATACCACCTCGACAATGACGCGGTGGAACGACGGATAGACCGGGTTCTTGTAATTGTCCTCGCCGATGATGATGTTGGGCTGAATGGTAAACGTAATAGGATTGCCGTTGAAGATGCTGCCCGATGTGAGTTTTATTGTTCTTGCCATATTGCTTCATTGATGATTAAAGACTATAAACTTCAAGTTCCACCTCGCCCAGACCGTCCTTCACGTCGATGTCGGCACTTACTTTGTTGATAAGGCATTTCTTGCCGTCGATAAGCCACCATTCCTTCCAATGGTTTTGTATGTCGGCTATCTGTGCGACGGAGGCGGTACATCTGATTTGGTATTTCTTGCGATTGACGAGGAAATAGGCATAGTCGTACATGAACGTGTCGAACAGTCCGCGTCCCCGTACATCGGCATTACAAAGTGGCTCGCTTGCCCATTCTGGCTGCTTGTAGGCACGTAGTTTGAGTGAGAAACGCTCGCCGTTGCCGATACCAGCTGCCGAACCGTTGTAGTCATATTCATTGCCCCACATATCCATCGTGTCGGACGTGAGGGCGTATTGTCCGGCTACGGTGCGCCACTTGCTGTTACCAAATCCATCGTAGTTGTAATCGTAGGGTTGGGTAGTCATATCGGAGCCACCGCCGCGCATCACGGCAAGGGCCGTTCCCCAGTCGTAACTCTGCAAGGGAGAATTACCATCGTCGGTGTCGCTTGGGTCGTAGCTCTCGACGAGTTTCAGAATTTCGGTAAAGTAGAAGTCCGCCCAGGATGATGATACCGTATTACGGATGCGTTGCTCCACAAACTCATGCTCCATATCTTCATCGACATAAGCGGCAAGGATGGGCTGTAATTCTTCACTGTTGATATTCGTTACGGTACCTTTCTGCCCTTTATACGTTCCGCTTGCCTCTCCGGAGGCCAACAGTATTTCCCGCTGGTAATTGACATCATTAAACGTAATGGGCGTAAAGTCAATGCTTATATCCTGAATGAAATCTTCATTGATACTGGAGCAATCCCCATACTCAACACCCTTCCATTGTCCCACCTCGAACAGTCTTGCTTGTAGTTCGTCTGCCGTAGTTGCTTCGCCGTCCACCTTTATGCGATATGTGTTACCTGTAGTAAGGTCTACATACACATGATTGTCTCCCGATGACAGATTTCTGAATATTTCCTGATACAGATGCTCACGATACACGGTTCTGTCTTGTGGATAGTCTATATAGTCATAATCGGTATCATAGTCGGTGTTTTTTCCTTTATTAGAATCCTTAACATTCTGCTTCTGTTCTTTCGTATCACTCTCGTTAGAGTAGTGGTAACGCACGCCCGTTATCTTTTCGCTAATAGGCAACACAGAATGTATGCCGGCGTGGAATGGGCGAGGTTGTGCATTCTGCTTGCGGAACACGTCTCGGATAAGATATGCCGTTACTTTCTTCTGCTCGTAGTCGTAATTGAACTTAATGCCAAAAGCGTTCTCCAATGCCTCGATGATGGTACTCACGCTCTCATCGGGGAAGTTGTCAGAGTTGGCATACATCGACAAGATATTGGCTGTAATGCTGGATGACTGAATTTCAGATTCAAGTTGCAAACTCTGGATACTATCCTTTCCAACCGTTTTTTCTTCACCGTTAAGATAGAACGACTGCACCTGTTTGGGCGAGGGGTCTTCCAAGACGAACTGGCCGCCACAACTACGCGATGACAGCCATTTGTTTATGTCATCGATATTCTTGTAATAAGGATCTTTTTCGCTACCATAGGCAATCTCGGTGTCATACTCGCAATGTGTAGTAAAGAAACAAAGGTGCTTAAAATCCTCTATGGCGAGCAGAGCGGACTTATCGAACTGCACGCCAAGATACTCAAACAGGCAGTCGAGAAAATAAAGCACATAGAAACAGATACCCGATTGCGGGCGGTCAGCATCTAAGACCCAATAAGGGGATTTATCCTCGTAGAGGTCGGTAGAATCTTTAGCTTTAACGACATCGCTCGAAGTAGTACCGTCATCGTCAAGTCCATAATGCTTGTAGCAGACACGTGCGTTACAATATTTAGCGGGAGACGCACCCGCCTCGCGATTGCTCTCACCATAAGCATCGCTTACATTGATAAACGATTTCTGCGTACTGGGGATGTTTACAGACGCATTCTTGTACTGCTTGGTTATCTTGCCTTTTTCCGCAAACTGGTTGCTGTCAGTTTTGCATATTGCCGGGTAGGAGAAACCGAGTGCCTGTGGCTCGATGGTAGCTTCGACGGTATCATCGGTATCAGAATATACATCATCATCATCTTTCTTGCCGTCATACTTGACTCTTGCGTGAAACTTATATTTGATTGTAACCTTTACGTTGCCAATCTTCTCGCCAATCTGTAAATCCTTTTTATCCCTATCTGGTATAGGTATATCCCGACATTCAAGATCTGCAATAAGGTCATCAAACGACTGGGTGCTTGCGTCGATGTTGAGCGAGAGCGAACCATCCACCACTTCATCCTCCTGCGTAACGGCCGTGCCGCTGGCGAAGGGTATGCCGTCGGCAATGATTTGCATGGGCGTGTGCTCGAAGTTTACGGGGCGAAGGTCGGAGTTGATGTCGTCGAGGTTCTTCAGGAAATGACGGTTGCCTTCGATGGGCAGTTCTATCGGGTAGGAAAACATCTCCGTATCGTTGAACAGCGGATTTTGCAGGTCTACGGATATGGAGAAATCGTCGGGCAATGCCATCGGCTGGCCGTTGGCAAGGATTACGAGTTTACTGTTCATAGTCGTTCAAGGGTTTAAGTTGTGAGGTGCCTTCAAGCGTGATGCCTTTCTCGCCGTCGCTGTAGACCACGGTATCACGGAAGGCATTGATGCGGAGATAGAACGGAGCGCGGACGGTGCCGCCGTAAGCATCACAACGCACGCTGCCGTTTACATGAGCGTTGCAGCAGCATTGCAGGGTGGTGCGGTCGTATGCCGATGCCGTGCCAATCATCACACGGCCGAAGGCGTGGTCGTAGAGCATGACGTGTGCCTTGTCGCACTTATTGCTATATACTTGCGAATGACCGAAGGCGATGACTTTCGCCTCGCCCAGGACATAAGCCTGTGCCTCGCCATAGATGCGCACGGGCTGATCGGTGTCGGTAACGATAACCTTCACGAAATGCTTTGCTCCTTCGGGACATTCGTTCATATAGATGCCGGCGGCGTTCATCTCCTCCTTCAGTCCGGCATACTGCTTTGGTAGTTCGGTGCGGATGATGTCGGAATACTTGCTTTCGGTCACATCCTCCCAGTTGTCGCGCCATGTAGCCATCATCTGGCTCACGTTCTCCGACTGCAACATCTGGCGGTAGCCGTTGGCGCAGGCTCGGCGTTCGTGGCAAGCAGTGTTGCAGGTGTCCTTTAACAGTTGGAATGGGTCTTGTGTCATGCTTTCGTCTCCTCTATGGTCTTGGTTAATATTGCCTCGAAACCGATGATTTCATCTTCGGTAACAATGTCGCTGTATTCCTGGCGCAACTTGTCGATGCGTTCTTTCAGTCCCTTGACACGAGCCTTGGTGCTGGGCTTGTCCTTGCGACAAATGTATTTGATAAGTGCGTCGGCTTCGGCCTTATGCTTGGCTGCTGCGTCGCGTGCAGCCTTCACTTCGGGGCGGTCGGCGGCTATCTTGTCGGCTACGGTCTGCGCAAACAACGGGTCGCGCTCCTGTGCCTTCTCGTAGAAGGGTTTGAACTGCGTGCGAAGGTCTTGCGGCTTCACATTGAACGTCTGCTCCACATAGGCGATATATTCGGGATCGCCCTTCTTCTGACTGAGGCGCAGATAACATTCGCCCATCTCGCGGTCTACGGCGGTGTAGATAGCGGGCAGGATGTCGCTCTCTATCTCTGCGGCGCGTGTGGCAAGTTCGGCAATTTCATCTTCGGTGTAAAGCGTGCCTCCGGCTTTCTCGTTGGCTTCCGCCATGGTCTTAGCTTGCTCCGCCTTTGAGGACATCTCGTTGCGGAGGTCGCGCACGGTGTTCACTCGTTCCTGCAATGCCTTGCTCAAGAATGGACGCAACTGCATGAGGTGGGGCATGGTGGCTGCGATGCTCTCGCCGTTGGGGTTGGCCACGATGCCGTTGTAGGTGAGCGGATAGACGGTATTGTCGGGTTTCAGTTCGGGAAAGAGCGATGCCTTGGCTTCCTCGGTCATGCGCTGCTTCTGCTGAGCAAGATAGCGTGCCTGTTCCTCCTTAGTGGGCCGTCCCACGCGCCGCTTGTTGCTTGCCCTCTGCACGGTGCCGGATGTGGTGTCTATCGTTTGCAGGAACGTGAGCAATGAGCGCACACGGCGGTGGTAGTTCTTGAACCGTCGGCAGTCGGCAACAAAAGCTTTTGCCTTGGGAACGTTTTCGAGCAACAAAAGGCCTTGCTCGAAAGCCTCCTTCTGCTCGGTGGTAAGCATACGGGCAGAGAGGGCGGGGGAGAGTTTCTGTATGATTTCGTCCATAAGAATTAAGTATTAGTTAAACCATTTGATGATAGTGACGCCTTTATAACCTTTTTGCCAAACAAACCATGCGTAGGCGGTCGCGCTGCCTCCCATTGCATCGAACTCGCCGTTCATGGCGCATTTCAGTCGGCTTGATGATACCCAAACCCGAATGGGGGGGGCGGTGCGGAATAGGTTGCGGCGAGCCTTGCCTTCAAGGAAAGTGAGTTTGAGGAACATTGCAACCTTATTTCCGGCTGGAACGATTTGCAAAGCCTTTTCTACGAACTCTCTTGCAAATTTGTATGGCGGATTGGTTACGATGTCTCCCATCCATTCCGTGTTGTCAATGCTTAGAAAATCCGCTTCGTCACCATACCCACGGTTTACAAGGTCTCGGCTCGTTACATCATAGCCTTGCGCCTTCAACACCTCACTGATATGACCTTCGCCACATGACGGCTCCAATATCGGCCCGCTGAATTGTTCCAACTTGCAAAGCCATTCCGTAGCCGCTGGTTCTGTGGCATAGTAATCCTCCCGCTGGCGTTCGTTGTCGGTGTGATTGCTTGCGCCAAGTGTCTTGAAAACGGCTGCACGGCCGCCTACCCAGTCTTTTGGCATAATCGGTTAGTATAGCAACGGCGACACAAACATTCGTGTGCCATCCTGGTTATTCTTGAAGCCTTCATCGGATGAAGCGGTGTCGGCGGTGGTGGTAGTGGTGGCTTCCTCAGCTGCCTTCTGCTTCTCCTTGAGGGCGTTGATGATATTCTCTTTGAGCGCAATGGCTTCGTCGTGGGCTTGTAGTCGGCGCGACTTGTCGATGGGCAATACCTGCGTGCGTTCCTCCAGATATGCCACCATGAGGCGGCGCACACGGCGGAGCAGACGCTTGTCGGTGTCGGCGGTGGAGTGGAGTAGGTCGGCAAGCGTCTCCTCGCCTATTGCGTCGGTGATGTATTCGTCCTGAATGAAACGTAGGTCGGGCAACAGGCGGATGAACTTGTCGCGGCTGTCGTACACGTCGAGAAACTCTTGCAGTACGGCGCAGGTAGGGATGAGCAAATCGCCGTGAAGATAGTAATATCGGCTCTCTTGCCATAGCGTTACGATTTCTTCAATGGCTTCATGCTCGGTGGTGGTTGTACTGTCTGTGCTGCCTGTGTCGTCAGTGGTTCCTTCGGTGTCGGCTTCGGCTGGCGTGTTGATTTGCTCTGCCCACGTTTCGAGCGTTGTCAGCAGGATGTTGAGCGAGGTCATGGCTTCCTTGCGGTAGCCTTGCACGCCCTTCTCAATCAGTTTGGTGTCGGCTGCGGCATAGTCGGTGCTCGATGCCACATTCACGCCCGCACCGTTCACGCTCACCGCCTGCTGGTAGACATAGCGTGCCATTGCGTCGTTGGCTATCATGCGCTGTGCATTGAGCAGAAGAATAGCCCAAGGGTCGGAGTCGTAGGTGCCGGACGTTATCGAATAGAAGAAATCGTCGGGTGTGGTCTCCGTGTTATAGTATTTGCAGAGGCGGTCGTAGAGCGACGTGCCGAGCTTGTCAGCCAGAAAATCCTTCTCGCTGTTGTCGAGCACACCCTGCAAGAGTGCCACCTCGTCCACGGCATTGCTGGGGAGGTGGAGCCTTAGTTCCTGAATGGTGGATAGTATCATGGTTGTTGATGTTTTTTGTTATGTTTCTATTCTTGCCCTTGCTTGGTAACACCCGTTTTAGAGTTGTCGAGCGTGGTCAATACCTCGCGGTCAATCTGCCATACGAGATGCTCGTCCCACTCGTTGAACTGGCTTACTACTTCCAACGGACGGAGCATGAGCTGCTGCAACGGGGCGAACTGAATCTGCTTGACAAGAAAACGCTCACGGAGGTCGGTGCCGCCGCTGGATGATGCGTCGCCGGGGGTGTTGCCGATAAGCTTGGAGTCAAGTCCCATAGCAAAGAAGATGATGCTCGAAATCTCTTGCAGTTCGGTTTTCTCTGCGTTCGCCTTACTGCTCGCCTTGCTCTCTATCTCCACGATTTCCCATGCCTTGTGCTCCTTGCCGTCGGGACCCATAAAGACGGACGAAATCAAGGCCTGCCCGGCATTGCTCGGATTGGATAGCCATTGGTTGATGTCATTGAACACCTCCGACTGTATCTGCGCCATCGTCTTTTTCTTGTCGGCTTCGCCCTGCTGGCGGAAGAGGGCATTGAGATAATCCTGGTGGATGTATATCACGCGGCCGATGATGTTGGAGTTGTGTTTGCGCGTCAATCGATCGTCCACGATGGTAAAGGCATACTCAAAGATGCTTCCGGCAAAGATAGAATGCCAAAGGGCATTGGCATAATAGGGGCCGCCGTAGTCGCGCGGTGACATGATAAAGCGCGTGGGACGGCTCTTGCGGCTCACCCGCGCCTGTCGCGCCTCACGCACCTTGCGCTGCAAGTCCTTTACGGCGGTGTGTGCCGGAAGGTACGGCACGGCTGCGATTTTCAAGTCCTCGGTCTTGATGGATGATGGTGCCTGCGTGGGGTCGAGCCATCGGTTAGACAAGTAGGCATAGTTGATGCGGTATTGGTTATCCTGACGTTCAAGTCGGGTAGTGAACACCGAGCGCGGCTTGATGCCCACGATGTGCGGAGTCCACTGCGAAGTAGGTACAGGGTCGCCGTTGGCATTGAGCTGGCGTTGGTTGAGTTGCAGTTCCACGAAGCACTGCGACATGAGCGACATATCGCCCGCCAGGTCGAGGTAGGTCTGCATGAGGTCGTTGTCGGTCATAAACTGGCGCACGGCCTTGTTGGTTGCCTCCCATTTGGCGAGGTCGGATTTCAGAGCCTTCATCTCGTCGCTGTCCTCACGGGTCTGCGCGGTGGAGTTTAATTCGTCTATGATGTTGCCGTCTGCGGTGGTGTTGCTTGCCTGTCGGTTAGCTTCCTCCTTGGCTTTAAGGTCGGCTATCCATCCGCGAAGCAATACGCCTGCCGTAGCATAAGGGATGTATTTCTCCGTGATGTTGCCGCCCACATACTGCGTGTAGTGGTACTTGGGTTGCGGGCCGTGACCGACAAGTATCTTCTTGATAAAGTCCACGCCCGCCGCCGTGAAGGGTGACATTCGGGAGAGCATCCATATCAGGTTGGGCAACTTGTTGTTTGCTCCCCATTCCATGAAGCCCAGTCCCTCGGTGCCTTCGTGCTGTGGCTTGGCAAGGTTCTCGCCTCCCGAAGATGCAAAGATGGATGATACCTGTCGGCGTGCCGATGCGCTGTCCGACGTGCCCTGCTGGGTCGTGCCAGCCTCACTGATGAGCATCGAGCGCACATAGTCGTTCCACGAAAAGGCTTTGCCGCCCGGCACCGGCGTAAACTGTCCTGGGCGCACGGCAACATAGCCATCCCGTTTCAACTCCTCACTACGCTGTTGGAGCTGCGAAAGGTTCGTGACTTTGTTCTGCATTGTTGTGTGTATTGTTATGATGATGAGTTAAACATTGTCTGCTTCCGTGTGCGTCCCGTCATTCCGGCTTTATATCCGCCGGATGGGTTCGATGGCTTGCTCACGTTAGTAGACGTTATTTCTTTCTTCTTATCTTTTCCATTTCCTCATTCTCGCAACTCAGTCTTTCGAGGTGTTCCAGAACGAGGGAATACGACTGGTGGTTCACTTGGTCTTCGGTCAGTCCGGCATACTTCTGCATCGTGGCGGTCGTGGCGGTGTATATCTCCAACGGAGTGCTCGGCTTGCGCTGACCGGGTTTCAGTTTCTGCACCTTGAACACGTGGGGAAACCTCTTGCTCAGTGTGTGCGTTACGCCCGTCCACCAGAAGAGTATCACCTGCCATTGCGTGTCGGGGAAGTTGCGGAAATATTGCGCGTTGTCGGTGCATTGGTTGCTCTCGTAGTGAAAATCGTGCTTCACCATGCCCGTGTTGGTATCCACAAACTTTGTCTTGGCGTTGTATATCGTGGCGAGGAACATTGCCTTGGCCAAGTCCACGCTCTTCATCTGTGTGAACATCTGCTGCGGCGAAAACTTGTCTGCCATGCCCTGCATCTTCACGAGGTTGTTGCTCAGTTGCGTGTAGCTCTGCATCATGTCGGAAGCGAAACGGTATTGCGCCCAACTGAACCCGTCCAAATCGGGGAACGCGCCCTGAAACGGTCTTTTCCATTGCCACCAATGCTTGTGTCGCTTGACGGTAGGGTAGGGGAAGTTCGTCAGGAAGTTGCCGTTCTCACTGTCGAGCCAGTCAAGCAATGCCGCACCCTGCGCTATATACTCCGGGTCGCGCTTGTCGTTGGTCTTGGCCTTCGGTGACAGCCAATAGTTTATCTGCCACAGATACACCGAAAACGTTTCGCCCACGGACTTGCGCCATTGCCACCAATGGCTTGGCTGGCGCAAACGGCAAGTATAGTATTGTTCCTCTACGGGCACACGGGGATTGGGACCCTCCACTATCTCCAGTCCGGAAAGGGCGAAGAATAGCGCAATCTTCACGTTCTGCATCGTGAAGGGATGATAGCGGTCTTGCCTCTGTATCTGGTCTTGCATCACGTTGGCGATGAGTTCCAGCTGCTCTACCGTGCAGTCGTTCCATCGGCGCGGCAAGGTAATGTTTATCTTAGTCTGTGACATATAATTTGTTGTCGTGTTGTTCCTATTAGTTGGCGTTATGCGCAACTTTTATGTATCATGTTCCAATCAGCATTATCCGTTGATGATGTCGGCATACTCTTTTCTCACATCAAAGCAGGGACACATCTTCTGCCACTTGGCGGGATTTGTTCCCCAGATGTCGCGATGTCCCATTATCTGTGCCGTGGGATATTGCTTGTGCAGCTTCGCCACCATCTCGCGCAGAGCCTTCTTCTGTGCCTCGGTGCGGTTGTCGGTAGCCTTCGCCTTGCTGTCAATGCCGCCGATATAAGCCACATGTATGCCCACGCTGTTATAGCCTTTCACGCCGTTTGCCACCTCTGAAACGTTGAGCAGTTGATGCACCTTGCCGTCGGGCGTAATGGCATAGTGATAGCCTGGGTTCTTCCATCCCTTGCGGCGGAACTCAGCCAGCAATCCGTCGATGGTGAGCTTCTGACTACTCGCCGAACAATGTATGAATATGTATTTTATCGTTCTCATGTTGTCGCTTGTTTTTTCTTACACAAAATTAACAACACGACACAAAAAAGTGCGGACATAGACCGTTCCGCACTACCAACAAAAAATCCGGCGCAACCCTTATTTGAGCAAGGGTATGCGCCGGACATTATTGCACGAAAGTTGCGGTGTTTGAGCTTATGCGGTTGCCTTGGATGCAAGGAGCGAGTCCCATCCCTCCTCCGGTTCCTTGACGTAAAGGTTCGGATAGTTTACGGGTGACAATTTTATCTCAGCCTGCGACGTTCTGTCATCCTCGGATTTTTGTCCCGTATCCGTCTTGAGCGCACCCGAATCCTTCTTTATCTTACGATTTGGGTCGTACAATATCTGCGAAACATCACCGTCCTTTGTGATAACAAAAATGTCGCGGTTGTTAATAGCGCGCATCAGTTTGCCGATATTCGCATTAACCGAATCAATCACGAGGGTGCAAGTAAGCTCGAAACCCTTGCGCTCACCAAGTGAAGAACCCTGTATCTGCTGAGAGTCATCCTTGCACTGAAGTTTATAGAGGCCCTTGCCCGATGCAAACACGGGCGTAGAGTATTCGTTCTCTGTGGCGGTCATGGGCGCAGAAAGGTCGCCCTTCAAACCGATATACACGTCAGTACCAAGACCGGCGAGGTTCTCCAAGCACTGGTCGTCGGCAAGTACATCGACGAGTTGTGGACATATTACTGTTGCCATAATCTTATCTTGTGTTAAGTGTTGTTGTAAAAAGATGGCGGTAGTCGCCGTTTTCCGTCAGGTCAGACGGCTACCGCCGGGGATTTATAGAGTTGTCGAAAACCTTTCGATTAGCCCTTCTTGAAGAAGGCGGTCAGACCCATATTCAGACCCGTTGCAGTAATCTGAATCTTCTTATCGGTCTTGCCGTTGCTCCAGTTCACGAACTTGTAGTTGGTGCCGTCAGCTGCCTCTACGGTCAACACCTGGTTGATGGTTGTCTCAACAGGCTCGGTATAAGCAGTGCCGTTCACCTTCACAGTACCGTCAGGAGTGCTTCCGTCAGTAGCGGCAAGAGTAACCACGAGGTTAGTGTTGTCGTAGTCGCCTGCAACATACTCGGTAGAAGCAAGCTCGCCGTCTGACATTGCAAAATTATAACGGAAGGGGTTCAAGAGGCATAGGCCTTGAATTGACTGAATCTGGAACTGGATTTGACGCATATCGTCATCCGTCCCGACCTTCACGCCTACATAGGTCTGGTTGTCGAGCGTATCAACGCCATAGACAATGTTCTTGGGAACGGTTGCATACATACGGTCGCCCTCGCCAAAATCGGAAACAGGGCAGATAGTTACCTTGGACAAACCGGGCAACTTGAAGTTGCCGCCTTCGTCATATTCCACCTTGAAGTTGCCGTGGTACTTGTTGGCATAACCACTGGCAATGTTGAAAGCCGTTGTCTCGTTCATATAAACGAGCGTATTCTGCTTGCGCAGACGAGCGTCCCACTTGCGGTGCCAAGCGATGAAATTGTCGTAAGGAGTGGTATCGTCAGTATTCACAGGTGCGTCGATAGAGTCGCAGTGGATATAGTTGCCGTTCTCCTCGCTAATGATGCCATCTTCAAGGTCGTGCTTTACGCAAGTATGAATACCATCGTAGAGGGCAAGGGCCTGATCGTGTGCCGGTTTGTCTTCGGAACCGTCGTCAAGGCTCATGTCACCGAACCACAGACAAGCTGCGAGGTTGTCTGCATAAGATGTCAGAACCGCAGTAGCTGCCTCAGTAGAGAGAGGGTACTGGCCCTGTGCGTCCGTGCCGAATACTGTTTCAACATAGCGGTCGATGCCATCGGTGAAGTGATCCCAGGCAAGACGGGCGACTAATACACGTTCCTTGAGGAACCCGATCTCGCTGTCAATCTTCGTGTGAACATCCTTACGACGGGTGGTGCCGCCCTTACGGAGCAAGATGTGCGAAATGCGCTTGAACTGAACACCGCTCACGATGTCGATGCCAAGACGATCCATTTCGGCTGCGTCGGTATAGCCGGGACCCATGAGGATTTCCTTGCTAACCTGCTCGGCCACGTGCTGAAGCGCGTCAATGCCGATGAAATTTGCTGGAGTTGTAGCCATAATGTGTGTTGTGTTGTTAAATTGTTACTGTGTGATAATGAAAAGAACTTTTTACCTTTTGGTGTGTGGTGATTACTCACCGCGCTTAAAACGCTCGAAAGCTGCCCTGCGCTCTGCGTTGGTCTTGTACTGCGATGGGTCAAACTCACGCAGACCGTTCATCTTCGCGCCCTCACCGTTGTTTGCCGGAGCCTCGCCCTTTTCGGGTTCCTTGCCGCTCTCGTCTGAAAGGCTTGCTATCTGTGCATCCTTGTCAGCAATGGTCTGCTCGGCTGTAGCGAGCGCATCCTGCGCGCCTTTGAGGTCGCCTTCTACCTTTGCCTTGCCCTCGGTGAGCGAAGCAATCTCCTCGTCCTTCTTGGCGATAGCGTCAGCGTGCTGTGCGGTGAGTGTTTCGATTTCCTTACTGTGAGCCTCCTGTGCATCGGCGAGTGCCTTTTCTGCGACTTCCTTTGCGCCGTTGGCTGCGTTGATTTGTGCGGAGAGTGCGTCAAACTTGCCCTGCAATTCAGCGAGGGCTTCCTCTGCCTTGGTGGCCTTCTGCTCAGCATCGGCAACCTTCGCTGCGCTGGCGGTGATGTTAGCTTCGAGAGTGTCGAGCAATGCGGCGTTCATAAACGCGCCATCCTCTTTGGTCACAATCTCGCCTTCCTTCAGTCCGCAAGCGGCATTGATGAATGGATAATTTGCCATATCGAAAATATTTGTGTTTGCGTTGTTCTCGTCGGGTGCGCCTTCGGGTGCTTCGGGCTTGGGTTCTGGTTCCTTGTCGGGTTTCGGCTCTTCCACCGCTGCCTCTCGCTTGATGGGTTCTGAGCCATCATAAAGGGCGAAGGCACGTTGTACTGCGCCAAGAAAATCAGACTGACCATCCACGAGCACGCCTTTCACATCCTCGGCATTGAACACCTTGCCGTGCAGATGTTCGTCCTTTGCACCGGGACAGGCTTTCTTTACTTCAGCGCGGAACTCCACGCCCAATGCGGCAAGTTCATCTACCAGTTCCTTGGTCTTGCCGTCATTGGCAATATCGCGGAAGGCTTTGTTCTTGTCGAAACTCTCCGGATCATACAGTTCGTGGTATGTCTCGTTGGTGTATTGGTTTACGCTGCCGTCGGCTTCCGTGTAGAAAGCTGCCATCACGCCAATGCAACCCACCTCGTTCTTCGGGTGCATGTAGTAACGCTCATCACAGAGTGAGGCGAGATACATTCCTGCGCTGGCGCACATACCGTCGATGAATGCGATGACGGGCTGACCGAGCGAATGGGCATAGTCGATAGCCTGCTGATAGTCGTTCTTCGCCCATGCCGAACCGCCAGGGGTGTTGATGATGAACACGTGACCACGACAAAGGGGATGGCTGGCTGCGGCAATCATCATATCGCGGTGGTCGATGGAACCGTAGGAGCATCCTGCCCCGTTGCGGGTGATAGGGCCGTCGATAGTCAGAACCGAAACGAAGGGGAAGGTCTGCTCACTTGGCTCTTCCAACGCCCATCGTCCCTTGACCGCGCTTCCATCCTCGGAAATCTGATATTCCTCCGGGTAGTAGGTTGAGCCATTGAGCGCAGTGGCAGTGACAAAACCACTCATCTTCTCGGGCTTGCTGAATGCCGCATGAGCGTTCAGGTTCTGCTCGAAAGCCTTGCGGATGCCATGCACGAAGTCGGGGCTTACCATCCATTTCTTTTCGGTCAAAATTTCATAGAGACCTTTCATTGTGTTGTGCTTGTGTTGTTGTTATCCTGAATAGCAATCCTTTTACCGACTGCCTTTTTGTTTTTCTGCAAGCAAAAGTAAGAAACTGTGCGCCTTGCAAGCGGACATGAAAAAGCCCTGCTACCTTTCACAGGCAACAGGGCGAAACATAAAAATATAGCTCAAAAAACAAATGTGTGTTACGAATACTATTCCTTCAGCGTGACAGGAATAAATGCCGACAATGATTTCAGTGATATAGTCAGCGTGTGCTGCTCCACCGACTGCGCGATGCTGTCCGTAGGCTTCATCGTGAACGTGCCTGGCAACGTGTAGCATAGATATAGTTCGCCATTCGCCTTACGCAACACCACAAGACAATCCTTATTATTCATTGCCTTGCATGCCTCGCGCACGTTATCATTATTGCCATCGGATACGGTTGCACCCACCTCAAATGTGAACACCATTCCGTTACCTCCGATGTCTACACTGGTCTTTGCAGTGATACTGTCAGCATCAAGCGCGCTCTCGTCGCCAGTGGTGGTAACGTGGAGCAACGCCGTGGGAAAAACACAACTGTTCATATTCAATATCTGTGGCACACTAAATGGCACTGGGACGGTGCTTCCGTTCATTGCATAGACATAAGCATCGGCCACGCCATCAAGGTATTGTTCCTTGCATTTCTCTGGTAAATCCATAGTTTTCTTTATTAGTGTTGTTATTTAACTTTTGTTATCAACCTTGTTTACATTATTAAACATATGGGGCAATACAAGGATTTTACTTATCATACAGCTCGTGAAACGCGCTATTATTGTAATCGTCTTTATAGCCCATCCGCTTGCGCATCAATGCTATCTCATCGTTCAAGTAAAACACTGCCTTCTGCAAGTCCTGTATGCGCTTCTCGTTGTCGGTCATGTCGCCATCCTTCTTGCCCTTGCGCATGATGTATTTGAGGGCATTGCCGACATTAAAATCAAACTGACGGCAAATGTCTATCGGCTCGACACCACACAAGGTTTTCAGCCATGTGTAGTGCGAGGGATGATTGACCATATCGTTATTGTTGTTGCTCATCTTTTGTTTCGTCAAAATTACCAAAATCCAGTTTCTGTTGCAGGAATTTCTCGGCGTACCATTGCTTGTAGCCTTTGCCGGAAATCCACCATTCGTAGATATTTTCCGCTATCTCGTCCTCTTGCTCCTCCGTCAAGCGGTCAGGCGTGGAGCCATTGGAAAACCCTGCCCAAAGTCCTGTGTTAATGCGTTGCCGCTGGGGGGGGGGGTAATGTTCCGCTACGCAGCCGTTTGCCAACGCTTGAGCTGGATGTGAGGTCGCTGGGGATATTCCACCAGGCATAGCCTTCTGCGAAGGTTCGCTGTTCTGCCCCCATGTAACTGTGCTGTAGAATACCCCCACGACGGATGGCTTTGATAGCCCTTATCCAGTTGCGCTTGACGTGCGGCCAACGCTCGTTTTCCTTCACCTTCTGCTTGGCGGACGACATAGGGCAGTTGATGCAGCCTATGCGGTGCCAGCCTTGGTCGTAGAGTTCGCAATGGGCAATGCCGAGCGTGTTGAGGAACGTCCACACATCATCATCCGTCCAGTCGATGATGGGCGAGATAAGCAATGTCTCCTTGCCGTGGATGCAACCCAATACACGCTCACCATCGGCATTGACGATAGTCACGGGTTCGGCTTTCGCATTGCGTCCGCGCCGGGGGTTGGCGGTCTGCTCCTTGCGGTAAGCCTCCAGTCCGTCGAGGTCGCCGCTAAACTTGCGGCTGCTTATCTCCACCTCATTGCGCTTGGCACGTCGCGCGCTCTCGCTATGGCGGATGCCGATAAGCGTCACCTTGCCTGCTCCTGCCATCTCCTTGTATTCCTGGCAACACCAGCGCACGCGCATGGTGGGCAGTATGCGCCGCTTCACGGCAATGTTGAAGATACTGTCCTTGGGCTTTATCAAATCCACGTCG
The DNA here is from genome assembly GCA_963629785.1 of Oscillibacter sp. MSJ-31. GTDB lineage: Bacteria > Bacteroidota > Bacteroidia > Bacteroidales > Bacteroidaceae > Prevotella. Next base: position 665 of record CAVGJZ010000057.1, on the reverse strand, counting down.
GGGTAGTGTGTGCGCACAAAGCGTATCACTTCGGGTGGGTCTACGCTCGTCAGGTTCATGTGCGTCTTGTGCGCCACACCAGCGAGCTTCACGATGTGGTACAGGCATTGGCTGTCCTTGCCTCCGCTGAACGTGTTATAGTAGCCATTTTCCGGGTCATACGACAAGGCCAGTCGTTCTGCCTTGCGCACCAAATCCACGCTATGCAGGATTTTCATCTGCATGGCGGTCGTGAACTTAGGAAGGATGTCTTCCAAAGTGAATTGTAGTTCGTAGTTCTTCATTGCAACATTGCCATTATCTCGTCAATATTTTCCTTTACGTCGTAGCCATACTCGTTCTTCATCTTGACATACGAAAATCGGCGGCGGTCGCCATAGTTATTGTCCGTCCTATCTTCAATGGTTACGATTTCCGAAACGTTCAAGGCTACCGTATCGCACGTTTTGCGCCATCCGCAGTCTGGGACGTAAACTTCATTGACGGTAAGGTGTATGAATTGGTTATTGTTCATCGATTCTGGAATTTTCTGCCACATACTGTACATTTGTAAATATCGCCGCAGATGCAGTCCGCATCCACCAACTTTACCTTGCCGCCACACACAGGACAACCATTGCCGGTTATAAGTCTAAATATTCGTCCAAACATAAATCTTAAAAATA
>CAVGJZ010000056.1:0-17757 GCA_963629785.1 Oscillibacter sp. MSJ-31 | reverse complement strand
GACATTTGGAACACTTTTCAAACATTGCACAAAGGACATACAACAAGTGTTGCACAGCCTGTCTGGACAAAATCCGCGGAACATCTTTGTCATGTTTGCAAAAAAGCGTAAATTTGCACATTTGTATAGGTATGTTCCACAGGAACATTTGTAATTTTCTAAATAATAACCAATATGACAAAAACAAAATCTCTAAAGGCCACGGTGGCTCTCTTGTGGATGCTGCTCGTGGCGGCGCTGGCGGTTCCCGTGGGGGCAACGGCGCAAACCGTGAATTTCAGGGATGATTTCGATTATGACCTGGGATACCTGTATGGACAGGGGAATTGGCGTATTCGCGGCACTGACAAAGCGGACTCCATCAAACTGGTTGAAAAGACCCTGACGTTCGAGGCCTATACGGATGCGACCAACCCTCCCACAAAGTGTGTGAAACTCGGAACCACCAAGGGTGGTCAAGACCTCGTGAAAAGATTTACTGCCGAGGACGCCGGTATCACGAGCGGCACAGTGTATTATTCTGCGCTTATCAATGTTGAAAAAGCACCGAAAGGCAACGTATTCGTCATGTCTTTGATGCCAAGAACAAAAAAGGACACGATTCAAGACACCAGTGGTGGCACTGAACTCGGAAGGCTCTACATAGGCGAGGTAAGCGGCAACTCCAATGAAGTGAAACTGGGTATTGAGCGCGGTAGCACTAAACCTGTTTTTGCAGAAGATACGTTTGAAGTCGGCAAGACATACCTTATCGTTGTAAAGTATGTCATCAAAGAATTAGGCAGCAGCGGCGAGCAGGACGTTTACCTGTATGTAAACCCCACCCCTGGTTTCTACGAGCCTACGTTTGTTGATGCGTATTATCCCGACAGCATCACCGGCAGCAGAGCAAGCTACGGACTGCAGGGCATAGAGCTTCGCCAAGGAACAAACGCATCGACAACAGCTCCCGAGATGTACGTCGGTTCTATCCGCGTGTCTTCCACTTACGGCGGACTTTTCGGCATCTACGAAGACGCCACCCCGAAGATAAAAGTTACTTCGCTCATAAAATTCGACACTAACTTCGCGGGCGACGAGGATGCCGACACTATTTACGTGAAGGGTGCCAACCTGAAGGGCGACGTGACAGTGAGCATTGACAACGACGCCGTCACCCTGTCAAGGACAACTCTTCCGGCAGAAGAGGTGATGAGCGAGAACGGAGCACAGCTTATCATCAAGCTGAAATTCACTGAAGGCGAGCAGAAGGCCACAATGAAATTCAACAGCGAAGGCGCCGAGGAAGAGGAGACGAGCGTGGAGTGGACTGGAGTGGCCATCACCAAGCTCAGCACACTGAAAGAGGTGTATAGCCAGAAGATTGACGAAAGCAACCCGGTTTTGTACAGATTCACCGGCGAAGGCGTTATCACATACATCGACAAAGGCCAGAACCCACCTTGTTATTATATACAGGACAACACCGCAGCTATCGCCGTAAACGACAGATACTTGATGGTGAACCGGGAATACAACGTCGGCGACAAGCTGACTACCCTGACATTCACGCTCTACACCATGAACGGAACGGTAATGGCGATGCCTATGTCGTCAACTCTCGGCAACACCGTTTCCACCGGCAACACCGTGGAGCCGGTTGAGGCAACACTCGCAGAGCTGAAGGCCACACCGGGCGACTATATGCAGCGCCTCGTGAAGGTCAGCGGACTGAAATTCAAGGACGTGGCCGAGAACGCCACATTCGCCGAGGGCATGGAACAGCCCGTCGTTACCGACGGCGAGAACGAGGCCAACGTGCGCATCTTCAAGGGCACGTCGCTCATCGGCACGGAAATACCTACGGACGAGATTACTCTCGTGGGTCTCTTCACCTCTTCGTCAATGGTAATCGGACCGCGCGGCGCAGAGGACATCATCAAGGCCCCGTCTATCACCGTTACTCCCGACGCCTTCGACCAGAAAGCAGGTGTGAAGGGCAAGAGTACCGAACTGGGAACTATCCACATCTCCGCAAAGAACATGACGGAGAAGACTACCCTGTATATCACCGGCACGGCGGCCGACCAGTTCTCTCTCTCGCAGACCGAAATCGAGGCAGGTTCTACGGAGACCGACATCACCGTGACTTACAACCCCGACGAGGTGGCCGTACACAGGGCTTATGTCAATATCGACTGCCCGAGCATCGAGAACTACAGCAAGCTCGTGGCTCTGAGCGCGTACGCCATCGACGAGAACAACAAGCCCAGCGTAACGGTTACTCCCGCAACAGTGCCCGACTTCAAGGTGAAGGCAGGCGAGACGCAGGAGCAGACGCTGGAGGTGTCTTCGGCCAACCTGCCCGACTACCTCTACGCCAAGCTCAAGTACACAGGCGAGGAGGCTAACGGCTTCGTGCTCGGCAGCAGCACGTTCATGCGCAACTACAAGCAGAACCTCAAGGTGTCGTTCTCTAACGACAAGGAGGGGACATACGCAAACGCCATCATCTTCTACACCCTCGGTATGGAAGAGGTGGAAGTGCCGCTCACGGGCATAGTGACCGGCACCGACCCCGTAGAGGAAAAGGAGGGTCAGGAGTTCGCCCTGAGCACAGAGAATCCGCTCAAGCAGCTCAACGAGAACTTCGACAATGTGGAGAAGAACAAGCCGATCGCCATCGACCGCTGGACCAACTCTGCCCTTGAGGGTACACGCGCATGGTGGGGATACACTATGCCGGACAACGACAGCGAAACGCCCAACGAGAACGTGGCAAAGGTTACTCCCTACGACTCCAAGGTGGAAAGCGGCAAGGGAACTGACGCACAGATGATACTCGTTACTCCGCCGCTCGACTTCAAGAATGCCGAGACGAAGGTGTTCACCTTCAAGGTGCGCGGCGACTACCTGCAGGACAACAGCGTTGACAAGTTCGAACTCTGCTACATCACCAAGGAGGATTCCAAGATCTACACCGAAGTCCTCGAGGATTGCGTGATGCCTTCTACCAAGGACGAGAGCGGCAAGTGGTATCCATACACCGTGGACCTCACCGGACTTAACGTGGAGGACGTGTTCTTCATGGGCTTCCGCCTGACATCCATACGCGGCATCGACCGCACCGCCACATATTACGTGGACGACGTGACATGGGGTATCGCCACAAGCGGCATTGATAACGTGGAGAGCAGCAGCGCCGCCGACAGCGTGACCGTTTACGACTTCTCAGGAAACGCCGTGGCAAACAGCACAAAGGGTCTCGCTCCGGGCATGTATATCGTGAAGAGCGTGGCTGGCGGAAAGGTTTCCACGAAGAAGGTGATGGTGAAATAAACCATCCGGGCTATTTCTCCTGAACATGGAGAAGGCATAACTCACCGGGATGCCAGGCATAAGGTCTCAGGCTGCACCTGCAGCAGGGACTTTGCGCCCGGCATCCTTCTTTTTTTTCGCAACTTTGCGTCCCCTACACAATAAACACGCAAAAGTTTCGTTATAAGGGCGTGTTTAAACGTTTATACATATTATATATATTAGTCACGGCCTTCTCCGTCGGGGCAAGGGCGCAGTACGACGTGTCGTTCAGCCACTACTGGGACTTGGAACCTTATTTCAACCCGGCGGCGGTGGGAAAACAGTCAAAGCTCAACATTGCGGGTGCATACAACATCAGCATGGCGGGCTTCGAGAACAACCCGCGCACGATGTATCTCGGCGCCGACATGCCGTTCTATTTCATCGGGGCATACCACGGGGCGGGCATCTCGCTGCTCAACGACCAGATAGGTCTCTTCACGCACCAGCGCATTGGCGTGCAGTATGCCTACAAGCACAAGCTGTTCGGCGGAACGATAAGCGCGGGAGCGCAGTTTGCCTTCCTCAGCGAGAAATTCGACGGCTCAAAGCTAGACCTAGGCGAATCCAGCGACCCGGCATTCTCCACGTCGAGCGTGAACGGAAGTGCCATGGACCTGGCGGCGGGACTGTACTACACTCACGGCAGATGGTACGCCGGCGTGTCGGCGCAGCACCTCACCTCGCCGCTCGTGGAACTGGGCGAGAAAAACGAACTGCAGATCGACCCCACATTTTATTTGACTGGCGGATACAATATTAAACTGAAATCTCCGTTTGTTACAATACCCATGTCGATGCTCGTGAGAACCGACGGAAAGGCTTACAGGGCTGACGTGACGGCAAGGGTGGTCTACACAAACGAGAAGAAGGTGATGTACGCGGGCGTGTCATACAGTCCCACAAACTCCGTCACCGCACTCATCGGGGGAACGTTCCACGGCATAAACCTGAGCTACAGCTACGAGGTCTACACCTCGGCGATAAGCGTGGGGAACGGCAGCCACGAACTCACCGTGGGGTACCAGACGAACCTCAACCTCTTCAAGAAAGGCAAGAACAAACATAAAAGCGTTAGGATATTATAAACATAAAAGCGTTTAGGGTATTAAATGATGAAAATGAAAAATAGTATAATAGCCCTCTGCCTCATGGCAATGGCGGTTTCCCTTACAGGATGTTTCGGCGGAAAGGCAACCTCGGCAGGACGCGGGGGCGAGCTGACCGGTACCGGGGGCGGAAGGGGCTTCTCCGAGCCTACTCCCTTCGGAATGACACTCATCAAGAGGGGGTCCCTGAAGATGGGTATCGAGAAAAACGACAGTCTGTGGGGCGTGCAGACTCCAGTGAAGGAAATATCCGTGGACGGTTTCTGGATGGACGACACCGAGATAACGAACTCCGAATACAGGCAGTTCGTGTTCTGGGTGAGGGACTCCATTCTCCGCACGCGCCTTGCCGACCCGGCATACGGCGGCGACGAGTCGTATATGATTACCGAGGACAAGAACGGAGACCCCGTCACACCTCACCTCAACTGGAAAAAGGCCCTGCCGCGCAAGCCCAACGAGGACGAGAAAAGGGCTATCGAGAGCCTCTACGTGACGAACCCCGTGACGGGCGAGAAGATGCTCGACGCAAGCCAGATGAACTACCGCTACGAAATCTACGACTACGTGACGGCTGCCAAGCGGCGCAACCGCATCAACCCGGAGGAGCGCAACCTCGACACCGACGTGAAGGCTAACCCCGACGAGGTGGTGATGATTTCTAAGGACACTGCGTATATCGACGACGAGGGAAGAATCGTGAGGCAGACCATCAACCGCCAGCTCAGCGGTCCGTGGGATTTCCTTAATACTTATATAGTCAATGTATATCCCGACACCACCTGCTGGGTGAACGACTTTACAAACTCCGACAACGAGACGTATATGAGGCTCTATTTCAGCAGTCCCACATACAATGACTACCCCGTGGTGGGAGTGACATGGGAACAGGCCAACGCCTTCTGCGCATGGCGCACCGACTACCTGCTCAAAGGGCTGGGCGGAGCGGCACGCTACCTGCAGCGCTACCGTCTGCCGACTGAGGCTGAATGGGAGTTCGCTGCCAGGGGCAAGGACGGCACGGAATTCCCGTGGGACAACCAGGACGTGAAGAACGACCGCGGATGCTTCTACGCCAACTTCAAACCGGAACGAGGCAACTACACACGTGACGGCAACCTCATAACGAGCCGCGTGGGACTGTATTCCTCCAACAGCAACGGTCTCTACGACATGGCGGGAAACGTGGCTGAATGGACAAGCACCATCTACACCGAGGCGGGTGTGACGGCGATGAACGACCTCAACCCGCAGCTCTCATACAACGCCGCGCTGGAAGACCCCTACAAGATGAAGAAGAAGAGCGTGAGGGGCGGTTCGTGGAAAGACCCGGAGTCGTTTATACGGTCGGCCTGGCGCACATGGGAATACCAGAACCAGCCGCGCAGCTACATTGGGTTCAGATGCGTGAGAAGCCTCGCAAGCACAACAAGTTCGAAACAAAAAGCTAGCAAGAAAAGATAATGACTGAATACAGCAAATTTAACGTGATATACCGCTTGCAAAAGTGGTTGGACAGCGTTCCCGGACAAACGTTCATGAACTATGCCTACAGCTGGGGCGCGTCTGTCGTAATCGCAGGTACTCTCTTCAAACTGACCCACCTGCCCGGAGCTAACTTCATGCTGTTCCTCGGAATGGGAACGGAAATCTTCGTGTTCTTCCTGTCCGCATTCGACAGACCGTTCGACAAGACCTCCGACGGCAAGGACCTGCCCATCCACGTGGAGGAGGATGAAGAAGCTGACAATGAATATGGCGAGGAGACCGGAAACGAGTCTCCCCATACCGCAGTGCCGACTGGCGGCACAATCATCTTCGGCGGCGTGCCGACAGGTAATGCCGCTTTCGCAGCAACGGGTAACGCCGTCGGCAACGGAACGGCAGCGCAGGGCAACGCAGTTCCGGCAGGCACCGCAGTTTCGGCAGAACAGGCAGAGGCCCTGTCCGCCGCGGCATCGGCTACATCCGTGAACATGTCGCAGTGGGTGGCTCAGCAACAGCAGGTATCGCCGGAAATGTCGGAAGCTACCGAGCACTACGTGGAGGAGCTGAACAAGCTCACCGAGATGCTCTCGAAGGTTTCGGAGCAGAGCATGAGGCTGACACGCGACTCGGAGGAGATGGAAAACCTCAACCGCACGCTGACGGGCATCTGCAAGGTCTACGAAATGCAGCTTAAAGGAGCGAGCGCGCAAATCGGCACTATCGACCAGATCAACGAGCAGTCGCGCAAGATGGCGGCGCAGATTGAACAGCTCAACGCCATCTACGCACGCATGATAGAGGCCATGACAGTGAACATGAGGGCTGCCGCAAGCAACGGCGCCAACTGATAAACTGATAACAGAAAGGGTGGTACGGTTTCCTGCGAAACTGCCGCCGCATAACTTCAACAAGATAGCAAAGTGGCAATAAAGAAGATACGCATTTCTCCGCGCCAGAAGATGATCAACCTTATGTATGTCGTCTTGATGGCTATGCTCGCGATGAACGTCTCGACACAGGTGCTCGACGGCTTCTCGATAGTAGACGAGAGCCTGCAGCGCACCACCGACAACGCCGTGAAGGAGAACAAGAACATATACAGCGACTTCGAGGAGCAGATGAAAAGCAACCCCGAGAAAGTGCGCGAGTGGTTCCAGAAAGCCACTGCCGTGAAACAGATGAGCGACTCGCTCTACAATTTCGCACAGCAACTGAAGGTGGAAATCGTGCGCGAGGCTGACGGCGACGACGGCGACATCCGCAACATCGACAGAAAGGAAGACCTCGAGGCGGCGAGCCACGTGATGCTCGCTCCGGGCACGGGGAAGGGCAAAATGCTCTTCGACGCCATAAACTCTTTCCGCGAGCGCATCCTCTCGATGGTGGCTGACGAGGCGCAGAAGAAAATCATCGCAAGCAACCTCACAACGCAGCTCCCCAAAAACGCAAAGGCTCTGGGCAAGAACTGGCAGGAGTATATGTTTGAGGACATGCCGGCTGCTGCTGCCGTCACGCTGCTCACCAAGCTGCAGAGCGACGTGAGATATGCCGAGGGCGAGGTGCTCCACACTCTCGTGTCGAACATCGACATGAAGGATATACGCGTGAACAAGCTCAGTGCATTCGTCATACCCAACGCCCAGACCATAGTGAGGGGCGACAAGTTCTCGGCGCAAATAGTGATGGCGGCTGTGGACACCACACAGCAACCGCAGATTTACATCGGCGGCAGACAGATGAACCTGCGCAACAACACCTACGAGATTGTGACCGGCAAGACGGGCGAATTTACCCTCAACGGATATATCACCATGCAGAACGGCAGGGGCGACGTTATACGCCGCGACTTCTCGCAGAAATATTCCGTGGTGGACCCGAGCGCAACGGTGTCGGCTGACCTTATGAACGTGCTCTACGCAGGATATTCCAACCCTATAAGCATAAGCATTCCGGGTGTGCCCATCAACAAGGTTTCGGCCACGATGAGCGGCGGTACGCTGCAGCCCACGGGACAGGGCAAATACATCGCACGACCCGCAGCAGTTGGCAAGGACGTGACAATTAATGTGATGTCGCTCTCCACAGGACAGGCGCGGCAAGTGGGGCAGTTCACCTTCCATGTGAGGAAACTGCCTGACCCGACGGCTTACATCGCCATCGGCACCAACAGATACAGGGGCGGCGGACTGGCAAAGGCGTCGCTCATGGGAGTGGACGGACTGAAGGCCGCCATTGACGACGGACTGCTCGACATCCAGTTCAAGGTGCTGAGTTTTGAAACGGTGTTCTTCGACAATATGGGCAACGCCGTACCGATGGCTTCGGCAGGGGCGCAGTTCTCGCAGAGGCAGAAGGAGGCGTTCCGCAGCCTGTCGCGCAACCGCCGTTTCTACATCAGCCGCGTCACCGCAGTGGGTCCCGACGGCATCACACGCACTCTGCCGTCGTCGATGGAGGTGATAGTAAAATAAAACAACAATGCGTGGATTTCCTACAACACGCCTGAAAACAAATACAATATGAAGAAGATATTGCTGGCAATATACGCCATGTGTCTCGCCGGAACGGTTTGCGCACAGCCTGCGGCGCGCAGGCAGCAGCAAGCTGAAAAACAGCAGACATCTAATGCGCAGAACATAACGACGCGCGCCCTTATCTCGTATCCCGCGGCAGCGAAAATGGAGGATGACGTGGTATGGAGGCGCGACATCTACCGCACCATCAACCTGACGGAGGACGCAAACGCCGGACTTTATTACCCGATAGAGCCGTCGGGGTCGCAGATGAACCTCTTTACGTACCTCTTCAAGCTCATGATGCGCGGCAGAATAAACTGCTACGAATACAAGCTTGACGGAACGGAGGTCTTCAACGACGCGTCGAAAATAAAGCCGCTCGCATTTCTCGACAACTACCATATCTATTACGAGAAGAAGGACAAGGGCATTAACATCGACAACAGCGACATTCCGTCGAAGGAGGTGAAATCGTATTACGTGAAGGAGTGTGCCTACTACGACCAGCGCACGGCCACGTTCCACACCAAGGTTATCGCCCTCTGCCCGATAATGTCGCGCGAGGACGATTTCGGCGACGCACCGCAGAATTACCCTCTGTTCTGGGTGAAATACGACGATGCGGCTCCGTATCTGAGCAAGCAGATTATCATGACGAGCGACCTCAACAATGCTGCCACCATGACGCTCGACGACTATTTCACGAAGAACATGTACCGCGGCAAAATCTACAAGACCACGAACATGCTCGGAAAGACTCTCGCCCAATACTGCAAGACGGACTCTGCCATGACCAAGGAGCAGAAGCGCATCGAGGGCGAGCTGGAGGCGTTTGAGAAGAACCTGTGGGGCAACCAGCAGCTGAAGGATTCGCTCGACAGCGTGGCAAAGGCGCAGCAGAACGTGAAAGGCTCGAAGAAGGCACGGCGCAACCGCCGCGCAGGCGGTTCCGCCACGACGGTGAGCAAGAAGTCACGCACAAAGTCTTCGTCGTCTTCTTCGTCGGGCGGTTCTTCGTCGGCAAGGGTTTCAGTGCGCCGCCAGCGACACTGACAAACATAAGACATCATTCGTCCGCCTTTTCCTCTTCCCTTCCGGGGCTGGAACGGGCGGACTTTATTTATAAACAACAAAAGTATAGGTATGAAAAAATCATTTACTCTTGCCCTCGTGGCACTGGGCCTGGCAACGGCAATGCCGTCGGAAGCCCAAATCAAGTTCGGACTGAAAGGCGGTCTCAACATCACCGACATGTCGATGGACAGCAAGGTGCTCGCCGCATCCAACCGCACAGGTTTCTTCATCGGCCCGTCAGTGAAATTCACTCTTCCCGTAGTGGGTCTGGGCATCGATGCCTCGGCTCTCTATGACCAGCGCGAGTCTAAGCTGAAAGCCTCCGAGGAGAACGCTCTGGGCACCGACTACACCAGCACAACTGTCAAGCAGCAGTCTATCAACATCCCCATCAACGTGCGCTACACGTTCGGCTTGGGCGACATCGCCGGCGTTTACCTCGCTGCAGGTCCGCAGTTCGGCTTCAACGTGGGCGACAAGAACGTGAACCTGAAGGACATGGCAAACTATAAGTTCAAGTCTGCCAATTTCAGCGTGAACGTCGGTCTCGGCGTAACAATCATCAAGCATCTCGAAATCGGCGCCACATACAACATCGCCTGCGGAAAGACCGGCGAAGCTACATTGAAGGGCGTTGCCGAGAACGTTGTCGAAAACATCGGCGGCGGCAAGGCCAACGCTTGGCAGATCTCTGCCGCTTACTATTTCTAAGCAGACTGAACCAGCAAGCCTTACGGCATGAACAGCGATACAAGACCGCGGTTTCTTCCGGCAACGGACGCAGCCGCGGTTCTTTCGTTTTTCCATATTTCGCAATGCCGTTCACACAAAGTCCCTTTGATTTGTAGGTTATCGGTATTTTTGCTAACTTTGCAAAGGATTGACATTTATGAAATCTACTAACTAATAACGAAAATAATTTTTAGAAAAGAAAACATGGAACAGGTATTCAGTTACATTATCAGTCTTGGCGCAAGCGTGATGATGCCTATCATCTTTACCGTCATCGGACTTTGCATAGGCATGAAATTCGGCAAAGCCCTCAAGTCGGGTCTCTTCGTGGGCGTAGGCTTCGTGGGACTGGGCGTTGTCACCGCATTGCTCACCACCAATTTCAATGACCCTCTGAAAGGTATCTCCGACCTCTACCACCTGCAGCTCAACGTGTTCGACATGGGATGGCCGGCAGCGGCTGCCGTGGCTTACAACACCGCAGTGGGCGCGCTTATCATCCCGATTTGTCTGGGCGTGAACTTCCTGATGCTTATCACCAAGACAACACGCACCGTGAACATAGACCTCTGGAACTACTGGCACTTCGCCTTCATCGGCGCAGTGGCGTACTTCGTGATGGACGAAAGCCTGCTATGGGGATATTTCGCTGCTATCGTGTGCTATATCATAACACTGGTATGCGCGGACCTCACGGCGGAGCGTTTCCAGAAATACTACGACCTCGACGGAATATCCATCCCGCAGCCGTTCTGCCAAAGCTTCATGCCATTCGCTATAGTGATTGACAAGCTGCTCAACCTCATCCCCGGCTTCTCCAAACTCGACATCGACGCAGAGGGACTGAAAAAGAAATTCGGCGTGCTCGGCGAACCGCTCGTGCTCGGTGTAATCGTGGGCATGCTCATCGGATGGGCGGCACAGCTCGACATCAAAAAGGTGCTGTTCCTCGGCGTTACGATGGGTGCCGTGATGGAGCTTATTCCGCGCATCACGTCATTGTTTATCGAAGGACTGAAACCTATCTCTGAAAAGACACAGGAGCTGGTGAAGAGCAAGTTCAACGGCAAGAAGGTACACATCGGCATGAGCCCTGCCCTCGTAATCGGACACCCTACGACGCTTGTCGTGTCGATAATCCTTATCCCCGTGATTCTCGCCCTCGCGGTGTTCCTGCCCGGCAACCAGTTCCTGCCGCTGGCATCACTTGCCGGAATGTTCTACCTCTTCCCCATGGTATTGCCCTTCACAAAGGGTAATGTGGTGAAGACGCTCATCGTGGGACTCGTCACACTGGTCATCGGACTGTATTTCGTGACAGACATGGCTCCCGACTTCACCATGGCGGCACAACACGTGTTCAAGGCCACAGGCGACAAGGCTGCCGAAATTCCCGAAGGCTTCTCGGGAGGTGCGCTCGATTTCGCCTCTTCACTCTTCGGATGGCTCATCTACCGCGGCGTGAAGATGGAATACGTGGGTATGGCCATACTCGCCGTCATCACACTCGGCATGATGTTCATCAATAACAGACGCATCGTGGCAGAAGACCGCAAGGCTAACAGCAAGAATCCCAAGGCGTAAAGACAAGGCTTTTGAAAGCAAAGTCTTAGAGCGGCAAAACCTTTTGACAGCAAAACCTTTTGAGATGCCGGCAAAGTCTTTCGACGGCAAGTATAGCCGACGCTTTATTATAAAAAAAATTCTATTTACTCGAACGATAATGAAAAAGATTATTCTTTCGGCAGCCCTCGCTGCTATGGCTGTATGTGCCAGCGCACAGACAGACTACAAAATCCAGACGGCATGCAACCCGATGGACGTAAAGACCTACGACACTGACCGCCTGCGCAGTGCCTTCACCATGGAGAAAGTGATGGAGGCAAACAAAATCCATTTCACCTATTCCATGTACGACCGTGTTGTCTACGGCGGTGCAATGCCCGTGGGACAGACACTGAAACTGGAGACGATAGACCCGCTGAAAGCTCCCTATTTCTGCTACAACCGCGAGCTGGGCATCATCAACACCAGCAAGGGTACAGGTGTCGTGACCGTTGACGGAAAGGAATACGAGCTGCGCTTCAAGGATGCGCTCTATGTGGGCCGCGGCTCGAAGGACATCACCTTCGCCAGCAAGGACGCGCAGAACCCCGCCAAGTTCTACCTCAACTCCACCACTGCCCACAAGGCATATCCTACACAGATGATTGTGTGCAACGACGCGGCGCGCGCAAAGAAACTGAAATGCCTTAACTCCAACAGTTTCCACGCAGGAAAGATGGAAGAGAGCAACGACCGCGTCATCAACCAGCTCATCGTGAACAACGTGCTGTCGGAAAAGAACGGCGGCAAGGGCGGTCCATGCCAGCTGCAGATGGGTCTTACGGAGCTTGCCCCAGGTTCTGTATGGAACACAATGCCGGCGCATCTCCACGGCCGCCGCGTAGAGGCTTACTATTATTTCAACCTGCCCGAGGGCAACACCATAGCACATTTCATGGGCGAACCTCAGGAGACACGCGTGATATGGCTTCACAACGAGCAGGCCGTAATGTCGCCCGAATGGAGCGTACACTGCGCCTCTGCCACCAGCAACTACATGTTCGTATGGGGCATGGGCGGCGAGAACCTCGACTACGGCGACATGGACAAAATCCAATACGTGGACATGAAATAATGTCCGCTTGGCAATCGGCGAAGTAATCGGCGAAACCAACAAGCCGTAATACAAAAACAAGCCGGAAGAGATTTCCCAACATTCGGGGAGTGTCTCTTCCGGCTTTCTTTATGCCAGGCAGTACCAGCGACTGCCAAAGTCTGTCAATCAGTACCAACGACTGCCAAAGTCCGGTTTCGCAAGCCATGCTTTCAATAGGATGCCATGCACGGAATGCCCTCGGCTTTGACCCTGTCGCGAATAGCGTCAAGCTCTTCACGGGAGGCTTTCTGCAGTTCGCGGTCAGGTGTCTCGCGGTCGATGGTGTAGACCATCACCTCCTGCGGCTTTATGCGCTTCACCGCCTCCAGCCACGGCAGAATGTATTCTTCTTTTACGTTGTCCACGTCCTCGCCATCCATCGTACCACGCATGAACATCGTCTGAATGATGACATGTCCGCGGAAGGCGGCAAGACTCTCTATAATATCTTCCACCGAATACGACGGTTGCAACGGACGGTCTACCCTTTTTATATACGCAGGGTCTACGGTGTCGAGTTTCAAGATGTTGTTGTCCACCCGCATCAGGGCTTGGCACACCTCCTTGCGGTGGAGCATCGTGGAATTGCTCAGCACCGACACCTTCGCCTCCGGGCAATACTCGTCCCTAAGTCTTATAGTGTCGTCAATTATCCCGGCGAAATGCGGATGCGACGTAGGTTCGCCATTTCCGGCAAACGTCAGCACATCGGGCTTTTGCCCTTGCCCTGCCATTTCAATGAGTTTTTTCTCCAGTGCCGCCGCCACCTCCTGTCTTGTGGGGCGCGGCAACGACGGACGGCGATCGGCGTTGTAGCCACATTCGCAGTATATGCAGTCGAAGGTACACACCTTACCGTCGGCCGGCTGAAGGTTGATACCCAGCGATATTCCAAGACGGCGGCTATGAACGGGGCCGAATATGGGTGACGGATAAATTACAGTACTCATTTCTCTTTCTATGTTATAACGTTATTGTATTCCAGCCTACTTCTTCTCTTTTTGCGGTTTGCGGCGCTTGTAGCATTTGGCATAGTCGCACAGTCCGCAGGTGTATTCAAGCTTTCTCACATCCGCCCCCAACCCCATCACTCCGCTGACGCTCTTTATAGGTATCATCAGCGATGAGTCGGTAAGGCGTATTCCGCATGGCTCTCCAGCCGGGAGCAGCCCGAAAAGTTTCTGCTGCTCCGACACGTGCCATCCGCAATAGCCGGGACTGAACCGGTTGGTGTGGCACCAGCCCCGAGAGTTGATATACACCTGAAGCCAACGCTCCATCACATCAGCCGTTTTCTCGGCAATCACACTGCCCATGGCATCCGCCACAAAAACCTTGACCATATCCCCGTCGGCTTCGAGCCTTCGCTGCAGGTTCTCGAACTCCACGCCAGCCGTTGCGACAAACAGGGCAAAAGCCTCGGCGTTCTTTATCTGCGATGTGATAATCCTTCCCACATTGAAGAGTTCGCCGCCTGTCGACAGCGTTTTCCTTTCCGTGTCCACCTCGCCGTTGTCCTCCACGACAAAACCGAAACGCGGATGCAGGATTTCCCTCACCATGCGTTTCATCTCCTCCGTCTCGCGCCTCACGCCTTCGTCGGGCAAAGCGTCGCCGTAGCCCATCTGAAGATACAGTTCCCTGTCGTCGAGGTCGAGGTCATCGTATGTCAGTTGCTTTTCAAACATTCCTTTTTACCGATTACGCCATAAGTTCATCCGCTCCCTTTGTCCGCAAAATTAGCGAAAAGCCAAAAGAAAAAAAGCGATATGAGAACCTTGATTCAAAATTCTCATATCACCGTATTCATAACTTTGAGCCCTAAAGGCCCAATGCAGAGTAATCAATACTCGTCCTCGTTGAAGAGGAAATCCTCTTTGGTAGGATAGTCAGGCCATATATCCTCGATACTCTCGTAAACATCGCCCTCATCCTCTATTTCCTGCAAGTTTTCAAGCACTTCAAGCGGCGCCCCGGAACGAGTCGCATAGTCAATCAGCTCGTCCTTTGTTGCAGGCCATGGCGCGTCTTCAAGCTTTGAAGCCAATTCAAGTGTCCAATACATAGTAAATAAAAATTATCAGTTTGCATTAATTCAAGGGCTATGCGTAACTTGTCGCCCCGCGTCCCTCGAAATTGACCGCAAATATAATGTATTTTTCCTTATTCACAAGTTTTTCTTCCAGATTTTTTCTCTCACACCGTTATTAAAGTTTAATTTCCGTGCGAGAATATACAAATAGTCAGAGAGGCGGTTTATATATTCCACCACTTCCGCATCAACCTCCGCCGTTTCGGCAAGAGCAAAGATACGTCGCTCCGCCCTGCGGCACACCGTGCGGCACACATGAGCCAACGCTGCCTCATGGCATCCTCCGGGCAAGATAAAAGCCGTCTGCGGCGGCAGACTGCCGTTTATGTGGTCAATCTCCTCCTCAAGCACCTTCACCTCGGCTGCATCCAGCGTGTACGAGGGAGCCAGCGGTGTCTGCGTCTGGTCGGTGGCAAGATAGGAGCACACGGTGAACAGTATGCGCTGAATACGGATTATGAGGTCCTTGTCCTCGCCGTCCTTCATATACGAGGCGAGCAGTCCCAACTGCGAGCTAAGCTCGTCAACAGTGCCGTAGGCCTCGATACGCGGGTTCGTCTTGCTCACTCTCACTCCGCCAACCAAGCTGGTCATACCCTTGTCGCCAGTCTTTGTGTAAACTCTAGTTATTGCCATAGTAATTCGATTTTAGAAGTTAATCTTATAATGCGCCTTATATCTCTCCGGGTCGATATACACAATCCCGCAGTAATACATGTCGAAGAACAGCGCACCGCGACCAATGCCGTCATACAGCCGTTTCCACAGTTCCGCCGCATCCCTCCGCAGCCGCAAATCCTCAATCACGATATAGTCACCGCTTGCCAGCATCCCGGGCAACTTTCCGACATCCACGCCCGATGCGCCCGATGCGTCAATCACCACAGCGACGGGATGCCTGCCCGTTTCGCCGACCGTATGCAAAACGTCAGTCAGTGCAAGTCCGCCACATTGCATCACCTCACACTGCCTGCGTCCGGCCTTGAAATACGTCGCCACCGCACTGCTCCATCCATCTTCGCCGGAAGAAGAGCAGAGAATGACAGTACGCAGCCGTGCGAAATTGGACAGGCGAAAGTACATTTCGCAGACCTTCCGCTCCACAACGCCCAAAGCAGGCAACCGTTTCCGAAGAACGGCGTACTTGTAATACGGGAAATGCTCGTTAATGACATACCGCACAAAACTATACGCCCACGGCGACTGAACGCCGAATCCCCGGCAGTGCCCCAAACGGCACAACCAGACATACAGCCGGTGCAACATGCCAACATTCTTCATGCCGCAAATATACATAATTTATTTATACCCCGGAAACGCTTTGGCTAAACTTTCAGCGTTTCCGAACGCCCGGCACACTTTTTTTTTTCAGTGACCGTCACCATCAGCGGTGAAAGCCTTGGCAAGACCGCCCTCGCTAGTCTCCTTATAGAGCGACGGAATGTCATGCCCGGTACGCTTCATCACATCCACCACCCTGTCGAACGACACACGGTGCGTGCCGTCAGAAAAAGCGGCGAACAGATTAGCGTCGAGAGCTCGCGTGGCAGCGAAGGCATTGCGCTCAATACACGGAATCTGCACAAGTCCGCACACAGGGTCGCACGTCATGCCCAAATGGTGTTCTAGCCCCATTTCCGCCGCATACTCTATCTGCGAGGGACTACCGCCATATAGCTGGCATGCTGCAGCGGAAGCCATGGCACACGCCACACCGACCTCGCCCTGACAGCCCACATCGGCACCGGAGATAGAAGCGTTATTCTTCACGATATTCCCAACAAGCCCGGCGGTGGCGAGAGCGTGGAGAATCTGCATCTCGTTGAATTCATGACCTTTTGCTATATGATACAGCACGGCAGGCAACACGCCACACGCGCCACACGTAGGGGCAGTGACGATAGTGCCACCGGAAGCGTTCTCCTCGCTCACAGCAAGGGCGTAGGCATAAACAAGACCGCGGGTCTGCAGCGACTGTTTGTAGCCAGTCGCCTTGATATAATAAGTGGGAGCCTTTCTCGGCAGGTTAAGAGGGCCGGGCAAGCGACCCTCGTGCTTGATACCGCGTTCGACGGACTGTTTCATCGTCTGCCACACGACATCAAGATAATCCCACAAGTCGTCATCTTCGTTGAGCTGCACGTATTCCCAATAGTTCCTGCCGGTGTTCTTGCACCATTCCATAATTTCACTCATGGTGTTCAGCTCGTAAACGTCGGGAGAGTCGAACATATCGCCGGAAGATTTGCCCTCCGACAACGAACCGCCGCCGATGCTGTAGACTGTCCATTCGTCAATGGCGGTTCCATGACTGTCGAAAGCCCGGAATTTCATTCCGTTGGGATGAAAGGGCAGGAACACCTGTGGCCTCCAAATTATATTGACAGGAGCGACAGACTGGAGAACATCCTTTATAGCTACATCAGTCATGTGGCCCTTGCCTGTAGCGGCGAGACTGCCGTAAAGAGTAACCTCGAAAGTAGATGCGGTGCGGTTTCTTTCAAGGAAAATCAGTGATGCTTTCTGCGGACCCATCGTATGACTGCTCGACGGGCCTTTACCAATCTTGTAAAGTTCTTTAAGGGATTTCATTGTGGGATGATAATTATGGACAGCTCGGACTACTCGGACGGCTCGGACTACTCTACTCGGACAACTCGGACTTCTCGGACAACTCTGAGGGGGCTGAGGTCCCGAGAGGGCTGA
>CAVGJZ010000055.1:0-18362 GCA_963629785.1 Oscillibacter sp. MSJ-31 | reverse complement strand
CCTTTGTGCAATGTTTGAAAAGTGTTCCAAATGTCGCATTTTGCCGATGTGGAACTTGCCCGGATTTTAACAGGATTGTACTGTTCTTTTAGGGTAAATACAAAATGTTGATAATCAACGTAATAGACATATCCTAAAAACCGATACCCCAAAACCTCGGCGAAAACGATAGCTTTTCGGGGAGCAAAGCTATCGTTTCCTCCGGGCAAAGCTATCGTTTCCTCCCCGAAAAGCACTGCTCCTTAAAAACAGGACAGAAACAAAGTGTTCCAAATGTCTTATTTGTAAAACATTTTGCAAGTGTGCTCTAAACGCCTATACCTATTTGTTTTTACCGTCACTATAGGAGTCAGGGTTTCTTACCCGTTTTCCCATTAATACTTAAACGAACTGCCGCCGAGGAACTCCCTCAGCAATGATGTGGGCGGAACCTGTTTGTTGGGGATTGGCGTGATGTATTTGAGGAACTTGCGCAGGCGGTAAGCCTCGCTGTATTCATCGCTGTTCTCCGGCACCATTTCCAAGAGTGGCTCGGCCTGCGATTTCAGCACGGCAAGCTCGAAGAGCATGGCGGTGTTGAACATGGCGTCGGCGTTCTCCTGGTAAGGGAAAATCCACTTGTTCTCGCCGGCGCGTACCGAAGGCCAGCGGCGTATCGTTTCCTGCGCACTCACGCCGCGGTATTTGTAGTCGCGGATGATGCGCCGCAAGAGGCGGTTGTCGGTCGTCGGCACGTAGTTGTGGCTGTCGAGCAATATGGTAGTAAACGCCGAGGCGTAGACGCGGTAGATATGCTCGTCGGGAATCTGTGCCGTAAGCTCCGGGTTGAGGGCGTGTATGCCTTCCACCACGAGGATGTCGTGTTCGCCCATCTTCAGCTTCTTGCCGCTGCGCTCGCTGCGCCCTGTCTGGAAATTGTATTTGGGCAGCTCCACCTCCTTGCCTGCGAAAAGGTCGTTGAGTTGTTGGTTGAGCAACGGGATGTTGAGGGCATAAAGACTCTCGTAGTCGTAGTCGCCTTTTTCGTCCTTGGGCGTTTTTTCGCGGTCCACGAAATAGTCGTCGAGCGACACGGGAACGGGTTTGATACCGTTGGTGAGCAGCTGTATGGAGAGACGCTTGCACGATGTCGTCTTGCCGCTCGACGAGGGACCGGCAATGAGTACCATCTTCACTCCGGGCCGCGCGGCGATGTCGTCGGCGATGCGGGCAATCTTCTTCTCCTGCAGAGCCTCGGAGAGGTTGATAAGCGTGGACGCCCATCCCTTCTGCACGGCGTCGTTGAGGTCGCCTATCGTGCGCAGTCCCAATATCTGTTGCCAGTTGTGGTGCTCCTTGAATATGTCGAACATCTTGTCCTGCCGTATCAGGTCGCCGAGCTGCGACGGGTCTTTGAGCGAGGGGATGCGCAGCAGCAGTCCGTCGTAGTATTTCTCCAGTCCGAAGAGCTTGAGGAACGACGTGTTGGTGAGCAGCGACCCGTAGTAGTAATCCTTGTAGCCGTCAAGCTCGTGATAGGCGGTGTAGAGCGACCCGGTGCTGTTGAGCAACTTGACCTTCGATATGTCGCCCTCCCCGGAGAAGATGTCGATAGCCTCCTGTGTGGTACACTCGTGGCGGCTGAGGGGCAGGGCGGCATGTACTATCTCCTGCATGCGCTGGCGTATGGCGGCGGCGATGTCGTCTGTCACGTCGCAGCCGATTTCAAGGTCGCAGTAGTACCCGTTGGAAACGGGGATGTCGATTGTCACCCTGCCCTGCGGGTAGAGGTCGTGGACTGCCTTGCAGAGCACGAAGAAGAGCGAACGTATGTAGGTGCGCTGTCCGGACGGCGAGGTCAGGTCGAGGAATTCCACGTCCTTGTTGTGGTAGACCCTGTAGTTGAGGCCCCTCACCTTGTTGTTCACCTTCGCACTCACCGGACCGTATTCCATGTCAATGCCCGAAGCTAAAAAAATATCATAAAGTGTGCTGCCTATAGCAATGTTTATGACTTTTTTATTATTTTTGCATCGAATTTGTATTGTCTGTTTCATAAGTCATACATATTTAGGGTTTACGACGTAAAGTTAAGCTCTTTCCGCGACATTCGCGCACAACAGCGTCATAAATAATTATAAAATATGTCGATTTGGATTTTTTTTAAGATCATCGGATCACTTGCGCTACTCATCTACGGAATGAAGGTGATGAGCGAAGCCCTGCAGAAGATGGCCGGCTCGCAGTTGCGCCATATTCTGGGTACAATGACAAAGAACCGCTTCACCGGGCTGCTCACCGGTATGTTTGTAACAGCCTCCGTGCAGTCGTCGTCGGCCACCACAGTTATGACGGTGTCGTTTGTGAACGCGGGTCTCATCACCCTGGCCCAGGCGATTTCCATAATAATGGGAGCCAACATCGGAACCACGCTTACGGCGTGGATAATGAGCCTCGGTTTCTCGTTCAATTTCACCGATGTCGTCTTCCCGGCATTCATCCTCGGCATCCTTCTTATCTACACCAGACGCCACAGGTATGTGGGAGATTTCCTTTTCGGCATCGCCTTCATGTTCTTCTCGCTGGCACTTCTCAGCGAAACGGGAAAGGAAATGGATCTCAGCCACAATCAAGACCTGCTCGCCTTCTTCAGTTCCTTCGACAAAAACAGCTATTTCACCATATTCATATTCCTGCTTATCGGCACGCTGCTCACCTGCGTGATGCAGTCGTCGGCAGCGCTGATGGCTATAACGATGGTGCTGTGTTCCAGCGGAGTATTGCCAGTGTACCTCGGTATCGCTCTGGTGATGGGCGAGAATATAGGCACCACCGCCACCGCAAACCTCGCGGCACTCGGCGCCAACACACAGGCGCGCAGGGCGGCACTGGCCCACTTGTTGTTCAACGTGATTGGCGTGTTGTGGGTGTTGTGTTTGTTCTATCCCTTCGTGAACATGGTTTGCGATATGGTGGGCTATGACCCGCAGTCCGCCACCGTGAACGCAACCAAGCTCGCCGTGGTGCTCGCCGCCTTCCACACGTGTTTCAACGTGTGCAACACGACATTGCTTATATGGTTCATCCCGCAGCTTGAGAAGATAGTGTGCATGGCCATCAAGCCCAAGAGCGCCGAGGACGACGACTTCCGCCTGCGCTACATCGGCGGCAACTCCATCATGGCGACGCCGGAACTTTCCGTGCTGGAGGCGCGCAAGGAGATACAGTCGTTTGCCGAGCGCATCCAGCGTATGTTCTCGATGGTGAGGGAGCTGCTCGGCACGAAGAACGACGGTGATTTCAACAAGCTTTTTTCGCGTATAGAGAAATACGAGGGCATTTCCGACAACATGGAGATTGAAATCGCCAACTACCTCGACAAGGTGAGCGACGCCCATGTGAGCGACGACACCAAGGCGCAGATACGCGCCATGCTTCGCGAAATATCTGAGATAGAGAGCATCGGCGACAGCTGCTACAATATAGCGCGCACGCTGAACCGCAAGAAACGCGGCAAGGAAGACTTCACCGAGAAGCAGTATGAGCATCTGCACCAGATGTTCGAACTTACCGACGACAGTCTGACGCAGATGAACGTGATGCTCATGCGCCGCAAGGACAGTCTCGACGTGAACCGCTCTTTCAATATCGAGAACGAGATAAACAATTTCCGCACGCAGCTCAAGAGCCAGAACATAAACGACGTGAACAGTCACGAGTACACCTATGCCATAGGCACGATGTATATGGATATCGTGGGCGAATGCGAGAAGCTCGGCGACTATGTGATAAACGTTGTCGAGGCGCGCATGGGCATGAAGCAGCGCGAGGCATAGAAGACAAAGTTCATCCGCAAACGGACAAAAAAAGCGGTCTCTTTTCTTTGAAGAGAACCGCTTTTTTTAATAACTTTGCAGCACGAAGGAGGAAGTGTGGCACACCGCCCTGAAGGCAGGAAACGGCGTGCGGCAAACCTCTGTGATAAAATACAACAACATTATAATACAAGAGCATTATGAAGAAGAAATTTATCTGTACCGTTTGCGGTTACGTTTACGAAGGTGACGCCGCTCCAGAGCAGTGTCCGGTATGCAAGGCCCCGGCCTCAAAGTTTAAGGAAATGACCGACGGCGACGACGAGGAGTTCGCTACCGTTCACGAGCTTGGCGCAGCCCGCAAGGAGAACGCCGACGCAGAGATGATTGCCGACCTTGAGACTCATTTCAACGGAGAGTGCGGCGAGGTGGGTATGTATCTCGCCATGAGCCGTCAGGCTGACCGTGAGGGCTATCCCGAGATTGCAGAGGCTTTCAAGCGTTATGCCTTTGAGGAGGCAGAGCACGCTTCCAAGTTTGCAGAACTTCTCGGAGATGTGCTGAAGGATACCAAGAGCAACCTTGAGGCCCGTATCGCTGCAGAGCGCGGCGCTTGTGAGGACAAGTTCCGCATCGCGCGCAATGCCAAGGCTGCCGGAATGGATGCCACTCACGACACCGTTCACGAAATGGCAAAGGATGAGGCCCGCCACTGCGCAGGTTTCATGGGCCTTTACAAGAGGTATTTCAAGTAATAGCCTCTGTCTGAGGTAAAAAAAACAATGGCAAAGCCACTGACCTGTTGCGGTCTCGGGCTTTGCCATTTTTTTTTATTCCTTACAGTTCTTCTTCGGCAGCTGCCGAAGAAGAACTCACGGTTGGTTTTATTCGTTCACCTGCTTGAAGTTCATGCCGTTGCCATAGTTCTTGTTCAGCTCCTGCTCCAGGGCATCCTTGTCGAAAACGCTCTGCACGGGGCCGCTCTGCGTCAGGTCGATGCCCATGAACTGCAGTCCGTTGCCGTCGCTCTCCACGAGATTTACCGACGTGGGGTTCTTCTTCAGCTTGGGGAAGACGAGGGTGACGAAACGCTGTCCGTCGAATTCCATCTTGTCGGTGTCCGTCAGGCCCTTGATGAACTTCAGCTTGTAGGTCTTGTTGTTGGCGGAGTCGAAGAGCGTGATGTTTTTGGTTTCCTGAAAGGTGATTTTCGTGGTGTTGTACACGAGCTTCACCATCGTTATAGTGCTGCCGTATGTCACTGATGCCACCTTGCAGTAGTTGGTGTTGCACTGCTGCACGTATGGGTAGGTGACGTCTGTCAGTGTGAATTTGTTCACTCCGGCCATGGCTCCCACGGTGGTGAGCAGCATGGCGACCATAATAAGAATCTTTTTTGCTTTCATCGTTCGTATCGCTTTTTTATTATTGTCTTTATTGTTTCGGCATGCGGCGGCTGGCGGCCGTTGCCGTCAGTTGGCCTTGATACTCGTCACGGGCTTTTCGGGAGAATCCTTAGTGCTCTTGGCGGAGTTTGTAGACGGTGCGTAGTAGCCGTTGTAGTAGCCGTTGCCGTAATATCCGTTCCAGTAGTAGCTGTTCCAGTTGCGCGAGTAAGTCTTGTTCATCACGAAATTACTGCTGTTGCCGTAGGTGTCTGAAATAGTTCCTTCAAAACGGTTGTCGTCGAGCCAGTAGTTGTCGATATAATACGTCTGTCCCTCCTTTTCGGAATAGATCCTTATCCTTCTGTTCACCACTGTCCATGTGATGTAGCTGGCGTAGTAGTCCCACGGGGCATTGCTGTAGTAGTCAATCCATCGTCCTGTCCCCTGGGCGTAGCTGTAGGGGTCCTGGTCGAACTGCAGCACGGTGCTTGTGGTCTCGTAATATCTGCCGCTGTAGTAACTCTGCTTGTACATGTTCCCCTCCCATACGCCATCGAGGGTGTAGGCTATTTCGCTGTCGGGGTTGCAGCACGACAGAGTGACGGCAGCCATGGCAAGGAGTGCGACGGTTATGATGGAATATAGCTTTTTCATAATGTCGGTGTTTTTTCTGTTGTTGATAACTATTTTATTTCAGATGCAAATTTACAATATCGGTGATAAAGTAGCAAATATAAAATCCATATTGTTTCGTAGGGAAATCCCTAAACGGGGCATTGCTGTGAATTGCAAGTGTTACAAATTGTGCCGTTTTACTTTTAGAAAACTTAATAATCGTGTGTACAATTAATGAAATGAAATAAAATCGACGGTATTTGTAGCTTTTTTATAACAATGTCTTTTGTGTTACCGAAGAATTTGTTACTTTTGCACCCGAGGGGTAGGATTTCCTTCGGGAGACAACAGCCCTGTCGGCAACAACTGCCATATAACAACACAACCACAAATCGCAGAAGGAATTCATTGCAGAGGAACAAGCGTCCTCCGCAGGGATTTCCTTCCTTTTTTTTGTTATGGTGGAAAGTGAGGGGCTCGCCTTGCATGGCGGGGGCTAATTGTCGTTTACATATTCAAACAGTTCCCTGTAGAATTTCGTGCGCGTCATGGTCCGGGCGTTTCCCATGATGATGAGTTTCATCCTTGCCCGTGTCATTGCCACGTTCATTCGCCTCAGGTCGCTGAGGAAGCCAATCTGCCCCTCGTTGTTGGAACGAACGAGGGATATCACCACGATGTCGCGCTCCTGTCCCTGAAAGCCATCGACTGTATTCACCGATATAAGGCGGCGGTAAGACCGGAAATATTCGCTCCGCTTGATCATCTGCCGGAGCAGCTGCACCTGTGCCCTGTAGGGCGAGATTACGCCCACGTCGATGCTCTCTTCCATGATGCGTCCCTTGCCTATCTTGTCGAAATATTCCTTTAGTGTGAGGAGAGTCAGTTCCGCCTCCTTGCGGTTTATCCTGCCGAAGCTCTCCCCGACGAACTGCTCGTAAGCCTCCGTTTCAGAGGTGTCCACCCACCGCATCGGGTCGTCGTAGTCGAGTATACCGCGGTGCTCCACATCCTTTGCCGCAACGAGTTTCCCGCCGTAGAACCAGTTGCTCGAGAATTGCATTATCTTCCTGTTCATGCGATACTGCACGGTGAGCAGTGTCACGGCTTCCGGCTTGTTCTCCACGATGCGCTCCATGAGTGTCTTTGCCAGTCCGCCGCGCATGGCCTCCATGCTCTTCACCGTCGGCGGCAGCTGGCAGTGGTCGCCGGCAAACACTATCCGCGAGGCCCTCCTTATGGCTATCCAGCAGGCGGCTTCGAGAGCCTGTGCTGCCTCGTCTATGAAGAGCGTGGTGAATTTCTGTCCTGTCATTACCCTGTTGGCACTGCCGGTGAGTGTGGAGGCAATCACCTTTGCCTCGCCGAAGAGATGGGCGTTGATGCGGCATTCTATTTCTGTGGCGCGGCTTTTCAGGCGGTCGAGTTTCTGATGGAAATTCTCGTTCCTCTTCTTGCGGTTTGCACGCATTTCGCGTATCGCCTTGCGTATGCTCCACAGTTCCGGATAATCGGGGTGCGCCTCAAAGCGTCTCTCGTAGGTGAACGACAGCATCTTGTCGGTCACCCGCGTGGGGTTCCCTATCCTCAGCACGCTGACACCCCTGTCGGCGAGTTTCTCGCATATCCAGTCCACCGCCATGTTGCTCTGTGCGCACACAATCACCTGGCTTTCTCGCTTGAGTGTCTCGTAGACGGCCTCCACGAGAGTCGTTGTCTTGCCCGTTCCCGGCGGACCGTGTACCACCGCCACGTCCTTCGCCCTCAGTACGTTGTTCACCGCCATTTCCTGCGTAGTGTTGAGCCACGGGAATTTCAGCGTGTCGAACGAGAACGTCTGCGGCTTCATTGCCTTCGTGTAGAAGAGGTCCCTGAGATATGCCATGCGGTTGTCCTTGGCGCGTATCGCCCTGTCGAGGGCTTCCTGCATGAGGCGGTAACTCGTTTCGTCGAAAAACATCTGCACGCCGATGCCCTCGCCGTTTTGCAACGCTGCCGCGATGCCGGTCTTCTCGGGTATCACTATCACCATGCGGTTGGTGTCGGCGTAGCTCACCGTGCCCGTCGTCAGTACGTCGAACGGGGTTGCCCCGTTCTTTCCTTCTCCCCCGGCCTTGCTGCCGGCAGCAGTGGTCTTGAAGAAACATACGGGCTTGCCGAACTCGAAATTATGTTCCATGTCCTCGTCGCCGGTGCGGTACACCTCCACGGCGAACTGGTTCAGCGAGTTGTAGTAGCATCTGCCCACACGCACGGGATGCCATGCGTCGCCGCGCTTTATGCGCCTGCCGAGTCCTGTGGCTTGCATCTGCCGGGCGAAGTTTTTCTTCTCCTCGTCGTATTCCGTCTGCAGCAGAGCCTTCTGGCGCAGAAGTTCGTAAACGGGTTGCGTTGCCGTCTTGTTGTCGTTTCCCTGCATGTCCTTCGTTTTGGGTGACAGTAAAAAACTTGGGTAAAGCAAAGGCCTGTGGCGGGAGCTGGTGTGCTCGCTGCCACAGGCCGTATGGTTTGTTGTCGTCTGTCCTCAGAGGTGATTAAGCCTCGCCCTTGTTCACGTTGAACGGAGCGATAGTCTTGCCTTGCTGCTCGGGCAGAGTGATTTTGCCGAACTCGTGCTCATATTTTGCCACGTTCTCCTGCAGGGCCATGAGCAGACGCTTTGCGTGCTCGGGAGCGAGGATTACGCGAGAGTTGATTACCGCCTTGGGGAGACCCGGCAACACGCGTGCGAAATCGGCGATGAATTCAGAGCGCGAGTGTGTGATGAGCGCGAAGTTTGCATATTCTCCCTGTGCCACAGCCTGCGGCAATTCAAGCTGGAACTGTCCTTCCTGATTTTCGTTGTTATTTTCCATAATTTTAAATTTTTCCGTTTGTGGTTGTCAATGTTTATGTGGTCTCACCGAGAATCGAACTCGGATCTAATCTTTAGGAGAGACTTGTTCTATCCATTGAACTATGAGACCCCGTCTGTGTGAACTCTTACCCCTTGTTGGGCTTAGACAGTTGCAAAGGTAGCAATTTTTATTGTTTTTCCAAGAGTTTGCGACATAATTCTTAAATAAAAAGCGTACCTTTGCCTGACAAAAGCCTTGCTGTGGCCGTTTGGCGCAGCGTGTCGGCGAAGGCTTGAAATCAACAAGTTGTATTTTAGAACCCACCTTAAAAACATAAACAGGATGAAGAAAAAAAGCATGACAGTATTATTTGCCCTTGCCGTCCTTACGGCAGGAGCACAGTCGAAACTCGATTTGTCCAGCCGTCTGCGCCTGCAGAAACTGCAGCAGGACGTTGAGGCAGTGGCAAAGCAGAACGGCACGGCATTAAAGGCCGCCTCGCAGCAGAAAACCATCAAGGTGACTGTGTGCATGAAGGACGGTGTCGATGCCGGCACACTTGCCAAGAGGGGTTTCGACGTGACTGCAAGCCGTGGAGAAGTGGGAGTGGTGTCGCTGCCGCTGAACCGCGTTGCGGAACTCGACGGCATTGCGGATGTGGCTACACTGTCGTACGGCGAAAAGGTACGGATGAAACTCTCCGAGGCACACAAACAGACAGGTGTGGACAAGATTCACAGCGGCGAGGGACTGGAACTGCCCTACACCGGCAAGGGTGTCCTCATCGCTGATATCGACGGCGGTTTCGACCCCAACCACGCCTTCTTCCTCGATAAGGACGGCAAGACGCGAGTGAAGTATTATATCAAAAAAGGAGTGGAATACACCGACCCCGACGCCATTTCCGCTGCCGGCCCGGACTACAAGGAGGAATACCATGCCGCCCACGTGCTGGGAATAGCCGCGGGATATTTCAGCAACGACGAACTCACTATTTCCGGCGTGGCACCGGAGGCAGACATCGCCATGGGGTCGATTGTGCTCGGCTCCAACGAAGAATTCATCGAGCAAACGGAGAAAATGATAAAACGTGCCAAGGAATTGAACGAGCCTCTCGTGATGAACTATTCCATCGGCATCAACAACGGACCGCACGACAACACGTGCGCTTTCAACAAATATCTCAACAGCGTGATAGCGTCCAACGATGCCGTGGTGTGCATGGCTGCCGGCAACGAAGGCCTGTATCCCATCGTGCAGAAAAAGACATTAACCGCCGACACCGATTCCATGACGGCTTATATGTATATCACGCCCACCAACTTGGCGATTAACTACAATGAGTACTCGCCCGCCTGCACAATCTACGGCGACGGTACGGAGCCGTTTGAGGTGTCGTTCGTGCTCTACAACTTGCCCTCGAACAAAATCGTGAAAATCTACGAACCGTCGGTTGACGTGCTTTCCAGCAAGGGTGCTGCTGCCGATGCTGACTTTGCAAAATACTTTCAGGGGACGCTTGTCAAGTCTGCCGGTGTGCAGGAAGGCCGGGACAGATACTACACGTCTATAGCGATGTCCGACGGCAAGCAGCGCGTGAGTAGTGTGATACCGGGGTACATCGTGAGGGCGAAGAACGGCAGGACACTGGTGTGCTACGCTGACCAGTACACCTATCTGGTGAAGCAGTACGCATCGGGAAAGGCCGTGGCGGCCGACGGCGTGACATACGACGGAACGATCAACAACTACGTCACCGGCATGGACGGCATCAGCGTGGCTTCGTATAACAGCCGCGTGAGCGGAAAGTACTCCACCGGACAGTCGTACAGCACCGCCTCATTCGGCGAGGTCAACGGTCTGGGCGACGTGTCGTCGTTCTCCAGCTGGGGAACGGTGGACGGCGTGAACTATCCCGACATCGCCGCTCCCGGCGCACTCATAGAGTCGGCAGTAACGTCGGCATACCTGGAATACTACAAGGGAGTTGATGACTCCTACACAAGTTCGGCTACCGTGAATGGCACGACACACTGTTGGACCGTGTCGATGGGTACGTCGATGGCTACCCCGTATATGAGCGGCGTGGCTGCCCTGTGGCTGCAGGCTGACCCCACGCTGACGACAGCGAAGATTAAGGAAATTGCCAAGAGCACCGCCATACAGGACGACATGACGAAGAGTACCAAGTATCCCGTGCAGTTCGGCGCAGGCAAGATTGATGCCTACAACGGACTGAAGAAGGTGCTCGAGGGCAAGTCCACAGGACTGCGCAGCGTGGATGCCGACAAGGACATGCTCTTCCGTTCGACGGGCGACAACTCTTACGAGGCTTATGTGGCGGGCGAGACGGCAATCACCGTGAACGTCTACGACATGAGCGGCAGACGCGCCTACAGCCGCCGCACGGCAGGCAACTCCGTGGAGTTCTCCCTTGCGTCGCTGCCCAAGGGTATTTACGCAGTGGAACTTTGCGGAAGCAAGACAAGTCATAAGGTCAAGGTTGCAGTGAAATAAAAAGTCAAGGCCGGTTCCAAATACCCTGTGTGGGGATTGGGGACCGGCCATATACATATAAATCAAGATGACAATATTAAGGTAAAAAGATGAAGAAGAGAACTCTTACAGTGTTGTTCGCCCTCGCCGCACTCTCGGCGGGAGCGCAGTCTAAGTTCGACCCGATGAGCCTTATGCGCCTGCAGGGACTTCAGCATGAGGTGGAAGTGTCGGCCAAAAAGAGCGGCAAGCTCTTCAAGACATTGGCGCAGGAGAAGGAAATCAGCGTGACGGTACTGATGAAAGACGGCGTTGATGCTGCTTCGCTTGCCGGCAACGGGTTTGACATTGCGGCGAGCCGCGAGGAAATCGGCGTGGTGACGCTGCCGCTGAGCCGTATCGGGGAACTGAACGATATTGCCGATGTGTCGTCCATGTCGTATGGCGCAAGGTACACTCCAACCCTTACCGTGGCACACAAGCTGACGGGAGTGGACAAGATACACAGCGGCGAGGGATTGGGCATGCCGTACACAGGCAAGGGCATCCTCATTGCCGACATTGACAACGGTTTTGACCCGACACATATTTTCTTTTGTGACAAGGACGGCAAGACGCGCGTGAAATATTTCTCGAAGGGCAAGGATAAAGTGTACACCACGCAGGAGGAAATCATGGATGCCGGAACCGACGACTTCGCGTCCTACCATTCGGCCCACGTGCTGGGGATAGCCGCCGGTTACTTCAGCAATGAAAACTTCACCATCTCGGGTGTCGCCCCCGAAGCCGACATCGCGATGGGCACTATGGGTACCGGCACGACGGAGGAGATAATCCAGGAATCCGAAAAGGTGGTGGCGTTCTCCAAGACCCTGAAAGAACCTCTTGTGCTGAACTATTCCCTCGGCAGTAATTTTGGCGTGCATGACAGTACCGACATGTTTTCGGTATATATAAATAAGGTGGTAGCATCCAATGACGCCGTGGTATGTATATCCGCCGGAAACTCTGCCACATATCCCGTCGTGCAGAAAAAGACCCTGCAGTCCGACGATGACCAGATGGCGGCATATATTTACATGAATGACTTCAACCCCTCTTACTACTACGATCCGTGCTGCATGATAATAGGCGACGGGAAGGAACCGTTCGACGTGTCGCTCGTTCTCTACGACACCAAGGCCAAGAAGGTTATCAAGACATACGAACCGTCGGTGAACGTGTTGTCAGACGACGGCGACAATTATGACGAGGAATACTCCAAATATTTCTCGGGCACATTGCGCAAGACTTCAGGGGCAGAGAATGGAAGAGAAAGATACATTGTCAGTATAATAATGTGGGACGGCAAGGCAAGAAACCAGGATGTGCTTCTGGGGTATGTCGTCAAGTCAAAGAAAGGCAGGGAATTCGTTTGTTACGCCACCCAAAACTCGTATCTCGTGAAGGATGTGACAGGCTATGACTATGTGCCCGCTGATGGTATTACCCCCGACGGAACGATAAACTGTCTGGCACCGGGGTCGAACATCCTTTGCGTGGGTTCGTACAACAGCCGCGACAAGGGACAATACGCCAGCGGCGAGGCTTACTCCTTTGAAACGGAGGGCGAGACAAACGTGCTCGGCGACGTGTCGTCGTTCTCGGGCTGGGGCACCGTGGACGGGAAGGATTTCCCCCACATCACCGCTCCGGGATGCCTCGTTATATCTGCTGTTACCGAAGACTACCTTGTACACGCTGTCAATGAAAACCAGAAGAAATACACCGACTTCGTGACGGTGGACGGCAGGACTCATTACTGGCAGATAAACCAGGGCACGTCGATGGCTACTCCCTACGTGAGCGGCACTGCCGCACTGTGGCTGGAGGCTGACTCCACGCTCACCATGGCGCAGGTTAAGGAGATTGCGATGAGTACCGCCATAAAGGATGATTTCGTGAAAAATACCAAGTACCCCGTGCAGTTCGGCGCAGGCAAGATTGATGCCTACAACGGACTGAAGAAGGTGCTCGACGGCAAGTCCACTGGACTGCGCACCGTGGATGCCGACAAGGACATGCTCTTCCGCTCTACGGGCGACAACTCCTACGAGGCTTATGTGGCGGGCGAGACGGCAATCACCGTGAATATCTACGACATGAGCGGCAGACGCACCTACAGCCGCCGCACGGCAGGCAACTCCGTGGAATTCTCTCTGGCATCGCTGCCCAAGGGCATATATGCGGTGGAGCTTTGCGGAAGCAAGACGAGCCACAAGATTAAGGTAGCAGTGAAATAATCTGAAAGCAATGAAGAAGAGAACTCTTACAGTATTGTTCGCTCTCGCCGCACTCTCGGCCGGGGCGCAGTCAAAGTTTGATCCGATGAGCCTTGCGCGCCTGCAGGACTTGCGCAGCGAGGTGGAGACATCGGCAAGGCAGTGCGGCAAGTCCTTCAAGGCATTGTCGCAGGAGAAGAAAATCAGCGTGACGGTGATGATGAAAGACGGTGTGGATGCCGCCACTCTTGCCGCCGCCGGATTTGAGGTTGAGGCAAGCCGCGAGGAGATTGGCGTGGTGGCACTGCCGCTGAGCCGCGTTGGGGAACTTGACGGCATGGCTGCAGTGAAGTCCATTTCGTATGGACAAAGGTACACGGCCAGGCTCTCCGAGGCGCACAAGGTGACCGGGGTGGACAGGGTTCACAGCGGCGAGGGACTTGGCCTGCCGTACAAGGGCAAGGGCGTTCTCATTGCCGATTTCGACTGGGGCTTCGACCCGGCGCATGCCTTCTTCCTCGACAAGGACGGCAAGACGCGTGTGGTGTATTACTATAATGCCAAGAGCGACAAGGAGTACACCAAGCAGGAGGACATCGCTTCTGCCGGAGTGGATACTGATGTCACTTTCCATGCCTCTCATGTGACGGGAATCGCTGCCGGATATTTCAGCAACGGCGACTTTACCATTTCCGGCGTTGCGCCCGAGGCTGACATCTCCATGAGCGCGTTGGATAAAGGTACAAACGAAGAGATCATCAAGGCCACGGAAAAGGTCGTGAAATTTGCCAAGGAGCGCAAGCAGCCCCTCGTGCTCAACTATTCTCTGGGCGGCAACGTGGGCTACCACGACAGCAGCGACGGGTTCGTGGCTTACGTGAACAAGCTGATTGCCTCCAACGATGCCATGGTGTGTGTGGCGGCAGGAAACGAGGGCGTCAAGCCCATTGTGCAGAAGCACACGATGCAGTCGGACGATGACGTGATGACGGCTTACATGTATTGCACCGCCTCCGAATATACGCCTATATGTATGTTTGTCGGCGACGGGACGGAAGAGTTCGACGTGTCATTCGTAATCTACGATACCAATTCGGAAAGGGTGGTGAAGAGATACGAGCCGTCGGTGAACACGCTGACCGCCGACGGCGATGACGCCGACGCCGACTTCAAGAACTATTTCCAGGGCACCGTGACAAAGACCTCCGAGAGGCAGGAGGGTACCGGCAGGTACAGCACCACCGTCATTATGAGGAAAGGTGATGCTTACGGTGCGCTTCTGGGGTATGAGGTGAAGGCAAAGAAAGGCACGAGCGTGATTTGCTATTCCAAGGACGACACGTGGCTCCTGAAGGGCATGACGCCTTATTCCAAGGACCCCGCCGACGGCGTGACAGCCGACGGTACTATCAATGTGATGGCAACGGGTATGAACGGCTTTGGCGTGGGGTCGTTCAACACGCGCGACAGCGGCGACTACCTGAACGGCGGCTATTATAATCTCCTTGTCAAGGGCGAGGACAACAAATTGGGCGACGTGTCGTCGTTCTCAAGCTGGGGAACGGTAGATGGAGTTAACTATCCCGACATCGCGGCTCCCGGCGCACTCGTGGAGTCGGCGGCTACCGAGGATTACATGAACCGGTTCGACGAAAGCAAAAGGACATATACCCACACTGCAACGGTGAACGGCAAGACCAATTACTGGACGGTGGACATGGGCACGTCGATGGCTACTCCGTACATGAGCGGTGTGCTCGCCTTGTGGCTGGAGGCTGACCCCACGCTTACGATGGCGCAGCTCAAGGAGATTGCCAAGAGTACTGCCATAAAGGATGACTTCGTGAAGAACACCAAGAATCCCGTGCAGTTCGGCGCAGGCAAGGTTGATGCCTACAACGGACTGAAGAAAGTACTCGAAGGCAAGTCCTTAGGACTGCGTTCCGTGGATGCCGGCAAGGATATGCTGTTCCGCTCTACCGGCGACAATGCGTATGAGGCTTACGTGGCAGGCGAGACTGCCGTCACCGTGAACGTCTACGACATGAGCGGCAGACGCGCCTACAGCCGCCGCACGGCTGGCAGTTCCGTGGCATTCTCCCTTGCGTCGCTACCCAAGGGCGTGTATGCGGTGGAACTTTGCGGAAGCCGGACAAACCATAAGGTGAAGGTAGCCGTGAAGTAAGTGACGGTGAAATGAAATATGGCCTGCGGCTGATGCCGTAGCATGAAAAAATAAGAACCGGGGATGCCGCCGTTTGAGGGCACATCCCCGGTTTTGTCTGTATCGGTGGTTGCCGGACTTGTATTACAGTTTGTCGCCGAAGCACAAGTCGCCGGCGTCGCCGAAGCCCGGCACGATGTATTTGCGCTCGTTCATGCCCCGGTCGATGGCGGCGCACCATACGGTGAGGTTGTCGCTGGGGAGTTTCGACTTGATATAGTCCAGTCCGGCCGGAGTGGCGATGACACACGCCAGGTGCACACATTTCGGCTTGCCCTTCGTTTCGAGGGCCTTGCATGCCAGCTCCATCGAAAGGCCCGTGGCGAGCATCGGGTCGGTGATGATGAGTGTCTTTCCGTCAAGGTTGGGCGTGGCGAGATATTCTATGTTCACCTTCACCTCGGTCTTCTCCTCGTTAGTATATTCGCGGTATGCGCTGACGAAGGCGTTCTCGGCGTGGTCGAACACATTGAGGAAGCCCGTGTGGAGCGGCAGTCCGGCGCGGAACACCGTTGCCACCACAATGTCGTCGGAGGGCAGGTTGATCTGCGTGTCGGCCATGGGTGTGCTGACCTTTTTCGGGGCGTAGTCGAGTGTCTTGCTTACCTCGTATGCCATCACCTCGCCGATGCGGCGGATGTTGTTGCGGAACAGAAGGCGGTTCTTCTGGTAGTCCTTGTCGCGGAGTTCGGCAAGATACTGGTTCATCACTGAGTTCTCTTCACTGAAGTTGATTACTTTCATATTTTTTTAGTCTTGTTTTTCCTGTAGCTTTGGCCTTTGCCCGTTTCAATGTGTGGTATGCCCTGTGCAGCGGCAGCATCTTCAGGCAACTGCCGAAGAGGAAGAAGAAGATGCAAAACGCCTTCTCGCTGCCGTTCATCCTGCGGAGCACCCGGAGCCTTGTTCCCGAAAAGGAAATCGCCGTTTCAAAATCCCTGAACGCCTGTCTGGTGTCTTTCCGTATCCCCTCGGAAAACTCTCCGCAGTGGGTGAGGTACATCACGGCGAGGCTCACGTATGTACGCATCTGCCATGCCCTCAGCGTGACGAAGCTGTCGTCCTGGTCTTCCGCCTTCTCCGGGAAAGCTTTGCCGAAAGCCTCCGCGAGCAGCATCGAGGTGCGCAGTCGCTGGAACATCTTCACGGAGAATTTCCGCGTCATGGCGTTTTCGTTTCCTTGGTAGTAGAAGAACTTGCCGCGGCAGAACGCCACCTTGTCTGCCCACAGGAACTGCAGGCGCGTGTTCAGTTCGTCACTGTCGAAATACCTCGTGTCGCACCTTGCGTCGAACATCAGTCCGCTCTTTACCAGTGCGAAGCCGTTGATGCGGAAGTCCACGCTGAGCAGAAACGCCTCCTTGCCGGTGATTGTCCTGCTGAAGTCACCCGCTGGCGGGGCGCAGCAGGCACGGGCCGTACTCTCCGAACCGTCGGCAAAGGCTAATGCCATTTCCGGCACCACAATCTCCGCCCCCGTTTCGGCGGCACGGGCAGCCATGTTCTCCAGAATGTCGGGCGAGAGCCAGTCGTCCTGCGACATATAGAAGGCATAGTCGCCTGTGGCAGCCTTGCCCATTATTTTTATGTTAGCGGCGGTGTTGCCGTTGCCGTCGTTCTCCTTTGCCAGTATCCTTATGCGGCAGTCCGCGGCGGCAAGGGCGCGGAGAATCTCCGGGCTGTTGTCCGAAGATCCGTCGTCGAGGACAATCAGTTCCCAGTCGGAAAACGTCTGCGACATTACTGACCGCACGGCTTTCTCTATGTATTGTCCCCCGTTGTAAACAGGTATGAGAACGGAAATCGCTGGCATTGTATTCTTCTGGCTTAGGGTTCGGATTAAACCATTTTTGCAAAAGTAATCAAAAGGCTAAAATAAATGTAACGCGTGATTTGCAAAAATACAGGCGGCGGTTTGTATTTAAGCAACTTTAACCTAAAAATGTTTCCCGACATACAAAATTGACATTCTTCTTTTTGTGGCAAAATAGTTTTTTGTTACCTTTGCCACGATTTAGGAGACGCGTTTTGTTGCGGCCCGAAAATCATTTCTGTAGGTAGAAAGACAGAATTTTTACATTAAATACATTAATAAAAATGGCAGGATTTAATAAGTCAGTTTTAGAGAAGTATGGAATCACAGGTACAACTGAGGTTCTCTACAATCCTTCTTACGAAGTGTTGTTCAACGAAGAGACCAAAGAGGGTCTCCAGGGTTTCGAGGTTGGTCAGGAGACCGAACTCGGCGCAGTGAACGTGATGACCGGTATCTACACCGGACGTTCGCCCAAGGACAAGTTCATCGTTGATGACGAGAACTCTCACGACACCGTATGGTGGGACTCAGAGGAGTATCACAACGATAACCACAGGGCTACTCCCGAGGCATGGGCAGCAGTGAAGGAAATCGCCAAGAAGGAGCTTTCAAACAAGAAACTCTACGTGGTTGACGGCTTCTGTGGCACACACAAGGACACACGCATGAAGGTTCGCTTCATCGTTGAGGTGGCATGGCAGGCTCATTTCGTTACCAATATGTTTATCCGTCCTCAGAACGAAGCAGAGTTCGAGCAGGAGCCGGACTTCATCGTTTACAACGCTTCTAAGGCTAAGGTGGAGAACTACAAGGAGCTCGGCCTGAACTCTGAGACTGCCGTTGTGTTCAACGTTACTTCAAAGGAGCAGGTTATCATCAACACATGGTACGGCGGCGAGATGAAGAAGGGTATGTTCTCTATGATGAACTA
>CAVGJZ010000054.1:0-18463 GCA_963629785.1 Oscillibacter sp. MSJ-31 | reverse complement strand
GCTTCCAGTGCCACGCTCAGCACACTTCTGCTCTGGGCGTATGCACCTTCGCTGGATTTAGCCTCGCTGTGGCTTACCGCAAATCGTTCGCCGGTCGAGTTGTCGAGGGTAGCCGTCTGGGTGAACACGGCATCCATGGCCGGGATGTAACCGTCGGTGGCGCCTTTGTCGCTTGTGCCGTCGGTGTTGATGGTCTTGTAGCTGCTGCTCTCTGCATCGTAGGCGTAGATGACGCGTCCGTACTCCATGTCGCTGTAGTTCATGGCGCAGAGGTAGGGCGATCCGAAGAGGTTCCAGCCCATGTTCTCCTTGTGGGTGAACTTCAATCCGCCGTTACTGGTCTCCGACCACGGCTGCTGGTTGTTGTTCTGTATCAGACTGACAGTGCTCCTCAGCGCCCCGTTGGTGCGGCAGTCCTTCTCCTCGTAGCTCATGCCGTAGTAGCGCACGGTCATGGCCTTAT
Organism: Oscillibacter sp. MSJ-31; assembly: GCA_963629785.1. GTDB lineage: Bacteria > Bacteroidota > Bacteroidia > Bacteroidales > Bacteroidaceae > Prevotella. Next base: position 18,000 of record CAVGJZ010000054.1, on the reverse strand, counting down.
CACTCTCGATGCGCAGACCCGTGGTGGTGTTGCGGCTCGGGTTGTTGCCGTTCACCCATGCCGGGCTTTCGCCTGTACCCTCATACTTGTAGGAGTAGTTGGCACGCTTGGCTCCGTCGTAGTACTTCGAGGTGAGGTCGGCCGTTGTCGCCCCCTCGCCGGAGAATTCGTAGCCAGTAGTGTTGTACGGCAGTACGAAGAGGTCGGGTTTGCCGGCGGTCAGGTCGCGCTCCACGGCGAAGTTGGTGAGGCTCACATAACTGTTGTTGCCCCGCAGTCCGGCGTGGTACTTCAGCAGCAGGAAGCCGGGCGAGAAGGCGTTGGTCTCTGTATAGAAACTGTTGTCGAGCTTCAGCTCCTTGTCCTTCTCCACATACACCACCGACTTGCCGTGAGGGTAGTCTGTGCCGGTGGCGGTGTAGTCGTCCGTCAGATACCAGGTCTCGAAACATCCGTTGTCCACGTTGTCGCGCTTGCGGTGGTTGCCGGCGAGGTCGTTGCTGTGCATCACCATCTCGATGCAGGCATCCGTCTCGGTACTCGTAGCGTTGGCGTTGATGTCGGAAGAGGTCTCGGTCAACTGGTATTTCCAATAGTCGTCCGTCACGTACTTGGCCTTGACGGTCTCTGCCGATGCGCGGTTGGCTGCGCTGCCTGTCACACTGGGCAGTGTGCTGGTGGCAGTCACGTTCACGGTCTTTACGTCTGCCACGGTTCCCTGTGCCAGTGAGTTGTAGAGCAGTCCGTCGCTGTCGCCCGATACATTGGCATCCACCACCGAGGAGGCGATAGCGCTCTTGCCAGTGAGCGAAGCAGTGCCTGTCACCTGGAAACCGTCTACCACGCTCCACTTCTCTGTGTCGGTATGGGCGATGGTGAGTCCGGCTATCTGGCTGCGGCTGTTCTGCTCGATGATGCCCTTGCGCTGGGCGAGCAGGTCGCTTACCTCTGCCTCGATGTTCTCCTTCGAGTCGAGGTCACGCTCCGTGGTGCGGGTCTCGCCGTTCATGCCGCCGTATACCTTTACGCCCGGCATGTTGATGGCGATGTCCTTGGCCTGCTGGGTGCGGTCTACGAACACATAGCCGTAGGGGCTGTCCTGGTTGGTGTTGGCGTACAGCTCTGCCGTGTTGATGGCACCCTGCAGGTCGTTCGTCGGACTGTCCCAGCTCTCGCCCGTACCATTGGTGGCGCTACCCGCCTTCACGTAGATGATGGGCTGGAGCTTCGAGTCGCACTCGTAGGCACCGATGTCTACCTTGTCGCCTATCAGACGGGCCAGGTTGTAGAGGTCTTTCTCGTTGGCGAGGGTCTTGGTGTAGTCGATGGTTGTGCCGTCCTCTTTATGTACTTTCGCAACACCGGCAACTTCCCTGTACTCGTCATTGTCGCCTTTGTTCAGCAGCAGGTAGCTGGGGCGGATGCGGTAGTCCTCGTTGTCGGGGTCTACGAAGTTTGGTCCCGTCATGATGTCGCTGTTCACGGCATCGTCGGCGAAGACCACGTTGCAGTAGTTGGTCTTTCCGTCCTTGTCCGTCTTCAGACTGTTGTCCTTGTTCTTCCACGCAAGGCAGTTGTGTACGCTCTGCGTGCCGCTGAGGGCAGTGCCTTGGTTCTTCACGAAGGTGAGGTTCACACCCTTCACACCTTTCGATGCTGTCTTGCTATCGTCTGCATACACCTTCATGGCATCCGCATCGCCGTCGGCAAACAACACATTATATATATTAAGGCCGATGCCTTCGTTGTTCTTCACGTTGAGTGCTGTGCTGTGGTTGTGGCGGAAGGCACAGTGGTGGATGGTCAATTTGCCCGTCTTTTTCTCCGTTCCCACTGTCAGCGAGTTGATGTCGGCATTCATGCCCACACCGCAGTCGGTGTCTGTGCTCTCGTTGCGGAAGGTGATGCCCGAGAGGGTGACGGGCTTTCCGTTCATGGTGATGTTGAGCAGGTTCTGCGTCTTCGCCTTCGATGGATTGGGTACGAGGACGGTAGGCTTGCTGAAGTCCTGTATCTCCTTGCCGTTGGTGTCGGTGCTGCCCGTACAACTGCCCACTATCTCCAGTGAGGTGACAAACTCCTGCTTGTCGCCGTTGTTCACGATGAGCGAGAAGGCATCGTCGCTGGAGTAGGCGGTAGAGAAGTATTCGCCGTCGCGCACATACACCTTGCGGTCGGTCTTCACTTCGGTGGCGGAGGTGTTGCCCGACGGGTTAGCCATCGCCACGATGGCACCGCGCAGGTCGGTACTCTGGTTGTCCCAGCTGCTGCCGTCGCCCGTTCCCTTCTCCTCCGTGCCGATGTACACGGCGTCGAAGTCGGAGAACTTGAATACATACTGGAACTCGTAGAGTCCGATGTCGATAGGCTTGTCCTGCACCGTTCCGTCCTCCGAGAGCGGACCCACATAGCGGGCATACGAGGCACTGCCGGCACTGCGGATATACTCCGATGGATAACCGAACTCGGTAAGGCGCGCGCTGTGCTTGTCCCACCAGTCCTTGTATTTTCCGCTCTCCACGTTGCTGCTGTTTATCTCGCCGTCGCCCGCATCCGTCAGGATGGAGATGGCTGTTGGGTTCCACTTGGCTGCCATGTCGTAGCCGTCCGAACCCTTCTTCGTGGTAGGTGCGGTGAAGCGTGGGCCGTTGGAGGCGAAGTTGTCGGTAGACAGCGTGATGTTGCCGTCGCTGATCGTGCTGCTTGTGGCATCGGGCATCACGTCGGAGGCACAGTGCCACATGTATTTCCTGTCCAGTTTTACACGAGCGTTGGACGACTCGTTGCCCCATAGCACGGTGTTGTACAGTATGGGCTTCAGGTTGTCTTCATCCAAAGCATTCTCCAGGTGTATGCCCGCATTTTGTGCTGCTTTGTTGTTCACGATGAGGCAGTTGGTGATAATGGCCTCGTTGTAGCTGTCGGTCGTTCCAGAGGTGTCGTCGGCATGGCGGATGAAGATGGCGCCGCCCTGCGATGCTCCGGCACTGGAACTGTTCGAGTTCTCTACGTCGTTGTTGGCGAAGAGTGAGTTCACGGCGTGCAGGTTGCCGTTGGTCGACTTGGTGAGGTAGAGGTACACGGCACCGCCCTGGCCGGGGTCGCTGCCGGCAACAGACTCGTCGTCTTCCTGGTGGGCCTGGTTGCCGCAGAGCGCACTGCCTATGATGTCGAGACTGGCATCGTTGGCGAAGATGGCACCGCCGTGCAGACCGGTATTCTTCAGCAGTCGGCAGCGGTTCAAGGTGTAGTTGACGCGGCAGGTATAGATGGCACCGCCACGGCCCACCTCGTCCAGTTCCTCGTCTACGCCCTCCTCTGTGTTCAGCGCATCACTCGTCTGGCCGTCCATGATGGTGATGCCGTCGAGCATCACGTCGTTGGCGAGGTCGGCGGAGCTTTCAGTGGAACTGATCTTGCTGTACACCACGTGGTGAACCTTCTTCTCGTTAGAGGTCGACTTGATGTCGCCGGAGAAAATGGTGGGGTTGTTGAACTCCCATGGCTCTATCAGTCCGTTGCCGTTGCTGTCGCCCATGTGGTTCTTATTGCGCTCGGCCAGGATGTCCTTGATGCTGCCGTTCGGGGTCAGCGTGGTGCCGTTGTATGCGGTAAAGCTCGTTACACCATCGGCTATCTTTGTATGGTCTGTCGGGTCTACCGGGTCTGACGAGTAGGCATCGTTATAGTCGAAACTTCCGAAGATGTCCACGTTCACGGGGATGGTGAAGCTCTGCAGGCGGCGGTCCTTGATTTCTCCCTCGGCGAGGGTGGCATCGTCGCGCATCTGCCCGGGCTTGTAGGTTCCGCCTGTCATCAGTATCTCGAAGTGGTCTTTGTCGGTGGCCATGAAGGTGTCGTCGTCGAGCTTAGTGCTGCGCACTTTCTTGATGTAGTCGAGGGCAGCGTCCAGACTGTTGAATGGGGTGAGGAACGAACGGCCGGTATACTCCTGCTTGTCCTCGTCGCTCACCTCCTCGCCACCTTCATTCGACACGAAGAGGCGCAGCAGCAGGCGGCCGTCCTGGATGGCGGGCAGTGACATGGCGTAGCAACCGGCGGTGAGCTTGCCGGTCAGGTTGCGTGCCACTCCCTTGAGGTCGTAGAGGCTGATGCCCACGTTGCTCCACGCCTTGGCGTACGCACTCTCCACACCGTTGCCTACAAGGGGTGAGTAGGCACGGGGATAGTATTCGCCCGAGTTAGTGAAGTAGGTGGTCAGGTCGCTCGTCATCTCCGTGTTCTGGATGTTGGCGGGCAACTCCATCTTTTCCACGAAGCAGTAGTTGTAGGGGTAGTATTCCACCGAGGTGTCTCCCATGCCCTGCACATAGTCGGCTGCCTTGGTGTCTACCGCACCGCTGATGTTCTTGTCGGTGGTGGCGGTGTTGCCCCAGATCACGCAGTTGCCCACCATCACGGTCTTCTCGTCGTGGTAGATGCCGCCGCCCGTGGTGGCACTGTTGCCGGCGATGGTGTTGTTGATGATATAGGCATGGAAGGAGTTCTCTTCGCCGCAGGTGGGTGCATAGATGGCACCGCCCTCCTGCGCCGTGTTGTCGCGCATCAGTGTACCCGTCACCATACCGCCCTTGAGCATGCAGAGCGCACCGCCCTGCAGGGCCTCGCAGTCGCTGATGATGCAGTTGCGGATGTGTGCCTTGTTGGGCACCACGGCAGCACCGCCCATGCCCTTGAAACCGGAGTTGTCGGTGGCCTTGCCGTCGATGAGGTGTACGCCGTCCACTACGGCACGGTAGTCCAGGGCGCTCATATAGTAGTCTTCTATCTCGCCCGTCGCCCATTTGCCGAAAGTGATGGTGTGGTAGCCGTTCACCTCCTGTGTCACAGCCGATCCTTCCTTCACCTCGGTCTTGGCGCTCAGCACGGTCTGGTATTCCGTGATGCAGTCGCGCTGGTCGTTGTCCCAGTTGTAGCCAGTAGGCGTTCCGTTCTCCGACGTTCCCTCGTAGTATCCGCCCATCAGCCATACGCCGTCGGGCACGAGGAAGGTGTAGCTCTGTGGGTCGTTCGCGTCGGCGAGGGTATTGGCGTGGTAGACGAAACGCTCGCCGTTCTCGTCGGTCTTGTAGCCGGCCACCTTTACGTATACCTTGTGCTTCTTGTCGGTGTCGGTGATGCCGTCGTTCACTTCCGCCGCCTTCTTTCCTGCTGCCGTCAGCACGCTCTGCAATTTGTCGGCGCAGGCGGCGTTCGCCGGACTGTCGCCACTGCGGTTGCCCCAGCCGTTCTGGGTCACGTAGTAGACGTAGTCGGTGATGCCCGATGCGTTGGTCTTCTCTTGCGGCGTGATATTGGTTGAGTTGTCTGCCTCGTAGGCACCGATGTCGATGGCGCAGTCCTTGATGCGGTCGGTGTAGTCCATGTCGGTGGATGGCAGGGTGACACCTGTGCCCACGTCGGTGGTTCCGCCGTTCAGACAGTAGTTGCCGCTCAATCCGCTCGCCTCGTTGAGACGGAAGTCGTTGGTGAAGCGTGCGTTGCGGTAGAGGAAAGTCGTTCCGCCTGAAGCGTAGGTCTGGTCCGAGAAGGGGTAGGCGAGGTCTGCCGATGTGTAGTTTCCGTTGGCTGAAGGGAACTTTACGAGAACATCGGAGTCGAAATTCTGGTTTGCATAGCAGTTGTGCGACGGCTGCATCAGCCCTATGGATGATGAGTTGAGCTGATTGGTTACAACTCGGCCATTGGTGAAGTTGTCGAACAGGATGCAGTTGTAGAGGGTGAGTTGTGACTCCACACCCGTATTGCTGTCCTGCCAGTGGAAAATGCCTGTTCCCCAGTTAGACTGGTTGTAGGCGATGGTGTTGTTGTAGAACTTGGCACTCTCCAGGAAGATACCACCTCCACGGCTGGTGCCCTTGAAGGCGCGGTTGTTTGCCACGACAAGGTTGTAGCCTGTACCTTGAATCATGTAGGCACCGCCGCCGTAGCTTTCCTTGCCGGCGTATGAATAGGCAAAGTTTCTCAGCAAGAAGCTGTTGGAGATGGTGGAGTTGGTGCCGTCCATGTACAGTCCGCCGGCACGTACACGGTGGCCGTAGTTGAAGTTGTTTACGATGATGAGGTTCTCCAGCTGTACGCCTCTGAACACGCGCACACCACCACCGCCGTCGCGGTTGCCCGCCTCCTCTCCGTGCGTTGCCATACGGATGATGTAGCCGTGGCGAATAGAGAAACCATCCCACCTTACGTTGCTGTATTCCTGGTAGGCGGGGTCGGCATAGGTGGCACCGGGCAGACGAGAGCAGTTGCCTTGTGTTGGATTCGTGCCGTCGCCGGAGGCAGAATAGGTTGGCATACATACGTCGGGTTGGCGCAATACGTAGCGGCGGATGACGTTGCTTTGGTCATTGATCAGCTCGGTGGTATAGTTGTACTTCGAACCGTCGGCGGGCTTGTTCTCCTGATACCACAGCTCCTTGGAGCCCTTGGTCATGTACACGGGCGACTCCTTGCGTATCTGCAGGATGGTCTCGTAGTCGGTCTTGGTCAGACCTTCGTATCCCTTGCGGGCCGGCACATACTGCGAGAGCAGCGGATGGCGGTCGCTCTCGCCGGGATTGCCGTCTTTGGGGAATCCGCCGTACACCTTCACGCCGTTGCGGACTACAAAGCCCTTGTAGTCGGTGTAGATGCCGGCACCTACCCATACTACCACGCTGTCTTCGCCCGCCTGCAGACTCTTGTTGTATTCCGCCGCCTTCTCTACGGCATACTGCAGACCGCTGAGGTAACGCTCGTAGCGGTCGTTGGTGATGGTGTTGGCGGATGCTCCGTTTACCGTTTTGCTGCCCCAGGTGTTGCCCGAGTTGGTAAAGAAGTTGGTGTACGAGTTCTGGTTGGTGGCTGTACCGTAGGTTCCGCCGATGGTGGCGTAGTCGCTGTTCTCGATGGTGGTGTTGAGCAGCGTGTTGTCGCTCGTCTTCACGTAGAAGTCGTTGCCGGAGCGCGCCTGCGTCACGTCGCACATGGCGTTGCCGATGATGGCCTTGCCCCACGAGGTACCATCGTACTCGGTGGTGGTGTTCTTCAGCAGATTAAAGTCGGGTGTACCGTCCTGGTCGTCGTAGTTGGCATCGTCGAAAGTCTCCCATGTCGTGTTGTACGAACGCACGTAGATTACCTTTCCTGCCTTGGGCAGAATCGCCTCGTAGGCACCGAGGTCGGGTGCGCCGCCGAGGGTGCGCTCCCTGCCGGGAAGGTCGAGGTGGAGTTGGCTGTCGGCAAGTTCCGTAGCCTGGTTGATGATGACACTGTTGGCACTGCTGCTGGTCAGCGGACGGAACTCCGCCTTGCCGCCGTAGTACACGTTGCCGCTCATCTGTGCACCCACCGTCTTGGTAGGGTTGGAGAAGTTGACGGTTCCCGCTTCGCCCAGTGTGGCGAAGTCGGTGGCGAGGGTGTTGTTGGCTTCGTCGCTGGTCCATGCGCCGCTTACCTTTACCACGTTGCCGGTGGCATACGAAGTGGTGCCGATGCTGGCAGGGGCTGCGCCCTGGTTGTTGATGATGGTGACGTGGTCGAGCGTGAGGGTGTTGTTGGTGCCCTGCACGGAGATGACAGGCTCTGCGCCCGATGTAGAGGCAAGACTGTTGGAGACTATATTGGCATCACCGCAGGTGTTGTTGTTCACCACGCAGTTCTCCATCCTCAGCGTCACGTTCACGGCATCGGGCAGGGTAGATACGGCGGCACCCGAGAGGGCGGTATTGTCCTCGAAGATGCAGTTCTGGAGTGTCACCTTGGTAGGTGTGGTGGTCTTGTCCACACTGCCTATCAGCACACCGCCGCCATAGGGCTGGTGGGCGGTGCCGGCAGCATAGGCGTGGGTGAAGGCGTATCCGTCGATGGTGACGTTGGCGCCAGCCTCGATGCGCAGCAGGTGGTAGAGACCGCCGTTGTCGAGGCTCGTTCCGTTGATGTTGCCGTGCAGCTCGGTGCGGTAGGTCACAGGGTTGCGCTCGTCATCGGCGGGGGTGGGGTTCTGGGCGTATGTTGGGAAACCGCCCATCACGGTGAGGGGCAGTACGGTGGGCTGTATGCGGATGCACTTGGATAGCGGGTCGTTCTCCTCGAAGGTGTAGGTGGCATGTGGGGCGAAGGTGCCCGAACGGGCGCATATCTCGAAGTAGTCGCTGCTGGTCTTGTTTATCGTGTGGGTGGTGGCAGTGCCGTCGCTGGTGATGACGTTCACTTCGTCTCCGTCCTTGATGGTGGCGAGGTAGTCGTAGACCTCGTCGGAAGATGAACTGCTGTATGCCTTCGCCCACGAAGAGCCGTTGCCGTCGATAATCTCGGTGGTGCGGTCGAAATAGAGGCGCAGACTGTGCTTCTCTGCATTGTAGGCGAACACCACGTCGTTGTTGTCGGGCATGTAGGCACCGGTGGAAGGGGTGGACTTGAATGACTTTGAGTTGATGTCTTGCTGTGGCTGGTAGATGTCGGCGGAAGGCAGGAGCGAATAACTCATGCCGGAGTTGCGGAAAATGGAGCCCTGCTTGCTCTCCCAGTAGTAGTTGACGGCGGTGAGCGTGCTGATGACGCCCCGCTTGTCGTTGAAGTCGTCTGCCGTGCTGAACGGTGTGTCGCTTCCGCCCAGGACAAAGCCCTTGCCTTGGTATTCGGAAGAGAGCGAGGTGGTACCGCTCTGGTAGATGTTGCTCCATGAGGCAGCGTTCACGTCGCTGATGGCATTGCTGTAGAAGCGTACCGTCTCCCGGGTGGGGTTGAGGGCGAAGACCTGCGCCAGGGAGGTGGAGGTCTTCGTGGTACTGGTCTGGCGGAGCGAGTTGTTCCAAAGGATGTTGTTCTCCACCAGTCCGTTCTCGGTGATGTAGATGCCGGCGGTCTGTGCCGACTCCTTGTTGGCGGCGTCGGTGGAGTTGTTCACGTAGTTGTTGGCGATGGTGTTGTTGATGACCAGTCCCGAACCGTCGAGGTACACGCTGCCGTTGAGGGTCGCCGTGTTGTTGGTCACCACAGAGGTGGAGAGTATCTGGTAGTAGTCCTGGCCGTCTGTGTCAGCCTTCTTCAGATACACTCCCGCACCGTTGCGGCCCGAGTTGTTGGTCACCATGCTTCTCGTCACAAATCCCGTGCCGTCCACATAGATGCCGCCGCCGTTGGCAGCCGTGTTGTTATAAACGAGGCAGCCCTCGATGCGGCCGTCCTTGCAGTATACGCCGCCGCCACGTGGGGTGAAGGTCTCGCTGGTGCTCAGACCGAGGTTGCAGTAGCGCACAATGCTGTAGCGCAGATTGGCGTTGGCATCGGCCATGTACACGCCGGCTCCGCAGTCGGGCTGGTAGTCGTTGGTCTGCGACTCCGACTTTCCGCCCTCTATGGTGATGCCTTCGAGGTACACGGTGCTGGTGAATGCCGACTTGCCTGGCAGTGGTGCAAACCATACCACGTGGTACGATCCACTCGTCACCTCCCATGTCTGGCTGGTGGCGTTCCATTTCGCCTCGGTATAGTTGCTGCCCTGCAGAATGGTGGGGTGCGCCCAGTACCAGGGCTTGCCGCTGTTGTTGACCATGCGCTCCTTGCGTGAAGACTCTGGAGCATTCGGATTGAAACCTCCGTACACGCTGATGCCGTCCTTCATGAGCAGGGCGATGGGCGAACTCTGGTTGGTTGCGTCGATGTATTTCTTTACGGTGTAGGTACCGCCAGTCACCCATACCTCGCCCTTCGTTCCCTTGTCATCGGCGAGGGCGTTGATGGCGTCCTGTATGTCGCCCATGGCATCGTCCCAGGACGTTCCCTTGCCCGTGCCGCCTTCCTTTACGTAACGGATGCGGCCCGAGGTGAGGCGCACGTATTCGTAGGCACCGATGTCGAGGGTCTTGCCGTCGCTCTCGAAGCGTCGGTTGCCCAGCACGTCGGTACTGTTGCTCTCCAGTGTCGCCACGTAGTTCTGGTAGTAGGTGAGGTTGGCCTTGCCGTATAGCTCCGAGGTTTCCTCGAAGGCAAACGAATAACTGGCGTTGACGGAGCTGCGGGCGTTGAACGAACGGTCGTAGCCCGTATTGACGGTGGTCTTCTCAAACCATGCCGACGGACTGGTGGAGTGGTTCTGCACGCTGATGTACACGTTGCCGTCGGCATCGCAGTTGCCCGCCTTGTCGGTCACCACCACCTCGGGGTAGGCGCACGACTTGTAGAGGGGTTTGGTGTCCTGCTTGCTCAGGGTGGTGGAGTGCCAGAGCACGGTGTTGTACACCGCTCCGTTCTCACGGGAGGCGGAGAGACCGCTGTTGCTCACGGTGAGGTCTACCGCCGACACGGAGTTGGCGATGACGGTGCAGTTCACCATCTTGGCACTGGTAGAGAGGCGCACGCCGCCCGCCGTGTTGTTGTTCACGCAACTGTTGTACACCGTGGCGGCACCGTCTATCCACATTCCGCCGCCCTCGTTGTCGTTGCCCACGCGCTCTCCTGCCACGTTGTTGAACACGCTGCAGTAGCTGATGCTCGACTTGGCGTTGGTGCAGCTCTTGTCCACATACACGGCACCGCCGCGAGCAGCGTAGTTGCTCACGAAGTAGCACTGCGTAATCTTGAACGACCGCTGGGCTGCGTTGGCATCGCTGCTGTTGCTCGACACGTTGGTGACGAGCACGCCGCCGCCCCTGCCGCCGTTCTCAGTACTCTCTCCTGCGGCATGGCCGCCGGCGATGACAAAGCCGGAGAGCACGGTGGGCTGGTTGTTGTCGTTGGTGTTGTCGTCGGTCACGCCCACCTGCATGGTGAGGATATGGGTGGCGTTGTCGCTGCGCGTGGTGTTCTCGGGGTAGATGAGCAGGGAGCTCGTGGCGTCGTCATTGTAGCTGATGTCGCCCAAGAGCACCGTCTGGTACTTCATGTTGTACTTGTGCTTGACGGTTACGCGACTGTCTACCGAAGTCTCGTCGCCCTTGAAACCTCCGTACATGGAAACGCCCGAAGGCAGCACGAAGCCGGCCTTCGGGGCGGTATAGCTGTTGCCCTGCGACGAGGAGTCGTAGCCCTTCACCCATATCTGGTCGCCCGCCTTCGCCTTGGCGAGGGCAGAGGAGAGGGTGATGGGAGTGTCCCATGATGTGCCGTCGTTGGAGGCATCGGTTGTCGTGGTGGCTTCTGCTGTGACATGGTAGGTCTTGCTCTGTGCCATGACGTGTGTCGAGGCACCAAGCAGGAATGCTGCAACTATATGGAGAAACTTCATCATCTTTGATTTTTATTATATATAATGTGCAAAGGTACGAAATATTGCGGGGGTATGTCGTTAGTTGAAGTCATCAACCGTAATATCCGAACTGCTTTCTGTTCCGAAGCTGCTGCCGCTGATGGTGACGTTTACCTTGTACCAGGTGGCAGACTTCAGCGGGACTTGGTTCTTGAAGTCGAAGGTGTAATTCTTGGTCTTGCTAGTCGCATCGGCGGCAAGCTCCGACTCGATGGTGAATGTCACCTTTGCCGACTGGCTGCCGTCGGGGAAGAGGTAGTGGTACTGTCTGCCATTGCGCTTGCTGATTTCTGAGGTGTTGATGAAGGTCTTCTGACCGCCTGTGGCTGCTACGCCGGATGTCTGGAGCGTGGGGAAGAGGCGACCTGAGCCGGAACCTGCCGTTGTGGTGGATGAACCGTCGCCCGATGTTGTGGTGGCTCCTCCGTTGTAGGTAAACGAACTCACCTTGATGTTCTTGTAGATTCCGTTCTCATAGATACCCTTTGCATCCCACTGGATGTCGAGCTTGGTGGCGAGGCGGCGGATTAGCATGCGCCAGTATTGCTTGTCTTCCACGCTGGTGTCGTCTGTCTCGTCCTTGAAGGCGACGGTAATGTCTTGGTTGTCAGTGAGGATGCCCGTGGTGTTGTCGAGTTTCAGGGCGTAGCCAGTTCCTAAACTGATAAACTTGGCGATGTCCATCGTGCCGTCTTTCGTGGCGTAGTCGTTGCTGATTTGCAAGGCTTCCACGGCGGAGGTCTTGTCGGCTCCGTCTTTCACCAGGTTATCCAAAAGCTTTTCCAAGTCGAAGCCTTGGTCGGCGGAATAGGTAACTCCGTAAACCCGGCAGGTGCCGAGCGGCACGTATCGGGTATATTGCCGGTAGCCGTTGGCGTCCGCCTTGGAGAGCGTGCCGCCCGTCTCGTTGACGGCCACATCCTCGGTCAGCGTCTTTTCAAACTGCTCCTTGGTAAACGTATCGTAGTACACCATCCGCTTCGGCTCGTCGTCCACGATGTTGGCCGACTGCGTCTTGGATTTGTAGGCGATGATGACGGTGATCCGGTCCCAGTCGTCATGGTCGTTGGTGTCATCGCCCGGGTCGGGCACGTCTGCGCGCGTCCGGGCATTGTTCGCCGTGTTGTTGGTGGAAACGGCGAAAGTAAGCGTCAGCGGAGCCACCGTATTCGGTTCCTTCGCCGTCTCGTCGCTGTTGCTGCTGCAGGCCGAAAGCCCCAGCACCGCAGCCACGCCCGCAACCATCATCATCCAATAATATCTCAGTCTTTTCTTCATCATCAAAGCATTATGATTCTTCACTCTTCGTTCTTCACTCTTCACTTAAATTTCCACATCATGCTCCCCTCCCGGTTTCCAGTCGAGCTTCACGCTCACTCCCACGTTCACCGTTACGGTGGTGAGGCTGCCGTCGGCCTTGAGCTTCGTCTTGATGATTTTCAGCTGTCCCGCCTTCAGCGGTTCGTTCACGGTGAGGGTGGTCTTCGTGTATTTGCCGTTGATGCGGGCGATGATGTCGAAGGTCCACAAGTCTTTTTCCGACGGGAAGCCCACGGTGTAGAGGGCGTTGTACTTGCTGTCGGAAGGCTCTGTTGCGGTTCTGTCGGATGCCTTGGTTGAGGGGATGTCGTATACGCTCCGTGCCCTCAGGATGGTGCTCTGCTTCTTCGAGTACGTGCTGTCGTTTACGCTGAAGCTGGTGTTCATGCCGCTCGCATAACCCAGGAGGTTGTCGGGCACTGCCTCGCTCTGGTCGATGAGCACTACGGCGGCGCAGTTGGCCATGTAGAGGTTCACGTCGATGTCCTTGTCGAAGTCATCGGCGGCGATGCTCTTGCGGGCGGTGAAGAGTCCGTTGCGATGGCTGTCGATGGTGTCGCCCGATATCTGTTGCAGGGTGAAGGAAGACAGGGCGTCCGTTCCCGTGGACTCCACTTGCGTCTCGTCCTTGGTGTTGGCGAGGGCGAGGTGGCGGTAGTCGTTGCGGTCGAGGTAGATGGTGTAGGTGGCGGTGTTGCCGTTCATCTCGTTGGCCTCGTGCTTCGCCACCTTGCCGTCCACGAAGAAGGATAGGTCGTTGTCGTGGGCGTAGTCGGTGAACACGTTGCTTAGCGCCGACTTCAAGGTGGGCGCAAAGGCTTGTTCGTCGGCGGTGGTGAGCGTCTGCTCTATCTCCGTGCTCAGGTTGGTGCGGAGGTTCATCTTGTATACAATCTTATATTCCTCTCCGCATCCGCTTGTGTCATCGTAGATGCACGACGAGAGCACCGCCGGCAGTATCGCCAGCAGTAGGGCGGAACGGCAAATATTCTTCACTTTTCCCATAGGTTATAATTTATAATTATAAATATGACTGCAAAGATAGAGAAAAAAAGTGAAAGAACCAAGAAAATGATAGGATTTATGAAACAGCCCTTCTCTACGTACCGTTTGGTTTCAGGCAATGGAAGTGGTGGCTTCGAGCCTTGGAACCGGGAGTTTCAACGTGTGAAACCGGGAGTTTCAAGCCTAGGAACTACTAGGGGCTAAATGAAGCCGTTGGAGGCGTAAGGGGAGAAATCATGGGAGATAGGGCGAGGGCTTTTTTGCGGAAAATGATGCAAAAATAGAAGAAAAAGGTGTAGGATAGCCCAAAAAGGTGTAGGATGGGTGTAGGATAAACCCGCTTTTTGGGTATCCTACACCTATGCTTTGCCTTTGTATCTCTCTATTTATGAGAAAGTTATATTTCTTGCATCTTTAAAAAGGTGTAGGATGTATGTTTTTTTAAAGAAAAAAACTTTTTTACGTGTGTGATAGTTATTGATGGTCATGGAGGTCATAAGGACAGGTGTCTTGGCCCGCAGACGGGAGCTTAATCGGATTATGCCTATGCGTTTTTTCAGATTTCTCCTTTTTTCTTTGGTGGTTTCGAGGAAAAAGCGTATCTTTGCGAAGGTATTTTAAAATGGTGTTATTATGGCAAACTATATACGATTTGACTGGGCAATGAAGAGATTGCTTCGCAACAAGGCCAACTATGCCGTGTTGGAGGGACTGATGCAGTCGTTGCTCAATGAGAAATTCAAGATTACGAAATTCCTGGAGAGCGAGAGCAATCAGTATAGTGAGAACGATAAGTTTGATCGGGTTGACATTCTCGCAGAGAACGAAAAGGGGGAGCTTACCATCTTTGAGATTCAGAACACGCGTGAATTGACTTATTTCCACCGTATCCTTTACGGTGTTTCCAAGGTCATCACAGACTATATCGACTTGGGCGATGACTATGACAAGGTGAGGAAGGTCTATTCCATCAACATCGTATACTTCACCCTGGGGCAGGCCAAGGATTATGTCTATCATGGGAAAACGGTATTCCAGGGGTTGCACGACTCGAATGATATCCTAAAATTGTCCAACCGGCAGAGCGAGGTGTTCTTCGGCGATAGCTTCGAAAAGGGTAAGAAGACGCAACGCGAGGCGGGAGAAATATTCCCGGAATATTATTTGCTCTGTGTTGACAAGTTTGACAAGTTGGCTGTCGACAACCTGGATGAATGGATTCGTTTCCTGAAGACCGGGGAAATAGAGGATTCTCCAAAAGCACCCGGCTTGGCCGATGCCCGTAAATGCCTGGACATGGATAAGTTGTCTGTGGCCGAAAGAAATGATTATATTCGCCATATGGAGAACTTGCGCTATCAGCGAAGTGTCATAGCCACGGGGTATGACGACGGCTTGCAAGAAGGTCGTGAAGAAGGTCGTGCTGAAGGTCGTGCTGAAGGTCGTGAAGAAGGTCGTGCTGAAGGTCGTGCTGAAGGTCGTGCTGAAGGTCGTGCTGAAGGTCGTGCTGAAGGTGAAAAGAATAAGGCTCTTCAAATAGCTAAGAAAATGCTTGACAAGGGTCTGGATGTTGATGCCATAATGGATATGACCAACTTGACGAAAGAAGAGATAGAACAGCTGTAAAATGTCCGACCTCTATTTTATAGATTTGCTCCCGGCAAGGAGGCCTTTGTGTATTGGCTTCTTGCCGGGAGCAAACTTTTTTGTTGGGATTACAAATCCGCAGGAATGTCTGGCGAGATTAGAGGTCTACATCGAAGGTGATGCCTGTCTGCCAGCTCAAGTCTACGGCGAGACCTACGTTCACACCTGCCGCGCGGAGGTCGGGGATGCAGTTGTAGGCATTCTTCAGGTTCTTGATGGTGAAGTTGGCGGTGGTGGTGTGGTCTTGTACGAACACGCGGTCGAGGCTACTGTCTCCTTCAGGCTTCGTGACACCAGTTGTTGCCGTCGGGTCAAGCTTACCCACCAAATAGAAACGGCCATTCTTTGGCACCAATCCGTCTGCGCCGTAGAAGGCGTCACCATTGTTTTCGAATTCCAGTGTTACATAGACAGCCGACTGGGTAGCATCTGTGCCTGATTTCTTGTTGTCAAGCACCAGCGTGTAATTGTAATTGCTGCTACTGCTAGTTGTTACAGACATATACTTTTCGCCGCCACTTTCCTGATTCGTAACATTCAAGTCCTTGTCGTAGATGGTGTGGTCGAAATTCGCATTGCTTGCAGCATAGAAATTCCAGTTTACGCTGGCAGGCTGACCACCTATCAAGATGGCTCTCAATTTGTATCCGTCGTTTGGAACAGCGATGGATTGGTCGTCTATTGCAGCAGAGCCGTAGTCTTTTGTGATCGCTTTAGCGTTGTCAGTCAACTTGTCGCTAGCGCATTTCACGCTCGTCTTGAGGCAAGCTACGCTGTACTGTACAGGATCTTTCAACGCCACAGATTTGGTCTTGCTGGTTACGCCATTACTGCCCTCTGCGCTTGCATCAGAAAAGTCAGTTTTGCTAGTCCAAGAGCTTTTTAGCCAATCTGCATAACTAGGCAAGCTGGTGTTGTCTACAGCATTAATTTCTTTGTCGGAAATCATGGCGGGGGTGCTTACGAAATATGAAAGCTCGGCGGGGTAGCAAATCTTGGTATAGTCAATGGAGTTACCAGTGCCTATAGTCACTGCATTAGAACTTACGTAAGAGAATTTGTTATCTGTTGAGCTGTATGTAAGCTTTGCCACACCATCTGGCAAGTGTAGGTTGCGGGGAAAGTTTACGTTTTTGTCTGCCTTTTCAATCCCTGTTATTGCATCTGTACAAGCATTATAGATAGCAATGGCGAGCAATTTGTCCTTAGCGATAGAAGTATTTCCTTCTGTCTGTTGGGTGTCGCTCTCATTAGCTCCAGCAATCAATATCTCCTTCAAGTCGTTCAGCATGGTAGTTACCGACTGGGTGCTGCCCGCTGTCAATTTCGTGAGACGAGTGAAACGGTCTGCCAAGAAGGCGCGTTCGGCGGGGGTGATATCGGAAGGCCATGTCACAGTGCTAGTGCCTGCATCTTTCCAATTAACGGTTGTTTTAGATTGGTCTCCATACTCTGCCTTAGCGCCTAAAAGCGCATTCAACTTCTCTACAATTGCCTTAGCAATATCATTCTCGCTGAAGTTTGCATCACTTTTTATAGGAACCAAGCTGTAGGTGAGTTTATCTAACTCTTTCTGAGTGCTATAATTCTCGCTTGGTGTTATTCTACCTTCCTCAAAGTAAGTAGGGTCATCGGATGATATCGTTGCTTTTCTTTTGGCGCATCCGTTCAGAATAAAGTATTTCGTGCCGACAGGGATTTGGATGTCTCGATAAAGACGGCGGTAATTATCGCTGCTGAATGCGTTGTCGTCGCTGCTTATATTGCAATAATTGGTGGCTGTTGTGTAGCCATCGGTTCCTGGCTGTCCTGCAAAAGTAAGGAGAATCATATTCTCAATTCCGCGGAAGTTGTTGTAGTCGCCGTCTTTCTTGTTCTGCGTGTTTTCATCAGTCATACGAGTCCGTGCATTGCTGGAGGATGAACCATTTGCGTATGGTATATTGATGACAAACTGTGTTTTCACTACTTCTCTGGTCTCGTTTTGTTGCTGGCTGTTTCCTCCCTCGGTGTCAGCCTCCGAGGCGCAGGAACCCAGGCTGGCGGCTGTGCCCAGCAAGAGGGCGCTTGCGAAATAGTAGAATTTGATTTTTTTCATAATTTGAATCTCTTTTTACTAATATTTTATTGTTTTTTGATTATCATTCTTAGCTCCCCCAAGCTCGTATGGGCAAGTCGGGGAGTAATCTTTCATCTACTTAATAAGTTACAAAATTAGCGATTTTGTTATTATTATTTGCAAGGATTGTTAGAAAAATACAAAAGTTTACAATCCTTAACGCTTTCGGGGGGGGTAAATTTCTTTAAATTCTGTTTATTTACGGAAATTAACATACTGCTCCCCCTAGTTTCCGCCATTAGTTCTGCCGTTAGTGTTGAAATAGCGGAAAAACTTGGTTTGCTTGATAATAATCCTTGGCAAGCACATGGGGAAGGAACAGCAGGAAAGATACTGGCTTCACATCATCAAGGTACAGGAGATTTTTAGGCATTCTATAGGCAAAAGGGTAAAAAGAGGCTTATTCAATATTTTATTTTGTGTGCCCACACATGCGCTCGATGTATGCAGGTATATAATAATGAGCAGCGTTGCTTTGCTTTCACAAAATAGTTTGCAACTGTTAAAATACTGTTAATTTTCAAACTTTTTTCTCGGAATATTTGGTAGTTTCGGAAATAGTTCGTACTTTTGCACTCGCTTTTGAGAAATGCACTTTCTCTTAGCAACATAAAGAAAGAGTTCTTTGAAAGATTTTACATAAACAGACAAGTAGTAC
>CAVGJZ010000053.1:0-18915 GCA_963629785.1 Oscillibacter sp. MSJ-31 | reverse complement strand
CTAAATGACAAATCACCAAATCAGGGTTTAACACTTCAAATCCAGTCAGATACTTACCGATATCACCAGCCTTGAATTCAGTGGAATTCTCAACGGTGACACTAACTTTCTCGTTCTCGAATTCTTCTACTACTTGCTTGAATCTTACTTGTTTCAAATTCAAGATAATGTTAGTTACGTCCTCCTTAACCCCGGGAACCGAAGAGAACTCATGCTCAACACCCGAAATACGGATAGTGTTGATGGCATAACCCTCCAGTGAGGAAAGAAGAATGCGGCGCAACGCGTTGCCTATGGTAACACCGAAGCCTGGCTCAAGCGGACGAAACTCGAACTTGCCGAATTTGTCATTGGCCTCCAACATTACAACTTTGTCGGGTTTTTGAAATGCTAATATCGCCATTAATTTAATGATTATTTAGAGTACAACTCAACGATTAACTGCTCCTTGATATTCTCAGGAATGTCAGCACGCTCCGGCTTGTGCAGGAACTTGCCGCTCTTTGTGTTCTCGTCCCACTCGATCCAGGGATATTTGCTGTGGTTGAAGCCTGCAAGGGCTGCCTCTACAACCTCGAGAGACTTAGCCTTCTCGCGAACGCCTACAACCATGCCTGGCTTAACAGCAAAAGAAGGGATATTTACAACCTTGCCGTCTACAACGATGTGCTTATGGCTCACCATCTGACGGGCAGCAGCACGCGTGGGAGCTATACCAAGACGGTAAACCACGTTGTCAAGACGACTTTCAAGGTTCTGAAGCAGCACCTCACCGGTGATGCCGTCAGCCTTAGCTGCTTTCTCGAACATATTACGGAACTGACGCTCAAGCACACCGTAAGTGTACTTAGCCTTCTGCTTCTCTGCCAACATGACACCGTACTCAGACATCTTTCTGCGACGGTTGTTGCCATGCTGTCCAGGAGGGAAGTTCCTTCTGGACAAAACTTTGTCTGCGCCGAAAATGGCTTCACCAAAACGACGTGCAATTTTTGATTTCGGACCTATATATCTTGCCATAATATTTTTAATATTTGTTTTTCATTGCCTTACGCCGTATGCGAAAACGAAACAGCGCAAGACAATACAGGGTGTAAATAATTAAACTCTTCTTCTTTTGGGAGGACGACAACCGTTGTGCGGAAGCGGAGTAACGTCAATAATCTCAGTCACCTCGATTCCTGCTCCGTGGATGGCACGGATTGCAGACTCGCGACCGTTACCCGGGCCCTTAACATAAGCTTTTACCTTGCGCAGACCAAGGTCGAAAGCAACCTTTGCGCAATCCTCTGCTGCCATCTGGGCAGCGTAAGGAGTGTTCTTTTTTGAACCGCGGAAACCCATCTTACCGGCAGAAGACCAAGAGATAACCTGACCCTCGCTATTCGTCAATGACACGATGATGTTGTTAAAGGAGCTATGAACGTGCAACTGTCCTAAAGCGTCAACCTTAACATTTCTTTTCTTTGCGACTGTTTTCTTTGCCATAACTCTAGTTATTATTTAGTAGCCTTTTTCTTGTTTGCAACAGTCTTCTTCTTACCCTTACGTGTACGGGCATTGTTCTTGGTACTCTGACCACGAACAGGAAGGCCGTTACGATGACGAACTCCACGATAGCAACCGATATCCATCAGTCGCTTGATATTCAACTGGATCTCTGAACGGAGATCACCTTCTACCTTGAATTCAGCGCCGATAATTTCACGGATCTTGGCTGCCTGATCGTCAGACCACTCGCTGACTTTCAAGTCACGGCTGACACCAGCCTTGTCCAATATCTTTGCTGAACTACTTCGACCTATACCATAGATATAAGTCAATGCGATTTCGCCACGCTTGTTCTGGGGCAAATCTACTCCAACAATTCTTATTGCCATTTTGTAATTAAATAAATTAAATAAATTGTTACTTTCAATACGTCTTAAAGACTTTACGTCTAATAGGACGCAGAATTAACCCTGACGTAACTTGTACTTAGGATTTTTTTTGTTGATAACGAACAGACGACCCTTACGACGAACAATCTTACAGTCGGGTGTACGTTTCTTCAATGATGCTCTTGTCTTCATATATCTCTATAGTTTATTTGTATCTGAATACTATTCTACCTTTGGTCAAATCATAGGGGCTCATCTCAACCTTCACCTTGTCGCCGGGAAGAATCTTGATATAATGCATTCGCATCTTACCGGAGATATGTGCCGTGATAGGGCAACCGTTCTCCAATTCCACGCGGAACATGGCGTTTGATAGTGCCTCTACAATCGTTCCGTCTTGCTCAATAGCGGCTTGCTTTGCCATAACTTACTTATAAATTTTCTTCTAATTTTTCTATTTCGTCAAATGAAGATAAAATATCTGCCTTGCCCTTGCGTATCGCAATAGTGTGCTCAAAATGAGCCGCCAACTTACCGTCTCGCGTCCTGATTGTCCAGCGGTCAGGCATCATGTAAATACTGCGCTCTCCCATTGTAATCATCGGCTCAATCGCAATACACATTCCTGCCTTCAGCAACATACCGGATCCACGCTTACCGTAATTCGGCACCTGAGGGTCTTCATGCATCTCTCTGCCTATACCGTGACCAGTCAGTTCTCTGACAACACCATAACCTTGGGAGAAACAGTGGTCTTGCACGGCAGAACCAATATCGCCAAGATGCTTTCCGGCAACGGCATTCTCAATTCCCTTGTAAAGCGACTCTTTGGTGGTACGAAGCAATTTCTTTGCTTCTTCACTAACCTCGCCAACACAGAAAGTATAACATGAATCACCGTTAAAACCTTCAAGCAAAGTTCCACAGTCTATTGATATAATATCACCATCCTTGAGAATGGTCTTGCTGTCAGGAATACCGTGAACGACAACGTCATTAACGGAAGTGCAGATACTTGCAGGAAAAGGTTGCCCATAAGGGTTAGGAAAATTCTTGAAAGTCGGAATCGCTCCGTTATCTCGAATATACTCCTCGGCAATCTTGTCAAGCTGCAAAGTTGATATTCCGGGCTTTATGCTTTTTGCCAATTCAGCCAGTGTCTTAGACACCAGCTGATTGGCATTTCGCATAAGTAGTATTTCATCTTCAGTCTTCAGAAAAACTTTCATCAGAACAATGATTAATAAGCGGAAACCCCGGCATTACGGTTACGCACGTGACCTGAGTTCAGAAGACCGTCATAGTGTCTCATCATCAAGTGACTCTCTACCTGCTGCAAAGTATCAACTACGACACCTACAAGAATAAGGAGAGACGTGCCACCGAAAAATTGCGCAAAGGAATCCTGCACATTAAGCAATCCTGCAAGAGCAGGCATGATGGCGATGAAGGCTATAAACAAAGAACCCGGGAAAGTTATTCGAGACATGACAGTATCGATGTAATCCGCAGTATCCTTGCCTGGCTTGACACCAGGGATAAAGCCGTTATTGCGCTTCATATCCTCAGCCATCTGAGTGGGGTTAAGAGTAATTGCAGTATAAAAATAAGTAAATGCAATAATCAAAACTGCAAATACAATATTATACAACAAACTCCTGTGGTCCATCAAAGAACGGATAATCTCGTTGCTTGCATCAGTAGAATACTGCACAACGGCAAGAGGTATGAACATCAAAGCCTGAGCAAAGATGATAGGCATTACGTTAGCAGCGAAGAGCTTAAGCGGAATATACTGGCGAGCACCGCCATATTGCTTATTCCCTACAACACGTTTTGCGTACTGAACGGGAACTCTCCTTGTGCCCTGGGTCAAAAGCAAGGCTGCACACACAACAATGTATAGAATCAGCAACTCGATGATAAACATAACAAGACCACCGTTAGTGATAGCCGTGAAACGAGAACTGGTTTCTTGTATGAACGCCTGTGGAAGGCGAGCAATAATACCAATCATGATAATCAAAGAGATACCATTTCCAATACCCTTGTCAGTGATACGCTCACCCAACCAAAGGACAAACATACTACCCGCTGCAAGGATAATAGTGGCAGAAATCATGAAAGCTGTCCAATTCAAGCCCGGAGCCAAAGCCCCGAAAGCCTGCATTTTCAAGTTCATCAAATATGAAGGAGCCTGGAACACGAGTATGAACACAGTCAATACTCGTGTGTACCAGTTGATCTTCTTCCTGCCACTCTCTCCTTCGCGCTGCATCTTCTGGAAATAAGGCACAGCAACACCGAGGAGCTGCATAACAATAGAAGCTGAGATGTAAGGCATTATTCCCAATGCAAAGATAGAAGCATGAGAAAACGCACCACCGGAGAACATGTCCAACAAAGACATCAGACCACCACTGGTCTGTGACTGCAGTTTCTCCAGCATGGCTGGATTGATACCTGGAAGCACGACAAAAGATCCGAAGCGGTAAATCGCAACGAACAATATCGTGATGAGGATACGCTGGCGCAAATCCTCAACCTTCCAACAGTTCTTCAGTGTCTCAATAAACTTTTTCATTTACTTAGATTATAGTTGTGTTACCACCAACTGCCTTGATAGCCTCCTCAGCAGTTTTAGAGAAAGCGTTAGCTTCCACATCAAGCTTCAGCTTCAGTTCACCGTCACCGAGAACCTTAACAAGAACCCTTCCCTTAACAACACCGTATTCCTTGAGCTCGGCAATACCAATTTTGGTGATATTCTTTGCCTCAGCCAAAGTCTGCAGAGTTGAGAGGTTCACTGCAAAATACTCCTTGTGATTGATGTTCTTGAAGCCAGACTTGGGAACGCGACGCTGCAAAGGCATCTGTCCACCCTCGAAACCAATCTTTCTCTTATAACCAGAACGAGCCTTGGCACCCTTGTGTCCACGAGTAGAAGTACCACCGAGTCCAGAACCTGTACCACGGCCGATACGACGGCGTGAATGTGTAGAGCCTTCAGCAGGCTTCAAATTATGTAATTTCATAATTCTTCCTTTTTAAATGTAACGAGTAATTAATCAACGACACTCACCAAGTGGTGTACCTTCCTTATCATACCGCGGATAACAGGATTATCCTCATGTTCCACAACCTGAGAAATCTTGTGAAGTCCAAGAGCCTGAAGAGTACGCTTCTGGTCAGCCGGAGCTCCGATTTTACTCTTAATCTGCTTGATTTTTATAGTTGCCATAGATATTCTCCTTATTAACCGTTAAATACTTTATCAAGTGAAATGCCACGAGTCTGAGCTACAGTGTAGGCGTCGCGGAGTTGGCTCAATGCAACGATTGTTGCCTTCACAAGGTTGTGAGGGTTAGAAGAGCCCTTTGACTTGGCAAGTACATCCTTTACACCGACACTCTCCAGAACGGCACGCATAGCACCACCGGCAACAAGACCGGTACCGGCAGCAGCCGGACGCAGGAAAACTTTAGCACCACCGAAGCTAGCCTCAATCTCGTGAGGAAGAGTACCCTTGAGAAGAGAAACCTTAACAAGGTTCTTCTTAGCGGCCTCTACTCCCTTGGATATGGCAGCAGTAACTTCACCTGCCTTACCAAGCCCCCATCCGATAACGCCGTTACCGTCACCAACCACCACGATGGCAGCAAAAGTGAAGGTACGACCACCCTTTGTAACCTTGGTAACACGGTTAATAGCAACCAATCTGTCTTTTAACTCAACGTCACTATTTATCTTTACTTTATTCATTGCCATAATCGTTTAGAAAATTAGACCGCCTTTACGTGCGGCATCAGCCAACTCCTTAACTCTACCGTGATAGAGATAACCGTTACGGTCGAAAACCACTTTAGAAATACCAGCTTCGATAGCCTTCTTAGCAACAAGTTCACCTACCTTAGCAGCCTGCTCCATCTTAGGCATCGCCTCAAGACCGAGAGAAGAGGCAGAAGCGAGAGTATTGCCAGTCAGGTCGTTAA
The DNA here is from genome assembly GCA_963629785.1 of Oscillibacter sp. MSJ-31. GTDB lineage: Bacteria > Bacteroidota > Bacteroidia > Bacteroidales > Bacteroidaceae > Prevotella. The sequence goes on along the minus strand of CAVGJZ010000053.1, from coordinate 13,043 downwards.
TGATCTGAACGTATATCTGCTTATTGCTGCGGAAAACGCTCATACGAGGGCGCTCAGTAGTACCATTAACGCGCTTACGTATTCTATATTTAATCTTTATTCGTCTTTCTACTTTCTTTGTTGTCATAATCGTAAGTTATTAAAGTTAAAGTTACTTGGCTGCAGCAGTCTTACCAGACTTTCTGCGAATAACCTCACCCTTGAACAAGATACCCTTTCCTTTATAAGGTTCAGGCATACGGAAAGAACGAATCTTTGCGCAGATAAGTCCGAGCAATTCCTTGTCGCAAGACTCAAGAATTATGACAGGATTCTGGTTTCTTTCAGACTTAGTCTCAACCTTTACTTCGCTAGGCAGCTGGATGAAGATAGGGTGTGTATAACCAAGAGCAAACTCAACGATATTACCCTGGTTAGAAACACGGTAACCCACACCAACAAGTTCAAGTTCCTTCTTGTAACCCTCGCTGACGCCAACAACCATATTGTTGACAAGCGCACGGTAAAGACCGTGGAACGCATTCTTCTGCTTGTAGTTTACAGGGCTGTTCTCGTCTACAGAGAGAACAACGTGACCGTCTTCAACCTTAACAATGATAGATTTGTCAACCTTCTGTGAAAGCTCACCCTTAGGACCTTTAACGCTAACAACATTATCGTTGAGAGTAACAGTTACACCAGAAGGGATACTAATTGGCAATTTTCCTATTCTTGACATATATAATCCTCCAATTAATATACATAGCAAAGAACCTCGCCGCCAATTTTCAGGTCAGCAGCCTCTTTGTTAGTCATTACACCTTTGGATGTAGATAAGATAGCGATACCTAATCCGTTAATTACTCTCGGCATTTCCTTATAACCAGTGTACTTGCGGAGACCTGGTGTGGAAACTCTCTTCAGACATTTGATTGCGTTTTCCTTTGTCTGGGGGTTGTACTTCAAGGCAACCTTGATTGAACCCTGAGGACCATCCTCTACGAACTTGTAGTTAAGGATGTATCCCTTCTCGAAGAGGATCTTGGTGATTTCCTTCTTCAAGTTGGAAGCTGGAACTTCTACAACACGGTGATTAGCCATGATTGCATTTCTCAACCTCGTAAGATAATCTGCTATTGGATCTGTCATTATAATAAAAGTTTAATTAATCGGGACTACCCCGACAATATTAAAAAATAATCAGCTAATTACCAGCTTGCCTTCTTTACACCAGGAATCAATCCTGCAGAAGCCATCTCACGGAACTGAATACGTGAAAGACCGAACTGGCGGATGTAACCCTTTGGACGACCTGTAATCTTGCAACGGTTGTGCAAGCGAATAGGGTTGGCATTCTTCGGAATAGACTGCAGTTTACGAGCAGCCTCGTATGCCTCAACAGGATCGTTAGAAGTTGCAATAACTTTCTTCAGCGCAGCGCGTTTCTCGGCATAGCGCGCCACCAGTTTGGCACGCTTAACCTCGCGGGCTTTCATAGACTCTTTTGCCATATCTTATTTATCGTTTTTAGCGTTCTTGAAAGGAAGACCGAATGCCTTAAGCAGAGCGTATCCCTCTTCGTCAGTATTTGCGGTTGTAACGAAAGTGATGTTCATACCCTGAATACGATCGATAGAGTCGATGTTAATCTCCGGGAAGATAATCTGCTCAGTGATACCGAGAGTATAGTTACCACGACCGTCGAATTTGCTCTCAATACCCTTGAAGTCGCGGATACGCGGCAGGGCGATGCGAACGAGCTTCTCGAGGAATTCATACATACGCTCACGACGGAGAGTCACCATCACACCGATAGGCATCTTCTTACGGAGCTTGAAGTTGGCGATATCCTTCTTAGAATATGTAGCAACAGCCTTCTGTCCTGTGATAGCAGTAATTTCATTGATAGCTACATCAATAATCTTCTTGTCCTGAGTAGCGTCTCCCAGACCCTGATTCACAACAATTTTCTTAAGGACAGGAACCTGCATCTTAGAAGAATAGTTGAACTGTTTCTGGAGTGCAGGAGCGATAGTCTCTGCATAAACGGTTTTTAATTCAGCTGTATTCATTACTTGATTTCCTCCCCTGATTTTTTAGCGACGCGGATTTTCTTGCCCTCGTCGTTCTTCTTGATTGCTATGCGAGTAGCCTTGCCACTCTTAGGATCTATCAGACTCAAATTTGAGATATGGATAGAAGCTTCCTGCTTCACGATACCTCCCTGAGGATTTTTTGCGCTAGGCTTCATGCTCTTGGAAACCATGTTAAGGCCTTCCACGATAGCACGCTGCTTGTCTACCAAAACCTTCAGCACCTTGCCAGTCTTGCCCTTATCCTCACCGGCGAGGACAATGACTGTATCGTTTTTCTTAATATGAAACTTATTCATTAATCTATACTTTAAACATTAAAGAACCTCAGGTGCCAAAGAAACGACTTTCATATTGACTGCACGCAACTCACGAGCGACGGGACCGAAGATACGGCTGCCGCGAAGCTCACCAGCGTTGTTCAGCAAAACACAAGCATTGTCGTCGAAACGGATATACGAACCGTCAGCGCGACGAATCTCCTTCTTTGTGCGAACAATCAAAGCCTTTGATACTGCACCCTTTTTCAAATCACTAGACGGGATCACGTTCTTGACAGCAACGACAATCACGTCACCGACACTTGCGTAACGGCGACGCGTACCGCCCAGAACACGAATGCAAAGAGCCTCGCGAGCGCCGCTGTTATCACATACTGTAAGTCTTGATTCTGCTTGTATCATATTTTACTTAGCTTTTTCAATTATTTGAACTAATCTCCATCTCTTTGTCTTACTCAAAGGACGGGTTTCCATGATGAGGACTGTATCACCTACATTAGCCTCGTTCTTCTCGTCATGAGCGTGGTACTTCTTTGTCTTCTGGACAAACTTACCATATATCGGGTGCATCTCCTTGAACTTGGAAGCAATGACAATGGTTTTATCCATTTTGTTGCTGATTACGACACCCGTTCTTGTCTTTCTTAAATTTCTTGTTTCCATCTGGACCATTGTTATTTGTTAAGTTCTCTCTCGCGGAGCACTGTTTTCATGCGGGCGATGTCACGACGTGCCAACTTAATCTGAGATGGATTCTCAAGAGGAGTGATCGCATGATTAATTTTCATCTGATTGTACTTTGCAACCTCTGACTCTATTCTCTCAGCCAAATCCTTGGTTTCGAGTTCTCTTACTTCTTTAATCTTCATAATTAAGCGTTTTTATCGAAATCACGTCTAACAATAAACTTTGTCTTAACAGGCAGTTTCTGAGCTGCGAGACGCAGAGCCTCTTTCGCGATATCGAAAGACACGCCCTCAACCTCGAAAAGCACGCGTCCCGGAGTTACCGGAGCAACCCATCCTGCCACGTCACCCTTACCTTTACCCATTCGGACATCGGCAGGTTTGCGAGTGATTGGTTTGTCCGGGAAGATACGGATCCAAACCTGACCTTCACGCTGCATATAACGATTAACTGCAACACGCGCTGCCTCGATCTGACGGCTGTCCAACCATTTTGCCTCAAGGGTCTTGATGCCGAACGATCCAAAAGCAAGCTGTGTACCTCTGTGGGCGTTTCCTTTGTTTCCGCGTCCGTCTTGAGGTCTTCTATATTTTACTCTCTTAGGCTGTAACATGTTTGTTTCTTGCTTTAACGGTTATTGTTTCTCTTACGGTTACCTCTTGGTTTGCCACCCTGGCGGGCATTTGTCTTGTCCTGTGCAAAATTAGGCGTAAGGTCAACCTTTCCGTAAACCTCGCCCCGGCAAATCCATACCTTTATACCGAGCAGACCCACCTTAGTAAGAGCCTCTGCCTGGCAGTAGTCAATGTCGGCACGGAAAGTATGCAGAGGAGTACGTCCCTCCTTGTACATTTCCTTGCGGGCCATTTCTGCACCGTTCAGACGACCTGTTATCTGGATCTTGATACCCTCGGCACCCGCACGCATTGTGTTTGCTACAGCCATTTTGATAGCGCGGCGGTAAGCAATCTTACCCTCAACCTGCCTTGCTATGTTATTAGCAACGATAGATGCGTCAAGCTCCGGCTTCTTAACCTCGAATATATTAATCTGTATCTCCTTGTCGTAGAGTTTCTTCAGCTCTTCTTTCAACTTGTCAACGTCCTGACCGCCTTTACCGATGACGAGACCCGGACGGGCTGTGCATATAGTGATAGTAACAAGTTTCAAAGTACGCTCGATGACGATGCGGGAAACGCTTGCCTTGGCAAGGCGCTCGTTAAGATACTTACGGATTTTGGTATCCTCTACCAAGTTATCTCCGAAGTTCTTGCCACCGAACCAGTTTGAGTCCCAACCTCTAATGATACCAAGACGGTTGCTAATTGGATTTACTTTCTGTCCCATTCTACTATATTATTTTTCATCATTAGTTTTGGCATCAACGAACAGGGTAATGTGGTTGCTGCGCTTGCGGATTCTGTAGCCACGGCCCTGAGGTGCCGGTCTCATACGTTTCATCGTAACGCCCTCGTCAACGAAGACCTTAGAGATATAAAGTTCACCGTCTTCAGCCTTACGGTCATTTTTTGTTTCCCAGTTTGCGATAGCGGAACGCAGCAATTTCTCCACGTCAGCTGCGGCAGCCTTGTTAGAAAACTTGAGAACGCCGAGGGCGCGGTTTACTTCCATGCCGCGAACCATGTCTACGACATAGCGCATCTTGCGCGGAGAAGAAGGAACGCCGTTAAGCTTCGCAAAATACATATTTTTCAGGGCTTCTTTTCTTTTTTCAGCCGATATTCTTTTTCTTGCTCCCATTTTAATTTCTTTTTACAATGGTTTGCCTGTTATCGCTTATTACCGGCATGGCCACCGAACCTGCGGGTAGGCGAGAACTCACCCAACTTGTGTCCAACCATGTTCTCTGTAATATAAACAGGAATAAATTTGTTTCCGTTATGAACTGCAACAGTGTGACCCACAAAGTCAGGGGAAATCATTGATGCTCTAGCCCATGTTTTAACGACACTCTTCTTTCCGCTTTCATTCATGGCGAGAATTTTCTTCTCGAGAGATACGTTAATGTACGGACCTTTTTTTAATGAACGACTCATAATTTGCTCTAATTAACTTGATTATTTCTTAGCTCTTTCAATAATATACTTGTTAGAAAGCTTCTTAGGAGCTCTTGTCTTGAGTCCCTTAGCGTACAAGCCCTTACGTGAACGAGGATGACCTCCGGACTGACGTCCTTCACCACCACCCATCGGGTGATCAACAGGGTTCATAACGACACCGCGGTTGTGAGGACGACGACCGAGCCAACGAGAACGGCCTGCCTTACCAGACTGTTCGAGAGCGTGATCTGAATTACCTACACTACCTACGGTAGCTTTACAAGCGCTAAGAATCTGACGTGTCTCACCTGAAGGGAGCTTGATGACACAATAACTGCCTTCGCGAGAAGTCAACTGAGCGAAATTACCAGCCGAACGAACGAGCAGGGCACCCTGTCCGGGACGCAATTCGATGTTGTGAATTACGGTACCCACAGGAATGTTAGCAAGCGGAAGAGTGTTTCCAATCTCCGGAGCTGCATCCTTTCCTGACATGAGGGTAGTGCCTACCTGCAGTCCATTGGGAGCAATAATGTAACGTTTTTCACCATCTGCGTAATACAAAAGAGCGATACGAGCCGAGCGGTTCGGATCATACTCAATTGTCTTAACTACAGCTGGAACACCATCTTTCTCTCGCTTGAAGTCGATTACACGGAACTTCCTCTTGTGACCGCCGCCACGATAGCGGACAGTCATCTTACCGGTGTTGTTTCGACCGCCGGTAGAACGTTTACCGTAAACGAGAGACTTCTCTGGCACGGATGCAGTAATCTCCTCGAACGTGCCAATAACCTTGTGTCTTTGACCCGGAGTAACCGGTTTAAATTTACGTACTGCCATTTTTTATTTAGATATTGCTGTAAAAATCAATTGTATCGCCCTCTTTAAGAGTAACGATTGCCTTCTTATACGCATTCTTCTGCCCCTTGATGAGTCCTGCCTTTGTATAGCGGCTAGAACGCTTTCCGGCATAGCGAAGCGTATTTACATTTATAACTGTAACGTTATACAGACTTTCGATTTCCTTCTTAATTTCGAGCTTACCGGCCTCGGGACGAACGATGAAACCGTACCTGGCCTCAGCCTTCTTGGTACGCTCCTCGCCCTTAACCTTGTAAGTTTTCTCAACAGAAGACTTGTCTGTAATCTTGGTCATCTTTTCGGTAACCAATGGTTTGATAATGAATGCCATATTTACTGTCTCCTATTAATTATTTGTTTAAGATTCCATCGATAGTCTTGAGCGAATTCTCTGTCACCACGAGCACATCAGCGTTGAGAACTTTGTATGCGTTCAGAGCTGAAGCAGTCATAATTTCAGTGCGCTGCAAATTACGAGCTGACAAATATACGTTTTTATTTACTTCTGGCAAAACCATAAGCATCTTACGACCGTCAACTTTAAGATTTTTTGCAACATTTACGAATTCTTTAGTCTTTGGAGCCTCGAAATTGAAATCTTCAACGACTACTATAGCATTCTCCTGAGCCTTGTATGAGAGTGCGCTCTTGCGAGCAAGGCTCTTCACTTTCTTATTCAGTTTGAAATGATAGTCACGTGGCTTGGGACCGAAAACGCGTCCACCGCCAACGAGCACAGGTGAGTTGATGTCACCGCGACGAGCGCCGCCGCCGCCCTTCTGGCGTCCGAGCTTACGAGTAGAACCGGTGTGTTCACTTCTCTCCTTGGACTTTGCAGTACCCTGACGCTGGTTGGCGAGATACTGTTTAACATCCAGATAGAGCACATGGTCATTAGGCTCAATTCCGAAGATTGACTCGTTTAACGTAACCTTTCTCCCAGTGTCTTCACCTTTGATATTTAATACGCTAATTTCCATTATTTCTCAATTAAAACGGTTGAACCATTACATCCAGCTACACTACCCTTCACGAGGATGAGGTTGTGCTCAGGAATTACCTTTAACACTTTGAGGTTCTGAGTTGTCACTCTGTCGCCTCCCATTTGGCCGGCCATACGCATTCCCTTGAACACTTTGGCAGGATAAGAACAAGCACCGATAGATCCCGGTTTGCGTGCGCGGTCGTCCTGACCGTGGGTGCTCTGACCTACACCGCCGAAGCCATGACGCTTAACGACACCCTGGAAACCTTTACCCTTGGATGTACCTACAACGTCAACAAACTTAGCGTCGTTGAAAATCTCAACTGTGACAGTGTCACCGAGGTTATACTCCTCCTCAAACTTGAACTCGGCCAAGTGTCTCTTAGGTGTTGTGCCTGCTTTCTTGAATACGCCGAGCATAGGTTTAGTGGTGTTCTTCTCCTTCTTCTCGCCGTAAGCCAACTGATAAGCCTGGTAACCGTCCTTTTCAACGGTCTTAACCTGTGTCACAACACAAGGACCTGCTTCGATAACAGTGCACGGTACGTTCTTACCGTCGGCACTGAAAACGGATGTCATTCCGATTTTTCTTCCAATTAATCCTGGCATTTCAATTAATATTAAAAAATTAAACTATACTTTGATTTCTACTTCCACACCGCTCGGCAATTCGAGCTTCATAAGAGCGTCGACAGTCTTAGCCGTAGAGCTGTAGATGTCGATGAGACGCTTGAAATCGCTGAGCTGGAACTGCTCGCGTGACTTCTTGTTTACGAAAGTTGAGCGGTTTACGGTGTAGATACGCTTGTGTGTAGGCAATGGAATAGGACCACTTACAATAGCACCAGTAGCCTTTACAGCCTTCACGATTTTCTCTGCTGACTTGTCAACCAACTTATGGTCGTAGGACTTCAGCTTGATTCTGATTTTCTGACTCATTTTATTTTTAAGATAATTATAAGAAAAGGAAGGAAGGGTACACCCTTTAAGAGTCATACGCTAAGGGGTGTCCCACCCTATCCTGTTTATTTGTCCTTATTAGAGGAGGTCTGTACGTCCCTTGATTTCCTCGAGAACAGTCTTTGCTATCGAGCTAGAGAGGGGAGCGTGGTGATCGTACTCCATAGAGCTTGTTGCACGACCAGAAGTGATAGTACGGAGAGCAGTAACGTAACCGAACATCTCGGCAAGCGGAACCATAGCGCGGATGATACGGGCACCGGAACGAGTCTCGTCCATACCCTCAACCTGGCCACGACGTTTGTTAAGGTCGCCGATAACATCACCCATGTTCTCCTCGGGAGTAACAACCTCAAGCTTCATGATAGGCTCCATGAGAACAGGACCTGCCTTGGCGCAGGCGTTCTTGTAAGCGTTGATGGCAGCAACCTCGAATGACAACTGGTCAGAGTCAACGGGGTGGAAAGAACCATCGAGAAGAGTAACCTTCATGCTGTCCATCGGATAACCGCCGAGCACACCGTTCTTCATTGCGCCCTCGAAACCCTTCTGTACAGAAGGAATGAACTCCTTAGGAATGTTACCGCCCTTCACCTCGTTGATGAACTGCAGACCGCCCTCCTTGAAGTCGTCGTCAACAGGACCAACATTAACAATGATGTCAGCGAACTTACCGCGACCACCGGACTGCTTCTTGTAAACCTCGCGGAGATTGACAGTCTTGGTAATAGCCTCCTTGTAGTTAACCTGCGGCTTACCCTGGTTACACTCAACCTTGAACTCTCTCTTCAGACGGTCGAGGATGATGTCGAGGTGAAGCTCACCCATACCAGAGATAACAGTCTGACCGCTCTGCTCGTCAGTGTGAACAGTGAAGGTAGGATCCTCTTCAGCCAACTTGGAGAGACCGATACCGAGCTTATCAACGTCAGCCTGGCTCTTCGGCTCAACGGCGATACCGATAACCGGATCAGGGAATGACATAGACTCGAGAACAATCGGGTGCTCCTCGTCGCAGAGAGTGTCACCAGTACGGATATCCTTGAAACCAACACCAGCACCGATGTCACCGGCGTCGATAACCTCCATAGGCACCTGCTTGTTGGAGTTCATCTGGAACAAACGGCTCACGCGCTCCTTCTTGCCTGAACGAGTATTGAAAACGTAAGAACCGGCTGCAACCTTACCGGAGTAAACGCGGAAGAACACGAGACGGCCGACATACGGGTCGGTAGCAATCTTGAATGCGAGAGCAGAAGTAGGAGCATCCTCAGACGGCTTGCGGTCCTCTTCCTCACCCGTTGAAGGGTTAGTACCGATGATGTTAGGAGTATCGATCGGTGAAGGAAGGAAAGCACAAACATAGTCGAGAAGCGTCTGCACACCCTTGTTCTTGAACGAAGAACCGCAGATGACAGGAGTACACTCCATTGCCAAAGTACCCTTGCGGATAGCGGCGATAATCTCCTCCTCGGTTATAGAGTCAGCATCCTCGAAGAATTTCTCCATCAGAGCCTCGTCAAATTCAGCAGCAGCCTCAACGAGCTTTCCTCTCCACTCCTCGGCCTCGTCCTGGAGGTCAGCGGGAATATCGTCAATCTCGTATTCGGCGCCCATTGTCTCGTCGTGCCAAAGGATAGCCTTCATCTTGATAAGGTCAACAACACCCTTGAAAGTCTCCTCGCTACCGATAGGGATAACGAGAGATACGGGGTTAGCGCCGAGAACCTCCTTCATCTGGCGGAGCACGTCATAGTAGTCAGCGCCAGAACGGTCCATCTTATTTACGTAACCCAGACGAGGAACATTGTACTTGTCAGCCTGACGCCATACGGTTTCAGACTGCGGCTGAACACCGCCTACGGCACAGTATGTAGCAACAGCTCCGTCGAGAACGCGGAGCGAGCGCTCAACCTCAGCCGTGAAGTCAACGTGTCCCGGAGTGTCAATCAAGTTAATCTTGTAAGACTTTCCGTTGTAGTTCCAGTTACAGGTAGTAGCAGCGGAAGTGATAGTAATACCGCGCTCCTGCTCCTGGGCCATCCAGTCCATTGTTGCAGCTCCATCGTGAACCTCGCCAATCTTGTGAGTCTTACCCGTATAGAACAGGATACGCTCAGAAGTTGTCGTCTTACCGGCATCGATGTGCGCCATAATACCGATATTACGGGTCAAATGTAAATCTTGCTTTGCCATGATTCCTTATACCTTATCTATGAATTAAAATCTGAAGTGAGCGAATGCACGGTTAGCCTCAGCCATGCGGTGCATGTCCTCCTTACGCTTGAAGGCGCCACCCTGATTGTTGAAGGCATCCATAATCTCGGCAGCCAGTTTGTCGGCCATAGACTTACCGCCGCGCTTGCGAGCGAAAGCAATCATATTCTTCATTGAGATGCTCTCCTTGCGGTCAGGACGGATTTCAGTAGGAACCTGGAAAGTGGCGCCACCGATACGGCGGCTCTTAACCTCAACCTGCGGAGTGATGTTGTCGAGAGCAGCCTTCCAAATCTCGAGGGCTGACTTTTCCTCGTTTGCCATCTTCTCCTTTACGGTATCCAATGCTTTGTAGAAAATTTCGTATGACGTGTTTTTCTTTCCGTCATACATCAAGTGATTAACGAACTTTGAGACCTTCTGGTCGTTGAAAACGGGATCCGGAAGGATCACGCGCTTCTTTGGTTTTGCTTTTCTCATTTCTTGTTTTGAAATTTATTCTGCAGGGGCTGTCTTGATTTTGTCTTCAGTTCTCCCACCGGAGCCGCTTACTCAACCTTATAACAATTCTCCAGCAAAACTATTAAATTGCGATTTTAAACCTCTCGGTTTTGATTACTTCTGCTTCGGGCGTTTTGCTCCGTACTTTGAACGGCGCTGTGTGCGGTTTGCCACACCTGCGGTATCAAGAGTACCGCGAACGATGTGATAGCGAACACCGGGAAGGTCCTTCACACGGCCACCGCGAACAAGCACGATAGAGTGCTCCTGCAGGTTGTGTCCCTCTCCCGGGATGTAGGAGTTAACCTCCTTCTGGTTTGTCAAACGTACACGGGCAACTTTTCTCATTGCCGAATTAGGCTTCTTAGGCGTAGTTGTGTAGACACGAACACAAACACCGCGACGCTGGGGACATGAGTCCAAAGCCGGTGACTTGCTCTTGTCAACAAGTGCCTTTCTGCCCTTTCTTACCAATTGCTGAATTGTAGGCATTGTCTTTAATTTTTAATTTTATATTTATATTTTGTTATTATCGAGTTATTTGGGCGGCCGCAGCCATACGACCGATTTGGGTTGCAAAGTTAAGAACTTTTTTCCACACTACCTAATATATGGAACTTGCCGCTTTATTTTTGCTCCTATAATTTACATAAGATATATTTTCTTAACTTTTATCAACATTAAAATGGCATTAATTTTATGTTTCAACACGGGTTATAAGGAACTGAAAAAGAAATGATTATTAAAGGCAAACAACCAAATGACCGAATTCATACCTCGAAACTATCACAATGAAACCACTCCTCAAAGCGAGCTATATATTATATATAAGGTATAGAAAGGCAAAGAGGGCGGCACGGTTTAAGCGACGGGGGAACAATATTTTGACAACCACAAACCATACTGCAACCAAACAAAAACATAGGTACAGGCGTTTGGAATATGCGTGAAATATATTTTACAAATAAGACATTTGGAACACTTTGTTTTTGTTCTGTTTTCAAGGAGCAGTGCTTTTCGGGGAGGAAACGATAGCTTTGCCCGGAGGAAACGATAGCTTTGCTCCCCGAAAAGCAGTGCTTTCCTCCGAGGTTTTGGGGTATCGGTTTTTAGGATATTCCTATTACGTTGATTATCAACATTTTGCATTCACCCTGAAAGAATACCAAAATCCGGTCAGAATTTCAGCAACTCCCGCATCGGTAAAATGCGACATTTGGAACACTTTTCAAACATCGCACAAAGGGTATATAACAAGTGTTGTACTTATTTTTTTACGACAATTAGGCACAGGTGCCAAGAGAGCACCAAGTAAAACAATGAGACATTAAAAAAAGTCCCGCCAGATATTAATCTGACGGGACTTGCGCTTATGTGAAAAAGATTATTTCACGAGATTAGAGCTGGGGACCAGCAGCCACGAGTGCCTTGCCGGCCTCGTTTGTCTCATATTTCTTGAAGTTCTTGATGAAACGGTTAGCGAGGTCCTTAGCCTTCTCCTCCCACTGTGCTGCGTCAGCGTAAGTGTCGCGCGGGTCAAGGATGTTCGGATCAACGCCCTCAAGCTGTGTAGGAACTACAAAGTTGAAGAACGGAACAGTCTTTGTAGGAGCTGCGTCGATAGAGTGGTCGAGGATAGCGTCGATGATACCGCGTGTATCGCGGATAGAGATACGCTTGCCAGTACCGTTCCAGCCAGTGTTCACGAGGTAAGCCTTGGCGCCGCTCTTCTCCATCTTCTTAACGAGTTCCTCGGCATACTTTGTCGGGTGCAGCTCAAGGAAAGCCTGTCCGAAGCAAGCAGAGAAAGTAGGAGTAGGCTCGGTGATGCCGCGCTCTGTACCAGCCAACTTAGCTGTGAAACCAGAGAGGAAGTAATACTTAGTCTGCTCTGCGTTGAGGATAGACACTGGAGGCAGCACTCCGAAAGCGTCGGCAGAAAGGAAGATAACCTGCTTTGCAGCGGGACCCTGTGAGTAAGGACGCTGGATATTCTTGATGTGGTAAATCGGGTAAGACACACGAGTGTTCTCAGTAACCGACTTGTCAGCGAAGTCAATCTTGCCGCACTTGTCAACGGTCACGTTCTCGAGCAGAGCGTCGCGGCGGATAGCGCCGTAGATGTCCGGCTCAGACTCCTTGTCAAGGTTGATAACCTTGGCGTAGCAGCCGCCCTCGAAGTTGAACACGCCCTCGTCGTCCCATCCGTGCTCGTCGTCGCCGATAAGCTTGCGCTTCGGGTCGGTAGACAGAGTAGTCTTGCCTGTACCAGAGAGACCGAAGAAGATGGCGGTATTCTCGCCGTTCATGTCGGTGTTGGCAGAGCAGTGCATAGAAGCCATGCCCTTGAGAGGCAAGAAATAGTTCATCATAGAGAACATACCCTTCTTCATCTCGCCGCCGTACCATGTGTTGA
>CAVGJZ010000052.1:0-19272 GCA_963629785.1 Oscillibacter sp. MSJ-31 | reverse complement strand
TCTCGAACTTGTCCGCCTTGTTTATGTCGTAGTAGTTTTCGAGCATGGAGATGGTAAGGCTCTTGCCGAAGCGGCGTGGGCGTATGAAGAAGAAATATTTGTGTGAGTCCTCTATGTCTTCAATAAACGGGGTCTTGTCCACATAGTAACAATCCTCCATAATGACGTCCTCAAAATTCTGCATCCCATACGGTATGCGCTTGCGGTAAATCCGCTTTCTTCTTTCCCTGATAGCCATAGTCGAAAATGTATTTTGTCCGTGCAAAGATAATGATATTTTAATGATTTCCACGGCATGCGCCTAAAATATCTCGCTAGGGAACACGAAAACGGCAAGTTGTGCAAACAGGTAAAAAAATTTGCTTTAGTTCAATACTTTGCTTACCTTTGCAGGCGATTTTGCCTTAGTCTGCGGTTGCAGCGAATGAAGGCAAAGAGGAACAGATTTTGTCCGGAATATACGTATATAATATAATAAGGTAATAGAAACAAATGATTACAGTAACCAATCTCGCGATCCAATTCGGAAAGAGAGTTCTCTACAAAGACGTTAACATCAAGTTCACCAACGGAAACATCTACGGTGTAATCGGTGCCAACGGCGCCGGCAAGTCCACACTGCTTAAAGCCATCAGCGGCGAACTGGAGCCCAACAAGGGAACGGTGGAGCTGGGACCGGGCGAACGCCTCTCGGTGCTCGACCAGGACCACTTCAAGTACGACGCGTTCAGCGTGATGGACACCGTCCTCATGGGGCACGAGCCGCTGTGGAAAAACATGAAGGAACGCGAAGAGCTCTACAACAAGCCAGAGATGACCGAGGAGGACGGAAACCGCGCCGCCGAACTGGAAATGAAATTCGCTGAGATGGACGGATGGAACGCCGAGAGCGACGCAGCACAGCTGCTGTCGAACCTCGGAATAAAGGAGGACATGCAGCAGAAGATGATGAGCGAACTGTCGAACACCGAGAAGGTGCGCGTGATGCTGGCGAAGGCTCTCTTCGGTCACCCGGACAACCTCCTCCTCGACGAGCCTACCAACGACCTCGACCTCGACACCGTGCAGTGGCTTGAGGAATACTTGAGCAATGTGGAGCAGACGGTGCTCGTGGTGAGCCACGACCGCCATTTCCTCGATGCCGTGAGCACGCAAACGGTGGACATCGACTTCGGCAAGGTTACTGTATTCGCCGGAAACTACTCCTTCTGGTACGAGAGCTCACAGCTCGCCCTGCGCCAGCAGCAGAACCAGCGGCAGAAAGCCGAGGAGAAGCGCAAGGAGCTGGAGGAATTCATCCGCCGCTTCTCTGCCAACGTGGCGAAGAGCAAGCAGACGACAAGCCGCAAGAAGATGCTCGAGAAACTCAACGTGGAGGAGATACGCCCGTCGTCACGCAAATACCCCGGCATCATCTTCCAGATGGAGCGCGAACCGGGAAACCAGATTCTCGAAGTGGAAGGTCTCAAGGCCGTGGACGCCGACGGCACGGTTCTCTTCGACAACGTGAACTTCAACATAGAGAAAGGACAGAAGGTTGTATTCCTCAGCCATAACCCCAAAGCCATGACCGCGCTCTTCGAAATCATCAACGGCAACAGGGAGGCACAGGCCGGCACCTACAAATGGGGCGTAACGATAACGACGGCTTACCTGCCGCTAGACAATACAGAATTCTTCAGCAGCGACATGAACCTCGTGGACTGGCTCAGCCAGTACGGCACAGGCAACGAAGTGGCAATGAAGGGCTATCTCGGAAGAATGCTATTCAGCGGCGAGGAGGTGATGAAGAAAGTAAACGTGTTGAGCGGAGGGGAGAAAATGCGTTGCATGATAGCGCGCATGCAGCTCAAGAACGCCAACTGCCTCATCCTCGACACACCGACCAACCACCTTGACCTCGAGAGCATCCAGGCTTTCAACAACAACCTCGTGGGTTTCAAAGGCAATATCCTGTTCAGCAGCCACGACCACGAATTCATCCAGACCGTGGCAGACCGCATCATAGAACTGACGCCAAAGGGGACAATCGACAAACTGACACAGTATGACGACTACATCTACGACGAGCAGCTGAAGGAGCAGCGCGCAAAGATGTACGAATAATTGTCATACACCCCTACATTGGCAAGGTTTTTGCTTGAAACAAAATAAAAAGTGTTATCATGAGCGAAGAAAAGGATATAAAGAAAGAGAAAGAGGAGTTGAAGAATTCCGAAAAGCAACAGGACATCAAGGCTGAAGGCGAAGAGCAACAAGCTGCCGAAGACAAGGAAACAAAAGTTGAAAAGGAGGAAGAGAAAGACCCGCTGGACGCTGCAAACGAGCAAATCGCCGACCTGAAAGACAAGTATCTGCGCAGCGTGGCGGAATTCGACAACTACCGCAAAAGGACCATCAAGGAAAAGGCGGAGCTTATCCTCAACGGTGCAGAGAAGGCGGTGTCTGCCATACTGCCCGTGATGGACGATATGGAAAGGGCTCTCGCCAACATGGACAAAACGGAAGACGTGGAGGCCGTGAAGGAGGGAATGAAACTGATTTTCCAGAAATTCGAGAAGTGCATGGGCGCACTCGGCGTGAGCAAAATCGAAACAAAGGACTGCGACTTCAACACCGATTTTCATGAAGCCGTGGCTATGGTTCCCGGAATGGGCGACGACAAGAAGGGCAAGGTGCTCGACTGCGTGCAGACAGGCTACAAACTGAACGACAAGGTTATCAGACACGCCAAGGTGGCTGTAGGACAGTAATTACGAAGATTATGGCTAACAAGAGAGATTATTATGAGGTGCTCGGCGTGAGCAAAAGTGCCTCGGAAGACGAGATAAAAAAGGCATACCGGAAGATTGCCATCAAATACCACCCCGACCGCAACCCGGGCGACAAGGTGGCCGAGGAGAAGTTCAAAGAGGCTGCCGAGGCATACGATGTGCTCCACGACCCGCAGAAGAGACAGCAGTACGACCAGTTCGGCTTCAACGGACCGGCCGGCGCAGGTGGTGCAGGCGGCTTCGGAGGCTTCGGAGGCGGCTTCAGTATGGACGACATCTTCTCTATGTTCGGCGACGTGTTTGGAGGACACGGCGGCTTCGGAGGAGGTTTCGGCGGACAGCGCGGCGGCGGAAGACCCGCACAGCACCGCGGAGCTGACCTCAGGCTGAAGGTCAGACTCTCGCTCGAGGAAATAGCGACGGGAGTAACGAAGAAGTTTAAGGTGAAGAAGGACGTGACATGCTCACACTGCCACGGCAGCGGTGCCGAGAACGGCAGCGGCAAGGAAACGTGCCCCACGTGTCACGGCAGCGGTGTGGTGACGCGCACCACGCAGAGTCTCTTCGGCATGATGCAGACGCAGACAGTTTGCCCCAACTGTCAGGGCGAGGGCTCCGTGATAAAGAACAAGTGCAAGACTTGCTCGGGAGCAGGCGTAGTGAAAGGCGAAGAGGTTGTCGAGATAAAGATACCGGCCGGCGTGGCTGAAGGCATGGTGGTGAACGTTCCAGGAAAGGGAAACGCCGGAATGCACAACGGCATCAACGGCAACATACAGGTGTTTATCGAGGAAGAACCGAGCGATATATTCGTACGCGACGGACAGGACTTGGTCTACAACCTGCTACTCGACTTCCCCACCGCGGCAATCGGCGGACAGGTGGAGATACCCACTCTGGGCGGAGGCAAAGTGAAGATAAAGATAGAACCCGGCACACAGCCCGGCAAAGCACTGCGCCTGCGCGGCAAGGGTCTGCCTGCCGTACAGGGCTACGGCCATGGCCACGGCGACCTTGTCGTCCACATCAGCGTTTACGTACCGAAGACGCTCTCGAAAGACGAGAAGAAACACCTCGAGGAAATGAGGGACAGCGACAATTTCAAGGGAGACGAAACTACCAAGCGATCTATCTTCGAGAAATTCAGGAGTTATTTCAACTAACAGCCGTGACAATTTGTCTTGCGGAAAACAAGACCAAAAGACAAATCTACAACAAGCGCGCAAAAAAAACACAAGGTCTGAATATACGGATTTGTCCGCATTTCAGACCTTGTTTTGTTTTTTATTCGTAACTTTGCAAAACCATTAACCAATAAACAATTTAAAAAACCTACTGATTATGAACTCGGCAGAACTGTTCCTTTGGATTCTGAACAACCTCAGCTACTGGGTGGTAACTCTCTTCATGGCTATCGAAAGCTCATTCATCCCCTTCCCCTCCGAAGTTGTCGTGCCGCCTGCAGCATGGAAGGCAATGAACCCTGACAGCGGAATGACGGTAATACTTGTCATCGTGTTTGCCACCATAGGTGCTGACCTCGGAGCATTGATTAATTACTGGCTTGCCAAATGGCTTGGCAGACCCATAGTGTACCGCTTCGCCGACAGCCGCTTCGGGCACATGTGTCTCATTGACCGCAAAAAGGTTGAAGAGGCGGAGGAATTCTTCCGCAAACACGGCACCACTTCAACATTCTTCGGACGTCTCGTGCCGGGAGTACGCCAACTCATAAGCATACCCGCCGGACTGGCTGGCATGAACGTCAGCAAATTCCTCATCTTCACCACTCTCGGAGCGGGCGTATGGAACACTATACTTGCGCTGATAGGATGGGCAATATACGAATACACCGACTACAAGACGACTGAGGATGTGTATCTGCAGGCTACGAAATACAGCCATGAGATAGGCTACGTGTTGTTGGCTTTGGCCGTGCTCGTTGTTGCCGTGCTCGTTTATAAAGGACGCAAGAAATGAGTTACGAAGAAACAATAGAATACCTATACAACAGTGTGCCGATGTTTCAGAAGGTGGGAGCGTCGGCATACAAAGAGGGGTTATACAATACAATTGAACTTGACAACCACTTCAACCACCCCCATACCAAGTTCCGTTCCATACACGTGGCAGGGACCAACGGAAAAGGTTCCTGCTCACATTCAATAGCAGCGATACTGCAGGCCGAAGGCTATAAAGTGGGACTGTACACCTCGCCTCACCTTGTAGACTTCAGGGAGAGGATACGGGTGAACGGCGAATGTATAGGCAAACAGCGCGTAGTGGATTTCGTGAGAGAGGAAAGACATTTTTTCGAACCCCTCCATCCCAGTTTCTTTGAACTGACCACGGCACTCGCATTCAAGTACTTTGCCGAGCAGCAAGTGGATTACGCCGTTATAGAAGTGGGACTGGGCGGACGGCTCGACTGCACCAATATCATCACGCCCATCCTCTCTGTCATCACCAACATCAGTTTTGACCACACGCAGTTCCTTGGAGATACCCTCGCAAAAATAGCAGGAGAGAAAGCCGGGATAATAAAGGATGGTGTGCCCGTAGTCGTGGGCGAATATAACGAAGAAACAAAACCCGTATTCACAGCAAAGGCGGAAAGCGAAAATGCACCGATAACCTTCGCCCAAGACGACAACGAAATAACCGAAGCAAAAATCGCCACGCAAGGAGGCATAGACTACAAGACAAAGTCATTCGGCGCAATACATGGGGAGCTGGGCGGACTGTACCAGACAAAAAACACAAACACCATACTCTGTGCGGCTAAAGAACTGCACAGGTTGGGAGCGATAAAAAACAAGGAAGCCGTTGCAGCAGGTCTTGCCCACGTCGTCGAGGCGACAGGTCTTAGAGGACGGTGGGAAACAGTAAGGACGCGCCCGAAGGTGGTGTGCGACACAGGGCACAACGTGGCAGGATGGGAATATCTGGGTCGTCAGATAGAAAGCCAGTCATGCGAGACGCTGCGTATCGTCTTCGGAATGGTGGACGACAAAGACATCGACACGGTATGCGGGCTTCTTCCCAAAAATGCTGAATACTATTTCACCCAAGCCTCCACCCACAGGGCGATACCTGCTGAAAGGGTGAAACAAGAAGGAGAACGGCACGGGCTGAAAGGCAACGCCTACCCTACGGTAAAGGAAGCCTACGCAAAAGCCCTAACCGACGCAACTGGGAATGATTTTATATTCGTCGGGGGCAGTAGCTACGTGGTGGCGGACTTCCTCGCAGATTAGCGGTTTTTAACACTGCACCAATCCTTTTTTCGTTGTTTCGCTTGTCGTTCTCGCATATTTTCCTTTACTTTGCAGATACGATTACTAACTATAAAAACGCAATATTATGAGCACAATCGAAACACAAAACCTATGCGGTTTGAAAAGGGAGGACTTTCAAACCACAGTGAGCGGAAAACAAACCGACCTGTATATTCTGAAAAACAAAAAGGGCAACGAGGTGGCTATCACCAACTACGGAGGCGCACTCGTCGCAATAATGGTGCCCGACAAAAACGGCAACTATGCCAACGTGATACAGGGGCACGACAACATAAATGATGTGATAAACAGCCCGGAGCCATATCTCTCTACAATCATCGGAAGATACGGCAACAGGATATGCAAAGGCAAATACCAACTCAACGGAAAGGAATACCAGATTCCCGTGAACGACGGCGAAAACTCGCTCCACGGCGGCAAGGAGGGCTTCAACAAGAAAGTGTGGGATGCCTTGCGGATGAACGACGAGACAGTTGTGCTCAATTACGTGTCGAGCTACGGCGAGGAAGGTTTCACGGGCGAGGTGAAAGTGACAGTAGCCTATACCTTCAACGACGACAACGAACTCATCATCGACTATCTTGCCACAACAAACAAGAAGACCATCATCTGCCTCACCAACCACGGTTTCTTCAGCCTCGCCGGCATCGCCAACCCCACACCGACAGTGGACAACGTGGAACTTGAGATGAACGCCGATTTCTATCTGCCCATCGACGCACAGAGCATTCCGACCGGCGAGATAAGGTTTGTGGAGGGCACGCCATTCGATTTCCGCACACCTAAGGCCATCGGCGAGAGAATAGACAACGACGACGAGCAGCTCAAAAACGGCCACGGCTACGACCATAACTATGTGCTCAACAAGAAGGAAGAAGGCGAACTTAGTTTCGCCGCACGCCTCGTGGAGCCCAATAGCGGCAGGACAATGGAAGTATATACCACAGAACCGGGTCTGCAACTCTACACGGGCAACTTCGAGAGCGGAATAAGCGGCACGCACGGATCGACATATCCAAGAAGGAGTGCCGTGTGTCTGGAAGCGCAGCATTTCCCCGACTCACCCAACAGACCATATTTCCCGTCGGTAGTCCTGCGCCCCGACCAGCAATATAAGCAGACCACAATTTACAAGTTCGGAGTAAAGAAATAAAACCAGACACCATGGACATAGAAACAGTAAGAAGTCGTTTCGTCAAGCACTTCGACGGAAAGACCGGCAACATATACACGGCGCCCGGAAGAATTAACATCATCGGCGAACACACCGACTACAACGGAGGGTTCGTGTTCCCCGGCGCAATCGACAAAGGCATCATGTGCGAGATACGTCCCAACGGGACGAATAAGGTGATGGCATACGCCATTGACTTGAAAGACCGCGTGGAATTTGACATCAACGATGCGGAAGGCCCCAAGGCCAGTTGGGCGAGATACATCTACGGCATCGTGCAGGAGATGAAAAAGCGGGGAGTAGACGTTAAGGGGGTCAACACCGCATTCTCCGGCGACGTGCCGTTGGGAGCTGGCTTGTCCTCATCCGCAGCGCTCGAGAGCTGCTATGCCTTCGCTATCAACGACCTTTTCGGCGACAACGAGGTGTCGCAGTGGGATATGGTTCTCGCCGGCCAAGCCACGGAACACAACTACTGCGGAGTGAACTGCGGCATCATGGACCAGTTCGCAAGCGTATTCGGCAAAGCCGGGAAACTGATGCGTCTGGACTGCCGCAGCAGGGAATTCGAGTATTTCCCGTTCGACCCGAAAGGCTACAAGCTGGTACTCGTGGACTCGGTAGTGAAACACGAGCTGGCATCGTCGGCATACAACGACCGCAGGAAGAGTTGCGAGAACATCGTGGCGGCATTGCAGAAGAAAAACCCGGACAAGAAGATAGAAACACTGCGCGACGTAAACTGGAACATGCTTGAGACAGTGAGGGGCGGCGTGAGCGAAGAAGACGTGAAGCGTGCCGTGTACGTATTGGGCGAGAAAGACCGCGTGCTTGCAGTATGCGACGCCCTCAACGCCGGCGACTACGAAACCGTTGGCAAAAAGATGTATGAGACACACGACGGTCTGAGCCGTGAATACGAGGTGTCGTGCGAGGAGATAGACTACCTCAACGACATAGCTAAGGAGAACGGCGTGACCGGAAGCCGCATAATGGGCGGAGGCTTCGGCGGATGCACGATAAACCTCGTAAAGGACGAGCTTTACGACAAGTTCGTTGCCGACGTGAAGGAGAAATACGAAGCCAAGTACGGCAAGACGCCCAAAATATACGACGTGGTTATCGGAGACGGAGCGAGAAGGGTTTGCTAATCCCAAGCAATCCGTCAATATAAGGGAATTTTCCCCTTGTGGGATGCACCCTTGTTGTAATCGGGGTAGGAGGTTAATACCGAACGTACCCAAGCGAGCGCAAAGCGAGGCAATAGACCCACTTTGCGCTTTTTTTGTTCCCGAAACGCACTGGCCAAGCATTTCAGCCATGAAACTGCAATACAAACTTTACAAAGAGGAACAGAAAAGTGTCATTTAAACACGGCAGACAAAAAAACTTATACAATAATTGATGCTATTCGGAAAATAAATAGTAATTTTACAACGCATTAGGGGAATGGAGACATTTTCCTTATCGAAAACCGACGGACAAAGAAAAATCTTTATCACGAACCTAAATACGAATATATGAAAAACTTAAAGAACCTATTGTCAGTAGCCGGACTTGTGTGCATTGCACTGTCTTCCTGCTGCAGCGGGCAAGGCACACGGACTACGGTTTCCGGACTTGACCCTACAGCCTTCGACACAACCATTTCCGGCAAGCCCGTGAAATTATATACACTGAAAAACGCAGGCGGAATGGAAGCCTGCATCACCAATTTCGGCGGACGCGTGGTGTCGTTGAGCGTGCCGGACAAGGACGGCAAACCTACCGACGTGGTTCTGGGCTACGACAATATCAGACAATATGCAGATACGGTGAACAGCCCCAGCGACTACGGATCTTCCGTAGGCAGATACGCCAACAGGATAAACAAAGGACACCTGACCGTGGCCGGCAAAGACTACCAACTGCCACAAAACAATTTCGGACACTGCCTACACGGAGGCCCTTCGGGATGGATGTACAAGGTTTACGACGCGAAACAGCCCAACGACACTACACTAATCCTCACCATTGTATCGCCAGACGGCGACAATAATTTCCCCGGCACCGTCACCGCCACAACGACATACCGCCTGCTGAGCAACAACACGCTCGACATCACTTTCGAGGCGACAACAGACAAGGAGACGGTTATCAACATGACAAACCACTGCTACTTTAATCTCAACGGCGACATGTCGAAAGAAGGTACGGATATGGTGCTCCATATCAACGCCGACAAGTTCACTCCTGCCGACAAGACATACATGACGACAGGAGAGATAAAACAGGTGGACGGCACGCCGATGGATTTCCGCAAGGCCCACGCCATAAACGAGACCATCAATGACACAACTTACGACCAAATCAAAAACGCTGGAGGCTACGACCACAACTGGTGCCTCAACACATACAAAGACGGTAAAGGCGACGACACGGAAGTCTGCGCATCACTCTATTCACCCAAGACAGGCATTCTTCTCGAAATGTACACAAACGAGCCCGGGGTGCAAGTTTACACAGGCAATTTCCAGGGCACCGGTATCGCCTGCAAACACGGCGTGAAATATCCCAAACACGTGTCGGTATGCCTTGAAAGCCAGAAATACCCGGACTCACCCAACAAGAAAGACTGGCCGTCGCCATACCTCAAGCCGGGAGAGAAATACTACAGCCACGCTGCCTACAAATTCAGCGTGAAGTAACTGCGAAGAAACAAACAAATGATATCAAACAACTAACTTAACTTTAAAGAAACATGGAAATATACGATTGGCTGGTGATTGGCGTTTTCTGCCTCGCCTTAATCGGAATCGTCGTCTGGGTGGTATGCCAGAAGAACAACGACTCCGCAGACTATTTTCTTGGAGGCCGCGACGCTACATGGATTGCAATCGGTGCGTCAATCTTTGCGTCGAACATCGGTTCTGAACATTTGATAGGTCTTGCCGGAGCCGGAGCATCGTCGGGCATGGCAATGGCCCACTGGGAGATACAGGGATGGATGATATTGATACTGGGATGGGTGTTCGTGCCTTTCTACACACGGTCTATGGTTTACACCATGCCCGAGTTCCTCGAAAGACGGTATAACAAGGAGAGCCGTACCATTCTCTCCGTCATCTCGCTTATAAGCTATGTGCTGACGAAAGTGGCGGTGACGGTGTATGCCGGCGGCCTTGTATTCCAACAGGTGTTCGGCATCAAGGAACTCTGGGGCATCGATTTCTTCTGGATTGCCGCCATCGGCCTTGTTCTCATAACCGCCCTCTACACTATTTTCGGCGGCATGAAGAGTGTGCTCTATACCTCTGTGCTGCAGACACCAATTCTCTTGCTCGGTTCGATAATCATCCTCGTGCTCGGTCTGAGAGCCGTGGGCGGCTGGGACGAAGTGATGAGAATATGCTCCATGGAACCAGTAAACGAATACGGCGACAAGATGCCCGACTTGATGCGCGACCTCCGCGACCCCAGCTATCCGTGGCTGGGTGCCCTTGTAGGCTCTGCCGTAATCGGCTTCTGGTACTGGTGTACCGACCAGTTCATCGTGCAGCGCGTGCTCTCGGGCAAGAGCGAAAAGGAAGCGCGGCGCGGCACCATCTTCGGAGCTTACCTCAAATTGCTCCCTGTGTTCATCTTCCTCATCCCGGGAATGATTGCCTACGCCCTCCACATCAAAAGCAACGGCACGTTCATGCCCGTGGACATGTACGGCAACCTTGTAAGCGACGCAGCCTTCCCCGTGCTTGTGGCGAAGCTGTTGCCGGCCGGTGTCAAGGGTCTTGTGGTGTGCGGTATTCTGGCAGCACTCATGAGTTCGCTCGCATCATTGTTCAACTCTTCTGCAATGCTGTTCACAATAGACTTCTACAAGCGTCTGCGCCCTCAGACATCAGAGAAAGCACTTGTCAAGATAGGCCAGGTGGCAACGGTTGTCATCGTGATACTCGGTATCCTCTGGATTCCCATCATGCGCAGCGTAGGCAACGTGCTCTACAACTACCTACAGGACGTGCAGAGCGTTCTCGCCCCGGGTATTGCAGCGGCGTTCCTGCTCGGCATCTGCTGGAAGAGAGCTTCGGCGAAAGGAGGCATGTGGGGTCTGCTAGCAGGTATCATCATCGGTCTCACACGTCTTGGTGCGAAGGTGTACTACAGCAACGTGACGGATGCGTCGGACAACTGGTTCAAGTATATGTTCTATGATTTCAACTGGCTGTATTTCTGCGGTCTGATGCTTATCGTTTGCTGCCTTGTAGTAGTTGTTGTAAGTCTCGCCACCGAAGCTCCGTCTGAAGAAAAGATACAGGGTCTTGTATTCGGCACCGCCACCCCGGAACAGAAAGCTGCCACGAGAGCAAGCTGGAACAAATGGGACGTGATACACAGTGTCATAATTCTGGCTATCACCGTGGCATTCTACATCTACTTCTGGTAAACGGCAGAAACGGGAATACGCAACACGCCGTCTGCCGGCAACACGGCAGACGGCAAACACAATTTAAAGAAGAGCAAAATGACTGAATTCTATAAAGAATACTCCCGGATGTATGTGTCGGTAGACTGCATCATCTTCGGCTTCGAAGCCAACAAGCTGAAACTGCTTGTGGGCAAAAGAAAGATGGATCCGGGACGCGGCGAACTTTCGCTCTACGGCGGCTTCGTGGAAGGCGACGAGAGTATTGACGAAGCTGCCAACCGCACGCTGAAGGCATTGACGGGTATCGACAACCTGTACATGAAACAGGTGGGAGCTTTCGGCGCCGTAAACCGCGACCCGGGAGAGCGGGTTATATCAATAGCATATTGCGCCCTTATCAACGTGAATGACTACGACAAGGCGTTGCAGGAGGAGCACGAACTGGAATGGATTGACGTGGAGGCACTGCCGAAACTATACTCCGACCACAACGAGATGGTAAAGAAGGCGGTATTGCTCCTGCGCCGTCGCATCAGCACGGAGCCGCTCAGTTTCAGTCTCCTTCCGGAACTGTTCACACTTACGCAGCTGCAGCATGTCTACGAGGCTATACTCGGCGAGGAGATTGACAAGCGGAATTTCCGCAAGAAGATAAAGACGATAGACTTTATCGAACGGACGGACAAGATAGACAAGGTGACCTCGAAGCGCGGAGCGGCTCTCTACTGCTTCAACAAAAAGTCTTACGAGGACGACCCTTGCTTCAAACTTTAGCAACTGTAGAGAAACGGAAAAAGAACACCTTAGAAATTAGTATAATGTTAGAGGAACTGAAAGAGAAAGTATTTCGTGCCAACCTTGACTTGGTGAAGCACAATCTGGTGATATTCACATGGGGCAACGTGTCGGGCATCGACCGTGAAAAGAACCTCATGGTAATCAAGCCTTCCGGCGTGTCATACGACAAGATGCAGGCAACGGACATGGTCGTTGTGGACGTAACGACCGGCAAAGTGGTGGAGGGCGACCTCAACCCGTCGTCGGACACGCCCACCCACCTTGTACTATACCGCGCCTTCCCCGAAATCGGCGGCATCGTACACACCCACTCCACCTATGCTACGGCATGGGCACAGGCGGGCAAGGACATACCGAATATAGGAACGACCCACGCCGACTATTTCCACGACTGCATCCCATGCACCGACGACATGACGGCGGAGCAGATGCCCGAATACGAGAAGGAGACGGGTGTGGTGATAGTAAACCGCTTCAAGGACATCAACTATGTCCACACTCCCGGCGTGCTGGTGAAGAACCACGGGCCTTTCTCATGGGGCAAGGACCCGGACCAGGCGGTTTACAATTCTGTGGTGATGGAACAGGTGGCGAAGATGGCATTCGTGTCGTTCTGCGTAAACCCGGGAACAACGATGAACCCTCTACTCGTAGAGAAGCATTTCAGCCGCAAACACGGTCCCAACGCTTACTACGGACAAAAAAAGAAACACTAAACAAAGGCGGAATCTTGTAGAATCCGCATTACATCAACTAAGCAAAAAAAACTAATACAATGATAAAGGCATTTGAAAATCTGGAGCTTTGGTGGATTACCGGGGCACAATTGTTATATGGCGGCGAGACTGTGAAGATAGTAGACGGCCACTCGCAGGAAATGGTAGACGGCCTCAACAAGTCGGGCGTCATTCCAATAAAGGTGGTTTACAAAGGCACTGCCAACTCCGACAAGGAAGTGGCTGCAATAATGATGGCCGCCAACAACGAGAGCAAGTGCGTGGGCGTGATAACGTGGATGCACACGTTCTCTCCGGCAAAGATGTGGATACACGGACTGCAGATGCTCCACAAGCCGCTGCTTCATCTGCACACACAGTACAACCAGGAAATTCCGTGGGACACGATGGACATGGACTTCATGAACCTCAACCAGAGTGCCCACGGCGACCGCGAGTTCGGCCATATCTGCTCACGTCTGAGAAAGCCGCGCAAAGTGGTTGTGGGCTACTGGAAAGACAAAAAGACACAGGAGCACATCGCCGTGTGGGCCCGCGTGGCAGCAGCCGTGGCAGACGCCAGTGATATGCTCATCATCCGTTTCGGCGACCAGATGAACAACGTGGCGGTGACCGACGGCGACAAGGTGAGTGCCGAGCAGGTGTTGGGCTACCACGTGGACTATTGCTGCGTGTCGGAGCTTATGGAATACTGGAAGCAGGTGAAACCTGCCGACGTGGATGCTCTCGTGGAAGAATACCATAAGCTGTACAAAATCGTGCCGTGCGAGGCCGGCGACGAAATAGGCAGGAAAAAGATATGGAATGCCGCACGCGCTGAACTGGCCCTGCGCGCCATTCTCAAGGCAAAGGGCGCAAAAGGTTTCACAACCAATTTCGACGATCTCGGTTCGTGGGACGACCCCGATGCCGAAGGTTTTGTGGGCTTCGACCAAATACCGGGTCTCGCCTCACAGCGTCTTATGGCAGAGGGCTATGGCTTCGGTGCGGAAGGCGACTGGAAATCGGCCGCCCTCTACCGCACACTGTGGTACATGACACAGGGGCTGCCCACAGGCTGTTCGTTCCTCGAGGACTACACCCTCAACTTCGACGGCGAAAACTCTGCGCTGCTACAAAGCCACATGCTCGAGGTGTGTCCGCTCATCGCCGTGAACGACGAGCCGGTACGCCTTGAAGTCCACCATCTCGGCATCGGCGTGCGCAAACAGCAGACCGCACGCCTCGTATTCAACTCGAAGGTGGGCGACGGCGTGACAGCCACTGTGGTAGACATGGGCAACCGTTTCCGGCTGATAGTAAACGACGTTCACTGCATACAGCCGAAACCGCTTCCCAAACTGCCAGTGGCCAATGCGTTGTGGATTCCGCAGCCGAATTTCGAGGTGGGTGCAGGGTCATGGATTCTCGCCGGCGGCACGCACCACAGTTGCTTCTCCTACGACGTAACGCCGGAATACTGGGAGGACTACGCTGAAATGCTCGACATCGAATACCTGCACATCGACAAGAGTTCCACCTTCGAGAGTGTGAAACGGGACCTCCGCATCAACGAGGTGTACTACATGCTCAACAAGGCCTTGAGATAACCTAAACACACGCAGAAAGATGAACAACGCGAAACAAACAATACAGCAGGGCAAGGCCATCCTCGGCATCGAATTCGGTTCCACGAGAATCAAAGCGGTACTCATTGACGAGAGCAACACACCGATAGCACAGGGCAGCCACGAATGGGAAAACCAGCTCATCGACGGTCTGTGGACATACAGCTTGGAGGCGATATGGAACGGTGTGCAAGACTGTTACGCCGACCTGCGCCGCAACGTGAACGAACGGTATGATGTGGAGATAGAACACCTCGCCGCCATAGGAGTGAGTGCCATGATGCACGGATACATGGCGTTCAACGACAAGGCAGAAATCCTCGCCCCGTTCCGCACATGGCGCAACACCAACACGGGACAGGCAGCGGCGGAACTCTCCGAACTGTTCAATTTCAACATTCCTCTCCGATGGAGCATCTCGCACCTGTACCAGGCGATACTCAACAAGGAGGAACATGTGGGCGACATCACCTATCTCACCACTCTCGCCGGATATATCCACTGGCAAATTACAGGCAGAAAGGTTCTCGGCATCGGCGATGCCTCGGGAATGTTGCCCATCGATTCCAACACCAATGACTACAACAGCGGGATGATAGAGAAATTCGACAAGCTCGTAGCACCGCTCTCGCTGGGCTGGCAACTAATAGACATACTGCCGAAGGTGGTGTCTGCCGGCGAAGAGGCTGGCACCCTTACTGCCGAGGGGGCAGGCAAGCTCGACGTTTCCGGACATCTGCAGCCGGGCGCGCCGGTATGTCCGCCTGAGGGCGATGCCGGAACGGGAATGGTGGCAACAAACGCCGTGAGGAAACGCACGGGCAACGTGTCTGCCGGGACATCATCGTTCTCGATGATTGTGCTGGAAAAAGAGCTGTCACGCCCGTATGAAATGATTGACATGGTGACAACACCCGACGGTAGTCCTGTGGCGATGGTACACTGCAACAACTGTACCTCCGACCTCAATGCGTGGGTGAACCTGTTCAAGGAATACCAGCAGCTACTCGGTGTGCCGGTAGACATGAACGAGGTGTTCGGCAAACTATACAACCACGCCCTGGAGGGCGATGCCGACTGCGGCGGACTCATCGCCTACAACTATATATCGGGCGAACCCGTCACCGGTCTTGAGGAGGGACGGCCGCTCTTCGTAAGGTCGGCCAACGACAAGTTCAACCTCGCCAACTTCATGCGCGCCAACCTCTACGCATCGGTAGGCGTGCTCAAGATTGGCAACGACATCCTCTTCAATGACGAGAAGGTGAAGGTGGACCGCATCACGGGACACGGCGGACTGTTCAAGACAAAGGGTGTGGGACAGCGCGTGCTCGCCGCTGCCATCAACTCACCGATTTCGGTGATGGAGACTGCCGGCGAAGGCGGAGCATGGGGCATTGCGTTGCTCGCATCGTATCAGGTGAACAAGAGTGACGGCGAGACACTCGCCGACTTCCTCGACAACAAGGTGTTTGCAGGAAACACCGGCGTGGAGATAGCTCCGTCGCAGGAAGACGTGGAGGGTTTCAACAGATACATAAAGGTATACCAAGCTTGCCTGCCCATCGAGAAAGAGGCGGCAAGAGTAAAGAAATAACATTAGCTAAAATACAAAGACATGAACGACAAGAAAATCATGAACCGGGCTGCGGACAACATCCGCATCCTCGCTGCATCAATGGTAGAGAAAGCCAATTCGGGCCACCCGGGCGGAGCCATGGGCGGTGCGGATTTCATCAACGTGCTGTTTTCGGAATTCCTCGTGTGGGACCCGGACAATCTGGAATGGGAAGGCAGAGACCGCTTCTTCCTTGACCCCGGCCACATGTCGCCGATGCTCTACAGCGCACTCGCCCTTCAGGGCAAGTTCACCATAGAGGAGCTGAAGCAATTCCGCCAGTGGGACTCCCCCACCCCGGGACACCCGGAGCGCGACGTGAAGCGCGGCATCGAAAACACGTCTGGTCCGCTCGGACAGGGCCACACCTTCGCAGCCGGAGCTGCCGTGGCAGAGAAATTCCTGCAGGCTAAACTCGGCGACGAAATCATCAAGCACAAAATCTACGCCTACATATCCGACGGCGGCATCGAAGAGGAAATCTCACAGGGCACGGCGCGCATTGCCGGCAATCTGGGACTGAGCAACCTCATCATGTTCTACGACTCAAACGACATCCAGCTCTCTACGGAGTGCGGCGTGGTGATGACAGAGGACACTGCCGCCAAATACAAGGCATGGGGCTGGAACGTAGTTACCATCAACGGCAATGATGCCGACGAGATACGCAAGGCTTTGACCGACGCACAGGACGAGACGGAACGCCCCACCCTAATCATCGGCAAGACCGTGATGGGCAAGGGTGCGCTGAAGGACGACGGTACAAGCTACGAGCGCAGCATCAAGACACACGGCGCACCGCTCGGCGGCGAGGCTTACGTGAACACGATAAAGAACCTTGGCGGCGACCCGGAGAACCCGTTCGTCATATTCCCGGAAACGGACAAGCTATACGCCGACCGCAAGGAGGAATTGCGCAAAATCGTGGCTGTCCGTCACGCCGAAGAGAAGGCTTGGGCAGAGGCCAACCCCGAAAAAGCAGCACAGATGAAGGAGTGGTTCAGCGGAAAAGCACCGAAGGTGGACTGGACTGCCGTAGTACAGAAGGAAGGTTCTGCCACCCGCGCCGCTTCGGCTGCGTGTCTCGGTGTATTGGCCGAGCAGGTGCCCAACATGATATGCTCTTCTGCCGACCTCTCCAACAGCGACAAGACGGACGGTTTTCTGAAGAAGACACGATCCATCGTGCGCGGCGACTTCGGCGGGGCATTCTTCCAGGCTGGCGTCAGCGAGCTGACAATGGCGTGCATGTGTATCGGTATGTATCTCCACGGCGGCGTAATCCCGGCTTGCGGCACGTTCTTCGTGTTCTCCGACTACATGAAGCCTGCAGTGCGTATGGCAGCCCTCATGGAGGTGCCCATCAAATTCATCTGGACCCACGACGCATTCCGCGTGGGCGAGGACGGGCCTACACACGAGCCGGTGGAGCAGGAAGCGCAGATACGCCTCATGGAGAAACTGAAGAATCACCACGGCAAAGACAGTGTGCGCGTGTTCCGCCCTGCCGACGCCGACGAGACCACCGTTTGCTGGGCTATGGCAATGGAAAACACGGAAACTCCTACAGCCCTCATCTTCTCCCGCCAGAACATCGCCAAGCTGCCGGCAGGCACTGACTACGAACAGGCCCGCAAGGGTGCCTACGTGGTGGCCGGTTCTGACGACGATTTCGATGTTATCCTGCTCGCCGACGGTTCTGAAGTGTCTACCCTCGTGGCAGGTGCTGAACTGCTGCGAAAAGACGGGCTGAAGATACGTATCGTAAGCGTACCGAGCGAGGGTCTGTTCCGCTCGCAGAGCAAGGAATACCAGGAGAGTATTCTGCCCTCAGGCAGCAAGATCTTCGGTATGACAGCAGGACTGCCGGTAACTCTCGAGGGGCTGGTGGGCGCCAACGGCAAGGTGTTCGGAATGCCGAGCTTCGGCTTCTCCGCTCCCTACAAGGTGCTCGACGAGAAACTTGGATACACGGCTGAGAACGTGTACAAACAGGTGAAGGACTTTTTGTCATAAGAACTTTTAATCAAACAAGGCGTGTGCTTTTCGGAGCGCACGCCGATTATTAACCCTATAAACTTAAAGACTATGGAAGTAAAGACTATTGGTTTGGCATGCGACCACGCAGGTTTCCCATTGAAGCAGTTCGTTATCCAGTATCTTGAGGCAAAAGGATACGAGTACAAGGACTTCGGCACATATAGCGACACGAGTTGCGACTACCCCGACTTTGCACATCCATTGGCTGAGGCCATAGAGAGCGGCGAGTGCTATCCCGGCATCGCCATCTGTGGCAGCGGCGAGGGCATGGTGATGACCCTGAACAAACACCAGGGCGTGCGTGCCGGACTGGCATGGAACAAGGATGTGGCCGGCCTCATCCGCCAGCACAACGACGGCAACGTGCTCGTTTTGCCGGGACGCTTCATCGACAACAAGACTGCCGAGAAGATTCTCGACGAATTCTTCAAGACTCCTTTTGAGGGCGGCCGCCACGAAAGACGCGTCGAGAAGATTGCAATAAAATAAATCAAATCCACAATGTCTGAAACCATCAGACAAAAAGCCCAACACACCTAACGGTATCCTTTTCCGTTAGGTGTGTGTGTTTTTTAGCACTTGGTAACGGTCAAAAGACGAGCAACTGCAGCAAGTATGTCCTTTGTGGAACGTTTGAAAAGTGTTCCAAATGTCGCATTTTCCCGATGCAAGACTTGCGGAAATCTTAACCGAATTTTGCCGTTCTTTTAGGGCAAATGCAAAATATTGATAATCAACACAATAGGCATACCCTAAAAACCGACACCCCAAAACCTCGGAGAAAACGATAGCTTTTCGGGGAGCAAAGCTATCGTTTCCT
>CAVGJZ010000051.1:0-20317 GCA_963629785.1 Oscillibacter sp. MSJ-31 | reverse complement strand
CTTTGCTCCCCGAAAAGCAGTGCTTTCCTCCGAGGTTTTGGGGTGTCTGTTTTTAGGATATATCTATTGTGCTGATTATCAGCATTTTGCATTTACCCTAAAAGAACAGTACAATCCAGTTAAAATACAGGCAAGTTCCACATCGGCAAAATGCGACATTTGGAACACTTTTCAAACATTGCACAAAGGACATACAACAAGTGTTGCAATGATTTTTTTACGACAACAGAGACAATATAGACAATTTTCCGGTAACGTACGCATCTTGGGACAATGGAAACAATTTTTCGTTGTCCGTTCCAAATTTACGCCCGACAAAAAGGCTTGCTCCTGCGGCAACTGCAAAGGGAAACGCCACACAAATGCGGAAAAGGCAGTGGAAAACGCAGCGAAAACGAAATATTTCAGTGTTTTATAACAATTCTTTGAAAAAATAGCTTAACTTTGCAACGTTGCAACCGCTTGACACAAGTCAAACCGAAAACGTTTACGTTGGAAGACCTTGTGCAAGTCCCGTTATTGAAATATCCTGCCGAAGGCACACCGGGACGAATATCTATAATATGTACGAACCTTATATCTATAACGCCCGGGACACCTTCAAGCACCTTAAATCAAACACAGACGGAAGTTGTTAGTACAGCGCCCCGCGCCATATCAAGAAATTGAAAAATATCATTTACAAAATCTATTTTTATGAAGACAAGAAAGATGTATAATTCAAGTCTCGACTTGAAAAGAATGTCCATCGCGCTTGCTCTGTCATCTGCAATGTTGTGTCCGGCAGCCGTTCACGCCGCCGGCAACGGCAATGCCGCACCTTCGCCGCAAGCCGTGCAGCAGAGCGGATCAGTGAAGGGAAACATCGTAGACGAGACAGGACAGCCCATGATCGGCGTCACGGTAGTTCCGCTCGGCAACAGCAAGAACGGCACCATTACCGACCTCGACGGAAATTTCGTCCTAAACGGCACGTCGGGGAAAGTGACTCTCGAAATCTCCTACATCGGATACAAGACACAGAAAGTTGCAGCCACACCGGGCGCGCCACTGTCGATAAAGATGGTGCCCGAGGCCAACGAGCTTGACGACGTTGTGGTAATCGGTTTCGGTACCGTGAAGAAGCGCGACCTGACAGGTTCCGTGGCTTCGGTGAAGTCTGACGTCATCCTCCAGACTCCTACCACAAGCGTGGCGTCTGCCATGCAGGGACGCATCTCCGGTCTCGACATCAACGGCAGCGACCTCCGCATCCGAGGCAACCGCTCCATCAACGGAAGCAACTCGCCGCTCGTCATCATCGACGGCGTGCAGGGCGGCAGCATGAGCGACCTCAACCCCAACGACATTGAGTCCATCGACGTGTTGAAAGACGCGTCATCAACGGCAATATACGGTTCGCAGGGTGCCAACGGTGTTATCATCATCACCACCAAGAAACCTGAAGCCGGCAAGATGTCGGTGTCTTACGACGGCTACGTGACGGCGGCTTTCCGCTCCGACCGCGCCGACTACCGCTCGCCGGGCGACTACTACAACTCGCGCCGCATCGCAGCACAGAACGCAGGAACATGGGCGGGCGAGTCCGACGACTACAAGCTCTTCGACAACATACAGTCCTACGCCGCATACAAGGCCGGGGCATGGACTGACTACGAGGACCTGCTCCAGAGAAAAACCACATGGAGCACCAAGCACACGGTGACCCTCTCGGGAGGCACCGAAAAGACGGCGGCGCGCTTCTCCGTGGGCTACGCCAACGACGGCAGCAAATGGAAGAAGAGCAGCGGCACCGACAGGTACACCCTGCGCGCCAACATCGACCACAAGTTCCACAAGTGGATCAACGCCGGAGTGAACTTCCAGCTCACCCACGTGCGCACCGAAAGCTCGCCATACGAAAAGGCGAAGACAACGGGACTGGAACTCGGTTCTCCCTACGGCACATACAACGAGGAGACCGGGGAGTACAACATCGGCGAGACGCTCGTGACCTATCCTATCGGTGTGGGCGAATACGTGAACCCGCTGATTGACGCCAGCGGCAAGGACAACCTCTACAGCGCCGAGAGCTACTACACCAACGTGGTGGCAAACGGATACCTTGACTTCCATCCCATCGACGGACTCAATTTCCGCACGCAGGTAAATACCCACCTCACCAACTCTTCGAGCGGTTCTTACCAGGACTACATGTCTTCGGCATTCATCGAGGCTTCGGACAACAAGAAGAACACGGCTTCGATGACAAAGGCTTCGGGCACTTACATCGAGTGGAACAACATCCTGACATACAACTTCAAATTCCTGCCTGAGGACCATCACCTTGGAATAACATTGCTCACATCGTGGAACAAGACCATCAAGGACAACCTCACCGCCACGTCTTACGGACAGCTCCTGTCGAGCAACCTGTGGTGGAACCTCGCCGACAGCGAGGAGCTGAACCACTCCAGCGGCTACGAGCAGGCACAGAACTTCTCTTACGCCGGACGTATCAACTACGACTGGAAGGGCCGCTACCTCATCACCGCTTCTCTCCGCCGCGACGGTTCTTCAAAACTCGCCGACGGACACAAGTGGGACTGGTTCCCGTCGGCTGCCCTCGCATGGCGTATCTCCGACGAGCCTTGGATGAAGAACACCAAGACATGGCTCGACGACCTGAAGATCCGCGCCACATACGGTGTGGCCGGTAACGCCGGCATCGGCGTGTACGGCACATGGTCGGGCGTAACACTGTCGAACACCGGCTTGGCGTTCGGCGACACCCAGGCGAGCCACTACACCCTCGGAAAATATGAAAACGGCAACTACATCATCGGCAACAAGGACACCAAGTGGGAGAAGTCTACCACCTTCGACATCGGCTTCGACGCAGTGTTCTTCAACAGCCGCCTGAACGTGAATTTCGACTGGTACACCACAAAGACAACCGACTTGCTTCTGCTCCGCAACCTGCCGACATCATCGGGCGCAGCAGGACAGCTCGCCACATATACCAATATCGGTTCTACCAAGAACACCGGTGTGGAAATCACCATCAACAGCCGCAACATCGTGACAAAGGATTTCACATGGGGTTCAACGCTGACTTTCTCTGCCAACAGGGAGAAGATCGACGAACTGTACGAAGGCAAGCAGGAACTGCTCATCGGAACGAGCAAGGAGACCCAGACTTACATGGTGGGACATCCTATACATTCCTACAAGACCTTCGAGTATCTCGGAATATGGACATCAAAGGAGGTTGCCTCCTGGACACCGGAAACGGCATACTACAGGGACGACGAGAAGACGCAGATGTTCAAGGCCGGCGACATCAAGGTGGCTGACCTCAACGGCGACCATGTCATCAACGAGAACGACGACGTGACTTATGTCGGTTCCACATCGCCGAAATGGTTCGCCGGCTTCAACAACGACTTCCGCTACAAGAACTGGGACCTTTCCTTCTATTTCTACGCCCGCTGGGGACAGTGGGGCGAGAGCAAGGTTGCCAACTACGAGCCTTCAAACGGCGGTATGTACACAAACTACGACTACTGGGTGAAGGATACACACGAGGGCGGAAGCCTGCCGGCACTCTACGCCGGAAGAAAGCTCTTCGACTACACTGGCTACCAGAGCCTGCTCTACTGCGACAACTCATTCATCAAGCTGAAGAGAATCTCACTGGGCTACACCCTTCCGCGCACCGCGCTCAAGGCTATGGGCATCAACAACGTGCGTATCTACGCCACCGTCAACGACCCGCTCTACTGGGTCAAGAACGACTGGC
This sequence comes from Oscillibacter sp. MSJ-31, assembly GCA_963629785.1. Lineage (GTDB taxonomy): Bacteria > Bacteroidota > Bacteroidia > Bacteroidales > Bacteroidaceae > Prevotella. Next base: position 16,536 of record CAVGJZ010000051.1, on the reverse strand, counting down.
AGAAGCACTACGACCCGGAGGGCAACCAGCGCAGCGTGACTGTCGGCCTTAACGTGAACTTCTAATCTTATAATTCGGAAACAATGAAAAAGTTGAATAAGTATATAGCCGTGGCCCTTTTGGGAAGCGCCACGGCGGCGGGGCTGACCTCATGCAACCTTGATGAGTACAACCCCTCCAGCCAAGACGCTGACGCCGTGCTGGTAACTCAGGCCGGCATGGAGAAGCTCGTGAACCAGATGTATTATTTCTTCCGCGCCAAGCTCTACGGACGCGAAGACCCCGTGCTGTGGATTGAGGGCAACTCCGACCTCTGGCAGAACCAGGGCGGCAACTACGAGTACGGAAAGCAGATGACGCGTTTCGTGAACCTGCAGGGCGACAAGACCCCCAACATCTGGAACCGCCTCTACGACAACGTGAACAACGCCAATGCCATCATCAACCGCATCGACGACGTGGCTGACGCGTCGGAGGCGGAGAAAAACAGCTACGAGGGCGAGGCGCGCTTCATGCGTTCCTATTGCTACTGGTGGCTCGTGGAATTCTTCGGCGACGTGGAACTGCGCACGAAGGAAACGACGGAGGCCAACTTCACGGCACAGAGGACTGACCGCAAGACAATCTACGACGAGGTTATAATCCCCGACGCAAGGATTGCGGCAGAGAAGCTCCCGAAAGAACCGCTCAACGGCGACGTGGGCCGCTCCACGAAGAAGGCCGCCAAGGCTCTCCTCGCCCGCGTGCTCCTTGCCCGCGCTCAATACGAGACGGAAGGCAGCGCAGAGCAGAAGGCATTCTACCAGCAGGCTCTCGACGCCTCGCTCGACGTGATAAACAACAAGTCTAGTCTGGGCATCAAGCTCTACAACACCTACGACGAGATTTGGCAGGCAAAGAACAACAAGTCCAACACCGAGTTCCTGTGGGTGGTTTCATTCTCTGCACTGGGTAGCCCCAACTACAATACTGACGGCAACCCGAACCGCCTGCATGCCTATTTCTCACCGGGCATCCTGAAGAACATGGGACTGACGGCTTCCGCATCCGACTTCGACAAGTTCAAGGAGTACAGTCTGCTCATGCCGACCTACTATTTCATGAACCTGTGGAAGGACTGGGATGCACGTTACGACGCTGACTTCCAGGAGGTGTTCAACAACACTGGCAGCAAGTACGGCTACAAGTTCACGAGCGCCGTTGCAGGAACTTTCAACCGCGAGGACCTAACGGACAAGAAGGTTGCCCTGGGCGACACCCTCTGCTATTTCACCAAAAAGCACATCGACGACGAGACTTCCAAGGGCTACATCGTTGTGGACATCGACCAGCTCTATGACACCGGCAACGTAAACGCCATGGGCGGCGCAAGGGTAAGGAACCCGAATACGGACGCCACGAACTACGATGCGAGCACCACTTCTGCCATCGCCTCTTCATATCCGCGCTTCATCAAGTACAGAGTGTGGGACGGCGACCCTAACGGCACAATCCTGATGATGAACCAGGATGCCAGCAGCAAGGCTACCTACGCCGACGTGCCTGTCATGCGCTATTCTGAAATGCCGCTCATAGCAGCAGAATGCTACATCGCCCTCGGCAACCCGTCAAAGGCAGCCGAGATTATCAACAGCGAGATACGCACGGCGCGCGTCGTGAAAGAAGGCCACGACCTCAGCGAGGCGCAGGTGAGCGCATCCGACATGACAATCGACTGGATAATGGAAGAGCGCGCACGCGAGCTTTGCGGCGAGCACATCCGCTGGTTCGACCTGAAGCGCATCTACGGTCCGCGCGGCACTTTCGCACAGACATTCACCGGCCGCAACCCGAGTATGATTCTCGACGACTGCGCACAGGAGTTCCACAAGCTCCGTCCGATACCCACCACGTTCCTCGACAAGCTCACAAACGCTGTTGAGTTCGGACAGAACGAAGGATACAACGCCTACAAGAAGTAAGAAAAGTGTAAACAAAGATGAAGTGTAGCGGGTACAACAACCCGCACGCTTCGTCTTTCATAAAAAGGAGGGACGGCATTGCAGTCCCAAGCAAGACAAAAAGACAACAACCAAATTAATAACAATTTTAAAACTATCAGATTATGAAGAAAACTTTACTCTCAGCAGTTGCGCTGTTTATGGGCGCTGCATCCATGAACGCACAGGAGACAACAGTTCCCTACATCTACTCACAGGTAGAGGCTAACACATACGCCGTCACCATGACACAGGAGGAAATCGTTGCAAAATACGATGCTCAGTGGGTTACGGACGCATATGAAATTGGTGTTGCATTTCCTGCGGGAACAGTAGTGTTCGAGAACGACGACCTCGTTATGACAGCCGCAGTGGAAAAGACTCCTTTCTACACAAGCGGCGGCAAGATTACCGATATCAAGAACGATTTCCCAACTTATACAGGCTTCTTGAACGCAGGTTCTACACTGGGCCAGAACAACTGGGCTGAGGACGTGATGATTCAGGACATCGCCGATGCCAAGTCAGGCGGTCAGGGTATCATCTCTGTAACTCCCAAGAAGAAGGGTACTCTGTCTTTCGGTGTTTATGCTGGCGACAACAGCCGCGAGATCGGTATCTACAAACTCGCTACCGAAGCTGAGAAGGAGAACGACAATTTCGGCGGTATGGTTGCAGTAAACAATTTCCGCAACGACGGTGAGAACGGCACTGTTAAGAACGCTCCCGCTTACGTGGAGGGTGTTATCGAGCCGGGCCACGATTATGCTCTTATCGCCGGCGGTCAAAAGAACCTCTGCGTACATCAGATTAAGTTCGTTCCCTCTGGCGAAGGAACGGGCATCGACGCAGCCGAGACAACAACTGCCAAGACTATCGCCGGCGTTTACACATTGTCAGGCGCACAGGTTAAGGGTCTGCAGAACGGCGTGAACATCGTTAAGTACACTGACGGTACTTCTGTCAAGATTGTAAAGTAACACACTGATACAACAGTAATTAAAAACTCCCGACGAGGCTTTCGCCAAGTCGGGAGTTTTTTTTGATGTTTCGTTTTTACTGAATCTTCACGTTCACGTTCTCCTGCTTGATACCCTTGCAGTATTTGAATTCAGCCGGCTGTTTGGCGGTGATGTCGATATTCTTCAGGTTGATATTCTCCACCGGCATTTCCGGCAGACCGTTGAAGAACATTGCGCGGTGGGCGTTGCGACATACGATATCCTCGATGTAGATATTGCGGAAGCAGGGAGTCTCCTCGGTCACAGGCTCGGGCTTGATTTCCTCAGCCTTGTTCTTGCCTGCAGCCTGAGCCTCGGCAGCAGAGAGACCGCCGTAATAGAGGTTGAAGATTACCGCCTCGGTGGGGATGTCGAACATCGACACGTTCTTTATCCATATATTCTCCACCACGCCGCCTCTGCCGCGCTTGCTCTTGAAACGCAGGCCAACGTCGGTGCCAAGGAACTGGCAGTTGCTCACGCTGATATTCTTCACGCCGCCGCTCATCTCTGAACCGACAACGAAACCGCCGTGGCCCTTGAACACGGTGCAGCCGTCCACGATGACATTCTCGCAGGGCACGCCGCGCTTCCTTCCGTCAGCGTCCTTGCCGCTCTTGATGCAGATACCGTCGTCGCCCACATCAAAACGGGAGTTCACGATGAGCGCATTCTTGCAGGACTCAAGGTCGAGACCGTCGCCGTTTTGCGCGAAGCTCGGGTTGCGCACCTCCACATCCTCAATCAGCACGTTCTCGCACATCAGCGGATGCACGTTCCATGCCGGCGAATTCTGGAAAATAACGCCGTTGAGCCACACGTTCTTGCTCTTCACGATGTTTATCATCACAGGGCGCAGGAACACCTTGATGCTGTCCCACTGCGCATCGGTGAGATTACCCGTCGGCACGTTCATGTCAGCCATGAGGTATCCCTTCTTCGCCCCCTCGGTGGGAATCCAGAAACCGTCGCGGATAAAGGCGCCGCCGTTCGACGTGGCTTCCTTCCACTGCTTCGCCGTCACCTTTTCCTTCTTCAGCGGACGCCAGAACTGTCCGTTGCCGTCAATAACTCCGCTGCCGGTGATGGCGACGTTCTTCAGGTTGTAACCCGAAATGGGCGACTTGCAGCGTTTCGTGTCCAGCCCCTCAAACACGGAGCTTACGATGGGATACAGGTCCGGGTCCGGCGAGAAGAGCAGGATGGCGCCCTTTTCGAGGTGCAGGTTGATGTTGCTCCTCAGTTCGATAGGTCCGGTGAACCACACGCCCTGCGGCACCGACACCGTACCGCCGCCCTTCTTCGCCGTCTGGTCGATAGCATTCTGAATAGCTGCGGTACAAAGCGTCACGCCGTCGCCCTTGGCGCCGAAGTCCTTCACGCTGACGCTGCGGTCGGGGAAGGAAGGTCTTGTGACTTTGGTCATTTTAAAGGGCAACCCGTCGTAGAGGTTGTCGTAGGGGTAACCCTGGGCGTTGGCGCCGTTTACCGCCAAGCCGATAAGCATTGCTGCTAAAAATAAGATTCTCTTCATTGTATTATTGGGGTTTTGGTGATTGATTTTTTGATGGGACGGCTCGGACTACTCGGACAGCTCAGACCTCTCGGAGTGGTCCGAGAAGTCCGAGAAGTCCGAGAGGTCCTTATAATAGCCCAAGCCGCCAAGCTCCTTTCCACTCCAGCTCTTCATCGTCTTTTGTTCCTTTCCTCGAGGCGTGCTCTTGTCATCTGCTCGCGTATTCCGCCGTTCTTCAGGAAATTCTGCTTTTGTTTCTCGATGAGACGCTCGAGCAGATAGTCAGTCTGGTGTATCAGCACTATGGCGATGTTCGCCACGGTCTCCGCCGACCTCACCTTCACGGCATCCATGTAATACTTGCTGTCGCTGTGACTGCGGCAAACAAGCCTCGTCTTCACGGTACGGCTGTCGGTTGCCGCCCACTGCTCCAGTTCATTAACGCGGATATAGTCCTCGTAGTCGAGCAGGAGTTCCTGCAGACTGGCCTTCGCCACGTTGGTCAGTTTAATCTCCGTCTCGCTGGATGTGGTACTGGCGGCGCTGCCCTCGGCGATATTCTGTTTACCGCTTCGCGCGGCCTGAATCATCTGGTCTACAGTGCGGTCTTTCTTGTCGAAATACTTGTTGGCAAAGTAATACGTGACATCATATATGCAGGTGGCGAGCTGAAAAGCCTTCAGTTTCCTGTAGCCGCCCTGCATGGGGATAAAATCACCGCCGGTATAATCTGCCATAATTCAGTGGTTAGATTTAAGAATTACTGTTATCACAAACAAAGATAGCGGAAATTGTCGGGAAAAGGAAATTATTGGGGAGATTTTTTCTTTTTTCTTGGACGACTCGGACTTCTCGGACTTCTCAGACCTCTCCGAGCCGTCCGAGTAGTCTGAGTTGTCCGAGTTGTCTGAGCTGTCTGAGTAGTCCCAGCCCTCCCAGCCCTCCGCCCCTTCAATAAAAATCCCCAATCCCCATATTATCTGAAATTATTCCGCTACCTTTGCAATACTAACCAAAACAACGCCTATGAACAGCCAAGGCCACCAGGAGTGGAACAAGTTCTACCTCAAGGATGTGTCTTTCAAGAACCTGATGACACACCGCATATTCAACGTGCTTATCATCGCCAACCCCTACGACGCCTTCATGCTCGAAGACGACGGCCGCGTGGACGAGAAGATATTCAACGAATACACCGAACTGGGACTGCGCTACCCGCCTACCTTCACACAGGCAAGCACCATGGTGGAGGCCTCGGAGGTGCTCTCCACTACAAGCATCGACCTCGTGATATGTATGCCGGGCAACGCCGACAACGATGCCTTCACGGTGGCGCGCGCCGTAAAACAGGAGTTCCCCGACATACCCTGCGTGGTGCTCACGCCCTTCTCCCACGGCATCACGCGACGCATGGAGAACGAAGACCTCTCCATCTTCGACTACGTGTTCTGCTGGCTGGGCAACACCAACCTCATCCTCTCCATCATAAAGCTCATAGAGGACAAGATGAACCTTGAGCACGACATTCAGGAGGCCGGCGTGCAGATGATACTCCTCGTGGAAGACAGCATACGTTTCTACTCCTCCATACTGCCCAACCTCTACAGCTATATCCTCACACAGAGCCAGAGCTTCGCCACCGAAGCCCTCAACCCGCACTCCGCCACGCTGCGCATGAGGGGCAGGCCAAAGGTGGTGCTGGCAAGGACGTACGAGGAGGCGATGGACTTCTACCGCCGCTTCCCGGACAACATCCTCGGAGTGATAAGCGACTGCCGCTTTCCAAAGGACGGCGAGAAGGACTCCGAGGCGGGCCTGAAACTGCTCCGCGAGATACGCCGCGGCAGTCCCTTCCTGCCCCTCATCCTGGAGAGCAGCGAGTCGGACAACAGGAACAAGGCAGACATCCCCGGCGTGCGCTTCATCGACAAGAACTCCAAGAAGATGAACATCGACCTGAGGAATATTATGGCAGACCACATGGGCTTCGGCGACTTCGTCTTCCGCGACCCTGCCACGCACAAGGAGATAAAGCGCATACACAACCTAAAGGAACTGCAGGACAATATCTTCAGCATCCCCAACGACTCGATGCTCTACCATATCTCGCGCAACCACATGAGCCGCTGGCTCTGCGCAAGGGCGATCTTCCCCGTGTCGGAATTTCTCAAGACCGTCACGCTGGAGAAGCTCAAGGACGTGGACACGCACCGGCAGATAATCTTCGACGCCATAGTGCAGTACCGCCTGATGAAAAACGTGGGCACCGTGGCGCTCTTCCGCCGCGACCAGTTCGACACCTACAGCCATTTCGCCCGCATCGGCGACGGTTCGCTCGGCGGAAAGGGGCGCGGACTGGCGTTCCTCGACCATATCATAAAGTCCACGCCTGCCTTCAACGAGTTCCCGGGCGTGAAGGTGTCGATACCCAAGACGGTGGTGCTCTGCACCGATGTCTTCGACCAGTTCATGGACCGCAACAACCTCTACCAGACGGCACTCAGCGACGTCCCCGACGAGGAAATCCTCCAGACCTTCCTCAAGGCGCAGCTGCCCGACCAGTTCATCGACGACTTCATGACGTTCTTCGACGCCATTAAGCACCCTATCGCCATACGGTCCAGCTCCCTGCTCGAGGACTCCCACTACCAGCCCTTCGCCGGCATCTACTCCACATACATGATACCCTATCTCGACGACAAGCAGGAGATGCTACGCATGCTCGCCGCCGCCATAAAGAGCGTCTACGCCTCGGTGTACTACAAGGACTCCAAGGCGTACATGACAGCCACCAGCAACGTGATAGACCAGGAGAAGATGGCGGTGATACTGCAGGAGGTGGTGGGCAAACAATACGGCGACCACTTCTACCCCAACTTCAGCGGAGTGCTGCGCTCGATAAACTACTACCCCATAGGATACGAAAAGTCGGAGGAAGGGATCGCCAGCCTCGCCCTCGGACTGGGCAAGTATATCGTGGACGGCGGACAGACCTTGCGCGTAAGCCCCTACCACCCCGACCAGGTGCTGCAGACGAGCGACATGGAGATAGCGCTGCGCCAGACACAGACACGCTTCTATGCCCTCGACATGAAACACGTGGGCGAGGACTTCAAGGTGGACGACGGTTTCAATATCCTCAACCTCAAGGTGAAGGATGCCGACCGCGAGGGGTCGCTCGACTTCATAGCCTCAACCTACGACCCCTACGACCAGGTGATACGCGAGGGCCTGTACGAGGGCGGCCGCAAGATAATCAGCTTCGCCGGAGTGCTGCGCCACGGCGTATTCCCCCTGCCCGAACTCCTGCGCCTCTCGATGAAACACGGCTCGGAGAGCATGCGCCGCCCCGTGGAGATAGAGTTCGCCTGCACGCTCAACGACGACCATTCCGGCGAGTTCTACCTACTGCAGATACGCCCCATCGTGGACAGCAAGCAGATGCTCGACGAGGACGTGGCATCGATACCCGACGACAAGTGCCTGCTGCGGTCGCACAACTCCCTGGGCCACGGCAAGGGCAACGACGTGACCGACGTGGTCTACGTGAAGACGGGACCCGATTTCACCGCCGCCGACAACCCTGCCATTGCGGACGAGATAGAACACATCAACCGCCGCTTCCTCAGCGAGGACAAAGGCTACCTGCTCATCGGCCCCGGACGCTGGGGGTCGAGCGACCCGTGGCTCGGCGTGCCCGTGAAATGGCCGCACATCAGCGCAGCCAAGGTGATAGTGGAGACCACGCTGAAGAACTACAGCGTGGACCCGAGCCAGGGCACACACTTCTTCCAGAACCTCACCAGCTTCGGCGTGGGCTATTTCACCATCGACGAGAACAAGGGCATGGGCTTCTTCCGCAAGGAAATCCTCGACGCCATGCCTGCCGTGGAAGAGACCGCCCACGTGCGCCGCGTGCGCTTCGGCAAACCGCTCTGCATAATGATGGACGGCATGAAGCAGGAGGGGGTTGTAATGACCGGGGAATAACAGAGGAACAACGTCCCAAGCCTTGACAGTGTCAAGAAAACAACTTAACCTGTTGTTATTTGGCAAGTTGTAAAATCTTGACGTAAATCAAGAAAGTAAAGAAAAAGAAACGAAACCATGAAAAACACTTGCAGGCAGACGGGAAACGTCATATCTTTGCAACGTGTTTTTCATAGTATTAGATTTAAGGTTAACAAGGTTGGAGTACAGCGGTACTCCTTTTTTTATGCCCTCTTGTCAAGAGCGGACACCTTGAATATAATGTAAAAACCGCCGCAAACAAACAGCCGTCAATATCATTCCGGGGGCTATGGTCATCCCGGATGCTATGGCAGCGGCTTCAGCCCTTCCCATTTCACGTTCCAGTTGCCGTCGTCGGGAAAACCGGGGTTGGGCATCACACTGCCGTCCCATCCTGCGCACATCATGCCCACGGCGAGGAGCAGTCCGCCGTTGCCCGGCAGATAGAGCCTCAGCCTGTCGCTCTGGTAGTTGTGGCCATTGACGAGATACGTGTTCTTCACCTCGTTCATGAGCAACGCCCCCACGGCATTCTGCGGCTCGTACATCCTTGCCGCGCCCATCGCCATCATCGGGTAGTCCCATCCCCAGGAAGTGTCCCATTTCCAGTTCTTCCATATCCACTGTTCCGTCTTCTTCATCTTTGCCACGTCCACCTGCCTGGGGTTGAGCGGCAGAAGTCCCACGGCACCCATCACCGCCGGGTGGTCGCTGTACATTCGTTCGTTGGAATACGTGTCGGGTTGCGTCTCCGCGGCGAGATAGAGACTGTCCTTGTCGGCAAGCGGCGAAATCTTGTCGAGAATGTCATCCCACAGCGCATTGCGTTTCTCCCCCATGCGTTCGCGCCACTGCTGCGCTATGCCCAGGGCGCAGTGCCAGTAGCTCAGTTCAAAGGGCGGGTTCACCGTCGTCGCGGCAGGCAGTGTCTCCTGTGCGGCGATGCACCCCTTGAGCGTGTAGCGGTCGTTGGCCTTGTCGTAGGTGGCGAAATCCGCCATGAACTCGGCGGTCTCCTCCACGAGGCGCGCGTATTTCCTAAGCACCCCGGGTGTGGGGTCGGCCCTGTAGAGCAGTTCGGCGAGATATATCAGGTGCGGCTGCTGCCAGATGAGGAAACTGCCCACCTTCGACGGAGCCTCGCCGGCGTCGGGGTCGGTCATCTTCATCCACCTCACACCCTTGAAGCCCTGCCGCTGCGCTATCCTGCGCGCCGCCGGCTCCGCCTTGAAATACCACGACAGCGAACGGTCAAGGAGTTCGGGATGCCCCCAGAGGGCGAACTGCGCCTGGTGCCAGAGGATCATCTCGAGGTGGAACTTGCCGTACCATGAGTTGTAGGTAAGTCCCGTTTCCTGCGGCGGCGTGTCGCCGGCATCCTGTATGGCAAGCAGATACTGGCTGAGCACCACGCGTCGCTCCAGCTCCTTTGCTCGCGGGTCGCGGCAAGACGAGAAATCCACCGCGGCCCCCTTCTCCCAGTATTCCTGCCAGTGAGCTGCGGCACGCCTCTCCACCTCACCGAAGTCAGCCTGCGCCGCATCGTCCTTCTGCGAATATTCGCAGGTGAACGACAAGTCGTGACCGCCTGCTGCGATTTGCAGTCGGTTTTTCGCCACACGCTTCAGCCGTGCCCTGCCCTGCCAGTGCAACGTGACGTAGTACACAGCATCGTCAATCACCCTCTTCAGCGTTGCCCCGTTGGCGGAGGTGCGCACTATCTCCGTGGAGTGCCGGTCGTCCTTCGTCCAGTCGCAACCGTCATCGCAATGTCCCATCTTGGGATACGGGAAGCGCAGGTCGATGGCTATGCGCCCGTCCGACACCACTCTCGAAGCAATCATGTCACGTTCCGGGTCGCACACCGTCTCCACGCGGTAAGTCTTTCCCTTATAGGCGAAGCTGCTCTCCACCCTGCCCCGCCACATGTCGAGGCTCTGGCTGATGCGGCTCACGGCGGCGGTGTCATTGCCGAGGGCTAGTCCCACGGTGCCGAGATGCAGACGATGCGGATTCACGCGGAGCCAGCCCACCGCTGCCTCGCGGCGTTTGTCGCCCTTTATCTGCGTGGCGTATAGCTCCTTGTGACCGCGCCCGAAGTCATATTCCTTCCAGCTCTCCTCTTCGGAGTAGTTTTCTGTGTTTGGCAACGTGTGCCATCCCCAGTCGCTCATCGTGCCGAGAGGCACACCGGCGGAATACGCCTCCGGAAAGGACTGTAGTCCCGTGGCATCCACGGTGAAGGCGAAACCGCCGTTGCCCACCGAGAGCGACGCGAGGGTGTTCATCGACTCCACCCGCGGGTTATTCCTTTCCACCAGTGCGCGACGGTCTATCTTTCCTGCGGCGGAGCAGTGCAGCCACGCCGATGCGGCAAGCGCGGCCGCAAAAAGTATTTTTGGCTTTACATTCATCTTTGAATTTCTTTTTAGCGGAAAAACTGGGACAGCTCGGACAACTCAGACTTCTCGGACAACTCGGAGTTGTCGGCTAAATCAGAGTGGTCCGAGAAGTCCGAGTTGTCCGAGAAGTCTGAGTAGTCCGAGAAGTCCCCCTCTCACTTGACATACTCCTTGCTTGCGTCCACAGCCACGAGCACGCGGTCTTCGCCCTGCATATACGGCGCGTCATACTGGAAGGCGGTCACCTTGTTGTCGAACTCGCCGATATACGAGAACGTGCCGTCCTGCGGATTGAACCACCACGCCTTTTTCCTGTCGCCGCTAATCTTGGTGAGGTCCACCTGCATGGGACGCGCACTGTAGTCGTAGACAAGCAGGTAGTCGTTGCCGCGCGTCGCCGTGAGGCGGTCGTAGCGGTATCCCGCGTCGCCGGCGATTACGCTCTGGTCGGGCACGCGGTCGAAGAACGGGAAGGTGAGCATAAGTGCCTTGAGATGCTTCATCTGGTTGAAGCCGGGGTCTTTGAGAGCCTCGTACCACGGCTTTTCACAACCGTAGCCGCCGCCGTTGCCGGGCTTATGAAACTGCATTATGGCGTTGTTGCCGTATGTATGGCCAAAAGACCCGGCGAATACCGACCAGTAGGCATAACGCCTCACGTCGCACGCCTTCCACAACGGCTGCGTGGTATCGTGGAGACCGTGCGGGATACCCTCGTAGCTTGGCTCACCGTCCACCACGGGCTTGAGGGGTGTCATGGAGAGGCTCTTCTCCACGTAGCGCCAGTTGTCCTCCTCCTGGTTCGTCACGCTCTTGTCGCCGTCGCCCTTCTTCTGCCCGTAGCGGCGGTGCCCGCTCTGGAACATGTTGAAGTCGAGCCACGGGGCATCGTTCCACCACACGGCGGACAATGTGCGCCCGAAGGGATGGAACGTCATGAGATGGTTCTTGTCAATGCTCTTTATCGTTTCGGCGAGAGCCGTCCACACCTCGGGCTTCACGTCGCCCTTGATGTCGCCGCCGATAATCCACACGATGTTGGGCGAGTTCTTGTAGCGGTTGGCGAGGAATTTGCCGTATGCCTTAGCCTGTTCCACGTCCATCAGCCCCTTCTTCACCAGTCCGCCCCAGATGCACACCATACCGATGTATATGCCGTGGTCCTCGGCACTCTTTATGATGTAGTCCATATTGCCCCAGTAGCTCGACGCACTCTTGTCGCGCTCCACGTTCTTGAAATTGAAGCCGTCGGGCATGGAACTCTCGCCGTAGAAATTGGTGGCAGGCACCCCGTTAACCGTCTGCACCTGCACCACGTTGTAGCCGGCACTCTCGCAGCAGCCCAGATAGTAGCTCACCTCACTGCGGTCGAGTTTCTCCGGCAGCAGCCAGCCCGTTTCGCCGAGCCAGAAGAATGGCTTGCCGTTTTCGTGCATCAGATACCTGTGGTTGTCCGACACTTTCAGCCGTCCGTTGTCCCACGGTTTCTCCGCCGCAGCGCCCAGCGAAACGAGGGCGAGGAGGAGCAGAAGAATGTTTCTCCGAATGTTTTTCATATTGATTCCTTTATTGTTTATGGGTGAATAAATCGACCTGCCAATGCCAATCCGCCTGCCCACGGCAATGCCCCGTGACAGACAAACCCGCATACCGCGGTTCTTGTAACTTACCGCCATATAAGACGCCGGGGGAAGCTGTGTTGTACTTTGAATTGTATTAAAAAAAGCAAAATCACAAAACAACGGAGACGTTTCATGAACAAATTTGAAAATTATGCAGTACCTTTGTGAGCAACATATACATCGTCGCCAAGTCATGCAGGATTTGGCGTACTTTTATAGAAGGGAAGAGTGGCCCAAGGATTTTTGAGCTGCGCCATACGATGTGAATCGGAAACTTCCCTGATAATTCTTATGTAATTAGCGACATAAAGTTAAAGCAAGAAGTCCGGAATACGCGAGTACACCGGACTTTTGTGTTTTTATTTCCACACCATTTCAGTGACGACGGGAAAAAGAACTTGTCATTTCTTCCATGCCGGCACGGCGTCGCCGCCGCCTTTCACCACCTCGTAGTCGATTTCCGGCAAGCGGTCGTCATCGTCGTCGCGGTACGGTCCCTTCAGTTCCGGCCTGTATTTCTCCACGAGCACCGCCGCCATGCCCTGCGCTATGAGGTCGATGCGCTTCGCCGCCGCCAGCGAGAGGTCGATAATGCGGCGCGCGTGGCTGGAACAGCGGTCGGTCACCTCCACCACCACACTCTTGCCGTTATTCACGTTGGTCACCTTGAGCAGTGTGCCGAGGGCGAACTTGGCATGGGCGCAGGTGAGGCTGTCCTTATGGTACTTGTCGCCGTTGCTCATGCGCCTGCCGTGCATACGGTTGGAATAATAGGAAGCCATCCCCCTCTGTTGACACAAAGCAGGACGGCTTCCGCATGCAAATAAAAATAAAACTGCTATAAGATGTTTTGCCATTACACTGTCTTATACGATACCCTGGGCCATCATGGCGTTCGCCACCTTCATGAAGCCTGCGATGTTGGCGCCCTTCACATAGTTGATGTACCCGTCCTCCGTGCCGTACTTCACGCACTGCGCATAGATGTCGCTCATTATCTGGTGCAGACGCTGGTCTACCTCCGCCTCCGTCCAGCCGAGGTGTATGGCGTTCTGCGTCATCTCCAGGCCCGACGTTGCCACGCCGCCGGCGTTCACTGCCTTGCCCGGCGCGAAGAGCTGCTTGGCGGCGATGAACTTGTCCACTGCCTCCGCCGTGCAGCCCATGTTGGAAACCTCTGCCACACAGAGCGTCTTGTTCTTGAGCAGGATGTCGGCGTCGTCGCCGTCCAGCTCGTTCTGCGTGGCACACGGCAGTGCGATGTCCACCTTCACCTCCCACGGTTTCCTGCCCGGGATGAACTTGGCCTCGGGATACTCCTCGGCGTACGGCGCGCACACGTCGTTGCCGCTGGCACGCAGTTCGAGCAGATAGTCTATCTTCTCGCCGCTGATGCCCTCCGGGTCGTAGATGTAGCCGTCGGGGCCGGAAATCGTCACCACCTTGGCGCCGAGCTGCGTGGCTTTCGTCACCGCTCCCCATGCCACGTTGCCGAAGCCGCTCACGGCTATCGTCTTGCCCTTGATGTCGATACCGTGGGTCTCGAGCATCTGGTGGACAAAGTAGATTGCGCCGAAACCTGTTGCCTCGGGGCGAATCTTCGAGCCGCCGTATTCAAGTCCCTTGCCGGTGAGCACGCCGTTCCACTGATGTGTGAGCTTCTTGTACATGCCGAAGAGATAGCCAATCTCGCGGCCGCCCACACCGATGTCGCCTGCCGGCACATCCTCGTTGGGACCGATGTTGCGGTAAAGCTCCGTCATGAACGCCTGGCAGAAACGCATCACCTCAGCGTCGCTCTTGCCGCGGATGGAGAAGTCGGAACCGCCCTTGCCGCCGCCCATAGGTAGCGTGGTGAGCGCGTTCTTGAACGTCTGTTCGAAACCGAGGAACTTGAGGATGGAGAGGTTTACCGACGGGTGGAACCTCAGTCCGCCCTTATACGGGCCTATGGCGCTGTTGAACTGCACGCGGTAGCCGAGGTTCACGTGTACCTCGCCCTTGTCGTCTACCCACGGCACGCGGAACGTGATGATGCGCTCCGGCTCCACGATGCGCTCTATAATCTTGGCTTTTTCAAATTCGGGATGCTTGTTGTAAACATCCTTGATGGAGATAAGGACTTCCTTCACAGCCTGTAAATACTCCAATTCGCCGGGATGCTTCTGCTCCAGCTGCTGCATTATCTTCTCCACTTCCATAGTAATGTGTTTTTAAAGGTTATATTTTTCGTGTCTTGTCAAAGTGATTGTTTTCACATCGCAAAAATAGGCATTTAAGAAATACGCTCCAAAGAAAACCCGAGTTTTTTCACCGCAAAGCTTACGTTTTGTTAAAACACAAAAACAAATCGGGGTTTCCTCCGTTGTTTTGGAAACTCCGATTTGCTTTTTGGGGCGGGTTTACTGTGACGACTGGCAAGACAAGCGGTCTACCGCCGTCTTGTCATGATGTCAAACTCGACGGCAGGTGTCTGCTGCCCGTGGGCCTTCTCCTGTGCGAACACCTTGAAATGGGCGGTGCCGTCCTTCAGCTTCTTGTCCGCCTTCACCATCGCCGTGTATCTTATCCCCTTGCCGGGGCCTATCCTCTCTATCAAGACGGGCGCCGACACATGGATGTGCTTGTTGCCGGTGGTTTCCACCACGGCCGGCTGCACGCCGTAGAGCGACTCCGTGGAGTTGTTGTAGACCTCCACGGTGACCTTGACGAGTTCACCGGAAGAGAGCGTGGTGCCGTCGCCCACATACCTCACGTTGCGTATCTCCAATGCCGGCATCCCGGCTTCCTCCATCATCATCGCGCCAGAATGGGGCTTGCAGCCGTCCGTCCCGGTATTCTGCCGCGGTGCGGCACTGCCGTAGCCGCTGTCGCCGCCGTCGAAGGATATCACGTCGTCGCCGCTGTTGGTGGGGTCAAAGCCGCTGCCGGAGGCGTTGTTGCCGGAGGGGGAATAGCTGTTGCCCATGGAGACGTAGCCGCTGCGGTTCTTGCCCTTGTAGCGTCCGCTGTTCATCTCCAGGTACTCCTCCCTTTCCTGTTGCCGCTGCCTGTCGGCTGCGCTTCCTGCCGCCGCGCCCAGCGCCGCGCCGCCTGCCAGTCCCACGAGCGTGCCTATATCGCTGCCGCGCGGACCACCGCTGATGCCGCCTATTGCCGAACCGAGAAGTCCGCCCAACTGAGCTCCCAAGATACCTCCTGCCGCCGCGTTCTCGTTGCCCGGTCCGCAACTGGAAACCAGCAGTGCGGCACTGAGCGTGAATGCCAAATATTTCTTCATGTCGTTTTTCTCCTATCGCTTTATGTTCGTGTCATGTTTCCGGCGCACCACAGAAAATCCCGCGCGCCGCCATACAGTCCATCTTGACTATACGGCAAATGTATGAATTAAATTTGCCATCGCCAAGGAAATCCCGTTTTTTTATATTTCTTTACAGGTAGATTTTCGGGTACAGGCGGTTAGAACGCACTTGTAAAATGTTTTACAAATAAGACATTTGGAACACTTTGTCTTTACTCCTGATTTTAAGGAGCAGTGCTTTTCGGGGAGGAAACGATAGCTTTGCCCGGAGGAAACGATAGCTTTGCTCCCCGAAAAGCAGTGCTTTCCTCCGAGGTTTTGGGGTGTCTATTTTTAAGGTGCGTCTATTGTGTTGATTATCAACACTTTGTATTCACCCTAAAAGAATGGCAAAATTCGGTTAAAATCTCAGCAGGTCTGAGACTGGGAAAATGCGACATTTGGAACACTTTTCAAATGTCGCACAAAGGGGATATGATAAGTGTTGTACTGATTTTTTTTTGAAATCAAGGGGGATTACCTTGGAGAACTGATTGGGGGAATTATTGGGAGTATTATTGGGACTACTCGGACGGCTCGGACTACTGGGACAACTCGGACCTATGAGACAACTTGGACGACACTGCTAACTGCTCACTCCTAACTCCTCACTCCTCACTCCTCACTCCTCACTCCTCACTCCTCACTCCTCACTCCTCACTCCT
>CAVGJZ010000050.1:0-20965 GCA_963629785.1 Oscillibacter sp. MSJ-31 | reverse complement strand
TCAGCCCTCTCGGGACCTCAGCCCCCTCAGAGTTGTCCGAGAAGTCCGAGTTGTCTGATTAGAGTCCTCCGAGTAGTCTTGATTAGTCCGAGCAGTCCCAGTAGTCCATCCCTCCGAGTTGCCATAATAACCATGATCAAAGTCATTTCCCTGTTGTCCCTTCTCTTATGCGCCATTCCCTGTTGCGCCCAGAGAATTTCAAACTATAATGACACGGTTTTTGCCTTGTCAAACGTGGTTTGCGTGGGTGAGCGTCCGCATTATCTTACTCCCAGTCAGACTTTGTCGGGCGAGACTCTTCATAACCTTTCCACTTCTTCGGTTGCCGATGCCTTGAAGTATTTCTCCGGCGTTCAAATCAAGGACTATGGAGGCTTGGGCGGCTTGAAGACGGTAAATGTCCGTTCGCTTGGTTCTCAGCATGTAGGCGTATATCTCGATGGAATACGGATAACGAATGCACAGAACGGGCAGGTGGATTTGGGCAAGTATTCCTTGTCTAATATGGAGTCGGTGTCTTTATATAACGCCAACAAGAACGAGCGTCTTCAGTCTGCATCTGAATATGCTTCGGCTGCCACTGTTTATATGCAGACGAAGAAGCCGGGCCGCACAACGTTTAATGCCGAGTATGGAAACGGGTCGTTCGGACTCAATAAGGTGAAGGGCTATTTCTCCATTAAGGATTTTCTTTTTGTAGATGCTGAGTACCAGCATACTGACGGTGACTACAAGTTCAGGTTCAAGTCGGCTTCGGAAGATACTGTCGGAACGCGTCACAACTCTGACATTTCCTTTTATCGCCTGGAGGCTGCTGGTTTCTACAAAGGCTTTTCCACGCATGTGTTTTATTATAATTCCGAGAGGGGACTGCCGGGGCCGGTAATCAGACGCTTGACAGACCAATGGGATTCTACTGACCGTCAGTGGGACCAGAACTTTTTTGTTCAGTCGTCGTATAAAAAGCTTTGGGAGAACTTTGGCTTGCGTGCCAATCTGAAGTATTCTTTTGATTATCTCCATTATCTTCAGGACCCGTCGACCAATGCGTCGGCAATGTTTTGTGACAACCATTACACGCAGCAGGACATTTATGCCTCTGTTTCGGCATCATATAACAGGCACTGGCTGTCGCTGACGGCGAGTACCGATTTAAGGTGGACCGACTTGAACTGCGATGTCTACAAGTTCAGTTACGTATATCGTATTGATTCGAAGAGCTTGCTCTCGGCGATTGCTTCTTACAAGGGTTTTGAGTTTAATGTTGCCTTGCTATATACTCATATACAGGACCACACTAAGGGACAGGCTTCTCCATTGAAAAGGCTTACGCCTATGTTCCTTGCTTCATACAAGAGAAACGACTGGGTGTTCCGTGCCTTCCACAAGCGCATATTCCGCGCTCCTACGTTGAATGACTTGTATTATACGCTTGTCGGCAGCACCGACTTGAAGCCGGAATACACTTCCCAGTGGGATGCTGGCGTTGATTATCGTGGAAAGGGCCTTCATTTCGCCGTGGACGGATATTACAACGAGATACAGGACAAGATTGTTGCCATCCCCATGAAATGCCAGTTCCGCTGGTCGATGGTGAATTTCGGAAAGGTGAAGTCGCTCGGACTTTCGCTCTCCGGCGGTTTCGACCATGATTGGGGCAAGTTCTCGCTCGCCACGAACGCTAACTATACATGCCAGAGCGACCGTGACTACAGTATGCCGTCAGACCCGGAATACAAGCATTACGTGCCTTATTCGCCGCTGCATTCGGGGTCGCTGATTGTTGATTTGGGGTATAGCTCCTATTCACTTTGCACGTCGTTCCTCTATACGGGCGAGAGGTTCGCCCTTGTCTCCAACAATGCCGATGACTTGCTTGCCGACTGGTACACCATCGACTTGAAGCTGAACAAGCGTTTCGTGCTGAAAAACGGAATGGTGATACAAGGCACTGTGGAATGTAACAACGTGACCGACTCACGGCATGAGGTGGTAAAACGCTATCCTATGCCGGGAAGGAACTGGAAATTTACTTTGAAATTTGAATTGTAGAAGGATATGGGCAAGAGATTTTTATATCTATTGACGTGGGCGGTGGCAGTGGCCTGTACGTTAGCCTCGTGTTCTCTTGAACCAGCTGACGATTCAGGCCTGACG
Source organism: Oscillibacter sp. MSJ-31 (assembly GCA_963629785.1). Classification (GTDB taxonomy): domain Bacteria; phylum Bacteroidota; class Bacteroidia; order Bacteroidales; family Bacteroidaceae; genus Prevotella. Next base: position 18,808 of record CAVGJZ010000050.1, on the reverse strand, counting down.
CCTGATACAGTGAGCGACGACAAGTTGCTCGTGCTGTGTGAGGGTTTGTGGGGCATGGACAATTCAACCATCTCGCTCTACGACAGCGGTGCAGTGACCAACGGATGGTTCAAGCGGAACAACCCCGGCATGCACCTTGGCGATACGGGAAACGACATCATACAGGTGAACGACACGCTGATTGCCGTCTCCGTGAACTGGTCGAACATCATACAGTATATGTATCCCGACGGCAGGGCGATAGCTGCAACCGAAGATATACCTAACAACCGCCGCCTCGCTACCGACGGGGCGCGGTATCTCTATTGCACGTCGTATGCCAACAAAGGCTATGTGGCAAAGGTGGACCTCGTCACGAAGAAGATTGTTGCCACTTGTCCCGTGGGCTACGAGCCGGAGGGTATTGCTTATTACAACGGCAAACTCTTTGTTGCCAACACCGGAGGCTATTCGTTTCAGGAGAAAGACCACGGTTATGAAACGACAGTCTCCGTGGTCGATGCCGAAACGATGACGGAACTCCGGCGCATCGACACAGGGTGCATCAACCTCTACGGCACGATGTCGCAGTGCGGAGAGTTCTTGTGCGTCAATTCTGCAGGCGACAATTATGACGAGAAACCTAAATGCGTCGTACTTGACATGGAGACGGAGGCGTTCAAGGTGTACGACTTTCCTGCCACGTATAACTGCGTTTATGAAAACCGCTTTTACATTATCGGTTCGGAATTCTCATACAACAGTCAGGACGGCGGCTACAAATACAGCGTTCATTCCATTGACCTGCCTTCGATGAAGGAGTATGAAGGTTTCGGGAAATACAATTTCGCTGTGGAAACGATAATGCAGATGCAGTCGCCGTACTGCATATATATAAGTCCTTATTCCGGCCATCTATATGTGACCGACGCACGCAGCTACGCCACGAACGGCTATCTCTATGATTTCGACCCTGAAACGGGGACTGGCGTGAAGCTGATGCTGCAAGGGCTCAACCCGGGACATGCTGTGGCACTGAGCAGAACGTCGTATACGCCCGGCAGTTAAGTGGCTATGGAATGGTAGAGTGAAGCAAGTAATTAAATATCTTATAGTGATGAAGAATCTTTTGTTCCTCGTTGCGCTGTCTCTTTCAGCACCGTGCAGTGCGCAGAGCGTCGGCTACAAGGTCGTGGAACTGCACCAGGCACCGGGACAGTTTGTTAACCAACTGCCCGAAGCCGACAGTGGAACGACGCAGGAAGAGGTGTGCCAAAATGCCCACATGGCGTTGGCGCAGAATTATCTCGTGTCGCTCGGGACGTACGGCGGCTATATTACCGTGAAATTTGACGAGCCTATAGAAAACAAGCGTGGGTCTGATATCCTTGTCCTCGGCAACGGCTTTTACGCCAGCTCCGACCCTGCCTACGGTGACGGAACCATCGGGGGGAGTATCGAACCGGGTATCGTTTACGTGGGAGTGGGCGACAGATTGGAAGACGTGACGTGGTATGAACTTGCGGGGTCGGAATATTTCAACTCCGAGATTCACGATTTCTCCGTTACCTACTACAAGCCGGAGACGGAAGAACAAACCGATGACTACTTGAAATGGCGGTGCTCGTGGACTGACAAGGACGGTACGCCACGCGACTCCACCGGTTGCCATCCGAAGAAATCGAGCAACAAGAGCCTTTGGCCGCTGTATGAAAACAAGGACGAGCTGACGTTCAGCGGCGGAAAACTGCCCAATAATGCAGTGGACCAGAGTGGCAACGGCACATATTGGGTGCAGTACCGCTATTCGGCGGACAGCTACGGCTACGTGGATGCGTGCGCTGCAAAAGACAGTGTCGGGTCGTCGTTCGACATCGACTGGGCAGTCGACAGCAAGGGTACACCGGTGTATCTCGACCATGTGGACTTTGTGAGGGTGGCGACAGGCATCTTCCAGTATTGCGGATGGCTCGGTGAGACATCAACGGAGGTGTCGGGCTTTGCCAACCTTCATAAAATACCCGGCTACGACGACAACCCATATGTGATAACGCCGCGCCCAACTCCTACGTTGATATCCTTGCCGCAAAGCGAGGCCGGCGGAAAGGTGGATAGTGGGTGGTACACCATTACAGGACAGCGTGTCGGCAGTCTGCAGCGGGGAAAGGTTTATATACACGGAGGCAAGAAAGTCGTGTATTAAAAACTGTTTCCGTATTTTAAAAAGCTTACAACATGGGCAGGTTTCCGTTTGAAAACTTGCCCATGTCAATTATTGTTACTACCTTTGCGAACGAAATAGACAACGGCACAACTGCTTACGTGTTGATCAAGCAAGTTTTGCCATAGTATAAAACTGGTATCCAGGGGCAGCACCATTTTCTCTTATTCAAGGTTGCTCCGCGGGAATAATGTTCAGATACTGTGTTCAGAGTATTGGCCAGAGCTTTTGTTTCGCCCAGCCAATGCGGCCCAGATGCCAAAAACAATTTATTATGAAGTTTTTAAAAGAGAGCAAGATTGTATTATTGTTATTATTAATGTGTCTGCCATTGGCCGCCTTTGCGGCTGGCGACCAACCGGCAACGGACAATTTTGACTGGTCTCCAGTGATGGATGCCATAATTCAGGTGGAGAGTGAGGGCAACGCCCGGGCGGTGAGCGGAAATTCCGTCGGTGCGATGCAGATAACTCCGGTTCTCGTAGCAGAATGTAACAACATCCTAAAGCGGCGCAAGAGCAAGAAACGTTTTTCGCTGAAAGACCGTTTCAATGTGGGCAAATCGAAGGAGATGTTCCTGCTTTTCCAGTCATTCTACAATGTGGAGAACAATATCGAGAAAGCCATCCGGTCGTGGAACGGCGGGTTGCGCTACTCCATACGCGGCACGCAGAAATATTACACTAAGGTTATGTCGCACTTGTCGTGCAAGAACTAACACTGTAGCGCTTGATTTTTATCACAATTGAAATTAAAGAGGTTTTCACCTGGCCTGAAGGTCGCACGAAAACCTCTTTATATGTTGTAAGTCCTGCCGCCAACGGGTATATATACCTTCTTAATGTTACGGGGTTACGATGAAACAGAATCTGTCAGCCATTCTATGGCGGAGACAATATGAATGCTTTTACCACAGACCTCCGCATCCCGTGTGGCGGTGAAGGCAATGAGGGTCAGATTGTCGCAGTGTAGAGTAGAGGAGGCGTTGACGAGTGCGCTCGTTTCCCGCTTGAAGGTCTTCTCATTGTTAATGTCGTAGGCCACTTGTATAAGCTCCACGGCCTTGTCTTGGTTGCATACCACAAAATCGACCTCCTTCGATCGTGCAGACTCCTTATAGTAGAAGATGTCCATGAATTTGCTGGCGCATCTTCGCAGAAGCTCGATATATACCACGTTTTCCAACCGCCATCCTATGTTTTCTGCGGCAAAGGCATTGTCTCTGTTGTTTTGCAGTCCGGGGTCGACGATGTATGCCTTGGCATTCCTGATTCGCTCCTTGCTCTTGAAGGAGTGCTTGGTGAGTAGTTGCACCAGAAAGGCCTGACGCAGATAATCCACATATTTCTTTGCCGTTATATCGGTGATGCCCAGCAACTTTGCCAGCCCATCATACTTCACCTCTTGACACACATTGTTGATGAGATGGTTGGCTATCTTCCTGAGAACATCTACGTGACGAATGTTGAAGCGGGTCTTTATATCTTTGCTGACGATAGCCTCAAGCAGGCTCTGAACATAACCGCGTTTGTTGCGTATCACTTGAATCTCGGGGAACCCGCCATTGGTGATGTACTCCATGAAGGCTCGTTTTCGCTCGGCTTCAGCCTTGGTGGTGAGTCCTGTGGTGTTTACATGGTGGTAGGCGCAGTATTCGCTGAACGAGAAGGGGAACAGGTGTATCTCATTGTAACGTCCGGTGAGGTGTGTGGCAAGTTCTCCACTAAGTAGTTTGGCATTGCTGCCCGTCACGACGATATGGAGATTGCTTCTGAGAAGTCGGTTGACAAACAGATGCCAGCCTTTCACGTTTTGTATCTCGTCAAGGAAGACGTACTGGATGTCGGTGCCGTATATTTGATAGATGCAGGAGAGGACGGTATTCAAGTCCTCAGTCTGCAAGTTGGCAAGGCGGTCGTCGTCGAAGTTGGCGTAGCCATATCTCACGCCATGCTCCAACAGCACTTTGTGGCAAAGCGTCGATTTCCCGCTTCGCCTTACGCCGATGATGACTTGTGCGAGTGGACTGTCGAATTCAAAAAGTGTCTCTTCGCTTCTGGTGACCCATCTCTTGGGATTGTAACTTTCCACGTATTCTTCCTGTTCTGCCAGTACTTGCAATATAACCTTTTCTTCTACCATGTTCTCTGCTTTTTTTGTATGGATAACTGCTTTCGTTTGCGAATTTACGACAAACTTCTGGAATATAGATTGTTATATGTATTAAACTTTGCTAAGATGCAGGTTTTATGTTTTTTTAATTTGCTAAAATGCAGAGCTTGCACCATTTTAATTTGCTAAAATGTATATTTTGTACTCTTGTAATTTGCTAAAATGCAAGTATGGCACAGGGTAGCCGAGCAGCAAGAGGCTGAAAACAAGTTTCAAATTTACTGGTATCAGTGCTTTCTTGTATCTTTGCATTGTCATTCCGAGGATTGTAAACAGTGCAACACTTGTTATATGTCCTTTGTGCAATGTTTGAAAAGTGTTCCAAATGTCGCATTTTGCCGATGCAAGACTTGCGGAAATCTTAACCGAATTTTGCCGTTCCTTTAGGGTAAACGCAAAATGTTGATAATCAGAACAATAGGTATATCATAAAAATCGACACCCCAAAACCTCGGCGAAAACGATAGCTTTTCGGGGAGCAAAGCTATCGTTTCCTCCGGGCAAAGCTATCGTTTCCTCCCCGAAAAGCACTGCTCCTTAAAATCAGACAAAAAACAAAGTGTTCCAAATGTCTTATTTGTAAAACATTTTACAAGTATGCTCTAAACGCCTATACCTATCTTCTAATTTGCTAAAATGCAAGTCTGTATACTGGGTTGCCGAGATACTATTTATATAACAAAACTTAAAACCGTGCTGTTGTACGGACAAAAGTCATTACCTTTGTTCTCGTAAACGCTGAAGAGTACGCCGGAAGGCGCAGAACAAGCGAAATTATTAACGGTTTCTCCTGACGGCAACCCCGATGGGGAACATAAAAAAGGAAAGACTATGACAACTATCGTTATCATTGTGGTTGTGGTGCTCGTAGTAATATGGTTGGTGAGCATCTACAACAATCTGGTGAAACTGCGCAACAATCGTGAGAACGCATTCGCCAACATCGACGTGCAGCTCAAACAACGCTACGACCTCATACCGCAGCTTGTGGCTACGGTGAAGGGGTATGCCACGCACGAGAAGGAAACGCTGCAGAGGGTGACCGATGCCCGTACGGCGGCGATGGGCGCGACGACAATCAACGGGAAGATACAGGCGGACAATATGCTTACCAGTGCATTGGCTGGTCTGAAAGTGTCGCTTGAGGCATATCCCGACCTGAAGGCGAACCAGAATTTCATGCAGCTGCAGAGTGAGATTGCCGACATCGAGAACAAGCTCGCTGCCGTGCGCCGTTTCTTCAACTCTGCCACGCGCGAACTCAACAACGCCGTTGATACCTTCCCGAGCAATATCTTCGCCAAGATGTTCGGCTTTACGAGGCAACCGATGTTTGAAGTGCCGCAAGAGAGCCGCGCTGCAATGGAAAAAGCTCCCGAGATAAATTTCAACTGACACGTGCCAATACTCCTTTGACAATCCTTTAGGACTATGAGATATGTAGGGATGCAGACCCAGATAAGCCGCAACAACAGAATGACAGTGTTGCTGCTGCTGATGTTCCCGCTGATAATACTCGGCGTGGTATGGGCATTTATCGCCCTTCTGAACTATTTCGGCAATGGGTATTATGACCAGTATGGCAATGTGGTGAATCATCTCGATGCGGCAACCGTGAACTACTATTTCATGCAGGCAGTGCCGTGGGTAGTTGGTGGAGTGGGAGTGTGGTTCGTTGTGGCCTACCTCTTTAACAGCTCCATGGTGCGTGCCGCTACCGGTGCGCATGATGTGACCCGCAGGGAGAATCCCAGGCTATACAACATTGTTGAGAACCTCTGCATGACGGCGGGCATGGACATGCCAAAGGTGAACATCGTGAACGATCCGCAGCTCAACGCCTTCGCAAGCGGCATCGACAAGAAGAGTTACACCGTCACCGTGACTACGGGGCTAATGGACCTTCTCGACGACGACGAACTGGCGGGTGTGATAGGGCATGAGCTTACGCATATCCGCAACCATGACACGCGGTTGCTTATCACGAGCATCATCTTCGTGGGCATCATCTCCACGGTGATGAGCATGGTGTCGCAGACGATATACAACATTGCCCTCTTCGGTGGAGGCGGTCGCCGCGTAAGCAGTAGGGACAACGATGACAACAAGAGTAGCGGACTGTCGATTATCGTGGTGCTCATCATCGGATACCTGCTTTGTGCCGTGGCGTATCTCTTCACGTCGCTCACCCGTTTCGCCATCAGCCGCAAACGGGAATATATGGCCGATGCCGGAGGTGCTGAGTTGTGTGGCAACCCCCTCGCACTTGCCTCGGCACTGCGTAAAATCAGTGGCGACCCTGGACTGCAGAATGTGAAGCGCGACGACATCGCCCAGCTCTTTATCATTCATCCGCAGAACCTGACGGCAGGAGGGGCGATGAGTTTCCTGTCATCGCTTTTCAGTACACATCCCGACACGAAGAAGAGAATAGAAATACTCGAGCAGTTCTGACGCACTGTGGTAACTGCCCGGCATGAAAACAAATCCCCCGAAGACGGCGCAGCCCGTAACTTTGGGGGATTTATATTTTGCGTTAAAGACATATTGTTGTAATTTTGCAGCGTAATTAAATTTTTTTCGGAAAAGATTATGAAAATACTCCTTTTAGGCAGCGGCGGTCGCGAGCATGCGCTGGCGTGGAAGATAGCGCAAAGCGCAAAGGTCGAGAAACTCTTTATCGCTCCCGGGAACGCCGGTACGGCGGAGACGGGCGAGAATATTGATATCAAGGCTGACGATTTCGAGGCTCTGAAGAATTTCTGCGTTGAGAAGGCCGTCGATATGGTAGTGGTCGGTCCGGAAGACCCGCTGGTGAAGGGTATTTACGATGATTTCAAGAATGATGTGCGTACGAGCGGCATCCCCGTAATCGGACCTTCGAAGAAAGGTGCTGTGCTTGAGGGATCGAAGGATTTCGCCAAGGGGTTCATGCAGAGGCACAATATTCCCACGGCGCGCTACCGCACCTTTGACGGAACCACACTTGAAGAAGGGCTTAAATTCCTTGAGACCCTTAACGCACCGTATGTGCTGAAGGCCGACGGACTGTGTGCCGGAAAGGGAGTGCTCATCCTTCCCACGCTCGACGAGGCAAAGAAGGAACTGAAGGAAATGCTCGGCGGAATGTTCGGCAACGCGTCGGCTCAGGTGGTGATTGAGGAATTCTTGAGCGGTATAGAGTGCTCGGTGTTCGTGCTTACTGACGGCAAGAACTACAAGATACTGCCGGAGGCCAAAGACTACAAGCGCATTGGCGAGCACGACACGGGACTGAACACAGGAGGCATGGGCAGTGTGACACCAGTGCCTTTCGCCACTAAAGAGTGGATGGCCAAGGTGGAAGACCGCATCATACGTCCCACGGTGGACGGGCTCGCCGAGGAGGGTATCGACTACAAGGGATTTATCTTCTTCGGACTCATCAACGTGGACGGCGAGCCGATGGTTATAGAATACAACTGCCGTATGGGCGACCCGGAGACGGAGAGCGTGATGCTGCGCATTAAGAGCGACCTCGTGGATTTGCTCGAGGGTGTGGCAGAGGGCAACCTCAACGAGCGCACCATAGAGTTTGACGACAGGGCTGCCGTGTGTGTAATGCTTGTGAGTGGCGGCTATCCCGAGAAATACGTCAAGGGCTATCCCATAACTGGAATAAAAGATGTGGACGGAAGCATCGTGTTCCACTCGGGTACGGCACTGAAAGACGGGCAGATGGTGACAAACGGCGGCCGCGTGATTGCCGTCAGTTCATACGGCAGGGACAAGGCAGAGGCTCTCGCCAAGTCGTTTGCCGAAGCCGGTAAGATTTGTTTCACCGACAAATACTTTAGAAAGGATATCGGACAGGATTTGTGATGAGGCACAAGAGACTGCAGAACAGAGTGGCGGAAAGCCGTTTCGCCTTTCCCGTCGCCGTGGTCTACGCTGCGCTGGCGTGGATGGCGGGTGGTGTGGTGGACGGCGGACTGTACCTACAGTTCGCCATGTTCGCCGTTTCGGCACTGGCAATGGTGGCTCTCAACAACAACAACTCCCTGATAAGGATATACAGCAGAATGGTTTCCTGCTCGTTCCTCGTCATGACGTGCTCTGCACCGTTCCTGTTCCCGTCAATGCAGGCGGCGGTGACACAGACGTTCTTCATTCTTTTCCTACTCTCGTTGATGAGGATATACCAGGACAAGAAAGCACCCGGTATCGTGTTCTATTCTTTCGCTTGTCTGGGAGTTGTGAGCTTGTGGTTCGTGCAGATACTGTATTACGTGCCCGTACTGTGGGTACTCATGGCCTTCAACCTCATGGCCTTCAGCCATAGGATGCTGTGGGCATCGGTACTGGGTGTGATAGTGCCATACTGGTTTCTTGCCGGGTACTATGCGTGGAACGGGCAGATTGACTGGACATTACTGCATTTCGCCCGTCTCGGAGATTTCGGGCCGCTATGCGACATTAGCCGGCTTGACACGCACCGGATTGCTACATTCGTCGCTTTCGCGCTGTTGGCAGTCACTGGTATCGTGCATTACCTCCGTAACAGCTATCTCGACAAGATACGCACGAGGATGATTTATGAAATATTCGTCACTCTTGACCTTCTCACCATAGCGTTCCTCGTGTTGCAGCCGCAGCACTACGACTGTTTGATGCCGATAATCGCAGTGAACACGAGTTGTCTCTTTGCGCATTTCATAGCGCTGACGAAAACGAGGTTCACGAACATAGTGTTCTGCGTGGTGTGTGTAGGGATGCTCGCATTGACGGCGTATAACCTGTTTTTTCACTGATATAGAAAAATATGTTGGAATTACTCATAAGCTACGGATATTTCGGGATGTTCCTTTCCGGACTTGTTGCGGGCAGCGTACTGCCGTTCAACAGCGAGGTGGTGATGGGTGCGCTCCGTGCCGCGGGGCTTGCTCCGTGGCCGTTGATAATCTACGGGACGATTGGAAACGTGTTGGGAGGACTCTTCAACTACTGGGTGGGAACGTTCGGCAGGATGGACTGGATAGAGAAATACCTGCACGTCAGCCAGAAAAGTCTCGACCGCGCACAACGGTTCATGGCGGGACGCGGAGCATGGATGGCATTCTTTGCCTTTGTGCCGATACTGGGGTCGGCGCTGACGGTGTTGCTGGGGATGATGAAGGCAAATTTTCCCGTCACTGTAGTGGCGATGACGCTGGGCAAGCTTCTGAGATATGTTGCGGTGGTGTTCCTTGTGCAGCTCTTCGTGTGAACGGCGTAAGCATAGACCGTGCTTGAAAATGCTTGCAACAAGACAACGGCAATTTGTAGAAGCCACCTGAATAAAGATAAAAACCTAAAACATAAATAACATGAAACCTACATTGTTACTGCTCGCTGCCGGCATGGGCAGCAGGTACGGAGGGCTGAAGCAGCTCGACGGACTGGGACCTAATGGAGAAACGATAATGGACTATTCCATTTACGACGCGATACATGCAGGATTCGGAAAAATCGTTTTCGTTATACGCAAGGATTTCGAAGATGATTTCCGTGAGAAGATACTCAAGAAATACGAGGGCCACGTGCCGCTCGAATTGTGTTTCCAGAGCCTCGACGCTCTGCCCGAAGGCTTCGCTTGTCCTGAGGGCAGGGTAAAGCCGTGGGGCACCAACCACGCTGTGATGATGGCGAAGGGTGTGATACACGAGCCTTTTTGCGTGATAAACTGCGATGATTTCTACAATAGGGACTGCTTCATGGTAATCGGCAAATTCCTCAGCGAACTGCCCGAGGATAGTCGCAACGCATACGCCATGGTGGGTTTCCGCGTGGGGAATACACTGTCGGAGAACGGTACCGTGGCACGCGGCGTGTGCTCAAAGGATGCCGAGGGAAATCTCGCCACCGTGGTGGAGCGCACGGAGATAATGCGCATCGACGGCAGGGTGAGCTACAAGGACGAGCAGGGCGCTTGGGTGGCTATTGATGACAATACACCTGTGTCGATGAACGTGTGGGGCTTCACGCCCGACTACTTTGAATACAGCGATGCCTATTTCAAGGAATTCCTCTCGCAGCCGGAGAATATGACAAACCTCAAGGCGGAGTTCTTCATTCCGCTCATGGTGAACAAGCTCATCAACGACGGCACCGCAACGGTAAAGGTGCTCGACACCACGAGCAAGTGGTTCGGCGTGACCTACGCTGCCGACCGTCAGGGCACTGTGGACAGAATCCAGAAACTTGTAGACGACGGCGTGTATCCGCAGAAACTATTCAAATAAGGGAAAATGGATCTGAACCTGTTGACGGACTCTGAGGCAGCAAAGTACGCAGCTCTCATAAAGCAGTCTGAACACATAGTAATATTCAGCCACCGGAGTCCCGATGGAGATGCCGTCGGGTCTTCGCTCGGCATGGCGGCGTATCTGAGACAGTTGGGCAAGGACGACGTGAAGGTTGTCTTGCCCGACATGTTTCCCAATTTCCTGCAGTGGTTGCCCGGGGCACCCGACATACTGCGCTACGACAAGAAGAAAAAAGAGGTTGAGGAGGCAGTAAAGGCTGCCGACCTCATGTTCTGTCTCGATTTTAACGACGTGAGCCGCACGGCAGACCTTGAGCCGCTTATCAGTTCTTCTTCGGCCATGAAGATACTTGTGGACCATCACCTCAATCCCACGGTAGATGCCGAACTGTCGGTGTCGCACCCTGATGCCAGCAGCACCTGCGAACTTGTGTTCCGCTTGATCTGGCAGATGGGGGCTTTTGAGGAAGCCGACACCAAGGTGGCGGTGCCGTTATATTGCGGGATGATGACCGACACGGGCGGGTTTACCTATAACTCCACGCGCCCCGAGATATTCTTCATCATAAGCCAACTGCTCACCAAAGGGATAAACAAGGACAAGATATACCGCAATGTCTATAACAACTACAGCCTGTGGCGGATGCGGCTGCTGGGCTACGTGATGTACGCAAAACTGAAAGTAGTGCCGGAATGCCACGCAGCGTATTTCACACTCACACGGCAGGACCTGAAGCATTTCCATTTCGTGAAGGGCGATGCCGAGGGACTGGTGAACATGCCGCTGCAGATTAAGGGCGTAAAGGTGAGCGTTTCGCTCCGTGAGGACACCGAGAAACCGAATAATATCTGGGTGAGCTTGAGGTCGGTGGATGATTTCCCGTGCAACAAGCTGGCGGAGAAATTTTTCAACGGCGGCGGGCATCTCAATGCCTCTGGCGGACATCTCAACTGCTCCATGGAAGAAGCCGAGGAGATTGTTAATAAGGCGATAAGGGATTTCAAATGGTAGACGGCATAAGCCGTTTAGTATATTCCCGCGTTAAAGTTACGTAATATACACAGGCGCACATCGCCTTTTTGACGGATTATTCGTAAATTTGCAACAATGTGCGGATATTCCGGCAGGCAAAGAAAAAGCGACACATAATGAAGAAGATTGCATATTTGTTTATGGCCGCGCTGGCCATGGTGACAGTCATTGCGAGTTGTAGCGACACCGAGACGTACGCTGACCAGAAGGACCGCGAGCGTTCGGCGATTAACAAATACATAAGCGATAACGGGATAAACGTTATTTCCGAGACGGAATTCAAGGCCAACGGCGAGATAACCGACACTGCAAAGCACGAATTCGTGTATCTCACCAATTCGGGATGCTACCTGCAGATTGTGCGCAAGGGCTGTGGCGAGAAACTCGCCGACGGCAACACCGCTACCGTGTTGTGCCGTTTCCGCGAATACAACTTGCTTACCGACACGCTGCAGAGCACCAATATGACGGGTTATTACATCTCGCTTGTGGACAAGATGACAGTGACGAACACCACTGGCACGTTCACAGGCATCTTCGACACCAGTTCCAGTCTTATGTACAGGAATTATTCGTCAACCTCGGTGCCGTCGGGCTGGCTCGCCCCGCTGGCCTACATAAATATTGGCAGGCAGACGGAGGAGGCGACGGAAACAGGCAACGTTTCAACGCTGTCGAAGACAAGCGAAATCGCCCGTGTAAGGATTATCGTGCCTCATACGGCGGGCCACTCTTATGCCACGTCGGGCGTTTATCCATGCCTGTATGACTTGACATACGAAAAAGGATATTAGTATGATATGCCGGTGGCAATGACTATTCGTTGCTGGCGGCATATATTTTATTTACCGGATACAGACAATAAAAACTTTATAAGACTATGACACTGATAAAGTCAATTTCAGGAATTCGCGGCACTGTCGGCGGCAACACCGGCGATACGCTGAATCCGCTTGATATAGTGAAATTCGTGACTGCCTACGCCACTTTCATCCGTCGCAGCAAGAAATCGGAAAGCAATACCATCGTTGTGGGTAGAGATGCCCGTATTTCCGGAGAAATGGTGCGCAGTGTGGTTTGCGGCACTTTGATTGGCATGGGATATGACGTGCTTGACATCGGTCTTGCCACGACACCTACCACGGAGCTTGCTGTGATAATGTCGAAATCAGCCGGCGGCATCATCATCACCGCCAGCCACAACCCTCGTCAGTGGAATGCGCTGAAGCTGCTCAACAACGAAGGGGAGTTCCTCACCAAGGATGACGGCAACGAGGTGCTCGCCATTGCTGAGAAGGAGGATTTCTGCTATGCCGACGTGGACCGGCTCGGGCATTACCGCAAGGACGATACTTATAATACGAAACACATTGATTCGGTGGTTGCCTTGAAGCTCGTGGATGTGGAAGCTATAAAGAATGCGCACTTCAAGGTTTGTGCCGACACGATAAATTCGGTGGGAGGTGTCATCCTGCCCGAACTTTTTGAAAGGCTCGGCGTGGAATACAAACTCCTTAACGGAGAACCCACCGGGGATTTCGCCCATAATCCGGAACCGCTCGAAAAGAACCTTTCGGGTATCATGGGAGAGATGTCGGGAGGAGACTACGACCTCGGTATCGTTGTGGATCCGGATGTGGATCGTCTTGCTTTCATTTGCGAGGACGGCAAGATGTTCGGCGAGGAATATACCCTCGTGTCGGTGGCAGACTATGTTCTCGCCAATACGGAAGGTGGCGGTAATACCGTTTCCAACCTCAGCAGCACCCGTGCGCTGCGCGACGTTACCCAGCGTTACGGCGGTTCCTACACTGCGGCTGCTGTGGGCGAGGTTAATGTGACTACCAAGATGAAAGCCGTGGATGCCGTCATTGGCGGCGAGGGTAACGGCGGAGTGATATACCCTGAGAGCCATTATGGTCGTGATGCCCTTGTTGGCATTGCACTGTTCCTATCTTCGCTTGCCCACAAGAAATGTAAGGTGAGCGAGCTGCGCCGTACTTTCCCCGAATACTTCATCGCCAAGAACCGTATCGACCTTACGCCTTCGACGGATGTGGACGCTATTCTCGTCAAAGTGAAGGAAATGTATGGACGCGAGAAAGACGTGGTGGTTACGGATATTGATGGTGTGAAGCTTGATTTCCCCGACAAGTGGGTACATCTGCGCAAGAGCAATACGGAGCCAATTATCCGTGTTTACAGCGAGGCCAACACAATGGATGAGGCTGACGCGATAGGGAAGAAACTCATGCAGGTGGTCTACGATATGCAGTAAAACACTGTTCCTGTAGAAACAAACAATAAAGGCGGATACCCGGAAGGTGCCCGCCTTTAATCGTTCAGTGATGGTTATGCCAGTTTCCTGCCTTCTTCGTATGCGCAGTTGGCAATGCGGTTTATGATGCCCTCCGCTGCCTGGATTTCCATACTTCCCAAAGTTTCTGTCATAGGTGCTATGTCGTCCCCGTTTGCCACAGGCGACAGCGAGCCGCATAGCAGCGACTCCATGTTGCGTTTGTATTCGTTCACCATGGCAATGTAGAAATCCTCCGTGCGGCATGCAAAGCGCATCAGTCCCATTGCATCGGCGGTGTTGCCGGATGTGATGAACTGCTTGAATTCACGCTCCAGTTCCTCCTCTACGTAATTCATTCTTGAAATGGCGTAGAAAACCTCTTGGTTGAACAGCCGCGACACGTCCTCGATGTGTTCCGTAACAGTCCGCTTTACGTTGTGCGGTTCGTAGAGATTCATGTCGGCCGGCGCATTGTCGCCGGCTTTGCCCTCTATCACTCCTAGTATGAAATACTTGAAGAACGTGTGTACCACGGCGGCAAGTGCCTTGCTCTTTTCTATCTTTTCCATATCTCAGCTTTACTTGTCGTAAGTGTTGTCTGTCGTCAGCTTTCCTATGTCGTCAGCGTTGATTTGTTGTCAGTCAAAGGTCTTGAACTCATATCCTTGTTCCTTCAGCCATCTCAGAGCCTCGGGTAGGGCATAGCGCAGCTTGTCGATGCTTTTAAGTGAGTCGTGGAACGTGATGATTGACCCGTTGCGGGTGTAACGTTTCACGTTGTTCACTATGTCCTCGGCTGTCATCCATTTGCTGTAGTCGCGCGTGACGAGGTCCCACATAACAATCCTGTATTTCCGTCCTATCCAGAAATACTGTTCCCATCTCATCCATCCGTGCGGCGGTCGGAAGAGATGCCCTTTTATCAGTTCGTTGGCTTTTTCCACGTTGGCGCTATACGACATTGTGGTGTGTTTGAAGCCGCCCCAATGGTTGAAGGTGTGGTTGCCCACCTGATGTCCCGCGGCTACTATCTGTTGGTATAGCTCAGGGTGTTTCCTTACGTTGTCGCCCACCATAAAGAATGTGGCGCGTGCGTTGTATTCAGCGAGGGTATTGAGGATGAACGGAGTGGCTTCTGGTATCGGACCGTCGTCGAAGGTGAGGTATACCGCTCTTTCGTTCTTGTCCATTCTCCATGTGGCTCTTGGGTAGAGCCATCGCAGCCATATCGCGGGTTGCTCGATAATCATATTCGTCGGTTGTAGTGAAGGGAGGGCCGTTGTTGCAGGCAGTAAAAAGTCTGAAAGCGCATTGCCTCAGCACGTGCGCCTTCAGACTTTATCCTGTAGACCCTTACTGCATGGGCTGACCGCCCTTTGCCTGGTATATTCTCATATAGTTCTGCAAGCTCTTCTGTATCTCGCTTGCTGTCTTGCCGTCAATTGGCTCGGCACATTCGCTGGCTTTGTTCAGAATATAGAACTGGAGCATAGCGTCCTGCTGCGACATGGCGAAGCGGTCGCCGTCGAGCGAGAGATACCACTCGGCGTACTGTTTGGCATTCTTCACCACGGTGTTGAGCATGTGCATAGCCTTCTTCTTGTTGCCCACGCAGGCGTATGCCTGGGCGTAGTCGAGACCTCCGCTCATGAAGTTCACCGGTATGTTGTATTCCGGCATCATTTTGTCGGCGTAGGCAAGCACCTTGGCAGCCTTGTCCTCCTTGCCCTCCATCACGAGGTGGAGTGCGAGCGATGCGAGCAGTTTCCTGTGTGTGTAGCACATCTTCATCACAGTCTCGTCGAGATACAGTCCGGGTTTGTCGAGACCGCCGAACTTGAAGCGTTTCATCACGTTGTTGTAAACCTTCTCCGTGTCGAAATTCTTCGCTCCCTCCATATTGGTTGTGAAGGGCGAGATGCGGTTGGCGAGACCCTCTTGTATGAAATTGTCGCCGAGGTTCATGTAATTCTCCTGTCCCACGGTCATTGCCACGTATATAGGCCGTGTCCAGTTGCTCTGGGCGATAAGCTCGAGCATCATCAAGTCGCTCTTGTAGAGAGCGTTCTTGCCCTTGAGGGATATTGTCATCCTGTCGGGGATACTGTCGGTTGCCATCATCATTCCGCTCTTCCTCACGGCGTTCTTGTCAATCGTCATGTATAGGGTGTCGGTGGGGATGATGTGTGTGTCCTTGTCGCGGCTGCGCACCCAGTATTTCAGCACGTTCTTGAGTTCAAACGGACTGTCGCCCCACTGTGCCTTGGCCTGTTCCGGGTGCTCCGCATAGAGCTTCAGTACCTCGCCTTTCAGCTCCGGGTGTACCTCCACATATTCGTTTGTCCCCGAGCAGTAGTCAAGTCTCGGCCATGTGATGGGCAGCGACGGCGAGTCGTATGCCGGACGTATCATCTGGTCGATATACCAGTCGGTTTGCAGGTAAGACAGGTTGCAGACACGGGCGTCGGTTCTGATGCCCTCAGTGTCCTGGTCGTACCACAGCGGGAACGTGTCGTTGTCGCCGTTTGTGAAGATGATGGGGTTGCCCTTGTCCTGCAGCGACATGAGATAGTTCTGGCCGAAATCGCGGCAAGTGTAGCGTCCGCTGCGGTCGTGGTCGTCCCATGTCTGGCTCGCCATCTGTATAGGCACGAGCAGGCACGCCACGGAAACAAGAGCCGTTACGGCCGTGTTTTCTATCTTGCACTTTTCCTTGAGCGTTTCTATGATGGCAGCCACTCCCATACCGCACCAGATGGCGAATGCATAGAATGAACCTGCGTACGCATAGTCACGTTCGCGCGGCTGCATAGGTGTTTGGTTGAGGTAGAGCACGATGGCAAGACCTGTCATAAAGAACAAGAAGAAGACCACCCAGAATTGCTGTATTCCCTTCTGCCCTTTGGCCAGAGCCTGCCAGAACAGTCCGATGAGACCGAGCAACAGCGGCAGGCAGTAGAACACGTTGTGCCCCTTGTTGGCCTTCAGGTCATCGGGCAGTTTGCTTTGGTCGCCCAGACGCCAGTTGTCGAACGGTGTTATGCCGGTTATCCAGTTGCCGTGCTCCAGTTCTCCGTTGCCCTGAATGTCGTTCTGCCTTCCTGCGAAGTTCCACATGAAATATCTCCAGTACATGAAATTGCACTGGTAGGAGAGGAAGAACCTGAGGTTTTCCGCCTGTGTGGGTACTTTCACCGTCACCGGTTCTCCGCAGCGGTCGTAGCTCACGTCATGTCCCGTCACTCCGCCCATCCAGCTCTCGTATGCGTTGGCGTGGGCAGCATCGTGCATACGGGGGAACACCATGTTCTGCGCATACTTGTATTTGTCTTTGGTGTTTACGATGAAGTAAGAGTCTTTCTCGTCCTTGCTTGCCTTCTCCTTGCGCTGGTACACCGGTGCGCCGGTGGTTTTCTGCGGTACGCAGTAGTTGCCGTCTTGCTCGAGAGCCACCTGCGATGTATATGCCTGTCCGTAGAGCAGTGGCGTGTCGCCGTACTGGTCGCGGCTGAGATAGCTGCCCAGCGTGAAGATGTCCTCGGGTGAGTTCTGGTCCATCGGCGGGTTGGCCGTGGAACGTATCACCGTTACCGTGTACGTGGAGTAGCCGATCATGAGCATCAGCATCGAAAGCAACATTGTGTTCTTGATGCGCGCGCTGACGAGGGCTTTCCCGTTCTTCTTGAAGTTCAGCAGGAAATATATCGCAGCCAGCACTATTATGCCGATGATGAAGGCCGACCACCCGAATCCGTAGAACGGAACACCAAGCATGCCCACGGAGAGCACGAAAGAGAGGTTGCTGCGTACGGGGCTTTTGTCGGTGTAGCTTTCGTAGATAGCCCATATCACGATGGCCACCAGCAGAATCATATATACGATAAGTCCGGTGTTGAAGCTGAAGCCGAGTGTGTTCACGAAGAATAGCTCAAACCATCCGCCCACCTTGATAATGCCGGGCACTACGCCGTAGAGTATGGCCCCCACGAGAGCGAACGACACGCAGAGCGCGATGAGAGAGCCCTTGAGGTTGGCGTTGGGGAATTTGCGGTAGTAGAATACGAGCACTATTGCCGGCACACACAGAAGGTTGAGCAGGTGTACGCCGATGCTGAGTCCTGTCATGTATGTGATGAGCACGAGCCAGCGGTCGCTGTGCGGTTCGTCGGCATGGTCTTCCCATTTCAGGATGAGCCAGAATACCACGGCGGTGAACGCCGATGAGTAGGCATAAACCTCGCCCTCTACGGCGCTGAACCAGAATGTGTCGCTGAATGTGTATATCAGTGCGCCAACCATTCCGCTTGCTTCTATGGCAATTAGCTTCGACAGACTAAGGTCGCTCCAGTCTTTCAGTATAAGTTTGCGCGTGAGATGCGTCACTGTCCAAAACAGGAACATGATACACGTTGCGCTGAGTAGTGCGCTCATCGTGTTCACCATCCTTGCCACCTGCGAAGGGGCGCTGGCGAACTGTGAGAACAGGTTTGCGGTGAGCATGAAGAAAGGTGCGCCGGGCGGGTGTCCCACTTCCAGCTTGTAGCCTGTTGTGATAAACTCCGGACAGTCCCAGAAACTGGCTGTCGGCTCGATAGTGCTGCAATATACGAAGGCCGCTATAAGGAAGGCGAGCCATCCGAGTATATTGTCTACTAATCTGAACTTTTTCATTAAGTTTTATTGATGTTGAAGTTTTGTAATTCGTTTCATCTTGCAAAAATAAGCATTTCTCCCTTATAAAGCTTTACTTTTTTATATTTTAACCTTGAGCGCACTTGAAAAAGTCAAGAATTCCCGGCTACGATATTTTTTTTGATGATA
>CAVGJZ010000049.1:0-21213 GCA_963629785.1 Oscillibacter sp. MSJ-31 | reverse complement strand
CGTTTCCTCCGGGCAAAGCTATCGTTTCCTCCCCGAAAAGCACTGCTCCTTGAAATCAGAAAAAAGACAAAGTGTTCCAAATGTCTTATTTGTAAAACATTTTACAAGCATAATCAAACGCCTATACCTATCAGTAAATTTGCACTTGATACTTGACTCTGCCGAAGACTTCGAAGATGATTATGATGCTTATGATGACATCTAAACAAAATGGCATAAAATTCGGAAGACAGTTGGCGACGTGTCTCACGTCGCCAATTTCTACATTGCTTCTTAGTGTTACGGCGAGACACCACACCTCACTACGCAAGCATCGCAGCAATTGGACAGCCTATTTCTACAATTAGATTGAAAATAGCTCCAGAAAAACTTGTAACATTTCTCTGTATATTGTATATTTGCACACAACAAGTTCGGAAAAGTGTCGAATTTGGCACAAATCCGAAGTTGTGAGTGCGAATATGAGAATAAAGAGAGACATAATAAATAAATTTAAGGATTGGAAAGATGCCGAGAAGCACAAGCCAATCCTTTTGAAGGGTGCCCGCCAGATAGGCAAGACATGGGCAATGGAGGAGTTTGGCAGAGAGTGTTTTGAATATACGGCAAAGTTTGATTTCGACCGTCAGAAAGAGTTACAGTCAGCTTTCACTGTGTCAAAGGAACCTGCACGCATAATAAAAGAACTCGCCCTTTACAGCCAAGTGCCCCTTGTTCCCGGCAAGACACTGCTCATCTTCGACGAGATACAAGAATGCGAGGAAGCACTCAACTCCTTGAAGTATTTTTGCGAGGATGCCCCCGAATGGCATATTATTGCAGCAGGTTCGCTGTTAGGTGTAACCGTAAAAAGGCGGAGAATGACTGTGCCTGTGGGAAAGGTTCAGATTATGCGCATGTATCCGATTACATTCAAGGAGTACTTGCGGGCCAGTGATATCCAGACGTTCAATTTTGTGGAACAGACACAGCGTCCGGAGAAACTGCCCCTCATCATACTTGACAAGCTGAAGTCGGAATACCGCAGATACATGGTGGCTGGCGGTATGCCGGAAGCCACTGTCAGCATGCTCGAAAATCAAGGTATGCAAGCAGTGGACGACGTGCTACAAGGCATATTGGACTTGTACGAACTTGACTTTGCCAAGTATGCAGAGCCGCGCGACATACCCCGGATTCATGCCATCTGGCATTCTCTTCCATCGCAACTTGCCAAGGAAAGCCGAAAGTTCATCTACAAGATTATAAAGAAAGGGGCGAGAAGCCGTGACTACGAGGATGCCTTGTTGTGGCTAGAAGATGCCGGCATGATACACCGTGTGAAAGCTGTTTCAAAACCGGGAATGCCGCTGAGTGCCTACGAAGAACCGGACATATTCAAAGTTTATGCCAGTGACTGCGGGCTATTAAGGCGATTGGCCGGATTACCCGGAAGCATAGTCATAGACCCGACAGCCAACTATACGGAGTTCAAGGGCGCCATGGCAGAGAACGCCGTGTTGCAAAGCCTGCTGCCGTCATACGGTTCCATGCCCTACTATTGGTCTTCAGAGGGGAAGGCTGAGATTGAATTCTTGTTACAGCACGAGAATGACGTAATACCCGTGGAAGTAAAGGCCGAGAATTGTGTCAGCGGCAGAAGCATAGTAGTTTACAATGAACGCTATCAGCCCAAGAACCGCATACGTTTCTCGTTTCTCAATTTACAGCAAAATTGCGGAATGCTTGCTTGTCCATCACCGCTGGCAGAATGGGCTATGAAATGGCTGATCAAATAAATGCGGGAAAAGTCAAGATTACACCGATTTATTTGGCAATTAGCGACAAATCAAGTAATTTTGCACCACGTATTGACACATTTTTTCTACGATGAGCATTGACAAATTGACGAACATTCTCACGCAGACTGTGGAAGAACTGTCTTCCGAAGAGTCGCTGAGAGGAATATTCCACCGGCACCGCGACGGCGACCCGCTGCCCTCGGCCGAGAAACTGGAAGAGGCAATATCACTCATCCGCGCCATCGTATTCCCCGGGTATTACGGGGAACCGACAGTCAATACAAGAACCATCAAATACCATATCGGAGTGGACGTGGAGCGTCTGCACAAAATCCTCTCCGAGCAGATACTCGCCGGACTGTGCTTCGCCGACACCGAAGAGGCAGACTGCAAAGACGCGGGAAGGAGGAAACGGCAGGCAGACGAGATTTCGGCGCAACTCATAAGCCGCCTGCCGCAGATACGCACACTGCTCGCAGCCGACGTGCAGGCCGCCTACAACGGCGACCCGGCGGCGGAGAACACGGGCGAGATAATATCGTGCTATCCCGTGATAAAGGCTCTCACCAACTACCGCGTGGCACACGAACTGGTATTGCTCGGCGTGCCGCTCATCCCGAGGATAATGACAGAAATGGCACACTCGGAAACAGGCATCGACATTCACCCCGGGGCAAGCATCGGCAAATATTTCACCATCGACCACGGCACAGGTGTCGTGATTGGCGCGACGTGTATCATCGGCGACAACGTGAAGATATACCAAGGCGTGACACTCGGGGCGAAGAGCTTCACATTCGACAAGAACGGGAACCCCGTGAAAGGCATCCCGCGCCATCCCGTCATCGGCGACAACGTGGTGATATACGCCAACGCCACGGTGCTCGGCAGGATAACCGTGGGGGCAGGATGCGTGATAGGCGCCAACGTGTGGGTGACCCACGACATGAAACCGAACAGCAAGAAATACAAACAGGAAAAAATAAATAAGTTAGATTTTGAATTCAATAATGGAACAGGAATTTGAACTCATCGCAAAAACATTCATGGGACTGGAGCCTGTACTGGCGCAGGAACTGACCCAGCTGGGAGCCAACAACGTGGAAATAGGACGGCGCATGGTGTCGTTCACCGGGAACAAGGAAATGATGTACCGGGCCAACTTCCAGCTGCACACCGCGATACGGGTGCTCAAGCCCATAAAGCATTTCAAGGCGCAAAGCGCCGACGACGTTTACAACGAGGTGAAGAAAATCGACTGGAGCAAATATCTCGACCTGAAAGACTGCTTCGCCGTAGACTCCGTGGTTTTCTCCGACGAGTTCCGCCACTCCAAGTTCGTGGCATACAAAGTGAAAGACGCCATCGTGGACCAGTTCCGCGAAAAGACGGGCAACCGCCCCAACATATCCGTGGCTAATCCCGACATAAGACTCAACATACACATTGCGGAAGACAAATGCACACTGTCGCTCGACTCCAGCGGCGAGAGCCTGCACCGCCGCGGCTACCGCCAGGAATCGGTGGAAGCTCCCCTCAACGAGGTGCTCGCAGCCGGCATGATACTCATGTCGGGATGGAAAGGCGACACGGATTTCTACGACCCCATGTGCGGTTCGGGGACAATAGCCATCGAGGCGGCACTCATCGCCCGCAACATGGCGCCGGGACTGTTCCGCAAGGAGTTCGCCTTTGAGAAATGGAAGGACTTCGACGCCGACCTCTTCGACAGCATCTACAACGACGACTCCAAGGAGCGTGAGTTCGAGCACCACATCTACGCCTCCGACGTGGACATGAAAGCCGTGAACACCGCCGCACTTAACGTGAAGGCAGCCGGCCTGACAAAGGACATCACCGTGAGCTGCGCCGATTTCAAGGACTTCAAGCAGCCCGAGGGCAAGGCGTTCATGATAACCAACCCGCCTTACGGCGAACGCATCTCCACGCCAAACCTGCTCGGCACATACAAGATGATCGGCGACGTGCTGAAGCACCAGTTCAGGAACGGCGAGGCATGGGTGCTGAGCTACCGCAAGGAATGCTTCGACGAGATAGGCCTGAAGCCCTCGCAGAAAATACCGCTCTACAACGGTTCGCTGGAATGTGAATTCCGCAAGTACCTCATGTTCGAGGGCGGCTTCAGGGAGTTCCGCAGCGAGGGCAACATCCTCAAGACCGAAGACGAGAAGAAGCAGATGGCAGAGAAACACCGCTTCAAGGAGCACAGGGAATTCAAAAAACGCATCGACGAACCGGCAGGTAGCGACGACGACGACATCCGCTCGTTCACCTTCCGCAAAAGTCCCTATATGAGAGACCTCGACAGCTTCGGCAACAAGCGCCAGCGCAGGCCGCGCACCAACGAGCGGCGCGGCGACGACCGCGACGGCGAACGCAGGCCCTTCGCCAAAGACAGGGGCGACCGCAAGTTTGGCAAGGGCAACGACCGCAGGGGCGGAAAACCCTTCGGGAAAGGAAGCGACAGGAGACCTAACAGATTCAACCGCAATGAAGATTAAGCGCATCATAAACTCGGCGGCACGGGGTATTGCCCTGGCTGCCGCCATAATACTTTCGACGGCTAACGGTATGGCACAGCAGAAGGAGTTCTCGCTCGAAGACCTGAATTTCGGCGGAAACAACTACCACAACATGACGCCCGAGTACAGGAACTACGCATGGTGGGGCGACCAGCTTGTGCGCCGGAACCCGGAAAACTGCATGGCGGTGGACAAGAAAACGGGCAAGGAAACACTGCTCTTCACCGCCGACGACATCAACAAATGGGCCGGCACCAACGACGACAACAAGGTGCGCAACCTTGGCTACGCCTCGTTCCCCTACGCCGGCAAGAGCCTCGTCATGATAAGCACGAAATCAGAAAGGATGCTTGTTGATTTCAAGAAGAAAAAGACAGTATGGCGGCAGAAGCGCGGCAGCGAGCAGGCTGCCAAATGGAACGCTGCGTCAAGAGCCTTGGCATTTGTCAGCGGCGACAACCTCTTCGTGACCGACGACGGGGGCAAGACCACACAGATAACCGCCGACGGCAGCCGCGAGATAGTCTACGGACAGGCGGTACACCGCAACGAGTTCAACTGCAACGAGGGTCTCTTCTGGTCTGCCGACGGCAAGAAGCTCGCCTTCTACCGCATGGACCAGTCGATGGTGGCCGACTACCCGCAGGTGAACACCTTTGAGCGCGAAGCCACATACGAGCCGGACAAATACCCCATGGCGGGGATGACGAGCCACAAGGTGACAGTGGGCGTGTATGACATGAATACCGGGAAAACGGTCTACCTGAACGCCGGCGACCCCACAGACCGCTATTTCACCAACATAGCATGGGCTCCCGACGGCAAGAAGGTGTATATGTTTGAGCTCAACCGCGACCAGAACGACTGCCGCCTCAGGGCATACAGTGCCGAGACGGGTGAGAAGACAGGCGACCTGTACCGCGAGGTGGACGAGAAATACGTGGAGCCGCTCAACCCCATCGTGTTCCTCCCGTGGGACGACACCAAGTTCATCATGCAGAGCCGCTACGACGGCTACAACCACCTGTATCTCTGCACCCTCGGGAAACACGGCAGCAGGATGGCAGGCAACACCGAATCGCTCGAAGTGGAGCAGCTCACAAGCGGCGAATGGGAGGTTATTGACGTGCTGGGCTTCAACGAGAAGCGCAAGAGCATAGTTTATGTTTCAAACGAGTGCAGCCCCATCCAGACCAACGTATTCGCAGTGGACGTGACAACCGGCAAGCGCGCCCTCATGGACGACAACGGCAAAGGCTGGCATGCCGCCGCCTCGCTGAGCGCAAGCGGCAGATACATTCTCGACACTTACCAGACACCCGACATACCGCGCAACACCGTTACGGTGGACATGGAGAACGGCAAGCGGAGCATGATATTCAGTGCCAAGGACCCGTGGAAGGAGAAGGGCTACAAGATTCCTGAATACACCTCCGGCACACTGAAAGCTGCCGACGGCAAGACAGACCTCTACTGGCGCATGGTGAAGCCGGCGGACTTTGACCCGAACAAGAAATACCCCACAGTGGTTTATGTGTACGGCGGACCGCACGCACACAATGTAGACGCGCGCTACCGCTGGTGCAGCCGTTCATGGGAAACCTACATGGCGCAGAAGGGATACCTGCTATTCATCCTCGACAACAGGGGCAGCGAACACCGCGGCAAGGACTTCGAGCAGGCCACTTTCCGCCAGCTCGGACAGGTGGAGATGCAGGACCAGATGAAGGGCGTGGAGTATCTCAAGTCACTGCCCTACGTAGATGCGGACCGCTTGGGCGTTCACGGATGGAGCTTCGGCGGATTCATGACAATATCGCTGATGACGAACTATCCCGACGTGTTCAAAGTGGGCGTGGCAGGCGGACCTGTAATCGACTGGAAATGGTATGAGGTGATGTATGGCGAACGCTATATGGACACTCCCCAGACCAACCCCGAGGGCTACGAGAAGACCTCGCTCCTCAACAAGGCAAAAGACCTGAAGGGCAAGCTGCAGATCATCATCGGCATGAACGACCCGACCGTAGTTCCGCAGAATGCCCTCATGTTCCTCAACGCCTGCACGGAAGCCGGCACGCAGCCCGATTTCTTCGCCTATCCCGGCGAGGGACACAACATGATGGGACACAAGAGCGTGCATCTGCACGAGCGTATCACCCAGTATTTTGAAGATTACCTGAAATAGGAACAAAACAACAAGCCTTCCAATCTCAGCTTGCATCAAGCGCGAGACGGAAGGCTTTTCCAATTATGCGAAGCGGCATCCTGACAATACGGATGCCGCTTCGCATTTTTATATAGTCCAAAGGGAATTTTATAAAGCCCAAAGGGAATTTGCCAAAGTCCAAAGGGAATTTCATAAAGTCCAATGCAATTTTTCCCAAAGCCCAATGACAATCCAGCCGGGCAATCAGAACGGATAACCCACTGCAAGGTGGATACACTGGCCGTCCTTGAATTTCGGAATATTGTAATAGCCGCTCTTGCCTGTGTCGCCGGGGACATGCAGTCCCACGCCCCAATCCAGACGTATGACAAGGAACTCAAGGTCGTAGCGCACTCCGATGCCGGTACCGAGGGCGAGGTCATCGACAATACGGCTCAGCTTGAACTTGGCGCCGCTGCGATAGGCATCCTCACGCACACACCACACGTTGCCCGCGTCGAGGAAAGCAGCACCGTAGAGACTGCCGAAGAGATTAAAGCGGTATTCCAAGTTGGCCTGGAACTTCATGTCGCCCGTCTGGTCAAGATAGCCGTTGCTGCTAAGCCCCGTGTAATAGCTGCCGGGACCTATACTGCGCGCGGCAAACGCCCTCACGCTGTTCGCTCCCCCCACATAGAACTGCTCGCTATAGGGGGTCTCCTTCGTGTTGCCGTAAGAATATACCAAACCGAAATTGACATGGCCGAGCAACTGCGACTTCAGTCCCATGC
The DNA here is from genome assembly GCA_963629785.1 of Oscillibacter sp. MSJ-31. GTDB lineage: Bacteria > Bacteroidota > Bacteroidia > Bacteroidales > Bacteroidaceae > Prevotella. The sequence goes on along the minus strand of CAVGJZ010000049.1, from coordinate 13,949 downwards.
TCCATGTCTTCGTGAAGTCGCTCTCCACCTTGACGAACTGCGCATAGACATTCTTGAAGAGCTGCTTGCCCTGTTCGTTCCATTTCCTCCCTGCCGCCATGTAACCAAGGGACAGGATATTGCCGGACTCCTGCACCGAGACATTCCAGAAAATGGGATTGCGGTAGCTTTCCGGACTCGTGTATGTGAAGGTGTAGCTCATCTTGGGGACGAACATATCGCGCATCGTGGCGTTGAGGTACGGCGTGGCCTGCAGTATGGAGTCAAACTTTTGCGTAGTGTAGGTGAGATGCTGGTATTTGAGCGTCAGCGGACTGTACTCATGGCGCGTCCTTGCCGTGTTCTGCCATTTGTATGTCCATTCGCCCGAGGCGTTGTGCATCTTGAAATAGCCCGGACGGTTCATCACGTTCATCGAAGCCTTTGCCGTGGTTGTCGGCGTGGTGTTATAGCGGCGGCGCTTCAGGAACGGCACTACAAGGCGCGGAAACGACACCGAGAGGTCAGCGCCGTACTCATAGGAGTTGAGATCTTCGCTGGAACCGCTTGAAGTGCCCTGTGTCTGCCACTCATACGAGCCGTGGATGTTAAGGTCCACTGTCTCGCCGCCGCGGAAGGCGTTGAGCTTTTTCAGACCCAGCACCAGCTCTGGACCGGTGCGGCCGTTAATCTTGTTGCTGTAATTCGTCTCTATGTAAGCCTCATACGGCTTGTTGAGCACGCAGCTCACCGACATGTCGAGCGTGTCGCAGAGCGAGGTGGTGTCGCGCGGCGTGAAGGCAATCTGCACCGAACTGTACTGCCCGGAGTTCGTCAGCCTGTCGGCACTCTCCACGAAAGCGTCGTAACTGTACATCTGCTTTGGGAAAAGGCGCAGCTGCCCGAGCAGCAGGCGGGCGCGGATTTTGGGCTTCTTGCCGTTGAAGCGGATGGAGAGGCGGCGGTAGACGAAAGAGTCCTTGAGCTGCTCCATGAACTGCTTCATGATATTCACGTTGAGCTTCCCGATATACCATTTGTGGCGAGCCGTCTCGGGAATGTCGTCGGCGAGCTGCAGACGCAGGCGCACCTTGCCTGCCTCCGCCAGCGTGTCGGCAAGATAAGAGGCGTATGAAGACTGGTAGTAGTAATAGCCGTTGTTGCGGAAAAGGGTGGCGAGCCGCTGCCTCTCGGCATCGAGCTTGGAAATGTCGAACGGGTCGCCGGGGCGCACCTTTGCGTCGGCAAGCGTGGCGCGGATAAGACTGTCGGCTACCTCCGGGAAATTCACGTATTCTAACGTATCGACGACGGAAAGCCTGTTCATGTCCACAGTATAGGCTATCTTTGCCGTCTTGGGGTTCTTCCCGTCCACCACCTTATAGCCCACCTTGCCGCTGAAATACCCGTGCTTGCGCAGTTCCGACTGCGCTACGGAAGCCCGCAGCTCCGGGTTCACCCAGCTCATCAGGACGGGCTGCTGACCGAATGTCTTGGCTACCCACTTGCCTACCCCGCCCTTGGAGTCGCTGAAGGCGTTCCATATCCATAGGCGGTAAGGGATGGTGCGGTGATAGGAACTGCCGAAGAAAGCTCCGTTCGGGGCTGTGGCGAGCGCGGCTTCAACTTCCGCCTGCGTGTCGTAGAAATGGCTCGACTCCTCGTAGTTGTTGTATTTGACGGGCTTCAGCCCCACGTACAACTGGTCGCCCTCGGGCACGCTCTTCGTGGAGGAACACGCCGCAAGTCCGGCAATCGCCAGACAGACGGCCAAACACCGTATGATTGTCTTTCCCATTATTTTATTTCTTTGTTAACAACCGCCGCCCCGTTTTTCGCATCGCTTCCGGCAGCCTCGGCGGCGGCCGGTTTCGGCTGCTGCGGAGGCACGTCCTGTTTGTTCTCCTTGCCGAAATTGAAGAGGTCCCTGAAATGCTGCAGAGTTCTGCGCCAAGCGAAGCCGACTCCAAATTCCCGCGTGTTGCCTTCGAGCCAGTCGTATGAATTGTTGTCGTAGAAGAGGTTGAGATACTTGTTTGATGTTTCGCCCAGCCGGTATTCAAACGTCACGTTGTCGAAGAACGACTGGTTCTGGTTGGGGTTGGCTGCACCGCTCGACACCTTGCCGCCGATGATAATCTTCAGTCGGTTGTTCCAGAAGCGTTTCGAGAACTTGAAGGAATAGTCGGTGTGCGAATTGCCCGTGGCGTCGGTGGAGTTGCCGATGCCGAAGCTCAGGTCGAGAGTGCGCAGGGCGTTGCCCGTGATGCTGTTTATCTCGCTCTGCAGGAAGGAGCTAAGGGCGCTGTTCATCGAGAAGCCGCTGGTGTTGCCGTCGGCGAGATACATCCCGGTGGTGAGCATCGTCACGGCAAGCTTGCCGCGCTGCTCCAGGCTCATCGCCTGCAACTCGTTGTGCAGCGACATGTCTTCGGGAGCGTCGAGCGTGAACTCCAGTCCCATGTCGTTGAGCGTACGCGTTATCACCACGCCACACCTGAAGAGCACCGACCTTGCCGCCTGTCCGGAACTGCCCACCGTGGCTTTCGTCTCCTCCGTCGCCGTGATGTTTAGTTTTGGGTTCATCATGTCGCCGGTGAACTCTATGTAGCTGCCGTTCTCTATGGTGAAGGTCTTTAGCGGTATGACAGGCAGGGCGTATTTCATCTCGCCGTTGTTGAGGGTGTACTTGCCCGTCAGGCGCAGGTCGTTGAGCGGGTCGTAGGTCATGCGCAGGTCGCCGCCTCCCGTCAGGTCCACGTAGTTGGAGTGGTCGGCGTTGAGGTATGCCATGACATGGGCGCCCTGGTTCACGCTGACGGTGAGGTCCATGTCGAGACCTGTAAGCGACGGGCGCGCCACGCTCTGCGCCGTGGTGTCCTTGAAGTTGGTGAACTTCACGAGTTCATCCATCTGGTTGTCGGTGGTAAGGGGCGAGTCGCGCAGGATGTACGCCACGTCGGTAGAACCCAGCACATTGAGCTTGCCGCGCATCTGCAGGTTGTCGAGCTTGCCGCGCACAAATCCGAAGAAATCGATGAAAGCCTTTCCGTAGGCAACGCTGCGGTAGTTCTCCTTGGCGTTTATCAGTTGGTAGTTCTCGGCTCTCATCCTCACGTCCATGCTCATGTCGGCAGGGTCGGAGAAATCAATGTCGCCGTAGATGTTCAGCGGATGGTCGTTATGGGCGAACACCTCGAAGTTCTCGAACATCAGCCTGCTGTCCGCCACCCTCACGGGGTCGTTGCTGAAGCGCAGGCGCACGCCGTAGGGCACGCTGACCATATACGTGGAATCGAGATACACCTCGCCATTGACAATCGGTTTTTCGATGTCGCCCTTCACCGTCATCTTTCCCTCGGCATTACCCTCGAAACCGAAGAGCTGCTGGGGAATGAAGCCATTGACGAGCGAGAGCGGCAGTTCGTCGAGCGTCATGGTGGCGTCGATAACGCCCTTGCCCGACGGATTGTAGTTGCCGACGAGAGTTCCCACCTTGTTGCCGTCGCTATAGAGCACGGCGTCGATATAGTGGCTGCCGTCGGAATGGGGCATATACACGAACTCGGTGCTCACGTCGCCCATGCCGCAGCCCTCGTAGGTCATCTTCTTCACCCCGAGGGTGGAGGACAGCGTCAGCCGGTCTTCGGTGAGTATGGCATGGAAGTCGCCGTTCATCTTTCCCGTCACCCTAGGGAAATACGGCAGCACGGCAGTTATCTTAGAGAGGTCGAAATCGTTGAAGCTGGCGGTAACGTCCTGCAGAGCCTCCACGTTCTCGTCGTTGGTGTAGATCTGGAAGCCCATGCCGTCGTTGCCCTTGAGCTTGAGCTTCGCCGAGAGCCGCTTGTCGTCGCCCATGAACACGTAGTTGTCTTCGTTGGCCGTAAACCTCTTGTACCCCAATACAATATCGTCGGTGAGCAGGTGCAGGCGCGCGCCGTTGTCCTCCAGTTCGGCCGTTGCCCCGAGCTTTATGCCAAGACGGTCGGATGCGTCATACACGGCGAGGTTCAGGCCCGAACCGCGCTCCATGAGATAGCCGTCGAAAAGCGTGTTGAACACATACTGCGGGTTGTCCTTGGCATTGCGCACCTGCCCGTTGTAGGCGCAGTTCACCGAGTCGGAGACGATGTTGAAGCGTATGGTGTCCAGTTTCAGCCCCTCCGACGTAAGTTCGTTGATTTGCAGCCCTCCGTTCATGCCGTTGACGGGCGACAGTGTCATGTCCATGTCGATGGCCTTGAAGGCATAGCCGCAGTAGTTCATGTAGCGGCTGAAGATATTGTTCTCTCCTGCCTGCATCCTGATGTTGGCCGCCGGCAGCAACGCCCTCAGTCCGGCGTAGTCTATGCGCCGGTTTTTGAGGTCTGCCACAAGGCGGTTGCCGAGTGCCGAACCGCAGTTGAGCAACCGTTCGTATCCCCCCTTGGCGCTCATATTGAGATAGAAGTCACCGCAGTCCACGAGTGCCCGTGTGGTGTCGCGGTCGGTGAGGATATCTACGGAAATGTTCACCGGGCGGTAGCGTCGGGCGGAGTCGAGTATCGTCACGTCGCTCGTGCCGCCGCGCAGCATATACATCTGTTTCATGTCGGTAGCCACGTCGAAATGGCAGCACAGCGAGGCGATGAGCGGTTTCTGCGTGACGCCGAGGGCAAAGAAATCCACGCGGCTCACGTCGGCAGAAACGGTAGCGTCGAGCTTTTGGTAACTTATCAGTCCGTCGAAGCGCAAGAGTCCCTTTATCAGTTTGTTGTCGCTGTTCATCGCGGCATGGATGAGCCCGTCCTTCAGTTGCGCATCCACGTTGATGCCGCTGAGATGGTATCTGTCGTAGATGAATTTCTTCACGTCGGCCGACGCGTCCACTCGCATGCTCTTCGACATGGGGTCCGTGCCGTTGCCGCTCACCGCGAGGTCGCCCGAGAAATCCTTCATGCCGAGCGACGGCATGAAATGGTTTATCTTCATGTTGGCGGCGGAGAGTTTCGCCCGGTATGTCATGCGCGGCATGTCAAACGTTCCTTTGGCGCGCAGCGTGCCGCCACCCTCGCGGAATGTCAGGTCGGCGGTGTATTTCTCCAGTCCGGCGGTCTTCACGTTTCCTCCAAGATGCATGTTCCTGGGCAGTGTCACGCCAAGGCCTCCTTTGCCGGCAAGGGCGTTCACGAAACTGATGTTGTATGCGTCCGCCTTGAAATCCACGTTTGCCCTGATACGCTTCATGTCGGTGATGCCGGTGGCATATCCCTTTGCGTCCACCTTCATCGCCGAGGGAAGTGCGGCGTTGAGCATACGTATGTCGAGCCGCTGCAGGTTGCCCTCCGCCACGGTGTTCAGCGTCAGCGGCTTGTCGGGCCATTGCCTGCGGAAGGCAGCCGGCATCCCATGCATGAAACGCATGATGTCGCGTTTGGCTACCGATGCGCTTGCCTTGACCGACATTTTGCCCGGACAGCTGTCGCTGAAGGCGTTGAGGTCCATCTTCACGTCTGCCCTTATCCATGAGTCGGGGGTCTTGGCCTCCAGCCGCGACAGTGTGAGCCGCAGGGAGTCCATGTCCACGCCGCCCGCCAGTTCTGCGAGTTCCAGTCCGTTTTTCTCCCTGAAGGCGCAGTGGCGCAGCTGCATCCTGAGGCGCGGCGACTCGAACATCAGCGAGTCCACGCCAAGGCATACGCCCGTCAGCCCGATGTGGTTGGGGTCTATAATCCCCTTCACGCGGGTCTTGAAATTGTTGTCGTAGGCTATTGCGCCGCCGTCGAGTTCAAAGTTGCCCACGGCGTAAGAGTTTTTGAAAAGGTCGAAAATTCCGTTTCGGGCCGTCGCCTTTCCAAGGTGTGCAGTTATCTGCAAGGTGTCGCCCGGCATGTGTATCACCGCCGTTGTGTTTTCCGCGGCAAGTTTTCCCACGTTTATCTTCCAGTATGTCGGTGTCTTAGCCGTGTCGGGCGGCACGGTGTCGCTCAGTTCCACACTTACATTGGCGTTCTTGAGCAGGGCATCGTCCACGTCCACCGTCTGTTTCGCCCAGTCTATGCCGTGGCTCTGGAGCGAGAGCTGCCCCACCCTGCCCTTCACCCTCGCCTCATGCACGAAGTCGCTTGTGTTGAGCTTCACGTCGCTGAGTTCGAAGCGGTCTATCTCCACACGGCTACTGAGCAGCGGCAGGAGCCTGACGCTGACAACGAGGCTTTTCATGTCGGCCACAGTGTCTTTCACCTGCGGCAGTGAGTCGTTGGGCTTTATCATCCTGAAATTGTCGATGCCCAGGTCGAGGGGGAACTGCAGGCGCACACGTTCCACGCTGACCTGCATCCCTGTCTTGCCGGATGCGTAGTCAGCCACGGTGTGTACCGCCCAGTTCTGCACGGACGGCACATAGAGCGAAATGGCGAGAAGTATGACGATTGCCAACGGGACGGCCACTACCGCCAATCCCCATTTAGCCGTGTTCTTTATAGTCTTGTTCATGGATACCCGATATTACGTGGCTAGCTTTAGCCCCTGCCCGCCAACGCGAGGGGGATTTACATTACAGGCGTGTTCCGAAAATCCCGCCACAGGCAATCTTCAGAACATGCTTGCAAATATAGCATAAAAAGAGGTAACTCCAAAACAAATACGGCAAAAATGGAAATCGCCCGGTGCCGGACGCCGCCTTACCTTTTTCCCAAGGCACGCATGCCGTTGAACACGGCGATAACGGTAACGCCCACGTCGGCGAAGACTGCCATCCACATCGAACTGATTCCCGCGGCGGCGAGCAACAGCACTGCCACTTTCACGCCGATGGCGAACACCACATTTTCGCGGGCGATGCGTATCGTGCGGCGGGCTATCCTTACGGCAAGCGGTATTTTCGCCGGGTCGTCGTCCATGAGCACCACATCGGCTGCCTCTATCGCGGCGTCGCTGCCCAAGGCTCCCATGGCAATGCCCACATCGGCGCATTTCAATACGGGAGCGTCGTTGATGCCGTCGCCGACAAAGGCGAGTGTCGTTCCTGTGGGCTTTTCCCCGAGGAGCTTTTCCACTTCCGCCACTTTGCCGGCAGGGAGGAGTTCCGTGCGGCATTCGTCGATTCCAAGTCTGCGCGCCACGTCCTCGCCCACTGTCCTGCGGTCGCCGGTGAGCATCACGGTCTTTGCCACGCCGAGGCGTTTAAGCTCCGCCACCGCACGGGCACTGCCCTCCTTCACGGTGTCGTTGACAACGATGTGTCCGGCGTACTTGCCGCCGACCGCCACATGTACTATCGTCCCCACCCTGTTGCACGGGTGCGGCGTTATGCCTATATGGGCCATCATCTTATCGTTGCCCACACACACTTCCTGTCCGTTCACCGTGGCGCGGATGCCGTGGCCCGCAATCTCCTCGAAGTTCTCGAGCCGGCAGCCGTCGCTCTCTTCTCCGGGGAACGCCGTGCGGAGGGCCGCGCCTATGGGATGGGTGGTGAAATGCTCCGCATGGGCTGCGAGATGCACAAGGAGGCGTTCTTTCTCGGAACGTTCCGCCGCGGCATCGTCGCACGACGGGCAACGGTCGCCGGCGTGTACCCCGTCTACGGCGAACGCACCGCAGGTAAGGGTGCCGGTCTTGTCGAAGACCACGGTACCGAGCTTTGCGAGAGCGTCCATATAGCAGCTGCCCTTTATCAGTATTCCGCTGCGCGAGGCTCCTCCTATCCCCCCGAAAAAGGTTAGCGGCACGCTGATGACCAGCGCGCACGGACAGGAGACGACGAGGAACACCAGGGCGCGGTTGAGCCACGTGGGGAAATTCTCTGCCATGGTTCCTGCGCCGAACAGTTCCGGCAACACCCCTACGGAGCCGAGGAACGGCGGTATGACGGCGAGCGCAAGGGCGGCGAAAACCACCACCGGAGTGTAGACGCGGGCGAAACGGGTGATGAAGGCTTCGCTCTTCGACTTGCTCTCGTCGGCGCTCTCCACAAGCCTCAGGAGTTTTGACACGGTGCTCTCGCCGTAACTCTTTGTGGTGCGCACGCGTATCACTCCCGTCAGATTGACACACCCGGAGATTACGGCATCACCTTCCGACAGGTCGCGCGGCACGCTCTCGCCGGTGAGTGCCAGCGTGTTGAGGGCGGAACTGCCTTCCTCCACCACGCCGTCGAGCGGCACTTTCTCACCGGGGCGCACCACGATGGTCTCGCCCACCGCCACCTCTTCCGGCGAAACGGTCTCCAGTTTGCCGCCGCGCTCCACATTTGCCACATCCGGACGGATGTCCATCAAATGCGAAATGCTTTTCCGGCTCTTTCCCTCGGCGTAGCCCTCGAAGAGTTCGCCGATCTGGAAAAACAGCATCACTGCCACCGCCTCGGGGAATTCAGTTTCGCTGTCGGGGAAGAAGCCGACACACAGCGCGCCTATTGTGGCGACCGCCATGAGGAAGTCTTCGTTGAACACATCGCCGTGGAGTATTCCCTCGAGTGCCTCGCCCAGCGTTTCGTGGCCCACTAATATATAAGGTATAAGGTAAACGATGAGCAACTGCCAAGTGGCGAGGTGGCAAGTCTTCTCCACAATGACGGCAGCAGCCAACAGCACGGCCGCAATGACCAGAACCACGATCTTTGATTTCATGGACCCTTCCTCTTCGCCATGGCCGTGATGTTCGTGACCGTGGTCAGGATGGTGGTGTTCATGATGATGACCATGGTCCGTACAATGGTTGTGTTCGTGATGATGCTCCAGTTCATGACTGCCTCCACAACAGCAGCAACCGTGTTTCTTTGTCTTTTCCATATCTTGACCTTTGCTTTTTTATTTCTGCCGCAAAGGTACACCGAATGTGTTGCAACCCGGTTGCAAAAACTTGGATGCGGGAGGAAATACGGTTTCCTTTCTGCAAAAAAAACATCGCCGCAATGAAAGTTTCCCAAGAAAAAAAATCTGACCTGTAGGTCAGATTGCGTGGTGAAACACGTCTTATTCCACTTAAGCACAAGAGAATACAGCGATTCAAAGTTTTGAAGCACAAAATTGAGCATCACAACACCGCTATAGGTCAAAAAAAAGGGTAACATTATGAACAAAAAGATTTATTCACTGATCGCCGGCATGGCAATGGCTGTTGCCGGCATGACAGTGGCTGCCTGCAGCGACAGCAAAGACGAGAACACCACACAGACAGACAAGGCCACGCAGGCTTACCTCACACCGACCTTCTACGTGGCGGAGGCTATGCTCGACTATTTCGACGCCACCTGCACCTTCGGCGGCAAGACCGTAACCCTGACAAAGGACAACACCGAGGCGGAGGACATGAAGATGGAGGTGACTACGGCCGGCACCGGCGTCACGGAATATACCACGTTCCACATGCGCAAGTACACGGGCGACAAGATTACGTACAAGAGTTTCCCAGCCACGATGGAAGTGAAGCAGAGCGCAACGCCCAAAGCCGGAATCGACCTAAAGACCGTGGAAAAGCTCAGCCAGTATGCCATGTACACCACCGTGGAATTTAGCAACAACTACACCAAGCGCTATAGCGACGGCGAGTGGACGAGCATCACCGGCGACAGGTTCAAGAGCTTTTTCAAGCAGAACGTACGCCTGAGCGAAATGTCGGGCGACCAGCTGAGCGAATACAGCAACCCTTCAATCACCACGGCAATCAGCATGAGCGACGCAATGAACGCCGTAATATCCACGGCAAGGGTTCCTGCAAACTAAGCAAGCTGAGCAATCAAGACATTGCAAGACTAACTGAATTCAAGGCTGGCACTTCAACGGAAAGAGGCGCCAGCCTTCTTTTGTTTATACAGTTTACTCGTGATTGTCAAGTAAAAACGCTTTTTTGCCCCGTATAAACAAACAAATCCGTGCGCTTATGAAATATTTTCTTGAAAAGCATTGGCTTTCTCTGATTTTATATTTACCTTTGCCGTGTCAGTAATTTTCCGCTTGTCTTAGTGCAGCGCCAAGACAAGCGGAAAATCCGACAATGCGACACCCATAGCAATTTTATGTTGCTCACGGTCTTGCAAACAACGCCAACGTTATGCGCTGCTGAATTCAGTAAACCTATGAAAGCCTTATACATACCGGCATTACTGCTCCTGTTCCACTTGTCGGCTTTTGCCCAAGGAAAGGGAGAATCCCCTTTTTCATACAAAGTGGGTGACAGCTTTCACAAGGCCGAGATTGGCGGATTTTCCATCAAAGATGCCGAAAACGGCGTTTGGGATTACAGCAACATTAGCCCAAGCGGCAAGGATTTTACCGTAGAGTACACTTCCGACAGCGAGAGAGATGATGCGACAGCTGAAGTGACAAGCTGCGCAAGGTACTATTATTCCCAAGACAACACGTCCTTGAGAAGAACAGGGTACGAGAACAACAGCATAATTGCAGAATACGACAGGCCCGTGACCGTTTTGCCGTTTCCCCTGTCGTGCGGAAGAAAAGAGACCGGAGCTTTTCATGCCAGCTGCATGTATTGCGAGAAACTGGCAATACGCGAATTCGGGACTTATTCCGTAGAGATTGACGGTAGCGGCAAGCTTCTTCTGCCTGGCGGGAAGACACTTGAAAACGTGTACAGGGTTCATGCCTCTGAAGACGCTTGCCGGATAGTGTATGACGACATTCACACGAAAGCAGACTTGCTCGAATACACGCTACGGACTCACCCTTTCACAAATGACAGCATAACGGCCTTCATTACCAATCCGGACAATTCCCCCCGGCATACGGAAACTTACAAATGGTATGCTGAAGGCTACCGCTACCCGATAATCGAAGCCGTCGTCTTTGGAAAGGACAACGACAGCGGAAACAATACGGTTGCCTGTTACTGTTCGCCGGAAGAACAGGAACGGATGTACGACCCGGAAAACGAAGACCTGCGGAACCGCACATATAACGCCGGGAAAAGCGAGAGAAACGGGACTGAGCCAAGGCTGACAACAAACAACGGGAATGCGTCCGCCTGCGGCATTTCAGTGGCAGAAAACAAAATAACCGTCACGAACCATACTGCATCCGAATTCATGGCAACTCTTGCCGACCCGGCTGGAATAACGTACAAGTCGGCGCATGGAACGGCAAACGGCAACGCGGTAATTGACTGCACCGGGCTAAGGCACGGGGAATACGTCGTCCGTGTCGAGATTGACGGAACGGTTTATTCCTATAAAGCAAATATATAAGGTATGCGGACAGGGATTTACATACTATGCACGCTTTTCCTTTTGTGCTTTAACGCACGCAGGGGATTGTCGCAGGAAACGGACAGTTCCGCTGCACTGCGCCCTGACAGTATGGCATCCAAAATCCTTCGCTCCGCATACGACGAAACCACCGACGACGAATCCCCCCTTGACAAGATTCTCCCTCTCTCCCCGCAGGCCGCGGCTCTCGCCCGATACGGCGAACACCCCATAAGCAACGCCACGGGAGTACCTGACATTACCATCCCCGTGTACGATATAAAGCTCGGTGATTTCACTTTACCCGTGAGCCTGTCCTACCACGCTTCGGGAAACAAGGCGGACGACGTTGCGTCATGCGTGGGACTTGGATGGGCGTTGAACGCAGGCGGCGTGATAACGAGAACAGTGCGCGGCCTGCCGGATTTGAGCGGCAACGGTTCGGCGCTGTGCGACACCGAATACTGGCAGTACGACAAGTGTGCGGAAGCCGCCAAGGACATTTACCGTCTGAACGAGATATTGGACATGAACGGCGAAAGTCCGCAGAAGCGCGACACGGAGTCAGACAGATACACGTTCAACTTTGCCGGCAAGTCCGGCGTGTTCGTCTATTCGCTGGAAGACGGGGCTTTCGTTCCGCTCAACCATTATCCTTTCTCTATCAATGCCTGCGGAGGCGAAAAAAGTTTTTTCAGCATCGCGGATACAGACGGAACGGAATATTACTTTGAGGAGCAGGAGCGCACGGGACGCCTGGACGACGAGGGCACGGCGGAAATTTCCGCATGGCATCTGACAAAAGCCCGCACCGTCTACGGCGAAATAACCTTCAGGTACGGCAAGCGCAACTCGTACGAGACATACAGGCAATGCAACAGCGTCAAAGTAGGGGAAACGCTGAGAATGAGCGAAACGGGGGCTTTCGAGGAAATCCTTGTAGGGACAGCCAGCCAGCCGTACACCTCGGCAGGCAGGTACAAGACGGAACAGGCGTTCGTTACAAGCATAGAATGGAACGGCAACAGGATGGAATTCAGCTATGCCGACGACCGCGAAGACCCGGGATTGACACGGCTCGTGAAAATCACGGTGTCCGACTTTCAGGGCAACGCCGTCAAGACCATTGATTTGGACAACAACACCTTTTTCGGAGGTTCCATCACGCTGCCTGACGGGAAAGAATACACAAGCAAGAGAATGCTGCTCAAATCCGTCGGCATATCCGGAGAGGGACAATTCTCGTTCAGCTACAACAAGTCGGTGCAGCCGCCATTCTACAACAGCGCCGAACTGCCGGAGGCATACAGGAGCGGCACTGACTATTGGGGATACTGCAACGGAAGGGGAAAAGGAACAGGCGTTCCGCAAAGCCTTGTGAAGAACGCCTACAACTGCTTTTCCGGCACCAGCTACTACCGCCGCGACTTTGACTACAGCGAGCCGAAGGACTCAAGGCTTCCCGACCTGCGGTTCGCCTCGATGCTAATCCTTACCGCCGTCACCTACCCCACAGGCGGAACGGCACGGTTTTCATACGAGCTGAACACAGCGGCAGGCAAGTTCGGAGGACTGAGGATAAAGAAGATTTCATACGGGAAAGAATGCCGTTCGTATGAATACACTGACAACGGCTATTATGACGATACGGAAGATTTCATGTGGACCCACAGGAAGATGTTCTACTGGGGAAATTTCTACGGGCACGGCTTCATCGACTTTTTCCTGTGCGGAGACACGCCCGTCACTCCGGCATCCGACCTGAACGCCTCCTGCGTATTCTATCCGGAAGTGAAGGAGACATTCGCCAACGGCGAGCAAGTCATATACCGCTACGGCAAAGGCGTGTGCAGGGACATGAGCGGACTGGCACAATCCCCGGCGCTGAACAGTGCGCAGCCCGCTCCGCAGATGGCTGACGCCGCACTCTGCGACGAGGGCACGGTAACCCCGTTTCTGCAAGGGAAAGTATTCCTCGACGACAACGGACGCACAGTCAAGGAAGAAACCTACGAATACGAACCGGTGTCGCTGCGCACCGTAACGACCGGCACAAGGGTATACTGCCCCATTGTAAACCTGAATGAAATCAAAAGGTACTACGCCGTGGGTTCTGTCAGAATCACTCCCGTCATACTTGGCGTGACGTGCAGGAAGGTGCGCGGCACGGTAAAAAGCGTTTGCCTGAAATCTGTCATGGAGACCGACCACACCACCGGCGTTACAAAGAAAACCGGATACTCGTATGACTGCAGGCTCAGGACATTGTCGCCAAAAACAATATCCGTTGAAAACAGCGACGGAAAGGTATTCACAACGGAATACACCTACCCGTTTGAACTGGATGGCGACATGTACAGGCAAATGGCAGAGAACTATCTCATGTATGACAATCCTGTTTTCATTAAGAAATACTGCGGAGAAAAGCTGCTGAGGTCAAAGCACATTGAATACAGGCATCACGCCGGCGCAGACTGGTTCTTCCCTCACCGGATTACGGAATCCGTAAACGGCGGCGAGTATTTCGAGAAATACCGCTTTGATGCCTATGACGACAGGGGGAACGTAACAAAGCTGACGGCAAACGCCTGCGACACGGACAGCGTGACGTGGGGATACAACGGCCTGTACCCGACGGAACATCTGCACAACGGCATCCTTATGGCTGAATATTCGTGGAAGCCGCTCCGCGACGTGTCGTCAGTCAAAAAGCCCAACGGATATGCGGAGGACTACGGGTATGACGACGGCGGCAGGCTCTCTTCCGTCGGCGACGCTTGGG
>CAVGJZ010000048.1:0-22189 GCA_963629785.1 Oscillibacter sp. MSJ-31 | reverse complement strand
CCGGGCAAAGCTATCGTTTCCTCCCCGAAAAGCACTGCTCCTTAAAATCAGGAGGAAAAACAAAGTGTTCCAAATGTCTTATTTGTAAAACATTTTACAAGCGTATTCTAAACGCCAATACCTAAAAAAATTTTGGCAACAGAATTTCACCGTTCCATGATTTTTTCTTACATTTGCAATTTGCAAGAATACAATATTTCAATTTGGTGACGGCGAAAGATAACATCACTTGGTAAAAAGACACCATCACTTGGTTAAAAAAACACCGTCACTTGGTTAGGGAGACACTGCCCCCTCACCTATAGACATACACAACAACGCAACATTTTGGCGAGAGCCATATATACTTTCATTGGAAACGCTTCATCGGGAACGCTTATGGGAATGCTTTTACGACAACGCACAATACACGCACTTCTGACGGCCATACTCTTCGTCACGGGCATGGCCACAACGGCTGTTGCACAAAACAACGACGAGAAAATCAACGACAAACTGTACCCGCTATACACCAAGGCTTTCAACCTCAGGAAATCAGCCGAGTGCCTGCCCTTGGCCGACAGTCTGCTGCGCGCCGCCACAGCCATCGGCGACCGCCACGGCGAGATTGCCGCCCTGTCGATAAAGCTGCGCCACGAATACTTCAAGCCCAACAACCTTGCCGGACTGGAGCAGAGGATGAAGCCACTGATGAAGAAAGCCAAGGAATACGGCATGACGGCAGAATACTACAAGCCCATCACGCTGAAGGTGGCATACTACGCCAAGACAAACCGCTATATCGAAGCGCTACTGTATCTCAACGAGGAAATCGGCAACGCCAAGAAAAAGAAAGACACCGAAGGCGAAATGGAACTGCTCCGCATGAAAGGCATCGTGCTGCAATACCGCATGGACCTTATGCAGGCAGTGGACTGCTTTCTCGAAACCATAGAGAGATACAAGGCCACGGGGTTCACGAGAAACATCTTCCGCGAATACCTCAGCGTGTGCGACTGCTACCGCATGATGGGCGACGACAACATGGTGGTGAGCTACGCCAAGCAAGCCCTGCGCCACTGCTCCACCGACACCGAACGGGGATACTCCTACATATACCTCGCCTACGGATATTTCATGCTCGGCAAGGACAAGGAGTTCGCAGAAACATACCGGCTGGCGGAAAAGAACAGGGGACAGGCCGACAACACCTTCAGGGTGATGAACAAAACCCTCGAAGCCTGCAAGGCCATCCACGACGGCGACGAAAGGCGGATAAACGCAAGCATCGGCGAAGTGGAAAAGGTGAGCCAAAACGAGGCCAACAGACTGAGAATAGCCTACTGCAAGCGAAAGGGCGACTACATGACTGCCGTGGAGCACATGAAAGACATGATAAAGCTGCGCAACGAAGACCGCGAGGACATCATGCGATACGACAAGAAGAGCGAGGAATCCATCTTCAGCGACCAGAAGCTCAAGGCCGAACGGCAGAGGATACTAAGCCACAACACCATGCTCAAACTGGGCAACGCGCAGATGGAACTGCGGAACACGTCGCTCGAACTGGGCAGGCAGCGCACGCTGATGATACTCACCAAGACCATTGCCGACAAGAACGAGCTGACGTACAGCAACCGGCAGCTCACGGCGCGCCAGCTGGAAGACGCCATCAAGGTCCAGCAGATAAAGAAGGAGGCAAAGGCCCACGAGATAAAGATGAGGAACATCATACAGACAACCCTCATCATCTTCGGCATCCTCGTTGTACTCACGGCACTGACATACAATATCCGCAAGGAATGGGTGGCGAGAAAGCTCAGCGCAGCCAACGGGCGACTCTCCCGCACCATTGAAGACCTCAACAAGGCCAAGGAAAAGGCACAGGAGTCGGACAGGATGAAAACGATGTTCCTGCAGAACATGAGCCACGAGATACGCACCCCGCTCAACGCCATAGTGGGGTTCTCCAACGTACTCACCTTCATGGGAAACGACTACGGCAAGGAGGAAAAGAAAACGATGGCAAAATATATAAAGGACAACTCCGACCTGCTCATCACGCTGGTGAACGACATACTGTATCTAGCCAACATAAACAGCGGCACGATGTCGCTGAAGATGACGACAATGGCGGTGAACGAGACCTGCCGCCAGACCATGGAGACGGTGCGCCACAGGCTCGCCAAAGGAGTGGAGATGAAATTCGAGACAGCGGTTGACGACACGTTCACCGTCATCACCGACAAGCAGCGCGTGTCGCAGGTAATAATAAACATGCTCACCAATGCCGAGAAGAACACCGCAGAGGGAAGCATCACCCTGGGATGCTCATACGACAAAGGCAGCGACATGCTGACATTCACCGTCACCGACACCGGCGTGGGTGTGTCGAAAGACCGCCACGCGGAAATATTCACCCGCTACAAAAAGCTCGACAACATGAAGCCCGGTTCCGGCCTCGGCCTCGACATCTGCCGCACCATAGCGCGCAAGCTCGGCGGAAACATCGACATCGACCCCGGCTATACCGGCGGAGCGCGCTTCTGGTTCACTATACCCTCAAACAAATGACAAGACATATCATACATACGGCAAGAATCATCATAGCCGCGGCGACAATGATTGCCGCGACGACGGCGCACGCCCAAAATTCAAAGCTGAAGAACCTCGACCCGGAGTTCCGCAAAATCTATGCGGAGGCACATGAGAATGTGACCAACAAGCGTGGCGAGGCACTCGCCGACAGCATGGTGCGCATCAGCCGCGACAACACCCTGGAAAGGCTCGTGGCTCTCTACCTGAAGCTGAGGGTGGAATACTGCAAGCCCAACAACTACCCGAAGCTAAAGGCGGCGGCAACCAAGCTGATGGACTTGGCACTGAAGATGAACGACCAGCAGATGTACTACACCGGCGTGTCGCACAGGGTGACCTACCGCACCAACAACGGAGAATATGACGAGGCCCTGAGCTATCAGACCAAGATGCTCGCCTTCGCCAAGAAACACCACCACCACTACGGCATCATCATCGGGCACATATCGCTGGGCAACCTCTACAAGAGCCAGGCGCAGATACCGCAGGCCATCGACGAATACTACCAGGTGATAAACGCTTACCGCAAATACAACATCAATCAGGATTTGGGACAGGACTACAGGAGAATAGTGGAGTGCTACGCCATTTCGGGCGAGTTCGAGAAAATGCTCGACGTGGCAAGAACCGCCCTGCAGGAGACCAAGCTGACAAGGATAAGGCTCGGTCTCTACGGCTACAAGGCATTCGCGTATTTCATGCTCAACCGCGACGAGAAATTCCTCGAGGCATATTCCAAATACAAGTCTCCCGCCAAGGTGGCTCCCGACATCATCCCGTTCATTGCCAAAAGCGTGGAGACCATGAAGCTCATAGCCGACGGGAAATACGCGGAGGCGGAAGGGATGATGAACAGCGGCGAACTCGGTTCCTACCGCTCGTACGTGGAAATCGCCTACAACGAGCGGCGGAA
Organism: Oscillibacter sp. MSJ-31; assembly: GCA_963629785.1. Classification (GTDB taxonomy): domain Bacteria; phylum Bacteroidota; class Bacteroidia; order Bacteroidales; family Bacteroidaceae; genus Prevotella. The sequence goes on along the minus strand of CAVGJZ010000048.1, from coordinate 18,699 downwards.
GAACTACAAGAACATTCTCATGTCGATGCAAAAACTCAACACCAGCATCCTGGCAGACACCAAGAACACGTTCACGCCGGAATGGACGAGGATGAGCGCGAGCATCAACAACAACCTCGCGGAACTGGACAGGCAGCGCGCCGAATACGAAAAGAAGGAACTTGAGCTACAGAAGACGAACCTCGAAATCGACCTCAACCAACTCGAGCTGCAGGCACTGAAAGACTCGGAGAAGATAACAAGGGAGAACGAACAAGCGAGAATACTGTCGCACAACAACCAGAAACTACTGGAAAAGCAGCTTGCAGACTCGCTCGAAAACGAGAAGCTCCAGCACAAGACCCAGGAGGAAGTGGAGGACAGGGGAAGGGTGGCGTTTGCCATTATCGTCACCGCGCTCACGATAATCGTCCTCATCCTGCACTCGTTCACCAAGCGCAACATAAGGATGACACGGGAACTGAAAATGACAAACGACGAGCTCCACCGCACCATCGACGCACTCAGCGCCGCCAACAGGAAGGCGCAGGAGAGCGACCTGAAGAAAAGCAAGTTCATACAGAACATCAGCCACGAGATACGCACACCGCTCAACTCCATCGTGGGGTTCTCCGAACTGCTCGCCACCGAGGACAACGACAAGGAGCAGGAGGAATACATATCGGGAATAATAAACTCCAACTCCGACATTCTCAACACCCTCATCACCGACATCCTCGACATAACGGGTATCGAAAGCGGCAGAACAGCCTTCAGACTGGCGGAAACGCCGGTGAACGAGATGTGCCACGACGTGCTCGACAAGACCCGCGGACGCAAGATGGATGCCGTACACCTGAAACTCGACACGCCGCTGCCCGACAGCTTCAGCATCCTTACCGACAGGCACCACGTTGAGCAGGTGCTCATAAACCTGCTCACCAACGCCATGAAGAACACCGAAAAGGGAAGCATCACGCTGAGCTGCCGCACTGACGGGGAAAAGAACGGGATAACGTTCGCCGTGACCGACACCGGCATCGGAGTGCCCAATGACAAGCAGCAAGACATCTTCGAGCGTTTCTTCAAGGTAGACCCCTACAAGCAGGGCACAGGACTGGGCCTCACCATCTGCCGCACCATAGCGGAAAAGCTCGGCGGAGAAGTATTCATCGACCCGGAATACACCGGCGGCGCGCGCTTCTGCCTCAGTCTTCCGCTGCATACTGCGGAACAGCGAAATTCCCTCTGATGAAATCGTCCGCCTTGACATCAAAATATCCGTGCCTGCCCTTGACAAACTCAATAAGCTTGAGGAAGGTAAGGTTGTTTGACAGCAGTTCCGGATTGCCCACCATTATCAGATGCTCCTCGGCGCGCGTCATGGCGACATTCAGCTTGCGGTCAACGATGCTCCCGTCAATGTCCTGGAAAACGTTATTTGTGAGGAAATTCAGCTGGTAGTATTTCTGGATGGTAAATCCGTAGACGATATATTTCCGCTGCGAACCTTGATAGCGCTCCACCGTGTCGATGGTTATATCGTGCAGCACCTTGACGCCATAGCGGTCGATGGTCTTGCGGACAGCCGCAATCTGATTCCTGTACGGCACAATCACGCCAACTGTCCCGTTCACGTCAAAGCCGCAATCCTTCTCCTTCGCATATATTCTCATCACCAGCGCAGCTATTATCTCCGCCTCGTTCTGGTTCACCTTGTCTATCGTGGAGTCCTTGGGCGTTTCCGATGCCACGAATGCCACCCTGCGTGTGGCAAGCATATCGTCAATGCCGTTTTTGCCCAGTCCCGCCGTGGGCAGGACTACAGTCTGGTGGTCAAGCGGAACCTCTGTGAGCCGGCCGTTGTAGAAGGCATGATTCGGGAACGTCGCTATGTCGCGGTGCATGCGCCCCTGCTTCTTCAGCATATACACCACCGCCTTATTCCCGGCATACCGCTTCAGCAGACGCTCGAAGAGCGAGAGACGGCAGTCGGTGAGAAGTATGTCGTTCAGTGCCGCATCGTGTACCCTCGATATTTCCGGTTGCTGCTGCACCACGGCGGGCAACTGCTTGTGGTCGCCGATGAATACGAATTTACGGATAGCAGGCGTACCGTCGTTGTGTGCGCTCAGCAGGGGCATCAGATGAGGTTCGAGAATCTGCGAGGCTTCGTCAACGACCGCCAGGCTGAACCGTTTCAGTTTGAAAAGCGACAGGTTGCCGTTGAGCGACGAGGTGGTACCGACAAAGACGCGCACCGAACTAAGTCTGGCCTTGAAAGTATCCATGTTTTTCTCTTTTCGGGCAATGGAGTTCAACAGCCGGTCACGGTATTCCGGCGCACAGCTGAGCTTACTGCCAATTCTTACGAAGTCGATGCCCTCCTTAACCAGTTTGCTGCAAATCTCGTCTACGGCCCTGTTGGTATAAGACAGCAGAAGGATGTTCGAGCCGGCCTCCAGCAGTTCCTCCTTCACGGTGTTAAGCAGTCCGTATGACGTTTTCCCCGTTCCCGGCGGACCGATAATAAGGAATATGTCCTTGGCCCTTTTCACCCTCAGCGAGAGGTCGTTGAAATCGCCGTAATCCCCTTTCAGCTCCACGCCTTCGTCAGTTTCCGGCTCGCGCCGGAACAAAATCAGGTCGCGCCTCCGGCGTGGGGCGGAGAGGAAAGCCTGCATACCCCTGTAGAGAGAATCATACGATGAGTCGGCGAAGTCGTGTTCTATCGCCCACAGCTTGCCCTGCTCCTTCACGAACACGCGGTTGTCGGACTGTGCGTTCCGCAGCGCAAGGTATATCCTGTCGGTGTGGATATCCTCTATGGCGCATCTGAACACCATCGTCTTCCGTGCGTCGGGTTCAGTGCCTCTCCCGTACGGGTACAGGATGACGGCATCCCCTATGCGGAAATTCGACATACTGTTGTCGTCGGTCTCCGAAAACCTCAGTATGATATTTTCCACTCTCCCCTTGTCGCCGGGAGCAGGACTTTCGAGAGTTAGCTTGTCGTAGATATTGCCTGCCGCAAGCTTGTCCTCAAGGGAGTCGTGCCATGTGGAGGCGAAGCCGGAGTTGTCCTTCGTCTTGTTGCCGAGTTTCGACATGACGTGTTCGTTGGCAATGAACGCAAGGAACCGGAAATAATACGCCCTCTCCAGTTCCGTGGCATTGTGGACGGCATCCAATACGGCTTCGATCTTCGGTTTCTGCCACCTGTTCCACAGGGCATTGTCCGCACGCTTCTCGTTCAATTTTTCCGGCGTCAGAATATCGAGAAGGCGGAAGCCATCGGACTGCGCATACATTATCCCGGCCCGCGCGATGCCGTTTCTCACCTTGACGGCCCTGAACAGGAGTTCGGGTGCGAATCCGAGTCCCAGGAGGCTCTCCTTGTATTTTGAATAAAGCAGGAACGCGTGCAGTTCCTTTCCGTTCCTATCGTATGCCTCATGGTAATTGTACCGTATCAGTGCCATATACAAAAGGAGCTGCACATAATGCTCGTCCGTATGCCGCGGCCTGGTGAAATTGTCGTACGGGAAAGCCCCCTTGCCCGACTTTTGCTCCAGCAGCACTTTGAAGTCAAGCTGCAGGTAGTCCATACGTCCCTGCAATCCCAGCATTTCCGAAAAGAACGTCGGTTCGACAAATCCTTCCTTCGAGTTGAAACGTTCCAAGGCTTCGGGCAAGACATCGTTCAAGGCATGCTGTATGTTTTTCTTCTGCGACTGCGCGTTGATGTGGAACTCCCTGCCGACATCAGCCGACAACAGGCTCATGGCATTGTTTTCAAAGAAGAGCCGCGCGCTCTGGGCGTAGGAATGTGTGCCGGGCACTTGGTGTATCGTTTCGTCAAGCAGCTGCCCCGCCAGGTTTCCCAGCACGGTAGGCTCTGTGGGCGCCGAAGGCTCCAGCTTCTTAATCAGTTCCACAAAAGGAGAGTCGGCATAGTTGGTAAAGCAGCGCGCCACGCTTGATATGTTCACCAGATAGTCCGGCTCGAATATCGTAAGCTCCGGGTATATGATGCCATTGTCTTCCCTCGGGCGCACAAGATTCAGCTGTGCGCCCTTGTAGAACAGGTCTTTCAGATAGCTCCATCCATAATCGTAAACGGCGTTCCCGCGGGAATAGCACACCTTGGCCGGTTCACCGCCGCCCCCGTCTTCGGTCTGCACATACACGTAGTCATCGTCCCACCGTTCCACAATGACCCTCATGCACTCCCCCACAAGCCGGGGCGCAGACGACGGCGACTTCTCCGTGGGGAACATGGCGACAAGCGGACCGGGGATGTCGCACTTGCATACAAAGGCTATGAACCGGCACAGGTTCATCAAGTCGAACAGGCAGAACTTTTCCAAGTCCCGTTCCGTCATTTCCCCGTATTTTCTCAACCGCACACGGGTTTCGTTGGTCGTCACGGCAAGTCTGCCAGGGGCTTTGTGCTCCTTCAGCAGATAGTCGGTCTTGGCAAAGGGCCCTCCCAAATTCAGGCGCGTCCGGTTTGTCTGCTCATTGATAAATTGCTGGAACACGCCATTCAACGCTTTATAGACCCTGCGGTAATCGGGCATCAGCCCCATAGCGGTCTCCAAGTCCTTAAAAAAGTCGGCAGCCGCCCTTGGCTTGTATGTCGCATTGATAATGGTAGACGATACCGGGTCGTTGTCTGTGTCAAATTCCTCAATCCTTAATTTCACGGGAATCGACCGCAACAGGTCTGCGGACAGTTTTGGCGCGTCAAGCCCGTGCAACACCGCATCCAAATGGGCGTTGTCGCAAACGGTGAGCCACGCCTTTACGGTATCCGACAACTGCGACGTGTCTATCTCGGCATCCTTCGCAAAGACGATGGCTGCGCTTATGTCGGCAGGGGCGACACCCAACAGGCGGGCCAGTCCTCTTGCCGCCCTGCTCCTGTTCAGCCTTATCTGTGCGTAGGGTGTCTTCCTCCCTGCCCCACCCTCTATTATCATGCCGTCGGATTTCCAATCGCCGTTTTCGCGGGCAACGATATTTCCGCCCCAGTTTTTGAACTCCAGAATCCGTATGCCGCCCCGCGTGACGAGCAGGGCATCGACTTCCACGCCTTCTATATTCCAGTTGCCTATAAGGATGCAGTCTCCGGCATTGTCCGCATACGCTTGTCTGAGCAAATTACAGATGTCGTCAAACTGCCGTTTCTCCGCGGCGTGGTCGTATTCCGAGATTTTATAGATGCGTAGTGCCATATCGTTTTTCCGTTATTGTTTCCGGGTTGCCATTTTCCTGCAAAAGTAAGGGAATAATCCGTAACGAAAGAATTTTCACGGGGAAGGATAATGTTTTTCCAACCGTGCATCGTACGATAAGAGGTCGTACATCGTACGATAAGAGACCGTGCATCGTACGATGTGAGATTGTGTATCGTACGATGTAAGGTTGGCAAACGTGTGCTTTGCGGTCGAAATGCAGTTGCACGCACACGGCAAGCCTGCAGATTTCAGGGTGCGACACAAGGCGGAAAATTTTATTTGTAAGCCGATGCCTTTGCCGTTAGGAAGAAAATGCCTAAATTTGCACGCATATCCAAAACAAGCATGATGCAGGCTATGATTTTTGCGGCGGGGTTAGGCACCCGACTGAGACCCATCACTGACCACATGCCGAAGGCAATGGTCAGCGTAGGGGGAAAGCCGCTCATAAGGCACGTTATCGAAAAACTTGTCAAGGCAGGGACGGAACGTATCGTCGTGAACGTTCACCATTTCGCCGGCCAGATAACGGACTATCTACACGACAACGACAATTTCAACACCGACATAAGGATTTCCGACGAGACAGAAAAGCTGCTCGACACCGGGGGAGGGATAAAAAAGGCAATGCCGATGTTCCGCCCCGACAGTCCCGTGCTCATTCACAACGTGGACATTCTGAGCAACGTGGACCTGAGGAAATTCTACGATGCCGCACTCGGAAACGGCACGGTGGGAAGCCGGCCGGACGCCGTGCTTCTCGTGAGCGAAAGGAAAACGAAACGCTATCTGCTTTTCAACGACAGGATGGAGCTTGCGGGGTGGACAAACGTGGAGACAGGCGAAGTGAAAAGTCCCTACGGGAACATCAACCCCAAGGACTACGCCATGTATGCCTTCGCCGGAATACACGTGCTGTCGCCGCGGCTTTCCGGGATGATGGACAGTGAGTTCCCCGACAAGTTCGGCATCGTGGACTTCTACCTGAAGGCCTGCGCCACCCACACCGTGAAAGGCTATCTGAAAAAAGACCTCCGCCTGCTCGACGTGGGCAAGGCAGACTCGCTGCAGGAAGCCGGAGACTTTCTGCATGAAATAGAGCGGGAGCCGGAAGAAGAAAACAATCAACCATAAATAAAAAGTTAAATGCAACAGAAGATTATAATCCTGGACTTCGGTTCGCAGACCACGCAGCTCATCGGACGCCGCGTGCGCGAGCTGGACACCTTCTGCGAAATCATGCCCTACAACAAGTTCCCCAAGGACGACGAGAGCGTGATAGGAGTAATTCTCAGCGGCAGCCCCTACTCCGTTCACGACAAGGAGGCCTTCAAGGTGGACCTGAGCCAGTTCATCGGCAGGATACCCGTTCTGGGCATCTGCTACGGAGCGCAGTTCATATCCTACGCCAACGGCGGAAAGGTGGAGGCTGCCGACTCCCGCGAGTACGGGCGCGCCAACCTTGAGCATTTCGACAGGGAGAACCCGCTCTTCAAGGGTTTCACCGACAACTCGCAGGTGTGGATGAGCCACGGCGACACCATCACCGCCATCCCCGAGGGGTACGAGTGCATCGCCAGCACCGCGAATGTGAAATTCGCCGCCTATGCCTCGACAAAAGACCCGGTATGGGCGGTGCAGTTCCATCCCGAGGTGTTCCACTCGCTGCAGGGCACGCAGCTGCTCCGCAACTTTGTGGTGGACATCTGCGGCAGCAGGCAGGACTGGAGCGCCGACTCCTTCGTGGAGACCACGGTGGCGGAACTGAAGGCGCAGCTGGGCGACGACAAGGTTATCCTCGGCCTCTCGGGCGGTGTGGATTCGAGCGTTGCCGCCGTGCTCCTCAACAGGGCGATAGGAAAGAACCTCACCTGCATCTTCGTAGACCACGGCATGCTGCGCAAGAACGAGTTCCGCGACGTGATGGAGGACTACAAATGTCTCGGCCTCAACGTTGTCGGCGTGGACGCATCGGAGAAATTCTTTGCCGACCTCGCCGGTGTCACCGACCCTGAACAGAAACGCAAAATCATCGGCAGGGACTTCGTGGAGGTGTTCAATGCCGAGGCAAAGAAACAGACCGGGGCGAAATGGCTCGCCCAGGGCACCATATACCCCGACCGCATCGAGAGCCTCAACATCACGGGCAAGGTGATAAAGAGCCACCACAACGTGGGCGGACTGCCCAAGGAGATGAACCTGCAGCTCTGCGAACCGCTAAAGTGGCTCTTCAAGGACGAGGTGCGCCGCGTGGGGCGTTCGCTGGGAATGCCCGAGCATCTCATCACGCGCCACCCCTTCCCCGGACCGGGTCTCGCCGTGCGCATACTCGGCGACATCACGCCCGAGAAGGTGCGCATACTGCAGGATGCCGACGACATCTTCATTAAGGGTCTGCGCGAATATAAGGTGAAGCTCAGCGGCGAGGAGGCGCGCCGGGTGCTCGCCGCGGGAGTACCGGCCAACATGGAGAACGGCGAAATCGAAGTGTCGCTCTACGACCAGATATGGCAGGCGGGCACGGTGCTGCTCTCCACGGTGCGCAGCGTCGGCGTGATGGGCGACGAACGCACCTACGAACACCCCGTGGCGCTGCGCGCCGTGACATCCACCGACGCAATGACAGCCGACTGGGCACATCTTCCCTACGACTTCATGGCAAAGGTGAGCAACAAGATAATCAACAAGGTAAGGGGAGTGAACCGCGTATGCTACGACATCTCCTCAAAGCCACCTGCAACGATAGAATGGGAGTAAGCGCCATGGCAAGCAAGACAGCATTGATAACGGGTGCCACCAGCGGCATCGGCGAAGGATGCGCCAGAAAATTTGCCAAAGGCGGCTACGACCTGATAATAACCGGCAGGAACACGGCGAAGCTGGAGTCGCTGAAAAGCGAACTCGAGGCCGAAGGCGTGAAGGTGAAGACACTGGCCTTTGACGTGCGCGACCGCAACGCCACACGGCAGGCCATAGAGTCGCTCGACGGCGAATGGCGCAGTATCGACGTGCTCGTGAACAATGCCGGACTGGCGCGCGGCCTCGACACCGAATACGAGGGAAGTCTCGACGCCTGGGACGAGGTAATCGACACCAACATAAAGGGACTGCTCACCATGACGCGCCTCGTGGTGCCGGGCATGGTGGAGCGCAACCGCGGACACGTGATTAACATCGGCAGCGTGGCGGGAGATGCCGTCTACTCCGGCGGCAACGTGTATTGCGCCACGAAAGCGGCGGTGAAGGCTCTCAGCGACGCCCTGCGCATTGAGGTGGCGCATACCAAAGTGAGGGTGACGAACATCAAGCCCGGACTGGTGGAGACGCATTTCTCCAACACACGTTTCTACGGCGACGACAAACGCGCCGACGATGTGTACCGCGGCGTGAAACCGCTCAACGGCGACGATGTTGCCGACGTGGTGTTTTATGCCGCCAGCGCACCGGAACACGTGCAGATTGCCGAGGTGCTCGTACTTGCCACGCATCAGGCTAACGCTACTTTCATCCACAGGGAGGAATAGCATAAGGCTTTTTTTCCGCAAAGCCGGCTAAGGGTTTGGATATACTACTTTTCAGAATACGTTGAAAGCGGCGCACGTAACAGCGTGACACCGCTTTCTTTTTTTTGTATCTCCGCCAAAAACTCCTGCAATATTTTTAACGTCACAACATTTTTCCGTACTTTTGTAGGGCAGTATACGTACAGGACAATATGCGGCCCTCATAAAGGACAAGAGCCGCAAGACACAAATATTCTCAAAGATACGGCATCCACCAATCGTCTAAACAATATTTCGCATGACAAAATACAAGCTGTCATACCCGGTCCACCTGCTTCTTGCAATAGCTGCAATATCACTCCTGTGGTCGTGCGGAGGAGAAGGAGCGCATGACGCGCACCTCGCCCCGGAAGACACCGTGCGCATAAGCCGGCTGAAGATATTGGACGACTCGCTGGCAACCATCGGCGCGGAGGCGAAACCCGCACTGGAAAAGTTGATGAGGGAGGCCAGTGACAGCACGGAATGGAGCGAATATGCCGTGAGGCTCGGCAGGTTCTACTACAAGTCAAACCAGCCCGACTCGCTCCACAAATACATCAGTGCGGCAAAGGACTACATCGGCAGGCAGCCGGAAACGCCGCGCGGCGACAACGTGCTCGGACTGGCCTACGAGTCTGAAGCCGGATGGAAACAGCTCATGCGCTACAAGACCGAAGAGGTGGTGGCTCTGCACAGGAAAGCCTTCGACAAGCTGTCGCGAAGCGGCGACAAGAGCTATGTCTCGGATGTCATGGCAAACATCGGCGACACGTATTTCCTTGGAAACGACATACCAAAAGCCGCCGCCTGCTACAGGCGCGCGCTGTTCATCGTGGACTCGCTGCAACTGCCCAAGGAAAAGAACATCACGCTGTATATGGGACTGGCGAGGATATACGAGAACCTCGGCGACCTGTCGGAGGCGGAACGCTTCTACAGGCAGACGGAGCCGTATTTCCACAGGATGCAGTATAATATGCAGGTGTATTTCCTGAGCAGCTTCGGTTCTTATTTCTACAAGACGAAGGACTACAACAAGTCGCTGACTTATTTCAACCGCATGGAACGGCTGGTGCGCACACACGAGGGCGACAGCTGCTTCGACATGGCTCTCTGCCGCATCAACACAGCCGACGTGTACCTCAATCTTGGCACCCTCGGCATGGCGGAGAAATATCTCGATGCCGCCGAGTCTTTCTTCCGCGACAACAATATCGGCATCGGCATATATTACTCCAACTCCATACGCATGGGAATCCTGCTGAAAAGAAAGAAGTACGGCGAGATAAAGCGTCTGCTCGACAACGAACGCGTGGACGGGGACATCGAATACTCCATAAGGAAAATCAGGAATTCCTACCTGAGGGAATACTACACCGCCACCGGCAACCACGCCGCAGCACTGAGAAACAAGATGGAGGAGGACAGCGAAGAAGACTCCATCGCCAAAAGCAACTCCTACATGAGGGCGTCGGAGGTGATACAGCGCTTCAGCGAAGACACGCTCGCCCTGCACCACAAGATAGCGATGGCGGAGAAGACAAGCAGGGAGCAGAGGGACGAGAACGTGATTATCACGCTTTCTGCCGGACTGCTGATTCTCGCGCTTGCCTTCACAATATGGTGGATGTACACAAGGAAGAAGGAGGTGACGGGACAGATGGAGCGGTTCATGCTGAGACTGGAAAACACGCGCAACCGCATTTCGCCACATTTCATCTTCAACGTGCTCAACAACCGCATATACACCGCCGGACAGAAGGAAAAGGACGAGCTCATGGCTCTCGCCCAACTGATAAGGCAGTCGCTCGACATCAGCCGCAACACTTTCATCACACTCCGCGAGGAACTTGATTTCGTAAGGAAATACGTTGAGGTGCAGAGCTATGTGCTGCGGCCCGACTTTGAATTTACCGTCTCGGTACCCGACGACATCACGGGGATCTACATTCCGTCCATGTCGGTGCAAATTCTTGCGGAGAACGCCATAAAGCACGGACTGAAAGGGCTTGACCGCAAGCAGACGCTGGCAGTAACGGTGACAAGTGACCGCGACACCACAACGGTCACTGTGGAAGACAACGGGCGCGGCTTCGACTGCACCAGGGGGACGGGCAACGGACTGGGCATGAACATCATCCGGCAAACCATAGCCGCCGTGAACAGGCGCAGCAAAAGGGGCAAGATGGACATGGACATAACAAACCCGCGCGACCGCGAAGGCAACGTGACGGGATGCCGCATAACCATTACCGTGAAAGGAAAGATTAACACCGACAATGTTTAAGAGATGAAAGCCATTATAATCGACGACGACAAGAAAGCGATAAACGACCTCGCGGAGAAGCTCTCGGCATACCCCGACATCGACGTGACCGCCACGACTTCCAACCCTGCACTGGGACTGAAGATGGTTGAGGCGGAAACTCCCGACGTGCTTTTCCTCGACGTGGAGATGCCGGAAATGACAGGCATTGATTTCCTGCGGGAAATGAGGCGCACCGGCATATCATGTCATGTGGTGGTCACCACGTCTTTCAGCGTCTACATGCTCCCGGCATTCAGAAACTACGCATACGATTTCCTCACTAAGCCAATACAGGAAAAGGAACTGGAGACGGTGGTGCAGCGGGTGAGGACGGAACTGGCAAACCCAAGGAATGATGCCGCCAGACAGGACGTGAACGACAAAGATACGGCGCAGACGCAAAACGGCTTCTTGCTATGCTATACCAACTCCGAAGATTTCCAACTCGTGAGCACGGCATCAATAGGACTTTTCAAATATAGCAGCGAGATGCGCACCTGGGAGGTGGTGATAGCCAACCAGAAACAGCCGGTGAGACTGAAACGCGACGTGGCAAACAAGGATTTGCTTGCGCTCGACAGCCGTTTCGTACAAGTGAGCCAGAAATTTATAGTGAATATCAACTGCCTGCAGAAGGTCTGCGACAACATGTGCGTCTTCAACCCGCCTTTTGAAGAAATCAACTACGTGAAAGTGGGCAGACTGTACCGCAAACGGCTCGTTGAACGCTTCATCTCGTTTTAGATAAGCTTCTCAAGCGCAGGAATTATAAAGGAGTTGCGCTTTTGTATTATCAGTCCCTCATTGTGCAGGGCTTTCAGCTCGCGCGACACGTTGAGACGGCTTTCCGAAATCTCGTTGCCGAGCCTCACCATACCGATATTCACCACCTTGCGCCCGGCAGGACGCGAACAGCGGTTGCCTACAAAGAAGAAAATCTTTTGCCTCACGCCTTGCGGTTTCACGCGCCACGGCATACGCTGCAATTTCTGCGTCAGGGTGCAAAGCGTGTTCAGCACGTTTATACGGAACACCTCGGAGGTAGTGGTCAGGGCCACAGCGTCTGCCTTGCTGATGCTAAGCATATTGCACGGGGTGAGGGCGCGGAATGTTTTGGTGTAGCGCTGCGTGAGGCCGAAGAGTGCCTCCGGCTGCAACACGCACGGCGCATGAAGAATCTCGGCGACGGAATACCCGTGGTCGGCGGCGAACACCTGCGAAACGACTTCGCCCTTCACCACGAAGACAAGTCCGTCGGCACTGTCTCCCTCCACGACAATGGTCTCTCCGCTGTCCGTCTTCGAGAAACCGAGACGCACGTGGGATATGATGTCGTCGAACTCCGCCCCGCTCATTCCCTGGAAGAGCGGAAGACGGGACAGGAGGGAATATGAATCAAGACCGCTATACATAGTTCTGTTACCGGAGTTTTTTCATGTTGCCTGCCTTATGCCCCATTATTTTTCATCGAGGTATTTCCCCATCATGGACGGGGAGAACCACACCGTTGTCTTGCCGTTCTTGCCTGAGCAGATGAAATACGCCATCAGTTCAGGATGCTTTTCCAAGACTTTCCTCGCCTTGTCGAGACCCATCACCATGAATGATGTGGCATAGGCATCGGCGGTGGCGCAGTTGTCGGCGAGCACCGTGGCGGAAAGGATGCTATGCTGCACCGGCATGCCCGTCTTCGGGTCGATGGTGTGTGCGTATTTCCTTCCGTTCTTATAATAGAAGTTGCGGTAGTTGCCGCTCGTCGCCATAGACTTGTTGGTGACATTGAGCACCGTCTGCAACTCGCTGTTCACGTTGAGCGAATCATCGGTGGGCTTCGTTACCCCAATCTTCCAGGGCATACGCTGGTCGTTCACTCCGCAGGTGACTATCTCGCCGCCGATTTCCACCATATAGTTCTTCACTCCGTTCTTCTCGAGAAAGCGTGCCACCACGTCGCAGCCGTAACCCTTGGCGATTGCACTGCAGTCGAGCATTATATTGGGATTTTTCTTCACCACCCTGCCCTCTTCGAGCTTCACCTTGTGGAATCCCACTATGGCACGCAGACTGTCGAGCTGCCGCGCGTCGGGCATATTGCCCGTCTTGAAGCCAAAGCCCCAGGCGTTCACCATCGGCGCCACGGTGATGTCGAAAGCTCCGTCCGTCTCGGCGGAAATCTTCTCGGCAAGCTGGAACACCTCGGAGAACATTTCATTGACCGTCACTTTCTCGTTGCGGTTCACGCGGGATATAACAGATGTTTTGTTGAAGGGCGACAAGGAGTTGTCCACCTTTTGGAGTTCCGCCTCAATGCCTTTCTGCAGGTCATTGTCACTTTGGTATGTGATGTTGTACACGGTGCCGAAGACAAAGCCGCTGTTCTTCTGGAACGGCGTATTGCGCTGCTTCGACACGTACATTGCCAGTCCTATCACTATAACCGACAAGACTGCCAGCCTTATGTATTTTCTTTTCTTTCCCATAGTATATTTACATAGTATATTCAAGGTTATATGTCTATCGACACGTTGAAGAGCGCGCCGAACGAGGATGTTCCTGTCTTGCCGTAGCCCGGCACGTACCACGATTTGCCGAGCGTTCCCTCATTGGCAGAAAGACGCTGCTTGTAGCGCAGGCTCCAGCCGAGGTGTACGGGACCGGCGATTTTCACGTCCACTCCCACCGCCGCCTCGAGCCAGTGATAACTGCACGCCACGCCTTCCGCCGCATACGGCGAGGTGTCGCCCCACACGGGGTCTTTCACGCCGGGCGAGCTGAGGTCATATTTGAAGGAGGTGAAGGCGTAGCGCGCTCCCACAAGAAGCCGGTAGATATCCTGTTTGTTCTTCAGCACGTTGAAATCTACTCCCACACGGAAATACGGCGCCGCCGTCTTGTATGTCACCTGCGTGGCCTCCTCGGTATGGTCTGCCTTGCCGTAGCCCACTTCCACAACAGGGAAGTATTTACCTTTCAAGTTCAGGTGGAATGCAGCCTCGTACTGTCCGTAGTCGCTCACCGCCATCATCACCGGTCCCACCACGTCGGCGGATACGGAGAAGCCGCGGAACAGTGCCACGGTATCCTTTTGCGCCGCAGAGCTTCCCGCCATGCGGTTCTGCGCGGCGGCAACAGTGTATGCCATGAGTAGCAGAAGGCTAATCGCGAGGCGTGAAATAGATATAGAAATGGTTCTTGGATGTGTCATAAGTCACTCCTGAGGTTTTGACTGCCACTGAATCAATGGCGTGATGGGTGGTTGTAACACCGGTGATTTTATGGAAATACGATGCCGCACATTCGGTGGACTCAAAGTGCATGTAGTCTTCCTTGCTCACCACAATGGTGTCGAGCGAAGAGAACGACTCTGACGAGAGGTCCACGAAGAAGGTGTCCTGCGGATGCGTGTAGCTCATGGGCAAGGACATCTCGGTAACGAGCGTGTCGCGGTTGATGATGACGGAATCGCTGCCGTCGGCACGGTTGGTGGACACGGTGCAGGTCATCTTCAGGGTATCCACCGTACCGTCCGGCGTGCGCAGGGAATACTTGGTGTAAACCCTGTTGTTCAGCGGACAGTCCACCGAGGAGCACGCCGTGGCGAGAACAATGACCGCCACCGCTGCGGCGACCACGCCGGCAAGGGCGGCAGACGGATGCCGCTTCGTGTTTCTGTTGTATTGTCTTTTCATTTTTGGCTTGTCATTTGGCTCTTTCCAACGCCTGCGGCCTTCTGCCGCGGCGGTGCCTCAGATTTCCTTTTCTATCTGATAGTTGTTCCTGTCTGTCGAACTGCGGCTCACCAGGTCGCCGATAAATCCTGCAAGGAAGAGCTGCGTACCTATCATCATCATCGTCAGCGCAATGTAGAAATACGGGGAGTCGGTAACGAGACGCTGGTGTATGCCGTGGTACACACACCACAGCTTGTCCGCGCCGAGGTAGAACGCCGACATGAAGCCGATGAAGAACATCAGCGTGCCGAGGAAGCCGAACACGTGCATCGGCTTGCGCCCGAAACTGCTCAGGAACCATAGCGTGATGAGGTCGAGGTAGCCGTTGAAAAACCTGTTCCAGCCCATGAACTTCGACTTGCCGAATTTGCGCGCCTGATGGTGTACGGGTTTCTCGCCTATCTTCGAGAACCCTGCGTTCTTGGCCAGATACGGGATATAGCGGTGCATCTCGCCATACACCTCTATATTCTTCACCACGTCGCGGCGATACGCCTTCAGTCCGCAGTTGAAATCGTGCAGGTTGTGTATGCCGCTCACCTTTCTCGCCGTGGCGTTGAAGAGTTTCGTGGGGATAGTCTTCGATATGGGGTCTCCCTCCTTGCGGTTCATCTTGTAACCGGAAACGAGGTCGTACCCGTCCTCCGTTATCATGCGGTACAGCTCGGGTATCTCGTCGGGGGAGTCCTGCAAATCCGCGTCCATCGTTATCACGACGTCGCCCTCGGCTTTCTTGAAGCCGCAATAGAGGGCGGGGCTTTTACCGTAGTTGCGACGGAACTTTATGCCCTTCACCTGGGTGTGGGCGGCTGCGAGTTCCTGTATCACGTCCCACGACCGGTCGGTAGACCCGTCGTTCACGAAAATCACCTCGAAGGTGAACCCCTTGCCGTTCATCACGCGCTCAATCCACGCATAGAGTTCGGGCAACGATTCCTCCTCGTTATATAAAGGTATGACTACTGATATATCCATAAAAGAAAATTGTTTCGACAGTTTTAAACATCCTTCGCCCGGCGTTATCTCTTCCGGCGCGTTATCGCCGCCAGCGGCAGACTGAGGAACAGGCTCAACACTATGTTTACCGTGAGGAACTGGAACGCTATCTCTATCGGACGCACCTCACCCACCGTGGCTTGCAGAATAGCGATAATCTGTTTTGCGTCCATGCCGTAGGTCTGTTTCACCGCGGCGGCATAGTCGGGCACGGAGAGCATCGCCACGTACTGGTTTATCAGATAGCCGCGGTCGAAGAACTGAAAATAGACATACTGCGCCACCGCCATGAGGATAGTGGCCTTGAAGAAACACTGCAGCGAATAGACCATCGCCTTGCCGAACGACATCTCGCCGCCAAGACGAGTGTCCCTGAAGCGGCGCATCCTTATCGCCAGCATTGCCAGCGACCCCATACCGAGAGCCATGGCAACAAGGCTGAGCAGCGGAGCCTGGAACTCGCCCACAAAACACAGGAAACTCAGTATCCATAACACTCCCACTATTGCCCCGTCGATATTGGAACACGCAGTGAACAGGCCGTAATCCTCGCCTGCCCTTCTCATTTGATTGCCGATATTTGCCATAATACAAATGCAAAATTACTTATTTTATGTCAGATACACGTGGCGGCCTGTCTTTTTTTTGATTTTTCGGATGAAAATGTTTGCAGGTAACTCAAAAAGCGTTACCTTTGCACCCGCAAATAAGCGATGCAAGACGGGCAAGTCTTGTACGGCCAGCTCCCTTCGAATCCTCCAGGACGGGAACGTAGCAAAGGTAGTTGGTTGTAGCGGCGCGATACAAGTAGCTTGCCCACCCGCCTCTTTAGCTCAGTTGGCCAGAGCACGTGATTTGTAATCTCGGGGTCGTTGGTTCGAATCCGACAAGAGGCTCAGAAAAAAGAAGGAGAGACATCCGTGAAAGGAACAGTCTCTCCTTTTTGCTTTAATGACACACCCGAAAGGATACACATCACACACATATATAACCGCTAGCATGAAGTCAGACATTGAAATCGCACGCAGCATAAAGCTGGAGCGCATCGAGAGAATAGCCGAAAAATACGGTATCCCCACCGACGAGCTCGAAAACTACGGCAAGTACATCGCCAAAGTCCCGCTACACCTTATCAACGGGGAGAAAATCCAAAAGAGCAACCTCATCCTGGTAACGGCCATCACCCCTACCCTTGCAGGCATCGGCAAGACAACCGTTTCCGTGGGACTCGCCCTCGGCCTTAACAGCATCGGCAAGAAAGCGATTTGCGCACTGCGCGAACCGTCGCTCGGCCCCTGCTTCGGAAGGAAAGGCGGCGCTGCCGGAGGAGGCTACGCACAGGTACTGCCAATGGACAAGATCAACCTGCATTTCACGGGCGACTTCCACGCCGTGACTTCGGCACACAACATGATTACCGCACTGCTCGACAACCACCTGCACCAGAACCGCAACAGCGGCTTCATGCTGAAGGAGATACTGTGGAACCGCGTCATCGACGTGAACGACCGCGGACTTCGCGACATCACGACGGGACTTGGCGGAAAAGTCAATGGCGTGGTGCGCGAGACGGGGTTCGACATTACCCCGGCATCGGAGATAATGGCCATACTGTGCCTTGCCACCGACGAGGATGACCTGCGCCGGCGCATAGAGAACATCACACTGGGATATACCATCGACGACAAGCCCTTCACTGTGAAGGACCTCGGCGTGGCGGGAGCGATAACGGTTTTGCTGCGCGACGCCATTTCGCCTAACCTTGTGCAGACAACGGAGCATACGGCGGCTTTCGTCCACGGCGGACCCTTCGCAAACATTGCACACGGGTGCAACTCCATCATCGCCACCAAGACGGCAATGTCGTTCGGCGAATATGTCATCACCGAGGCCGGCTTCGGCGCAGACTTGGGGGCGGAGAAATTCTTCAACATCAAATGCCGCAAGGCGGGCCTGCAGCCCAAGCTCACCGTAATCGTCGCCACGGCCCAGGGACTGAAGATGCACGGCGGCGTGGCTATCGACGACATCAAGAAGGAGAACCGCGAGGGCCTCGTCAAAGGACTGGAGAACCTCGACAAGCATATCAGCAACATGCAGGCGTTCGGACAGACCGTGGTAGTGGCATTCAACCGCTACGCCAACGACTCGGAAGAGGAAATCGACATCGTGCGCCGCCACTGTCAGAGCCTCAACGTGGGCTTCGCCGTGAACAACGCCTTCGTGGAGGGCGGCAAGGGTGCGGAGGAGCTGGCACGCCTCGTGGTGGACACAATAGACGAAAAGCCGTCGGCAACGCTACAGTTCACTTATTCCGACGACGACTCGATAGAGACTAAGATTTCAAAGGTGGCGAGCAGCGTATATGGTGCTTCGGCAGTGACATACTCCCCCATGGCGAAGCGCAAAATCAAGGCGGCAGCAGCCAACGGCTTCGGCAGCTTCCCCGTATGTATTGCCAAGACGCAGTACTCTTTCTCCACCGACGCCAAGGCGTATGGCGTGGCAAAGGATTTCGAGGTTCACGTGCGCGACATCGTGGTGAACAGCGGTGCGGAAATGATTGTCGCCGTTGCAGGCGACATCATGCGTATGCCGGGACTTCCCAAATGTCCGCAAGCCAACGTTATCGACATCATAAACGGCGAAATCACCGGACTGTCGTAAAGCCCGACTTTTACACCTTATTATATAATATATACTTCAGACGGCAAACAAGAGAATGGTATTCTGCCATTTTCCTGGTTGCCGTCTGTTTTTCCCAGTATGAGAGAAAAAAGAGAAGGAGAAACAAAAAACCCTGCCGCTAAAGCGAACAGGGCTAATGAAAGGAGGAGTGGTACCACCAGGAATCGAACCGGGGACACAAGGATTTTCAGTCCTTTGCTCTACCAACT
>CAVGJZ010000047.1:18089-22498 GCA_963629785.1 Oscillibacter sp. MSJ-31 | reverse complement strand
ACCCTGGACCCTCTGATTAAGAGTCAGATGCTCTACCAACTGAGCTACAGGCGCATTGTTTTTTCGCTTACCGGTTTTAATTCCCGATTTGCGGCTGCAAAGGTAGCAAGTTTTGTTTTAACTGCAAAACTTTTCCCTGTTTTTTTTAGTTCAATTTTGAATTTAGCGGATAAATTGGCCTTATTGAGCAGTTGCACAGCCGATATTTCCTATCGCCAACAGCCATAATGCGGTTAATTTTGCCATACAAAACAAAATCATTACCTTTGCAGCCGTTTTTCATATATAAAGAAGGTAACACATGCTCTCCAAAGGAACAAACAATTTAATATTCCGGACATTAACATTTCTGCTTTTCCTCCAGTTCCCACCGGCGGCGGCGGAAAATTCCGACTCACTCATCGTGAGGCAGCTGAAATCGGAGGGCGTCACCTTCACCGGCGACAACTCCGTAACGCTGCTTACCAGCGGACAGGAAAAGTTCGACGACATGTTCAAGGCGATACGACAGGCCAGGAGCAGCGTACACCTGGAATATTTCAATTTCCGCAACGACTCCATCGCCTCGCTGCTGTTCGACATACTGGCAGAGAAAGCAAGGCAGGGCGTTGAGGTCAGGGCACTTTTCGACGGGTTCGGCAACGACTCCAACAACCGCCCACTGAAAAAGCGCCATCTGACGGAATTACGAAGCAAGGGCATCGAAATATACGAGTTCGACCCGGTGCGTTTCCCATGGGTAAACCATGTGTTCCACCGCGACCACAGAAAGATTGTGGTAATCGACGGAAAAGTGGCGTACACGGGCGGCATGAACGTGGCGGACTATTACATAAAGGGAACAGAGAAAGTGGGGAAATGGCGCGACATGCACTGCCGGATAGAAGGCAGCGAAGTGAACACATTGCAAAAGATTTTCCTCAAAATCTGGAACAAGGTGTCGGGACAAAACATAAGCGGCGCCAAATACTACCGCGGATACCACAATGCGGACTACATCACCGGACTGAAACATTCCGGCTGCGGCGACGGCGGAATGACGGTGGGGATAATAAACCGCGAGCCAAGAACGTCGAACAAGATAATACGGCAGTTCTATACCGATGCCATAAACGACGCAAAAGACAGCATCAAGCTGGTCAATCCATACCTCACGCTCAACCACAAGCTCAAAAAAGCCCTGAGAGACGCAGTGAAGCGAGGGGTGAAAGTGCAGGTGATGGTCTCGTCGCGGAGCGACATCCCCCTGACACCCGACTGCGTGTTCTACAACGTCCACAAGCTGATGAAGCACGGGGTGGAAGTATGGATATACGAGGAGGGATTCCACCATACCAAGACAATCATGGTGGACGGAAAGTTCTGTACCGTGGGCAGCGCCAACCTCAATTCGCGCAGCCTGAACTTCGACTACGAGGAAAATGCAGTAATCATCGACTCATGCGTGACACGCCAGCTCAACGACCTGTTCGACAAGGACAAGGCACACTCCTTCAAGCTGACGAAGGAGAGCTGGAACAAGTGGCGCACGCCGTGGCAGAAATTCGTCGGGTGGTTCGCCCATCTGCTCACGCCGTTCCTTTGAGTATAGGCGGGTTCTAAAAAAACCAAGTAGTTAAGGAATGACATTATGGCAAAGAAATTTGAAATACGAAACAGCACGGCGGAGTTCCTGACTTTCGTGGCTGAAGGCAAGGAACAAGGCATACAAGTGCTGTATAAAGATGAAACGGTATGGGCTACGCAAAAGGCCATGGCACTGCTTTTTGACTGTTCTGCGGACAATATCGGATTACACTTGAAGAACATATTCAAGAGCGGAGAACTCGTGGAAGATTCAGTTACCGAGAAAAACTCGGCAACTGCCGCTGACGGGAAGAATTATCTAACGAAATTCTACAACCTCGATGCCATCATTTCCGTGGGCTATCGTGTAAACTCCATCCGTGCCACACAATTCCGCCAATGGTGTACCTACGTCATCCGGCAGTTCTCGCTCCGTGGCTATATTATAGATAAGAAGCGTATGGAGAACGGTTCGTTTATCGGTGAGGACTACTTCGAGCACTTGTTGGCGGAGATACGTGAGATACGACTGAGCGAACGCAAGTTCTATCAGAAGCTCACGGACATTTACTCCACAGCCATCGACTACAACAAGGACGCACCAACCACACGTCTGTTTTTCAAGAAGGTGCAGAACAAGATGCACTATGCCGTGCATGGACATACGGCAGCGGAACTCATCGTGGAACGCGCCAACGCAGAAAAGGAGCATATGGGACTGACCACATGGGAGAACGCCCCCAACGGAAAGATCGTGAAGCCCGATGTGAGCATTGCCAAGAATTACCTGAAGCAAATGGAACTGGAAGATATGGGAAGACTTGTCAACTCCGTCCTCGACTTGGCAGAGCGCATGGCAAAGCGTCACGTACCGATGAGTATGGAAGACTGGGCGAAGCGAATAGACATCATCCTCGAAGCAGGCGGTGACGCTATCCTTCCCGATGCAGGAAAAGTGTCTGCCGAATATGCCAAGGAGTTTGCAGAGACTGAGTTTGAGAAGTACCGTGTGATACAGGACAGATTATTCCAGTCAGATTTCGATAAGTTCAATGGCGAATTGCCGTTTGGAGATATGGACAAGGAATGAACGACAAAGGAAAAGACACCGCCCGACTTTAAGCGACAAGTCTAAGGTCTGGCGGAGTGCTTTTACAAGCGAAATACCCCAGTATTAACAATAGCATTAGCCAACATTGTTATGACTGGTACCGCGACACTATTACCTATAAGCTTCATCCAACGTGTACGGGTAGCGGGCAGGATGTAGTCTGCCGGGAAACCTTGTATTCTACAAGCCTCCTGCTTGGTTATTTGCCGATAATGTCCAGTTCTAAATACTTTCTGCATAAATTGATAACGGAAATCTTCCAGACAATCTGCATTGATGTTTACCGTTGTCACATAATCGTTAGTATCACTTGCAACAAGGGTGGGATATATTTTGCATGTAGGTAAAAAAATACGATTAATACCAACTAGTCCCGTGCTGATTTTTGTATTCTTAAAATCATACCTTATTTCGATACACTTTATCGCACCAAGAGATTCAAGACCTATAAGGGACTCTTGCGCATTAATTTTGCGTTTCTTAAGTTCCTTGCTCGATTTTAAGGAATCGTAGTTTATAATACCATCTTTGGCTTGCCCCAACACCCACTGGGCATCCTCTGACAAATTGTCAATTACTCCACACACTTTATAAAGATAAGATACCCGCTTTAGAATGCCTTTCTCGACAAGACAATCTAATTCACTTGCCTGGATAGTAGAATCCAATTCCTGAAAGTGCTTGACATTAAGTGGATTCCCATCGAGTTCGCCATATTTGTCCTTTCTGCGGTTTTTGAGCAAGAGGTAGCAAATGTTTTTTTCACGTGTTGTAGTTTCTTGTATATCCCATGAATGTATAGTAGTGCTGCCATTGCGCAAGTCATTGAACAAGAAATAATCATTGAACCCTTTTTCGTTGCACGATAGACTCCAACGAGCATTATTCTCGTTTGATTGGCGATACTCATTAGCATCACAATCGTCCAGAACATCGCTTAACTGCACGCTACCGGGATTGGCAGGTGCAAGCAAAAACCTGTCAAGATATTTTTTTTCCTTAAAACCGACAATATATATGCGGACGCGAGTTTGCGGAACACCATAATCATAAGCGTTAAGAACATTTACTTTGGTGTAATATCCAGCCTGGCTGATTCTTTCAAGGATGTAATTTAAGGCTTCTGCATTACGAGGGTCTGCAAGACCTTTTACGTTTTCAAAAATAAAGGCTTTGGGACGAACTTTATTCAGAAGATATAGGGTGTCATTCCACAACTGACCACGGTCATCGTCAAACCCTAGGTTTTTTCCTGCAATTGACCAACTTTGACATGGTACACCAGCAGTCATAAAATCATGTTCAGGAAGAGATTTCAACTTTGTAATATCACCAAAGTTTGCACTCTCGTCCTCTTTGAAATTTTTACAGTATGTATTGATGGCATCCGGGGCGATTTCACTAAAACCGATACAAGTGCCACCTACGCTTTCCAGCGCAAGCCTAAAGCCGCCAATACCAGCGAAGAGATCTATAAATGAAAAATTTGCCATGAATTTATCTTAATGTATCAACGTCGAATCCCTCATGAGGCTCAATGCGAGGTATTCTCGACATATGCGGCATTTATTATATGGAAGTACAAACATACTATTTCTTTTTATGTATCTTTGGAGTTTTGACAGCGGCATTCAGACGAACGATTTTTTCCCATTCTATGTCGCCATTATCATTGCAATAATCGTGTATGAATTCTTGTGTAAATTTATTTATCATGCGCCCATATTCATTG
>CAVGJZ010000047.1:0-18079 GCA_963629785.1 Oscillibacter sp. MSJ-31 | reverse complement strand
ATTCATTGAAGTACTCTTCATTTTTTTCTTTCGCTTTAAAACCAAGAGGTTCAATGATATCCACAAATAGTGTCGGTTCGCCCGAGATAAGAGTCCAAAACTTTTCACCGCAGAACTTTTCATGATCGCTATCATTATAGCCTTTATTATCATTTCCATAACAACATCCTTCAACACACATGGTTGGTACTGATTTCCGACTTGTGTTAAAGACTCGTCTTGCTGTTCTGAACTGTTCTTTTTGTTTCTTCATCGAAGTGGAATTACTCCATGACGGACCTGACTTTACCGAAACAAAGTAGTGGATACCATCCTTGTCAAATTCAAGGTCAATGCCTTCTGCTGATGATTTATATCCACCATACACTCTCTCTGCAACAAACATAGCTACTCCTTCCATCCAATTTCCGAAAATACTTTCTTCAGCGGAGGACATGGTTGCAGCTGCAAGGCTTTCAACCATACCTCCAGCTGTAACAATATTCTTTGCCTTGAACATATAAGGATTTTTCCGCGAAAGGAGTTCCTTTAAATTAACCGTTTGTAATTTTGCAATTCTGTTTGCATGAAACTCACCAATGTGTTGCTCGACATATTGAGCAATACTGTTAATTAATTCTATATTCATGATTGTTATCTATTTTTGTCACAATCTTGTGGTTCTTTGATTAAATCTACAACCTTAACATTCAAACATTTGGCAATTTGCACCAATGTTTCCAAATTCGGCTGGGGTCCGATTACAAACATATCCATTGACGGTATTGAAACTTTTTTCAAGCTGCTTAGCTAGCCAAGTTTGTGAAATGCCTTTTGAGTCCAGAACTTACTTGATTCTATTTATTTGCATAATATTTTCGTGCAAAAATACACAAAAAAAATCTTAGTGTTGAGTGTTTTATTAGTAAAAACATCGTAACCATGCATAAATTTCGCTTTTCTAAGACAGGTTCTATTTCCTGAGCCCTCCCATAATGAAAATTAACACAAGCAATCACACGCTATCCAGTCTTTAATATTACTTTTGCACAGGCAAGCAAGAACAACGACTGCGGAGCTGGCAAAGCCTGCAAACAGGAAACAAAATCAATGGCAAAAAAGAAATTCGAAATCATAGTCCCCGGTGGGGAACACAAGGTACTGCTGCACACCTGTTGCGCCCCGTGCTCGTCGGCTATAGTTGAAAAAATGGTGCAGACAGGGGTTGAACCGGTGATTTTCTACTGCAACCCCAACATCTTTCCGAAAGAGGAATACGAAATCAGGAAAAACGAATGCACCCGTTACGCCCAGTCACTTGGTCTGACAATCATCGAAGACGACTGCTCCCACGACGAGTGGCTGCATTGTGTGGCAGGACTGGAAAACGAGCCGGAGCGGGGGCGGAGATGCTTCGAATGTTTCAAATACCGGCTGAAAAGAACCGCAGACTGTGCCCAACGGCAAGGCATAAAAGTGATAACCACCACGCTGGCATCATCAAGATGGAAGAGCCTTGACCAGATAAACGCCGCCGGGGAAATAGCAGCAGAAAACCACCCCGGCGTGACATGGTGGGACCAGAACTGGCGCAAGGGAGGGCTCAGCGAGCGGCGACTGGAGATAATAAGGGAATACGGATTCTACAACCAGCAGTATTGCGGGTGCGAATTCAGCATGAGAAAGGATAAATAGAGTGTCAGACGACGCTAATTGGCACGCTTTTTGAAAGGATAAACATATAAATACATCAAAAGGCCGTTTAAACGAAAAATAATTTTATGGAAATAAATCAATTCTCAGATAAATTTTCGCGGATACTCTCCTTCAGCAAAGAAGAGGCAATGCGCCTTTCTTGTGACAGGATAGAGCCGGAACTGCTAGTTCTCGGCATGCTCCGCGAAAACGGCAGTTCAATGAGCCACATACTGACGTGCGAAAATATTGACCCACGGGCTTTCAAACAAGGTCTTGAAGCAGAGATTGTGGCAAGCGCCAGCTACTCGCAGCCCACCGGCAGCGACCCGCAGATTGCACCGCAGACAAACAACATACTCAAGCTCGCCGTTCTTGAGGCAAGAATGGAATCTTCGGCAAACGTGAGCGACACCCATCTGCTGCTCGCCATACTGCGCGACCAGCAGGGGACCGTGGCACGCAAGTATCTGGAAAAATACGGCATCAACTACGACATGACAAAGAATATTTTTTCAAGAAGAGACAAAAACACAACCCGCAACGGCATTGGAATGCCCGAGGAGGAAGAGGAGGAAAACACGCTCAACGGAAAGGGCGGCTACCAGCCGCACACTGAAACACAGTCGTCACCACGCAAAAAAGAGGAGAGCAAGACACCCATCACCGACAATTTCGGCATCGACCTGACAAAAGCCGCCGCCGAAGGAAAGCTCGACCCGGTAGTGGGGCGCGAAAGCGAAATCAGGAGGGTGACCGAAATACTGTGCAGAAGGAAAAAGAACAACCCTATACTCATCGGCGAACCGGGAGTGGGGAAGAGCGCCATCGTCGAGGGCCTCGCCCTCATGATAACGTCAAAGAACACATCGCCAGTATTGTTCAACAAAAGGCTCGTAAGCCTTGACATGGCGTCGATTGTGGCGGGAACGAAATACAGGGGACAGTTTGAGGAAAGGATGAAGGCACTCATAAAGGAACTGGAAAACAACCCTGACATTATCGTTTTCATCGACGAGATACACACGCTCGTGGGGGCCGGGTCTACACCGGGCTCCATGGATGCCGCCAACCTGCTGAAACCAGCCTTGGCGCGCGGCGTAATACAGTGCATCGGAGCTACCACGCTCGACGAATACAGGAACTCGATAGAAAAGGACGGTGCGCTGGAGAGGCGCTTCCAGAAAGTCATGGTTGAACCCACCACGCTGGAGGAGACGGAAGAAATCCTACGCAGCATAAAGGGCAGGTACGAAGACCACCACCACGTGAGGTATTCCGACGAGGCGATAAAGGCTTGCGTGGCTCTCACAAACAGGTATGTGAACGACCGCCAGTTCCCCGACAAGGCCATAGACGCCCTCGACGAGGTGGGAGCAAAGACAAGGATAAAGAACATGCAGCTGCCACCGGAGCTTGGCGAACTGGAAAAGCAGATAGCCGACATTGTCATGAAGAAACAGATGGCTGTAAAGAACCAGAACTTTGAACTTGCCGCAAGCTTCAGGGACAGGCAGCACGCCTTGGACAAGGAGTTGCAGGAGCTGCAGGAGAAGATACAAAACGGCGATACGGGAAAATACGCCGATGTGACTGAAACCGAAGTGGCAGAGGTGGTTTCACAGATGTCGGGAGTGCCTGTAAACAGAATGTCAAAATCCGAAAACACCCGTCTTAAAGACATGGCGCAGCTCATCAAAAACGACGTGATAGCGCAGGATGCAGCCGTGGAAAAGACTGTAAAGGCAATACAAAGAAACAGGCTCGGACTAAAAGACCCCAACCGCCCGATCGGAGCGTTCATGTTCCTCGGCCCTACAGGCGTCGGCAAGACATACCTTGCGAAGAAGCTGGCAGAATATATGTTCGGAAGCTCCGACGCCATAATCCGTATCGACATGAGCGAATACAGCGAAAGTTTCAACACGTCGCGCCTCGTGGGAGCGCCTCCCGGCTATGTGGGCTACGAGGAGGGTGGACAGCTCACCGAAAGAGTGCGCCGCCATCCGTATTCCATCGTACTCCTCGACGAGATAGAGAAAGCACACGGCAACGTGTTCAACATGCTCCTGCAGGTACTTGACGAGGGAAGGCTGACCGACGGCAACGGCCGCCTTGTGGACTTCAGCAATACGGTGATAATAATGACCAGCAACGCAGGAACAAGACAGCTAAAGGATTTCGGCAAGGGAATCGGTTTCAATGCCGGCGGACTGTCGTCGGTCATGAAGGAGAGCGACAAGGAGTACGCACGCAGCATTGTGCAGAAAAGCCTGAGCAAACAGTTCAGCCCGGAATTTCTGAACCGTCTCGACGAGATCATCACCTTCGACCAGCTCGACCTCAATGCAATCAAACTGATTATCGACATAGAGCTGAAGGGACTGCTGGAGCGCATCGGGAACTTGGGCTACAAGCTTCAGATCACGGACACTGCAAAAGAGTTTGTCGCCACAAAAGGCTACGACGTGCAGTTCGGCGCGCGCCCGCTGAAACGTGCCATACAGACATACATCGAAGACGGGGTGTGCGAACTGATGCTCGCCGGCGATCTAACCCCGGGAAGCACCATATCAGTGGGCAAGAACACGGGCAAGGAAGAACTGGTGTTCAAGGTGAAGCAATGATGCAGTTTACGTAAATGAAACGCTCCCGGCAATAAAAACAAATGCTTTTTGTTTTATATTGCCGGGATTATTATTATCTTTGCATTTGCGTAGGAATAGGGCAGGACAAGCCCATTCACACGCCGGAAAAAGAAAGAACAATTACAATATATATAATAATATGTATAGAACAGAAACGTGCGGAGAGCTCCGTCTCTCTGACGCCGGAAAAAAAGTGACACTCGCCGGTTGGGTGCAGAGAAGCCGGAAGATGGGGGGAATGACCTTCGTAGACCTCCGCGACAGGTACGGCATCACACAGCTTGTGTTCAACGAGGAAACGGATGCCGATCTTTGCGCCCGCGCCAACAAGCTTGGACGTGAATACTGCATACAGGTAAAAGGAGATGTGAACGAACGGCAGAGCAAGAACTCCAAGATGCCTACCGGAGACATTGAGATTATCGTTTCGGAACTCAACGTTTTGAGCGAAAGCGCCACACCGCCGTTCACCATCGAAGACAATACCGATGGCGGTGACGATATCCGCATGAAATACAGATACCTCGACCTGAGGCGTCCGGCTGTACGCAAGAATCTTGAGTTGCGCCACCGCATGACAATACTCATCCGCAATTTCCTCGATGCAGAGAATTTCATAGAGGTTGAAACGCCAATACTCATCGGCAGCACACCCGAGGGCGCACGCGACTTCGTGGTTCCCTCGCGAATGAATCCGGGACAGTTCTATGCACTGCCGCAAAGCCCACAGACCTTGAAACAGCTGCTTATGGTGAGCGGTTTCGACCGGTATTTCCAGATAGCAAAATGCTTCAGGGATGAAGACCTGAGAGCCGACCGCCAGCCGGAATTCACGCAAATAGACTGCGAGATGTCTTTTGTGGACCAGGACGACGTGATAAACCTCTTCGAAGACATGGCACGTCATTTGTTCAAGGAGATACGCGGCGTGGAACTGCCTGCAAAGCTGCAGCAGATGACGTGGCACGAGGCAATGAAGCGCTTCGGCAGCGACAAGCCGGACTTGCGCTTCGGAATGGAATTTGTTGAGCTGCAGGACGAACTCAAGGGAACGGGCGAATTCTCGGTTTTCAACGATGCGGAATACATCGGCGGAATCTGCGCTCCGGGATGCGCAAACTACACAAGAAAGCAGCTCGACCAGCTGGCGGATTTCGTGAAGCGGCCGCAGGTCGGTGCAAAAGGACTTGTATGGATCAAGATCAACGAAGACGGCACGACAAAGAGCAGTATAGACAAGTTCTATGCCCCTGAGGTATTCGCTAAAGTCGCCGAAAAGGCCCAGGCCAAGCCGGGAGACCTCATACTGATACTCAGCGGACAAAACGCCAACAAGACAAGGACACAGCTTTGCAGTCTGCGTCTTGAAATGGGAGACCGGCTCGGACTGAGGGACAAGAACAAATTCGAATGTCTCTGGATTGTAGATTTCCCGCTCTTCGAATGGAGCGACGAGGAACAGCGTCTTATGGCAACACACCATCCCTTCACAATGCCCAACCCCGACGACATACCGCTTCTTGACGAACACCCCGAGAATGTGAGGGCAAAAGCATACGACTTTGTCTGCAACGGTATCGAAGTGGGTGGAGGAAGTCTGCGTATACACGACGGCAAGTTGCAGGAGAAGATGTTCAAGATACTTGGATTTACACCGGAACGTGCCATGGCGCAGTTCGGCTTCCTTATCAACGCTTTCAAATACGGAGCACCGCCGCACGCAGGCCTTGCTTTCGGACTTGACCGGTTCGTGTCGATAATGGCAGGACTTGACTCCATACGCGACTGCATAGCATTCCCCAAGAACAACAGCGGGCGCGATGTGATGCTCGACGCTCCGTCGCCCCTGGATGACAAACAGTTAAAGGAATTGAAGATAAACGTTGATTTAAGTCAAGAAAACGAATAATCCGCGACAATATTCCACTTTTCCGCCTAAAATAAGCGAATAAAGGCAAAATGTTTAAAAATAAAAACATTATCTTTGCAAGGAATTTATAAAGTAATAAGTCACAAGTACTTAGTACAGACTAAATTTTTTTAATTATTATGGTAGAAAAGAAAGTAACGGAAAAGAAGGTTGCCACTACAACAAAAAGAGCGACAACAAAGAGAACGACAGCAAAGAAGACTGCTGAAACATTTGTGATCAATGCAGAAAGCGTAGGCTTCAAGGCTGGTGACGTTTATCAGGCTCTCTCGGTAGCGGAGAACGCCCTCAGCGTGGACGAAATTGCCAAGGCTGCGAAAATCACTAAAGAAGAAGCTCTGCTCGGTATGGGCTGGCTCATGAAAGAGGGCAAAATCAAGGGCGAGGACAACAAGTTTCTCTTGGCATAAACAAGGGTGAAGATATTTGGGAAAGACTGGTTATATATGTATATATTTCCAGTCTTTTTTAAATTTCCAACTTATAGACAGACATTTATCTAGAATCTATATCATGGAATACGAGCAGGACATAATGAAAATATTGTATGAAGCAGGCAACGACGGGATTTCGGTAAAGAAACTCGCCATGCATGTCTACAATCTCCGCAACGGACTGTTCGATAAAATATCCTACGACGACGTGTATAAAGACACGGCGAAATACATAAAGCGGAACAGCAAGTCGGACGCAGGCATGATAGAAAAGGCGGAGAAATGGGGACACTACCGGATAAAGAAGAAAAAGAGAAATTACATCCAACTGTTGCTGAATTTCGAAAGCGTGACGGACATTTGTGCGGAAGAAAAAATCGCAAAGACAACAGAAGACAATTCTCTCTCACTCTTTTGAGCCGGCCTGTGCCACAAGGTACAGACAACAGCCATAACCTGGAACTAAAATCAATAACTACTACAGCATATAAAAACACATTACTATGAGCAAACGATATTTCTTGGGGCTTGACGTGGGCAGCTCTTCCGTCAAGGCTTCACTGGTGGACACAGAAACGGGAAAATGCGCGGCGACAACATTCTATCCGGAACGCGAGGCTCCCATCATCGCCGTCAAAAGCGGTTGGGCGGAACAGGATACGGAAATGTGGTGGACCAACTGCAAGCTTTGCATCAAGAAGGTGAAGGAAATAGCCAGCGCCTCGGCAGAGGACATTGCAGCTATAGGCATATCTTACCAAATGCACGGGTTGGTGTGCGTAGACAAGAATCTCAATGTGCTACGGCCTGCCATTATATGGTGCGACTCGAGAGCCGTGCCTTACGGGGAAAAGGCTTTCCGCGATTTGGGGGCAGACAAATGTCTGGGACACCTTCTCAACTCTCCCGGAAATTTCACAGCCGCAAAACTGGCATGGGTGAAAGAAAACGAGCCTGAACTGTATTCACGCATATACAAGTTTATGCTTCCCGGTGACTATATTGCAATGAAACTGAGCGACGTGATAAACACTACCGTCAGCGGACTAAGCGAGGGCATCCTGTGGGACTTCAAGGAGCGCAAGTCGGCGGATTTCGTACTCGACTATTACGGCATTGACAGAAGCCTTGTCCCTGACGTTGTACCGACATTCAGCGAACAGTGCAAGGTTTCGGCAAAAGCGGCTGAGGAAGCGGGACTCAAAGAGGGCACGCCTATCTGCTACAGAGCGGGCGACCAACCCAACAACGCACTAAGCCTTAACGTGTTCAATCCCGGCGAGATTGCATCTACCGCAGGAACGTCGGGTGTGGTTTACGGTGTACTCGGCAATGTGGGCTACGACAAGAAGAGTCGCGTAAACACTTTCGCCCACGTGAATTACACCGACAAACAAGACAGGCTCGGAGTATTGCTGTGCATTAACGGTACGGGCATTCTCAACGCCTGGGCAAAGAGAACCGTTGCACCTGAAGGAATATCATATTCCGGAATGAACGATATAGCATCGCAAATCCCTATCGGCAGCGAAGGACTGTCCGTCATACCGTTCGGAAACGGCGCGGAGCGCGTGTTGGAAAACAAGGAGACAGGCTGTTCCATACAGGGAATCAATTTCAACAAACACACCAAAGCCCACATAATAAGGGCTGCGCAGGAAGGTATAGTATTCAGCTTCTGCTACGGAATGGAAATCATGTCGATGATGGGAATGGACATAAAGAAAATCCACGCCGGAAGAGCCAACATGTTCCTCAGCGAATTGTTCCGCGACACATTGGCAGGTGTCAGCGGTGCGCAGATAGAACTTTACGAGACAGACGGCAGTGTGGGCGCAGCCAAGGGTGCCGGCATGGGGTGCGAATACTATAAGGACAACAACGAGGCTTTTGCTTCACTGGAAAAGCTTGCCGTTATAGAACCCGACGAAATGAAAAGGGAGCAATATCTCGAAGCGTATGCCATATGGAAAGAAAGACTCAAACAAACAGGCTCAATCAACTATTGACAAAGGCAATACCTGACTAAACACCGCAGAGCCAAATATATGATAACAAAGCAACCGGGCAGCAGAAAACAAATCAGTTTTTCTCCTGCCCGGTTATTTTTGGGGAAACACCCGTTTCCTTGTGATTTTATTTTCCGAATATCTGTACTGTGGGGTCAATATCCTCCACCTGCCTGTCGCTTCTGTCCAGCAGATATTGGAGGAACATCTGCAAGGCGTGAGTTGTGGCTTTGGCCAGATTGATGTCGCGGCCGTAGTCTTTCTCAAGTTTCATCGTCACGATGTCATCGCTATTGCCGCAAGCCAGCCAAATGGTGCCTACAGGTATGCCGTCGGCACCACCGCCAGGCCCGGCAAAGCCTGTCGCAGCTATCGCATAGTCCACACCAAGGGACTTTATTGCACCCTTGACCATCTCCTTTGCCACCTCTTCACACACGGCGGTCTTCTCCTCAAGAAGTTCATGGCTAACGCCGAGAAGCGACTCCTTTATTTCATTTGTATATGAGATGATGCCGCCCTTGAAATAGTTCGAGGCACCCGGCATGGCGATAATCGACTCTGCGATACGACCGCCTGTACAACTCTCGGCAGTGCCTATGGTGCTGCCGTTTTCCCATATAATCTGACTTATCTCTCTGCTTAGAATTTTGTTTTCGAAACCCATATATTATGTATGTTTTATTTGAATGTAACTTTTGAAAACGCCGGAGCGTCAATGGAACAGAAATCCCCGTCAAGGAATTTGTAGTAGCCGGTTATCGCAATCATCGCCGCATTGTCAGTGGTATAGCTGAACTTGGGTATATAGATATTCCAGCCGAACCGCCTGGCATGGTCATTGAAAGCATTGCGCAACCCGTTGTTGGCACTCACCCCTCCGGCCACAGCAACATGCTTTATTCCAGTCTGCTTCACGGCAAGACGCAGTTTCTTCATAAGAATGTCCACTATAGTATGTTCAAGACTTGCGGCAAGATCTTCCTTGTGATGCTCTATAAAGTCAGGGTCAGTCTTTATCCAGTCGCGAAGACTATACAGGAAAGATGTTTTCAGTCCGCTAAAACTATAGTCAAGCCCCGGAATATGCGGTTCGGAGAACTTGTAGGCCAGGGGATTGCCCTGACGCGCGAGTTTGTCAATAATAGGTCCTCCGGGGTATCCCAGCCCCATCACCTTTGAGCATTTGTCTATCGCCTCACCTGCGGCATCGTCGATTGTTTGTCCCAGAAGCTGCATGTCATTATATGCATTTACCTTCACAATCTGCGAATTTCCGCCGCTGACAAGCAAACACAGGAAAGGGAGTGGGGGAGCGGAACTGTCGTCGTCGCTCTCCTTTATAAAGTGCGCCATCACGTGCCCCTGCAGGTGGTTTACATCAACAAGAGGAATACCCAGTGAGCGTGCGAATCCCTTTGCAAAGCTGACACCCACCAGAAGAGACCCCATCAGCCCGGGTCCTCGTGTAAATGCCACTGCGGAAAGCATTTCCTTGGTTATTCCGGCACGCTTTATCGCCTGGTCTACCACAGGCACCACATTCTGCTGGTGCGCCCTCGACGCCAATTCCGGGACAACGCCGCCGTATGCCATGTGTACATCCTGCGAAGCGGTGACGTTGCTCAGGAGCACGCCGTTTTTGAGTACGGCGGCCGACGTATCATCACAGCTGCTCTCTATACCCAATATATAAATATCCTTCTGTTCCATAGAATATTATTCCGTTAGAATTTCAACGCCGTGCTCAGTCATCAGGAACGTATGTTCCCACTGTGCGCTCGGTTTTTCGTCACCGCTGATAACCTCCCAGCCGTATTCGTCATCTGCGTCTACGAAAACTTCCCAAGTTCCCATATTAACCATCGGTTCAATGGTAAATACCATACCCGGAACGATAAGCATTCCTGTCCCGCGGTGACCGTAATGCAGCACCTCCGGCTCTTCATGAAACTTCAGTCCCACGCCGTGACCACACAGGTCTCTAACGATACCGTAGTGGTATTTGTCGGCATGCTTCTGTATGGCGTGGCCTATATCGCCCACAAAGCAATACGGCTTGGCTGCTTCAGCCCCCACTTCCAGACATTCCTTCGCCACCCTCACAAGCTGTTCCTTCTCCGGCGTAGTCTTGCCGATGATGAACATTCGGGAAGCGTCGGCGTAATAGCCGTCGAGTATTGTAGTGAAATCAACATTTACAATGTCGCCTTCCTGAAGCACATCTTCTTCCTTGGGAATGCCATGACAGACGACCTCGTTGATACTTGTGCAGACACTCTTGGGGAAACCCTCGTAATTGAGGCAAGCCGGAGTAGCGCCATGGCCCACACAATAGTCATAGCATATTTTGTCAATCTCGAGAGTGTTCATTCCGGCATGGATTTGTTTCGCCACTTCATCCAGCACTCCTGTGTTTACCACTCCGCTTCGGCGTATTCCCTCAATCTGTTCGGGAGTCTTTATCAAATCTCTTGTGGGAACAAGTTTTCCCTTGTTCTCCCAGTACATCACTTTCTTGTCCAAATCAGTGGGCTCCTGTCCTGAGAGACAATGCCATCTTCTTTTTTTCTTAAACATAATTTGTATGATGTTTCCTGCATTCCGAAAAAACGGAAAGACTTTTGTTTCACTTATAATCTTCGAGAATTGATTTCAATTTCCAGGTCCAATCCTCGCCGTTCACCGGACAGAATGTCTGAAAGCCCAGTTCGCGCGCAACGGAAATATTTTTCTCGCCGTCGTCTACAAACAGGGTTTCGGCCGGATTTATCTTTTCCCTTGAAATAATTTCCCTGAACATCCGCGGGTCTGGTTTCATGAGCTTCATTTTGTAACTCATGTATGACGAATCAAAAAAGTCGGAAATACCCCTGCCGTCGCCGGAGAAATCCTTGCTCATGCCCCAGTCCATCATAAACGGATTGGTATTGGAGATAAGTATCAGCCGATAACCTTCCTTGCGGAGAGTATCCAGCATGCGGATGTTTCTCTCCGGGACTTCCTTTGTATATCCGCGCCATGCGTATTTACATTCCTCGAAAGTTAATTTCCTTCCAGTCATGTTACCAAGTTCACGGATAAAGTCATCGGCCGTAATCGTACCGTCTTCCAAATCCCCGAATATGCCGCTCTGCGTATAAGGGTCAAGGACCGTATCGGCATTCTCCAGTCCTATTTCCTTGAACCTTCTCACTGCACTTGGCTGGTCAATCGTCATAATCACTCCGCCAAGGTCAAACATGATATTCTTAATCTTCATCTCAATATCTTTTCTTAGCCCTGTCCATTTCCCTACGGTCTTCTTTCTCTTTCAGAGTCTGGCGCTTGTCAAACTCCTTCTTTCCTTTTGCCAAGGCGATGTCAAGCTTGGCACGTCCGTGGTCGTCAATAAACAGGAGAGTGGGTACAATCGTGAAACCCACCTGTTTTGTAGCCTCCTGCAGATTGCGTATCTCTCTCTTGTTGAGAAGGAGCTTCCTGTCGCGCTTGCTTTCATGATTGTTATACGAGCCGTAGAAATACGGGGAAATGTTCATTCCCTTCACCCATAACTCTCCATTATGTATATAGCAAAAGGTATCGACGAGGGAAGCCTTACCCATGCGTATGGACTTTATTTCGGTACCTGTCAGCACTATGCCTGCCGTAAAAGTATCAACAAAGAAATATTCAAACGAGGCTTTCTTGTTACGAATATTGACAGGACTTTTTTTTCTCAGAAGTTCTTGTTCCTTATTCATATCCAGTTATTTCTCAACGATTACAAAATTGTCGATATGGTTA
This sequence comes from Oscillibacter sp. MSJ-31, assembly GCA_963629785.1. Lineage (GTDB taxonomy): Bacteria > Bacteroidota > Bacteroidia > Bacteroidales > Bacteroidaceae > Prevotella. The sequence goes on along the minus strand of CAVGJZ010000047.1, from coordinate 5,598 downwards.
TCGACATAAGCCGCCACGATACCCGTCCATTCCTCTTCGTTCTCAATGAATACATCGTCGTAGTCGTCAAACTCCGGGTATTTCTCGAAAAGCGACATGAACTCATCGTCCGTGCAATCTTTTTCTATTTCACTTCCGTACTGAAGATAAAGTTTTCGCACGTTGTAGACCAATTTTGAAAAATCCCTCAGTCCCCATTCCTTCATCATTTTGGCAAAAGGGTTGTTGAATATAAAACCGCCGTAGCCATTATGGATGAGCTGAACAAAGCCGCCGTCCATAACCTCATCCCTAAGCCATACATAGGCAACGAGGGTAATCTGGTCTGTTGTGAGTTCATTCATGTTTTCAGCGTCGAGCTTTCCTCCAGCCTCCTGTATAATAGCATTATAAAAAAGCTCCACGAAAGCGTCCATTCCTTCGTTTGCTGCTTTTATGACATCCTTTTCGTTTATGACTGCTTTCATAATAAACCTTTAAACCTTACAAATGATTACGTTATGCAAAGGTAGTCAAAATTCTTTGCATACCGAACTTATGAAATGTTTTTTCAGTCATGGCGAATAAAATAGGGCAAAGGGGTGAACCATAAATACCATCTGTCATTAATCAAATAAAAAATCCTCGTCTGAACGGAAAGCCACAGCTAGGCTTTACCTTTCAAACAAGGACATTTAATATTTTCGTTAATTATCTGATAGATACAATCAAGCCTTATCCCAAATACTTGACAAGTATTTTTGCGTTACCGCTATCACGGAGCTTGGCTATACTCTTCTCACGGATTTGGCGAACACGCTCACGGGTAAGCCCCAACTGATCGCCAATCTCCTCAAGCCCTTTCTCCTGACAGCCTATACCAAAACATTCACGGATAATTGTAATTTCCCTATCTTTCAAAACTTTACTAAGCACCGAATTAAGCTCCAGAGCCATGGATTCATGGTCTACCATACGGTCGGTCCTGCTATCCTCTCCGCTCGGCATTACATCAAGCATACAGTTGTCTTCACCATCCTGGAAAGGGGCGTCAATACTGACGTGATGACCGTCTGCGGCAAGTGACTGACCGATTTTCTCCTCGTCTATGTTAGTGGCCTCGGAAAGCTCCGAAACAGACGGGTGGCGCTGATTCTCCTGTTCAAACTTGTTTATCTCGTGGTTGATTTTGTTAAGCGAACCAACCTGATTTAGAGGCAGCCTCACGATGCGGCTCTGCTCAGCTATAGCCTGAAGGATACTCTGGCGAATCCACCAAACGGCATAGGATATAAACTTGAAGCCACGCGTCTCGTCGAATTTCTGAGCAGCCTTGATAAGTCCGATATTACCTTCGTCGATAAGGTCAGTAAGAGTAAGCCCCTGATGCTGATATTGTTTAGCTACGGAAACCACAAACCGCAAGTTGGCAGTAACAAGCTTGTCCTTGGCGCGTTCACCCTCTCTACCGCCTTTCTTGATCTTCTGAGCCAACTCTATCTCCTCATCTATGGAAATAAGTGGAGCGCGTCCAATCTCAACGAGATATTTATCGAGTGCCTCACTTGAGCGATTTGTAATACTCTTCTGAATTTTTAATTGTCTCATTCCTGATAAATTTCCTTTTAACCTTATAAACTGCTGATAATAAATATTTTACGGCTTATAATTCCGAAAAACCTTGCAAAGGTACAAAAAAACAAGGTACAAGTCAATGTTTTTAACTATTTTTTAACGTCATTTCAGCATTTTCCCCAAAACACAGAGAGGTGAAAGTGTCAGAACAACAGTGCAAGATACAGCGTTTACTAAAAAAAAGGAGGAAAGACAAGAACGCGCTAAAAGTTCTCTGTCTTTCCTCCTTTTAAATTCCCTATGGATATTGACCTATACGCCTGAATATTTCACGGGGACGCCTGTTACTTTATCAAGTTCACAGAACGCTTGATGAATTCATTGAGCGATGCTCCTTTAAGCATGCCGTTCTGAAGAAGAGCGAGGTCAATGAGCTGATGCACAACGTTGTTTCTGTCAGCGTGCGACTTGATAATCTGCTCCTTCTTGTTGCGCTGCTCCTGCAAACTCTTTTCCGTGTTCGCCATGTCATCCTTTTCGTCTTGGGTCACCTCTTCAGTTTTTTTGTCCTTCCGGCTTTGATTCAAAGCGGCAAGTCTTGCCTGCAGCCCTTTGATTTCACTCTCAACAGGCGAGAGTTCAGGCTCACATTCGCTCTTACTCTCATCAAGTATCCCTTTAACAAGCCTGTGCTCGCTGTTAAGTACCAGACTATAAGAATCCGGCATCTGTGCATAGAAATTCATTCCGCTCTGATAACGGCTAACGTCTTTCATCCTCCTCATATACTCGTTTTGAGTAATTACCACAGGAGTATTGTCTTCGCCCATAGGCTGCACCTCGACGTTGAATTCCACATGGTCAATCACAGGAAGCTGTGTACGGAACGTGGCTGACAAAATGTCAGCATCGCCTGCATCAAGTTTGTTTTTCTCGACATCATCCTTAACGATAAGACGGTCAATGATGTCACTGTCAACACGCGTGAAGCTTGATTTCTCGAATTTCTGCTCGTACATATTGACGCACGGAGTGTCAAGCTGTCCGTCGAACAGCAACACGCTGTACCCCTTAGCCTTCGCTGCCTCTATATAGGTAAACTGGTCGTCTTTGTTTGTGGCGTAAAGATAAACAAGTTTTCCTTCCTTGTCAGTCTGGGTGTCTTTAATGAGCGTCTTGTACTCATCGAATGTGAAATATTTTCCGTCAACATCCTTAAACAGCGAGAAATCCTTGGCCCTGTCGTAGAAATCCTCCTGCGAAAGCATACCGTAGTTGATGAACAGCTTCAAGTCATCCCATTTCTCCTCGAAATCCTTACGGTTCTCCTTGAAGAGACTGTTAAGACGGTCTGCAACTTTCTTTGTGATATATGTGGATATCTTCTTCACATTGCTGTCGCTCTGCAGGTAGCTACGGCTCACATTGAGAGGAATGTCCGGCGAGTCGATAACGCCGTGCAGCAGAGTGAGGAACTCCGGCACAATGCCCTCCACTTGATCCGTAACAAAGACCTGGTTGCAGTAAAGTTGGATTTTATTCCGCTGCAAGTCGATATTCGACTTTATCTTCGGAAAATAGAGGATACCAGTAAGGTTGAACGGATAATCAACATTCAGGTGTATCCAGAAAAGCGGATCGTCCTGCATGGGGTAAAGTTCCCGATAGAAGCTCTTATAGTCCTCGTCTTTGAGCGTGCTCGGAGTTTTTGTCCAAAGCGGTTCGGCATTATTGATAATGTTGTCCTCTTCGGTGTCCACCTGCTTTCCGTCCTTCCATTCTGTCTTCTTGCCGAAAGCAACCGGTACAGGAAGGAACTTGCAGTACTTGTTCAAAAGGGACTGGATGCGCGGTTTCTCCAAGAACTCCTTGCAGTCATCATCTATATATAGAATGATGTCAGACCCACGGCTGTCACGTTCTGCCTCTGAGATTTCAAACTCAGGACTTCCGTCGCAGCTCCATTTCACGGATCTTGCGCCATCCTTGTAGCTTTTGGTAATGATTTCCACCTTCTTGCTCACCATGAACGAGCTATAGAAGCCAAGTCCGAAATGACCGATGATGGCATTTGCATTGTCCTTGTATTTGTCGAGGAAGTCATTGACACCGGAGAAAGCAATCTGGTTAATGTAGCGGTCGATTTCCTCTTCAGTCATTCCAATACCGCGGTCGCTTATCGTCAGCGTCCCCTTTTCTGTGTCAAGCGACACACGGACAGTCAAATCGCCCAGCTCTTCCTTGTATTCCCCCTTCTCGGCCAAGGTCTTCATTTTCTGCGTTGCATCAACAGCATTGCTGACCATCTCACGCAGGAAAATCTCATGGTCAGAATACAAAAATTTCTTTATCACCGGGAAGATATTCTCGGTCGTAACTCCAATATTGCCTTTTTGTGCCATAATATTTTATTTTAAATATTAATTTGAACATGCTTAACTAGCTGTTTTGCTAATTACAAAAAGCATGCCAAAAAGCCATGCCCAAACGGTTGCATCGCACCTGCTACACGTTGTCAAAAAGTTCTCTTTTGTCGCGTCCCACTGCACTGGCAACCCATTCTTCCGGTATAAATTTCCAATTACCCATTCTTTGCATTTTAACGACAGCGTGTTTCTCAAATTCATTTATAATATACCACCGTTGGTCATGCTCACTTTTAAAAACGACACGCAGCGGAAGCTCGTCAAATGGTATACCGGCACCTTCAACAAGGAAATTAGACCCTCCATTGCCACGATAACTATGCATTGCCACACTGTACCAGGCAAGATCCGAGAAAGGTTTCCCGTCGCTCATAGACAAAATTCTTATTCTCTCCCCACGAGGGCGAGTAACATCGACCGTGTAATCAACCCCTGCCGCCGTATCGAAATTAAAAACGAGATTTTCAAAAAACGTATAGACCTTGCCATCGTATTCATAACGCTTCATCTTCATCACAGGCTCATCGGGCGATGACATGGTTCTTATCCAAAGGTCGTAACTATGTTCAAGATATTTCCGCACTTCATAGCCTTTCATCCTCAAGGCATATATCCGATTTTCGTATTTGTAGAGGTTAAAGGCATCCCTCACATACACCGGACCTGCCTCCAACGTCTCATCAAAAGCCAGCGGAGCGGCAAATGAAATATCTGCCCCCGTCACGTCAGTCTGAATCTTATGTATAAAGGCAGAAAACGGTGCGTCACCGAAATAACAGTCTCTTGTTCTAACCGCTTCTGCCACAAATCCTATTTTCCGGTTGAGAAACTTATCCGCCAAACGGTATTCAGTATTGAAGCGCTGCATGAAATCATTGTCTGGACAGACATCACTCAATGACACCAGTTTCCCTTGCACTTTTTCAATGACACAACCTGTCAGACCGCTGACATCTGAACTTCCGCCTATCCTTTTAACACTAATCTCTATATCCCCCACAAAATCACCATTGCTCGATGGATTTACGCATAACACGTCATGCCCCTTACAGTTTTTCAGAGTGCCGGCAAACAACTTGTGGTCATGCCCGAAAAGAACCAAATCCAACCCCTCGGTATTACAGACCGTTTCCATCACCGCATTTTCCTTGTATCGCCCAACCTCAAGACCGCCAGCCATCCCGGAATGGAAAATCCCGACAGTCAGATCCGGATTTTCAGTTTTCCTCAGTTTGTCAAGCCAAACTGCCGTACACGCCTCAATATCCTGAAATTCCATTCCGAGCCACAGTTCGTTATCCTGCCAACACGGAACCGCCTGGGTTGTCATGCCTATTACCGCTATCCTAATGCCACCCCGCTCCAAAATAGTGTAGGGCAGGAAATATGGCTCGTCAGATTCTATGTGCTTAACATTGGCAGCAAGTACACTGAAGTCTAATTGACGGACAAATTCATCGTAAACGACATGGCCTGTCTCAATATCGTGATTGCCTAGCGCCATTCCGTCATACCCAAGAAAATTCATAGCCGAAGCTGCCACGTTGGGAGAATTGGCATCTATGAGCGCACTTGAAAAAGTCAAGAATTCCCGGCTACGATATTTTTTTTGATGATA
>CAVGJZ010000046.1:0-22532 GCA_963629785.1 Oscillibacter sp. MSJ-31 | reverse complement strand
GACCCATATCTGGAATCAGAAAACGCAAGAAATTTGCAGAAAACTTGCATAGTCACTCCTCCATTCTGCATAGACGCAACATTGAGTTCCGTTTTTTGAGAAGGACTGAAAAAAATCTGAAGCTAAAGATGCTCTATGAATTATGCAGGTTAGTTACTTGGACACGTTGTCCGGGTTTTGTGCGCCCTTCAGAGCCTTGTTGCTGTCAAGGTCGCTCTTTGGTATCTTGAACAGATAAGTCTTCTGCGGCTTGAACACAATATCGCTGCTCATGTAGATGATACCGAGTTCCTTCGTAAGACGGCATTTCTCTTCAGCGTAGTCAGCGAGCTTATCCTTACGCAACTCGTCGAAGAACACCTTTCCCTCTCCCACAAACTCGTAGCGGCGCTGGTTCAAGATGTCCGTGTCGATGTCAGCCTGAGAACTGCCCTGCGGCAACGCTGCCAAGCCTGCGCGCTGACGCACCTTGTTCAGCTCGTTCAGGCCATCGCCGGCATTGAGCAGGTTTGCAGCCTCAGCATAATTGAGGAGTACCTCGGAGTAGCGCAAAATAGGGAAGTTCGCATTCGGCATCATCAGGTTATAGTCGGTGCGGTTGTCGAAATACTTGCAGTTGAACACTGCCATCATCTCGCCGTTCTTGTCGTTCCAAGCCTTTGGCTCCCATGAGAAGGTGTTGATGTTATAGCGGCATGGCTGCTCGATCAAGTCTTCCTTGTTGGAAGTAGGTCCGCAGAGCCCCTCGAAATAAGAGAGCATAGCGTTGGCGCGCCTGTCGCCGTTCTGCACCATTTCCTTATACAACAATCCCGACACGCCGAAACGGGCATACTGATAGCATCCCATATACGCATTGTTCGTGCGTCCAAGCCCGAAGCGGATGTGCATACTGTTGCTCTGGCCTGCCTGTGCGGAGAACTGCAGCTCGAACAAAGACTCCTTGCAGTTCTTTGCATTGGCATTGAACCAGTAGAAGTTGTCGGTAAACTCCGGCATGAGTTCATATACATTAGAGGCAATCACCTTTTCGCTATAGCTCTTTGCAAGCTTGAGGTCATCAACGTTATTGTTGTTCATTGTCGCCCTGTACAGGTACACCTCGCCAAGAGCCGCCTCTGCGGCGCCTTTTGACGCCCGCCATACATCATAGCCGCTTGTGCCGCGTGTAGGCAGGAAAGCTTCCGCCTGCTGCAAGTCCTCTATGATACGGTTGTAGGTTTCTTCCACGGAAGATCTCGGAATATCAAGCCCTTCCACACCATTTGTATAAGTGGTGGTGACAGGCACACCTCCATAGAGGCGGAGCAGATGGAAGTAAGTATATCCTCTGAGGAACAGAGCCTGTCCCTTAATCCAGTTTCTGCTCTGGTCGCTCATGCTCACGGCATCAACACGTCCGAGCACTATGTTGGCGCGGTTGATACACTCGTAGGCATATCCCCAGATTTTCATCACTCCGCCCACGCTCTCGCTATTGGCATAGCTCCACTGCGAGAACTCGTGCATGTTGTCTTTCGGATATGTGGGCCATCCTTGCTCCGTGAGCAACTCTATCTCGGCAAGGTAGAGGGCGTTGTTGCCACTGTAGAGACGACGGAAGCGGTTGTATGTGCCGTTGAGGGCAGTCTCCACCTCAGCCTCTGTTTTATAATACGAATTAGGGTCGATAAAGGTATAGGGGTTCTCGTCAAGATCGCTACAACTTGTGAAGCCTGCGGCTACTGACATCATAGCTATACCTGCCACTAAGAATTTTACAGCTTTCATTTTACTTTGTTTTTAGGTTAGAACTTGATGTTTACACCGAACATGATGGTCTTTCCGTATGGGTTGGACACGTCACCGTTCTCGGGGTTGTAGCCGAGATGGTTGGCTGACGTCACGAAGTTCTGGAAATTCACGTTGAACACGAGGCTCTTGATATAGTCGGTCTTTATGAGCTTGCTGAAATCGTAGCTCAACTGTATGTTCTTCAGGATGAAGTACGACCAGTCCGCGTTGGTACGGTCGGAGAGCACAACGCCCTTGGCGCCTACCGCGGGAGCACAGCCATTGGGGTTTGTCACGGGGTCGAACATATTGTGGTACCCGTCTACCGAAGGTATACCGAGCTGGTTTTTCACGTTGTTGTCCACCCACATTGCGTAGTTGCCGGTATCCTGATAGCCGATTGCCCACTTTGAACCGTTGTTGTAATGGTTTTCCGAACCCGCCATTGAGGCATACTTCCAGGCTCCCTGTCCGTAGACCTGTATCTTGAGGTCTTTCCACTGCACACCGAGGTTGATGCCATAGAAATACTTTGGCTCGACGCTTCCGATACACTTGGTGTCTTCTATAGAGAGACTCCCGTTGCCGTCCACGTCCTCGTACATCTCCGAGCCGATACCGACAAGCCCCTTCAGACTTGGCATCTTGGCGAGATATTCGTCGAGCTGCTCCTGAGTCCGGATGATACCGAGAGAGTGGTATGCGTAAACGCCGTTAACGGGCTGACCCACTTCGAGCACGCGGGCAAGACCAGTCGAAGCCGTCCCGTCGTACACCGTAATACGGTCTGCGCCGTCATACAGTTTCTTGATCTTGTTGGTGTTGTATGTGAAGTTGCCTCCCACAGTCACCTTCCAGTCCCTGTTCTTGTAGACATCGGCACTCAGAGAAAGCTCTATACCGTAGTTGCTCACCTTGCCCACATTGCTCAAAACCGAAGAATATCCTGATGTTGAAGGAATTGGCACTGTATAGAGCAGGTCTTGTGTCTGGCGGTTGTAATAGTCGAAGTTGAGGAACACCCTGTCGAAGAGTGAAAGGTCGAAGCCGGCGTCAAACTGCCTTGTGCTCTCCCATTTCAGCTTTGAGTTCCCGACTTCCTCATAGAAGCCTATTATTGAGTTCGTCCCATCGGAATAGTTGGCATTGCTTGTGGAGTTGGCAAGTCTTGCAAGCGACTGGTAGTTACCGATTTCCTGGTTTCCTGTCACTCCATAGCTGGCGCGGATCTTGAGGTCGGAGATAACCTTGCTGTCCTTTAGGAAATTTTCTTCCGAGGCGCGCCAGGCGACACCTACAGACGGGAATGTACCCCACTTGTTGTCTGATCCGAAACGTGAAGAACCGTCGAAACGGATTGTGGCCGTCAGCATGTAGCGGTCTTTGTAGGCGTATGTGCCGCGGGCCGTCCAGGAAATAAGCCTGTTGCTGTAAATGTCACTTGCCGCCTTCAGCGATGCCTGGTCCACGCCGGAGAAGTCCCATGCCCCGAGCGCATCGTTGGAGAAGTTTCCCGACATCTGCGAATACCTGTACTTATAGTCCTGCCAGGAGTAGACACCGGTCAAGGACATACGATGGTCGCCCCACTGGTTGCTGTACGTAAGGATGTTGTCCATCAGGCGCGATTCCTGGCGCGCCCATTTGTGCATGCCGGTACCCGTGTCGGTGCCTGCCTGGATGCCCTTTGCCGTCTGCGAACTGAGATACTGGTATTGGTTTGACGTTTTAGTGTCGTAGCCGATGTTCAGCTTATAGTTAAAATGCTTGCTGAAGTCGATCTGCGCATAGAAGTTGCCGATAAAACGTATGTTCTTCACCTGGTCTGTAGTGGCGTCCATATCGGCAAACGGATTGAACACCTCACCATGCTGGATAATATTCCAGGACCCGTCGTCGTTCTTCGGCTGGTCGGTAGGCCATCCCGAACGGAAGATGTCGTTGGTAACAGGGTTCGTCATGATGTTCTGCCTTGAGCTGGTCAGCTGCATGTTTGCGCCGATGGAGAACCACTTGTTGAACTTATGGTCGAGATTTGAATGGAGGGTGAATTTCTCATATCCCTGCGCATCGAGCAAACCATCCTGGTTGTAGTAGCCTGCCGAGAACATATAGCGTGTTTCGTTCGACATACCATCGAGGGTAAGTCCGTAGTCCTGTGTTATGGCCGAACTTTTTATCACCCCCTTCTGCCAGTCGTAGAACGAGCCGTTGTAGCCGTTGGGGAACGGTGCGGAACCTCCCTGTGCTGTATTTGCCTTGTTTATATAGTCGATGAACTCCTGCCCCGTGATAGTTTCTATCAGGCGCGAACGCATCTGGACGCCCATGTTGGCATGGACCGAGATATTGTGCTTTCCCTTCGACCCTTTCTTCGTGGTAATCATAACCACGCCGTTGGCGCCGCGCGAACCGTATATGGCTGTTGCCGAAGCGTCCTTCAGCACCTCCATTGATTCGATGTCGGCAGGATTGATGTCGTTCATGTTGCCGTCGGTGAGGGCGAATCCGTCTACCACATACAGAGGATCCGTGCCGGCATTGATAGAAGCGGAACCGCGGATACGCAATGTCGGAGCCTCACCCGGCTGGCTGTTGGTGAACACTGCCACACCGGAAGACTTTCCCTGCAATGCCTCGATGGGATTGGCGGCCATTACCGACGTGATGGCGTCGCTGCGCAGAGATGTCGTGGAACCGGTAAGGTCGCTCTTCTTCATCGTGCCGTAGCCTACCACTACCACCTCGTCCATCATGTCGTTGTCCTCAACGAGCTTGATGTCGTAGTTTCCGCCGGGCACCACCTTGACGGTCTGTGTCTTGAAGCCCACGTAAGAGAAGCGGAGCATCGTACCGCCCTTCACCGTGATGTCGTACTGTCCGTCCATATTGGTAATTACGCCTTGCCGCTGGTCATCAGAAGGCACTACACTAACACCAATAAGAGGCTCACCCTGAGCATCACGAACCACACCGCGAACGTGCATGCTCTTTGTCTGCTGCTGTGGCATGACCGAAACCGTGGCATCGTTGGTGCCGGCTGCTGTCATTGCCAAAGGACTCAATGAGAGTGCGGCTGTCGCCACGCCAATCATCGCATTTGTCGTTATCATTCTCATAAGTTAGAAATTAAATACTTCATTGTTATTAGATTCTTAAATGTAGGTAATTTTTATTAAAAGTCGGCAGTGTTTGACATAATAAGGACGAAGTGCCGGACTTTTGTACCTAAAATTCATTACTTTTCCCGCAAACAAAACACCGTTTCTCCAACCTTATGGCAAGAGGCATACGACCTCACGGCAAGGGGTGCAAGACTGGAGAAAGGGCAGTTTGCGGGCAAAAGACCGCCGGTTTTTACTGACAAAACGAAGCGTCAGCAGCAAAGCCGATCGTACACCAAATTATTTTTTATCGCCACTTATAGAACACGCCGGGCACTTTTACGGATAAAAGTTAGTACATTTGCAGAAGAACTCAGAAATCACCGTAAAAACGTAACGCCAATATGGATGCCAATATAATAATGTTCGTAGCGATTGCCGCCGTAATGGTGGTGGTGGGCTTTTTCCTCGGCAACAAGGGGAAAGGAAAGGGGCAGGACAACACCGACCTGATCAACAACCTGAAGTCGCAGATTTCCGGCCTCGGCGAAAAGGCCAAAGCCCTCGAAAGCACCGTTGCACGGCAGCAGGAACAGATAAGGACACTCACCTCGGAGCGCGACGTGCAGAAAACCCTCGCCGGGAACTACCAGTCGCAGTTGGAAACGCAAAAAGAAGACTTCGCAAGACAAATGGCGACAGCAAGGGAAAGCTACGAAAGTCAAATCTCCGCCGACAGGGAAAGCCACGAAAAGCAGACGGCGGAACTCAAGGAGAACGCCAATCTGGCAATAAATGCCGAGAGGGAAAGGAACGCCAAGAGGGAGACGGAGCTGAAAGCCACGTTCGACAGGCAGGCGGCAGACCTCAAAGCCTCCTACGACAAGCAGATAGAAGAGATAAGGGAGTCGCAGGACAAGCAGATTGCCCTCGCCAGCGACGGCGCAAAGAAGCAGATAGAGGCACTCAGGCAAATGAACCGCGACCAGGTGGACAGCCAGCTGAAACTCATCAGGGAGCAGATGCAGACAACCTCAGAAGAGATACTCAAGCGCCGGCAGGACGAGCTGGGCGAAAGGAACAAGGAACAGGTGTCGAAAATCATCAGTCCGCTACAGCAAAGCCTCAAGGACATGCAGGAAGCCTTCGACAAATCGAAAGCGCAGCAGAGCGAAGCACTGACGCGCCTGGACGAGACAATAAAGATAAACATGCAGAAGAGCGCGGCGCTGGGCGAGACCGCCGACAGGCTCACAAGAGCACTCACCGGCGAGGTCAAGGTGCAGGGAAACTTCGGCGAACTGAAACTCAAGCAGCTGCTCGAAGACCTGGAGCTGAAGGAAGGCGAGCAGTTTGACACCCAGGAAACGCTCAAGGACAAAGCCGGACGAAACGCAAAGGGCGCCGACGGCAAGGGTCTCGTGCCTGACTTCATCCTGCACTTCCCAAACAACCGCCACGTGGTGGTAGACTCGAAGATGTCGCTCACAGACTACGAGCGGTATATGAACGCCGAAGACGGCACGCCGGAAAAGACGGAACACCTCAAGGCACACATCGCCAGCGTAAGGGCGCAGGTGAAACGCCTAGCCAAGAAGGAATACACGAGATACCTGCCCGAGGGGTACAACAAGCTCAACTTCGCCATAATGTACGTGCCGATAGAGGGCGCGCTGAACCTTGCACTGCTCAACGACACCACGCTGTGGCGCGAGGCGTATGACGAGGGAGTGATGATACTCGGGCCGCAGACGATGTATATGAACCTGAGGGTGCTCGAGATGATGTGGACACAGGTGAGACAGCTGAAGAACCAGCAGGCGATGATCGACGCGGCCAACACGGTGATAGACCGCGTGCAGGATTTCGGCGTGCGTTTCGACGATGTGGAAACGAGCATGCACGACACCATAAGAAAAATAACGAAGCTCAAAATCACCACCGCCGACAGTGGGGCGAGCATCATAACGGCGGCAAAGAAACTGCTCAAGGCAGGTGCGCAGGAGAACAAGAAGAAGAAGTCGCTCGACGAACTCGACAACTCCACGTTCCTCGAATCCGACACCGCCGCGGCAATGCTGCCGTACGAAAGGGGAAGCGAAGAGGAACAGGCGGAAAGCTGACGGCAAAAACATAGTAGCCGCCTTGACGGCAAACAAACAAGATACAGGAATACAACAGCCTTTATGACAGACACATACAACACCGAGAATACAGAAAACAAGGGAGGCATGGTGCTGCGCACCGAAGGCCTGGTGAAACAATACGGCAAGAGAACCGTGGTGAGCAACGTCTCCATCAACGTGAAACAAGGAGAGATTGTGGGGCTTCTCGGTCCCAACGGAGCGGGAAAGACCACGTCGTTCTACATGACCACCGGTCTTGTAGTGCCCAACGCCGGACATATCTATCTCGACGACAAGGACATCACCGACTACCCCGTGTACAAACGTGCCAGAGCCGGAGTGGGATACCTGCCGCAGGAGGCAAGCGTATTCCGCAAGCTCAGCGTGGAAGACAACATCATGGCGGTGCTCGAGATGACCAACCTCACAAGAAAGCAGCAGCTCGAGAAGCTAGAGACACTCATCGACGAGTTCGCCCTCCACAAAGTGAGGAAGAACAAGGGCGACAGGCTCTCCGGCGGCGAACGACGCCGCACCGAGATAGCGCGCTGCCTCGCCATCGACCCCAAATTCATCATGCTCGACGAACCCTTCGCCGGAGTGGACCCCATCGCCGTGGAGGACATACAGCACGTGGTGTGGCAGTTGAAATACAAGAACATAGGAATACTCATCACCGACCACAACGTACACGAAACGCTCAACATCACCGACCGCGCCTATCTGCTCTTCGAGGGAAGGATACTCTTCCAGGGAAGTCCCGAGGAACTCGCCGCCAACGAGATAGTAAAGGAAAAATACCTTGGAGTGGACTTCGAACTCAAGAAAAAGAATTTCCAGGAGGTGGACGAAAGGAAGAGAAGCCGCAGGTGTTAAAATATCCTAATGATTAGGTCTTTACACCTTTTATATTTAATTTTGCAAGCCTAAAATGTGCGGATTTTCCTCAAAACGCATCAGAATGCCGTCTTCGCCAGCAGATGACGGACGAGGCGAGCCACGTGCCTGTCGCAACCGGGACGCTGACGGAAGGAAATCCGGCCCACTGCGTGCGGCAATGCCGCAGGGATGGGAAATTGGTATGAAAACAATAATTTAAAAAACAAAGATAACAGAAAATGAAGATTTCTTTTGAGAATCCAGATAAGGTGAACGGACTGTTGACCTTGACTGTTGAGACAGCAGATTTTCAGGACAGAGTAGAGAAAACTCTCAAGGCCTACCGCAAGAAAGCCAGCGTTCCGGGGTTCCGTCCGGGCATGGTTCCCATGGGACTTATCAAGAAGCAGTACGGCGAGGCTGTAAAAGCCGAGGAAATAAACAAGATTATCGGCGAGGAGCTTTACAAATACATTAATGACAACAAGATAAAGATGCTGGGCGAGCCAATGGCAAACGAGGGACAGATTCCCGTGGACCTCGCAACCGAAGCCCCCTACGAGTTCAAGTTCGACATCGCCGTGGCTCCTGAGTTCAATGTTGAGCTTTCCGACAATGACACAGTGGACTACTATACTATCAAGGTGGACGACGACCTCGTGAACCGCCAGATAGACATGTTCGCCTCACGCGCCGGCCACTACGACAAGGTGGAGGAATATCAGGCAAACGACATGCTCAAGGGCGACATCCGCGAGCTCGACGAGAACGGCAACACCAAGGAAGGCGGCATCACCGTGGAGGGAGCTGTCATGATGCCCGAATACATCAAGGTGGAAGACCAGAAGAAGCTCTTCGAGAACGCAAAGCTCGGCGACATCATCACCTTCAACCCCAAGAAGGCATATCCCGAGAACGACGTGGAGGTATCTTCACTGCTGAAGATAACAAAGGAGGAGGCAGCCGACGTGACAGCCGACTTCAGCTTCCAGATTACGGAAATCACACGCTTCGTGAAGGCAGAGATCAACCAGGAGCTCTTCGACAACGTTTACGGCGAGGGCGAGATAAAGGACGAGGAGACATTCCGCAAGAAGATTGCCGAGGGTCTCTCGGAGCAGCTCGCCAACGACGGTGACTACAAGTTCCTCGTTGACGTGCGCAAGTACCTCGAGGACAAGGTAGGCTCTCTGACATACCCCGACGCGCTGCTCAAGCGCATCATGCTCAACAAAAACAAGGACAAGGGCGAGGAATTCGTGGAGAAGAACTATGAGCAGAGCATCAAGGAGCTTACATGGCACCTCATCCGCGAGCAGCTCGTCGAGGCCAACGACATCAAGATCGACGACAACGACCTCAAGGAAACAGCCATGGAAGCAGCCCGCGCACAGTTCGCGCAGTATGGCATGACAAACGTTCCCGAGGAGTATCTCGAGAACTACGCCAACGACATGCTCAAGAGAAAAGAGTTCGTTGACTCACTCGTGGACCGCAGCATCGACCGCAAGCTGACGGAAGCCCTCAAAAAGGTGGTGAAACTTGAGAACAAGGAGGCCACACTCGACGAATTCAACGAAATGATGAAGGGCGAATAAAGATTTTTTTGATAAAAATCTATAGTAACGTATAGAGGTTATCTACTTTTTTACTATCTTTGTATAGGTAAAAGGCAGATAGCCTCTTTTTTTAATGTAAAAGAAAAGACAAAGTATGATAAACGATTTCAGGAAATACGCCACCGGACATCTGGGAATAAACGGTATGGCATTCGATGACGTGGTGAAGACACAGGCACAGTACGTCAATCCGTATATCCTTGAAGAACGAACTCTCAACGTGACACAGCTGGACGTGTTCTCGCGCCTGATGATGGACCGCATCATATTCCTCGGAACAGAAGTAAACGACTATACGGCCAACGTGCTGCAGGCACAGCTGCTGTACCTCGACTCTGTGGATTCCGGCAAAGACATATCAATATACATCAACAGCCCCGGCGGCAGCGTGACGGCCGGTCTCGGCATCTACGACACCATGCAGTTTATCTCGAGCGACGTGGCCACGATATGCACCGGTATGGCAGCGTCGATGGCAGCCGTGCTGCTCGTGTCCGGCACCGAAGGCAAGCGTTCCGCCCTGCCCCACAGCCGCGTGATGATACACCAGCCGCTGGGCGGCGTGCAGGGACAGGCGTCGGACATCGAGATTGAGGCGAAGGAGATAATGAAGTTCAAGAAAGAGCTTTACACCATCATCGCCGACCACTCGCACACACCATACGAAAAGGTGTGGAACGACTCCGACCGCAACTACTGGATGACAGCCGAAGAGGCAAGAGACTACGGAATGATTGACACGGTCTTGACAAAGAAGTAAGAAGAAATGGCTGACAAAAAGAACACCCCGAAGACATGTTTCCTCTGCGGCAGAAGCGAGCAGGACACGACACTGATGATTACAGGTCTGAGAGGCAGCATCTGCGCCGACTGCGTGGTGGAGGCGAACAATATACTCACGAACGCCGGCTATATCGACGAGGCTGAAAGCAGAGTCAAGGCCAAGAACAAGAAAAAGAAATTCCAGACCAAGAAGGTGCCGAAGCCGCACGAGATAAAGGATTACCTCGACCAGTATGTCATCGGGCAGGACGAGGCCAAGCGCTATCTCGCCGTGTCGGTGTATAACCACTACAAAAGGCTGCAGCAGGAAATTTCCGACGACGGCGTGGAGATAGAGAAGAGCAACATCATCATGGTGGGAAGCACCGGAACGGGAAAGACCCTGCTGGCGCGCACCATTGCGAAATTGCTCGACGTGCCCTTCACCATCGTCGACGCCACTGTGTTCACCGAAGCGGGATACGTGGGGGAAGACGTGGAGAGCATCCTCAGCCGACTGCTGCAGGTGGCCGACTACGACGTGGATGCGGCAGAACACGGCATAGTGTTCATCGACGAGGTGGACAAGATTGCAAGAAAGGGCGACAACCCGTCAATCACGCGCGACGTGAGCGGAGAGGGCGTGCAGCAGAGTCTGCTGAAGCTGCTCGAAGGGTCGATGGTCAACGTACCGCCGAAGGGCGGCAGAAAGCACCCCGACCAGGACTACATCCACGTGGATACCAAGAACATCCTGTTTATCTGCGGCGGGGCCTTCGACGGCATAGAGCGCAAGATAGCGCAGAGGCTCAACACCCACGTGGTGGGCTACAACTCGGTGCAGAACACCAGGAAGATTGACAAGAAGGACTTGATGAAATACATCCTTCCGCAAGACCTCAAGTCTTTCGGCCTCATACCCGAAATCATCGGCCGCCTGCCGGTGCTCACATACCTTAACCCGCTCGACAGGCAGGCTCTCAAGTCGATTCTCGTGGAGCCCAAGAATTCCATCGTGAAGCAGTATGTCAAGCTCTTCGAGATGGACGGCATAAAGCTCACCTTCGACGAGGATGCGCTCGATTTCATGGTGGACAAGGCCATGGAATACAAACTGGGGGCGAGAGGACTGAGGTCTATCGTGGAGAATGTGATGATGGACGCCATGTTCGACGTTCCTTCGGGAAAAGTGAAGGAATTCAACGTGTCGCTCGACTACGCCACGGCGCAGCTCGACAAGGCACACCTTCAGAAACTGGAGACTGAATAAAAAGGCGGGGCAATCCCGGACAATCAAAACAGCTTGTGATATGACGTACGACGTTGACCTTACGGCAAAACTGAAACAGTATTTTGGTTTCGACAGCTTCAAGGGAGAGCAGGAAAAGATTATCCGCAACCTGATGGACGGCAAAGACACCTTCGTGCTGATGCCCACAGGCGGCGGCAAGTCGCTGTGCTACCAACTGCCATCACTCATCATGGACGGCACTGCAATCGTGGTGTCGCCGCTCATAGCACTGATGAAAAACCAGGTGGACGTAATCAACGGACTGAGCGAGACGACGGGGGTGGCGCACTGCCTCAACTCGTCGCTCAACAAGGCTGCCATCGACCAGGTGAAGAATGACATCCGCTCCGGTCTCACCAAGCTGCTCTACGTGGCTCCCGAATCCCTCACCAAGGACGAATATGCGGAGTTTCTGAAAACGGTCAAGATTTCGTTCTACGCCATCGACGAGGCGCACTGCATATCGGAATGGGGGCATGACTTCAGACCGGAATACCGGCGCATACGCCCCATCATCAACGAGATTGGCAACGCCCCGGTGATTGCCCTCACGGCAACTGCCACGGACAAGGTGCGCACTGACATAAAGAAAAGTCTCGGCATCACCGGAGCCACGGAGTTCAAAAGTTCCTTCAACCGGCAGAACCTCTACTATGAGGTGAAGCAGAAGACAAAGGACATCGACAAGGACATCGTGAAATTCATCCGCCAGAACAGCGGCAAGAGCGGCATCATATACTGCCTGTCAAGAAAGAAGGTGGAGGAACTCGCGGCAGTGCTGCAGGCCAACAACATCAAGGCCGCGGCATACCACGCGGGCTTCGACTCGGCAACAAGGTCGAAGACGCAGGATGATTTCCTGATGGAGAAAATCGACGTCATCGTGGCTACGATAGCCTTCGGCATGGGTATCGACAAGCCCGACGTGAGGTTCGTCATACATTACGACATCCCCAAAAGTCTGGAAGGGTACTACCAGGAAACGGGACGCGCCGGAAGGGACGGCGGCGAGGGCAGATGCATCGCCTACTACTGCAAGAAGGACTTGAGGAAACTCGAGAAATTCATGGAGGGAAAGCCCGTGGCGGAACAGGATATCGGCAGACAACTGCTGCAGGAAACGGCGGCGTATGCCGAGTCGTCGGTGTGCCGGCGCAAGATGCTCCTCCACTATTTCGGTGAAGAATACAACCGTGACAACTGCGGCAACTGCGACAACTGCCTGCACCCGCACGAGAAAATCGAGGCGACAAAGGAGCTGGCCATCGTGCTGAGGGCGGTAAAGGCTCTGAAGGAGAATTTCAGGCAGGAATATGTGGTGGATTTCGTCAAGGGCCGCGACACCGACGACATCCGCGACCACAAGCACGACACGCTCAAGGAATTTGGCGAAGGCGAGAAATGCGACCCGAAGATATGGAACCCCGTGATACGGCAGGCCATCATCGCCGGATACATCAAGAAGGACGTGGAAAACTACGGTCTGCTGAAACTTACCGCCAGCGGAAAGAAATACCTCAACGCCCCCAAGGAGTTCATGGTGGTGAAAGACACGGAATTCAACGAGGAGGAAGAGGATGACTTTTCCGACAAGTCTCCCGCAGCACTTGACCCGACGCTGTTCAGGATGCTGCAGGACCTGAGGAAAACGACAAGCCAGAAGCTGAACCTGCCGCCTTACGTGATTTTCCAGGACATATCACTGGAGCAGATGGCTACCGTGTACCCCATAACGATGGAGGAGCTGACAAACATACAGGGGGTCGGCGTAGGCAAGGCGCGCCGGTATGGCAGGGAGTTCCTCGAACTCATCAAACGTCACTGCGAGGAGAACGAAATAGAAAGGCCCGAAGACCTGAGGTTCAGGACTGTACCCAAGAAGTCCATGCTGAAGGTGAAGATAATACAGAACATCGACCGCAAGGTGCCGCTCGACGACATCGCCGACGCACAGAACCTCGACTTCGACGAACTGCTCGACGAAATTGAGGCCATTGTCTACAGCGGAACGAAACTCAACATCGACTATTTCCTCGACGAGGTGATGGACGAGGAACACGTGGACGACATTTACGAATATTTCCGCGAAAGCGAGACCGACGACCTCGATACCGCAATGGACGAGCTTGACGGCGACTACAACGAGGACATGGTGCGCCTGGTGCGCATAAAGTTCCTCTCGGAGATGGCAAACTGACACACGCCGTCCTACCCATGACTAACTACTAACTTATCAAATAATGAAAACATCAAAGACAAAACTTTTCCTCGCCGCCCTGATGGTCGGCGGATGGGCATTGCATGCCAATGCGCAGCAGATTGACGGACGTGATTTCTCGGTAGACGGCTTCGCCGCCTGCACCGGACAACCGGGAACAAATTACTACCGCACCGAAGGCACCACAGGCGGTGCTGGCGGCAAGGTGGTCTACGCCGACAATTTCTCACAGCTGCAGGCTTACCTGCAGGCAAAGGCACCATATATAATTATGGTTGACCACGACATCAACACCGGCATAAAATGCTACGTGGACGGCATCAACACCGGCAAGCTGTGCGACAAGCAGGACGGCAGCGAGGGAGTGGAGACAACCTATGGCGAGCGTATCCTCGTTGCACCAAACAAAACGTTGGTGGGCGTGGTGAACAAGGAAACGGGCAAGGCCCCGCTCTTCTCTCACATCACCTTCGTGATGCAGGCCGTGGACAACATCATCATACGCAACTGCCGCTTCACGATGAAGGGAGTGCCGGTGCTGAAAAGCGGCGAGAACAAAATCGTGGCATGGCGCGACGGCGCACAGGTGGAAGTGGGCGACCCCGACTGCATCGGCATACAGGCCGACAAGGTGAGCGCAAAAAGCGACTGGGGCGGACACATCTGGGTGGACCACTGCGAATTCTTCAACGGCGACCAGGCCAACAAGGACCGTTACGACGGACTGCTCGACTGCAAGAACAACGTGCAGTGGATGACGTTCAGCTATAACCATTTCCACGACCACGACAAAGCCTGCCTCTTCGGCAAAGGCAACTCCGACGTGTTCGACGGATGCCGCACCATCTCTTACCACCACAATTTCCTTGAAAACATCCAGGGTTCACGCCTTCCGCTGCAGCGCGGCGGCAACCTGCACTACATGAACAACTACCAGAAAGGATGCGAGGACGGCTGGGACATAAGGGAGAAGTCAGTGGGCTATGCCGACGCGTGCTATTTCGAAAACACCAAGTCACCCGTACGCTCCGACCGCGGCGGTTCCATCAACATCAACAAGGAGGACGGATACGACCTAATCTTCAAGGGCTGCAACAACCTCGTGGAGGGATACACCAACATCGACGGGGCGAAGATAAGCAACAGCTACGGCGTGACCGCAACGGACTGGGTGCCGACGCAGACTGACGCGGCATACAAGGTGAACAACCACGACAAGACGGAGGACGTGCCGGCAGTGATAGAAAAATACACCGGAGCCGGCAAGATAGAGATTTACACAGCGTACAGCGACAAAGTGCCCGGCACAGACATCAGCGAATACGCCGATGCCGTGAAGAACAGATACCTCGACAATGTCTACACTTACGACGAGAACGGCAACAAGCTGACCAACGTGCCGACGGCCGTCAATAGCGTCAATGCGGACAGCGCCGCAAGCAGCGTGTGCTACTCCATCAACGGCACACGGCAGAACACCCGTGCCAAGGGTGTTAGCATCGTGAAAACCACCGACAGCAACGGCAACACGAAGGTTCTGAAGACGGCAAACTGAAAGGATAGCCAGTGAATAGTGTAGGAAGAAAACGAGTTCGTTTTCTTCCTACTTTCGTTTTACTGCTATCCGTTGCGCACCTCGCAGAGCATCGTGTCCCAACCCATCGGACTGAAGCCGAAGCTTGCCTTATAGAACTGAAGCACATAACATTCACCCATTAGTTCATGCTCATCTTATTAACGGGTATACCTATACACGTCACTTCCAAAGAAAGAATAGACTTTCTCTATCTTCGCCCCAGTTTTCTTGAACTCAGCAAGAAAATTAGAGAAAACGGCAGACCCAGAGTGAACATCATACTCATTGTGAACATCCATGAAATAGACATCGTCATATTTGGTAATAGCATCAATGTTGGCCTTCACTTTGTCTGGTTGCATAAAGAAACGATATTGATAAGGTTCCGTACAGTGCAACCAGCGATAGGAGATGCCCCATATCTTGTCGCCCTTTTCCAATATCTTTGACTCGGAATGGTTACTGTTTGTCTCGTAATTGCAATAGTATTCGCCCATCGGACGCTGGACGTCGTTGATAAAAATTTTAGCTTCCGGTGACTTCACCTTATAAATATAGTCGATGCAAGCCTTGTATTGCCCGTTGTAAGGATAGAACGAACCGTCGCGGTAATCTGCGCTTGATTTCAGCATTGATGCCATTGGCTGGAATACACACAGCAGGAGAAGTAAAACGGACACCTTGTCCTTGGCAATGTTTCCAATAATCCAATCCCATCCCCATAAAGCCAACAGAGTGGCGAACACAAACTGACTCAAAAGCAATCTGCTACATATCGGATAAAGTCCCAAGCTGGACACTACCATCACCATTACCGCCATGATAAAAAACACAACTATTAACCATTTGCGCCACAGTATCTTAACTGTCAACATAAATCCCACCAAGAATTGCAGTTTAAATTGCCAGATGGGACTAATAAATTCGTGGAACATCATTTTAAGCAGTTTCAAGTCTTTCATGCCGTGCGGCACCAAAGGGAAAGAGAGGAATGTCCAGTAGTTGTCCTCATTAACACTGGGCGTATTCTTTGATGCAGGCAAAGCCCACAAAAAATAGTAGAGACCCACGCTCACGAGTACCACAAAGAGAGGAGCCGCCTCCTTTAGATATTGCCCCACGGTTGCCTTTTTCTTGTAGAGCATCCATGACTGTCTAAAGAAATGGTAAGCGCACACGCCGCCCATCACAAACAAGGCACCGAAGGCAAACCAAATGAAGAGAGCCATCAGGCAGAATGCAATAATAGCGGGCATCTTGCGCTGCAAATACAGATGATAAATCCACAACGAGAGCAACGAGAAACAAACATCAGACATATAGGGTTTGGTATTGATTGCAAAGCGCTGGACAATATACAAAGACAGAAACACTGCCACCGGCATCATAGGAATATTGAACTTGAATGTATTCTTTGCCAGAAGATATACCAGCCATGCCGAAATAAAATAGAGAATTATACCCGTAAGGCGAAGTACTATGGGCGTATTGCCCAACAGCGTCTCGAATGTCTTGACAATCAGCAGCCACCCTATCGGCGCACTCTGATTGTAATCGAGCATACCGGCGAAAAGACCGGCGAAGTCGCGCGTCACCACGCTCTTCATTAGACGGGCATCGTCGATAAACAATGCAGGGTCTTTGAATAGACACACCAAAGTGTGGATACCAGCCAAAATGGCAAGGGCGGTAAACACCCACCCCAGATATTTATTGAAATTTATAGCATTCATTATTTTACGTTGTAAGTTGAGAAAAGATTTGAGAATAAAATTTTTATGAGATTCCAGTTGCCCGACCACTTGCTTATCTTGGTCGGGGTATTCTCGCCCTTTGGGTATTTCCTTGCTACCGGTATCTCACAGGTCTTCAGTCCATTCAAGTCAGCGCATGTTGATAGGAAAGCCAGCAGTTCGTAACCCGTGAACACATCTCTGAGCGGCTGGCAAGCCGGATGCTCCAAATACTTTCTGGAGTAAGCCCGATAGGCATTGGTGGTATCGGTATACCACTTGCCCGCAGTCAAGGATATGATGGGGGCGTGGATTAATCTCACGGCTATCAGACGAGACAATGGCGTATTCTCAGCAAAACCTCCCTTGACGAAACGAGACCCTTGCACGAAATCATACCCTTCTTCCAACTTTGCTATGAATTTTTCTATGTCTTCGATACTGTCCTTGTCATTCCCGTCTATGGTGACGATACCGTCGTAGCCACGCTGCAAGGCCCAATAGATGCCCATTCTGAGCTGGGCACCTTGCTTGCCAGTATCTTGTTTTACCAGAAGCGTGTTGACCCCCAAATCTTCCAATCTGCTCTTTTCCGTACAACCGTCCGTGGAGCCTCCGTCGCAAATCACAATGTCTGCTACAGTTGACACCTTGGCATCCTTGGCACGCTCCAGTTCATGGATGATTCTATTGCCCTCGTTGATAATGGGAATCAGTACACAATAATTCTTGTTCTTTGGCTGGAACTCCCTGCTTTCAAAGGCTGGAACTCCTATCTGCTTGTCATATTTCATCAGTTAAATCCTTAAGATATTCCACAATATGTTTCACTTTTCCCAAATCCGCCTTGTTGCCCATTTCTATCGACAAGTAAGTCGCTCCATGATTTTTGGTATAAGCTATCAACGCCTTGTGGTATGCCTTGTGAGCAAGGTCAATGGGTGCAAGATAGGGTTCGCTGATATGGATGTGGTTCACATATTCATCTATGCTGTTGATATAATCAATGTCTTCCCGGTTCTCAATCACAGTCCCCAGATCATAATTCACCTTCAGCCCCTTGGAGTTGACCTTGTCCACCAGTTCTACCGCTTGCTCTGTATAATTGATGAAGTGGGTGTTGTATATGACGGGGTTGGGTTCTATGGCAACTATGGTGTTATGCTCTGCGGCTATTTCCCCGATGGTATGGAAGAAGTCGATGGCTACAGGATAATCTCTGTCCAAGCTGAGGGTCTCCCGATTGCGAGGATTCCCAAACACGAGGTTGCGACACCCTATAGCTTGGGCGAACTTACATGCCTGCCGGGTGTAGGCTATGAGAGCCTTGCGGTCTTCAACATTGCCAAATATCTTTTCTTGTCTGCCGTACCAGATGGACTGCATGGAAGAGATGGTCAAGCCGTAGTCTTCCTTGAGCTGCGTCGCCCAATCCTTAGCTTCTGAAATATGTTCGTAGGGAAGAGAAGGAAAGATGCGAGTGGGCGCTATCTCCAATCCGGAAAAGCCCTTTCGTTGCAGGAATGCATACATGTCGGCATCATGTTCTGCCGCCCATGCAATATTGGATATGCTCAGTTTCATAAGGCGTGTTGCTTTACGAAGTTCTTAATGTCATCCATCACGAAAGCGTTGTCAAAAAGATATCCATTGGAGCCGCCGAAGAGTTGGGCATACTTACTGCGATAGTCTTGTACGGGATAGTCATCTCTTATTTCATTTACCAACGCCTTGCCCATGATATGTGCGGAGAGTTCCGCAATGGTGACGGGTTCTGTAGCCGGGTTGAGTATGTGGAGATTGTGACGCAGAGCCACTTGTATATGCTGCCAAAGATAACCCAAATTATAGAACTGGTACTGAGAACGGCTATCCGTAAAGTTGAGGGCACTAAACCCTAATTGCTCAAAATGGCGTTTGAGCTCGGCTCTTTCTTCTTGGCTGGCTGCATTGCAACGATAGAAACCATTTTCCTGCAAGTCGTATCTCTGTGAAACAAGTGCGTCACGGCTTGACAATTCCTGATATTTCTTTTCGTTGAGCATAGCTGGGATAAAGTGTATCAAGTCGTAGACGAAGTTCTTCTTGATACCTTCTCCATAAAGAGCCGGCAGTCGCACAATCAAAGAACCGGGACAATGTTTCATCGCCCATTCTTCCAGATAATGGCGATTCTTGCCATAGGCTGAAAGCGACGCCGTTGTTATCTCCGCATCCTCGTCGATGCCCACGGGGGTGTCATATACAGAGATAGTCGAAATCAGAACCAGTCGTTTCGGGTTGATTTGCCTGATGTTCCCGATAGCCTCGTCCATACTGGCCAAATCTTTCTCGGGGAATTTGTTGGCGAGGAACATCTCTGCCCTTATACCCGAATAGACGAGTAAGTCGGGATTCGAGCCGTATGCCTCCTTGATGTTTTTACTGTTATATAAACCTTCGAAATGGTGCTTTGCTGCGATATTGCTGCCCACAAAGCCCGTGTATCCTACCAGAATATCTTTCATTGCCCTACAGATTTACCAATTTTTCAATAGATTCAAACACATACTCTTGTTTCTTGAAGACAAGATCGGTTATCAATGAAAGATATTTCAAGATGACTGCCATGATGGCGAAGATTCCGAAGAACGACAATCCCATAAACAGCATTGTAGTTGTCCAACCTTCTACCGGATGCCCCACCAGGAATACGATGACCGCGTAGACAAATACCAGAAGTATAAGAGCAGCCATCACAATTGTCATCACTCTCGCAGCCTTGTAGCCAAGGTCGGTGAAGAGGATGAGTGAACTGTATGAATGACGGAATGAGGAATATTGCTTGCCTGATACGGCATAGTCATACTCCAAATTATACATACCCAGCCCACAGTTGGCGTAGAGTGCATTGCGATAAGGAATCGCCTTGGTAAGCGACTGAACCCTGTTGATGCCTCTTCGGGTGATAATGCAGAAGGATGAGTCCTCCACCTTGTTGTGTACATGCGCATATTTGTTGAAGAGGTAGAAGAAAACGGGCTGAGCCTGCTTTCTTCCTCTGTTGACGGCGCAGACGATGTCGTAACCTTCTTGCGACTGTCGATAGACATCCATAAGAAGCGGCCAATCCCAGTCGCAATATGAATTGTCGAATTGCAATACATAGTCGCCTATCGCCAAGTCAAGACCAGCGTTCATGCATTGTTCTACTCCTTGCGCAAAGCTCATGTTGAGTATGGTGATGGCGCTGGCATCATGCTCCTTGGAATAGAGTTTCACTTGATTGACGGAATCATCGGTGGAGCAATCGTTGACGATGATGATTTCAAATTTTTCAAAATTGTCGTTCAAGGTCTGGTGCAAGTCCTTAACGAAGTTTGCGATACCCTTGCCGTTGTTTTTCAGGTAAACAACGGCGGAAATGAAGTTTTTCTCTTTTCTGCTATTACCCATTTTCATCAAGTATTTTGTCTAAGTCGTACACTGTATTGATTTTCCCGGACAACACGCTAACAAACGTAGGCGACGAATGGTGAATGCGAATCACCGTGGGGCGAGAGTCGTCTATCTCGCTTGCCAACAATATTGGCTTCATAGAGAACAAAGAATGGTCGTAGTCAAAACGCAGGTTCGCGTTCATGTACTTGCGGGCCAGATTGCTCATGAAAGGCCATGCCGTCTCAGGCTTCGCCGGGCAGTCGTTACAGTTGCCCAACTGTTGCGGCGAACAGAATCCGCCACTCTCTTGTTGGCATCGAAATTCGGGCACTGCTTTCTTGCAGGTGACATGGGGCGTAAAAGTCACCGATGTCAGCGAGTGGTATCCTGTCTTTCCAAATGGCATGATGGAGAAGAACGGACCGTCCATAACGGTAAGCCCGGTATTTTTGAGTTCGTCGCTTACACGGCAGAGGATGATCTCACACAGTTCGTATTTGATGGAAAAAGGTTCGTATCCAACCTTTTGGTTGATTTGGTTTACTGCTGCATAGGTGGCATTCAGAACAAACGGGGCACAGGCAACTTTTCCATCAGGCGAATTGACCCGATAGTGGTCGTGTTCTTGCTCTATCGTCCCGATGCGTGAGCCATATCGAATTTCCACCTTCGGATATCCTGCTATCTTCTCCAGCATATAGTGCTTCAAAATTTGGGCATCATAGGTAAACTCTTCCGTGAGGAAAGCTCCGTCGCACATAGCATTCCTGAAGTACTTGCCTACAGGCACCTCGTCGCAACGGATGTGGGCATCGTGGCAAAACTTGACAAACTGCTTGGCATCACTCCACGAGAAATGAGCGGATGTGGCATATACTTGGTCAAACTTGCTGAGAATACTGAATCCGTAGTCCTCGTTGAATCGCTTAAAGTAGCCGGCAGACTTGATGGCGGTGGCATACGACCGTGGATAGTGGTATCCCATGTGTACCCTTGCCTGGTTGATAAATGTGGCACGCTTAAATGCTCCATCATCATGTTCGAGAACCAACACCCTCTCGCCCTTTCTGCCACACCGTTCTGCAGCATATAGACCATAGAGCCCTGCCCCGACAATTATTTTATCATAAAATTCCATATATATTTTTTTCATTTCCATCCTCACAATCAGAAAATTACCGATGGCAGCAACGCCACTCACAAGGACAGACCTAAAGATTTCTGTTTGAAAATTTTATACAGTTGCATCATATTGGTGTGTCTCAGCCCCAGACACAATTTTATAATAGGACAAGAGATTTACTACACAAACGCAAAACGTGGGCTTCCACCTCTGCCCGTCCGCTTCTTTAGGCCGTAGGAAAAGCCCCTGTTAGTGACGAGTAGAGTGTCTGCCCACGCCGGTATATGCACGTATCACCGTATAAGTGTGCATGAGGGAATACAATATACCCTCACTTGCACACCCCGGGATACAGTTGTTCCATACCCGTAGCAGCCACTTCTGACATTGCCATTTGACTAACAGTTTTGAATTTCCTACGTTCAAAGAAGCCAATAGACAAAGCGTTAGTGACGCTTTAACATTAAAGTAGTGCCCACCCGCAGCCCGAAGGACAATCTCTGCTGTTGCAAAGTCCCGCCACCTTTATTGACATAGTCTTACAGATGGACCGGCGTGGGTGCGACGTTGCAAAGATGGTGAAAAACAACGTAATTTCCAAACTTTTAACGAAAAAAGTTGCAATTCTTCAATCTGCACGCTCCACTCACGCGAAAAGTTCCGCAGCTTGCGGAACTTTTCAGCGATGCTGCCGATATTGCAAATGGTCCGCAACGTGCGGAACATTCTGCAAGCAACCAACATTCTGCAATGAGCATGACATATTATTCTATAGGTATAGGCGTTTAGAGCACACTTGTAAAATGTTTTACAAATAAGACATTTGGAACACTTTGTTTTTGCTCCTGTTTTTAAGGAGCAGTGCTTTTCGGGGAGGAAACGATAGCTTTGCCCGGAGGAAACGATAG
>CAVGJZ010000045.1:0-22775 GCA_963629785.1 Oscillibacter sp. MSJ-31 | reverse complement strand
GGCAAAGCTATCGTTTCCTCCCCGAAAAGCACTGCTCCTTAAAATCAGGAGTAAAAACAAAGTGTTCCAAATGTCTTATTTGTAAAACATTTTGCGGGCGTGCTCTAAACGCCTATACCTATAATAAAAAATCTCCCGGCAGGTCTTGCAGACCGTTGCCGGGAGATTTTGTCATTTCACCGCTTCCGTTTCTATTTTCTCTATGCTTCCCGTCACGGGGTTGAGCACGAGGCTCGTGGTGTATTTCCTGCTGAACATCTCGCCGCTGATGGATTCCGTCGTGCCGAACTGCGCGGCGTAGAGTTCGAAGGCACCCATGAGAGAGTTGCCGTTGAATATCGACACGCGGATTTTGCCCGGCAGGTTCACGTAGACACCCACGTTGTCCTTGTCCTTCTTGCCGTCGCCGTTGTTGCTCAGCGAGGGCATCACATGGAGGTCTTCCACCTTTATATAATAAGGCGCACCGCCGAGGTCGTCGCTGTCGGTGAATCCCATGCGGCTGGAGAAACGGAACAGCAGCTGCTTGTCCACCTCGCGTGTGGGCACGAAGGTGATGACCGTTTCCGTGGTGTCCCTTGTGGTAGTACCCTCGAAGAGTTGCATCAGCGCATTCTCCTGTGCGTCGAGGTTGTTTATCATGATGCGCAGCTGTTCGCCGTCCTTGGGCATGAAGTCGGCCTGCCCTTTGTTCAGCAGCCCCTTGTTCTCCCTTATGTCATAAATTTCCTTCACGCACAGCTCCGCCATTTTCGCCTTGCTGCCGGCATTGAGGATTTCCTCCGTCATGTAGTCGTGCGGGTTCACGGGCTGAGGCTTCGGTGCAGGCGTGAAAGGCTTGGGCTGCTCCGCCTTGCGCGGCTTGGCGTTGATGGCGAGCAGCACGCCGTTGTCGTCGCGCTCTATGGTGCGTATGCTGTGCTTTGCGTCCGCCTTGGCGGTGAAGAATTTCGCCGTGTCGGGTTGCGCCGCGGAGGTAAGCTTCAGTCCGGCGATGCGGTAAGTTTCCGACGCGTCCATCTCCACGTCGTTCCTCTTGAGGAAACGGGATGCGTAGGGGGCGAACTCCCCGGGCGAGTATGTGGTCTTCTCTATCTGCAGGGCTATCCGCAGGGCAGTCTTCGGCAGGTAGTATGATGCGCCCTCTATCGACGGCGCATTGTTCTGGGCGTGAGAACCCAACGTGCAAGCCAGCAGCAGGGTGGCCGTGGCGGCCTTTCGTAGTGATATATTTTTCATTGTCGTCTTGTTTTTTTAGAAGAACACACCTTTAGTCCTCGAGTCTCCTGAAAGCCTTTGGCAGGCAGTTGATGATGTCGCTTGCCGTGAGACTCTCCATTCCAAGCTCCTTTGCGGCGATGTCGCCGGCGAGGCCGTGGAGATACATGCCGATGATGCACGCGTCTTTCTGGCTGTATCCCCTTGCGAGGAGTGCCGTTATCACGCCCGTCAGCACGTCGCCGCTCCCGGCGGTCGCCATCCCCGCGTTGCCGGTGGAATTGAACACAATCTTGCCGTCGGGCAGGCACAGCGCCGAGTAGTGTCCCTTTACTATGATATACACCTTCAGCGACTTGGCAATGTCCGTGGCTTTGGCGAGCCGCTCGTAGCTGTCGGCGTATCTGCATCCGGCGATGCGCTCGAATTCGAGAGGGTGGGGCGTGAGTATCGTCCCCTCGGGCAGCTGCTGGAGCCACGCCTTGTGGGAGGCGAGGATGTTGAGGCCGTCGGCATCCACCACGATGGGCGCCTGCGTGCGGCGAATCTGCGATATGGCGGCAATGGCGGTGGTTTCCCCCGTGCCGATGCCGGGGCCTATGGCCATGGCGTCGAAGTTTTCCGAGGCTACTGTCTCGGTGAACGCCTTTGCGTCGTCATCGCAGCTCACCACCGCTTCGGGCACTGCTGTCTGCAGGATGCCGAGGTTTGCGGAGGGCGTGTGTACCGTTACCTTGCCCGCCCCGGACCTCATGCAGGCTCTCGCCGCCAGTATCGAAGCCCCGGCCATGCCGTAGCTGCCGGCCACAATCAGTGCGTTGCCCGCCGTGCCCTTGTGCCAGAAGTCGCCGCGCGGCACCACCAGCTGCCTCACGTCCTCTTCCTCCAGCAGGGTGTACTGCGGCTCTATCTTCTGCAGCCCCTCGGCGCTGAGCCTGATGTCGAGCACCCGTATCTTGCCCACGAACTGCTGGTTCTCGGCAAAGAGGAACGAGAGCTTCTTCTGCTGCAGCGTGAAGGTGTAGTCGGCCTGTATTATGTTTGTCCTGGCGTTGAAGGAGTTGTCCTCCGCCATCAGTCCCGAGGGTATGTCGATGCTTGCCACCCTGCACTCCGACTGGTTGATGTATTTCACCAGCGAGGCGAAGCCTCCCGACAGGGGCTTGTTGAGGCCCGACCCGAACAGTCCGTCGATGACGAGCGTCTTGCGCGTCAGCGCCGGCGGGTCGAATTCGTCCGTCACCTCCGTGAAACTGTCCGCACCCTTGCCGCGCGCCAGCCGCTCCTTGTTGGCGGCGCAGTCGGCGGAGAGCTTGTTGCCGATGTTGAAGAGGTATGTCTTCACGCTGTACCCGTCCTCCATCATCATCCTCGCCACGGCGAGTGCGTCGCCGCCGTTGTTGCCCGGTCCGGCGAACACCACCACGTCCATGCTCCTGTCCCACATGGCGGTGACGGCCTGCGCCACTGCCTTTGCGGCACGCTCCATCAAGTCTATTGATTTCACGGGCTCGTGCTCTATCGTGTAGTTGTCGAGCTCGCGTATTTGTGTGCAAGTAAGTATCTTCATACTTGCAAAAATACTAATTAATTGTAGAGTTTGCCTTATAGTTTGAATATTTTTATTACTTTTGTGCGCAAAAACGAAGAAAAGATATGGCTACTGTAGACATTAAGGACAAAACTTTTGAAACTTTGATTCCTGAAGAGGAGATTCTACGCCGTGTTAAAGCCGTTGCCGACAAGATGAACAACGACTTGAAGGGAAAGTCACCGCTAATCCTTGGAGTGCTCAACGGCTCGTTTGTTTTTGCCGCCGACCTGGTGCGCATGCTCGACATCGACTGCGAAGTGACGTTCGTCAAGATGGCGTCGTACAGCGGCACCGCCTCCACGGGCAGCGTGAAAAGCCTCATTGGCTTGAACGAGAACATCGAGGGCAGAACGGTGGTTGTCGTGGAGGACATAGTGGACTCCGGCCTCACGATGGAGCGTATGCTCGACTTGCTGAGGGTACACAAGCCGGCGGAGATACGCGTGTGTACGCTGCTCCTCAAGCCCGACAACCTGAAGCGCAAGCTCGACATTGACTATGTGGCCATGGAAATCCCCAATGATTTCATCGTGGGCTACGGGCTGGACTACGACGGCTTCGGTCGTAACCTCAGGGATATCTACGTGGTGAAGGACTGAGGCGCGACGCCCCGGTTCCCCCGGCGCATGCCGGACAGACACTTGAAGACTATATTAACAAGGTAAAATGAAGAATATTGTAATTTTCGGCGCCCCCGGTTCCGGCAAGGGCACCCAGAGCGATCTCATGATCAAGCAGTACGGCTTGGGGCATATCTCCACAGGCGACGTGCTGCGCAGCGAAATCAAGAACGGCACTGACCTCGGCAAGACCGCCAAGGCTTATATCGACAAGGGACAGCTCATTCCCGACGCCCTGATGGTGGACATCCTCGCCAGCGTTTACGACACCTTCGGCAAGGAACACGAGGGCGTGATTTTCGACGGTTTCCCCCGCACCATCCCGCAGGCTGAGGCTCTGAAGAAGATGCTCTCGGAGCGCGGGCACAAGATTGCCGCCATGATAGAACTCGACGTTCCCGAGGACGAACTCATGACGCGCCTAGTGAAGCGCGGCAAGGAGAGCGGACGTTCCGACGACAACGAGGAGACGATAAAGAAGCGTCTCGACGTTTACCACAGCCAGACGGCCCCCCTCATCGAGTGGTACGACAATGAGGGTATCCACCACCATATCGACGGCCTCGGCGAGCTCGACCGTATCTTCGGCGACATCTGCGGCGTTATCGACAGCCTGTAAAACAGTCACCGGATATAATCCATGAATTTACTGCGGAACGGGTCTTCGGAGCGTTCCGCCGGTATAAAAAACAAAATGCGGCTCTCTTCACAGAGTGCCGCATTTTTCATTCAATAGGTATTAGTTTCAAGGTAAAAAGATTGTATTCAGGATAACTTTTGCAAATGTATAGCATTTTGAGCGTCCGTGCAACTATTTTTATATGTTAGAAAACATGTTTTTGCGATTTTTCGTTCGAGGGACTTTACAAAATGTACAATATCTCTTATTTAATGGTCATTTCGTGCCCTGTCTCGGTGCTGCCGCCTTTTCTTTCTTCGGTGGAGTCGGGCCGGGCGGCGTGAGGGGCGTTGTCTTGCCTTGATGCGCCGGCGGCAGGTATCGTGTCAATTTCGGCAGCCTCCCAAGGGTGCTCCTCTTTCCAGTTCACCTCCATGTCCTTCGGCCCCGGCTTCACTATTATCGGCATGCCCTTTTCCACAAACTCCGCCAGTTCCAGGATATTCTCGTTGGTAAGCCTCACGCATCCGTGACTTCTCCTTCCGCCTACCGACCACGGTGCGTCGGTGCCGTGGATGCCCGTGGAACTGTAGCCCGGCGTTATTATCCTTATGAAGCGCGGCCCGTATTGTCCCGGTTTCTCGCTGCGCTTTCCGTTCTCGTCGGTGTAGTGCCAGTCGGCACTGTTCCTCACGCCACCGGCGCGGAAGAACCCCTCCGGCGTGCGGCAGTCGCCTTTCTGCCGTTTGTTGCCGTAGTTCCTGCCGCAGGCGCAGCGGTATGATTTCTCGAGCCGTCCGAACTTGTCGTACAGCTCCACTCTCATCTTTCCCTTGTCCACTATGATGAAACGGCTGAACTGGTTGTTGAGCAGCCTCTCGCAGTAGTCGAGCGTGTCGGCAGCCATGGCGTAGAGTATTCCGGCGGCGTAGGCTTCGTGGTCGGGCGACTCGTCCATGTAGCTCATGGCATCCTCGGGCGTGGCGAAATGCAGTTTGGGCTTCTCCACGATTTGCTCCACCTCCCTTATCTCGCCGCTGTCCGTGGCGAGGGAGTCTGCCGCCGCCGCTTCCGTGCGTGAGCCGGTGCGCGAGCAGGCGGAGGAGAGTGCCGCAAGTGTGACTGCCATGATAATCAGAGTCGTGGTACGCTTCATTCTGTGGGTGTTGTGAAAAGAGTGTTCTGCAAAGTTATTAAAAAAAAACGACAAAGTGGGGATTGTGGGGGGACAACTCGGACTTTTTGGGACAACTCGGAGGGCTCGGACTTCTCGGACTTCTCGGACTGAGGCACAAAAAATGCCTGCAAGCTGCCTTTGGCAACCTTGGACATTACGGTTGCGGCAGATTGCAAGCATTTTTTTTATGCCGTGCGGATTATCCGCAGTGGTTTTTAGTATGCCATGCGGAGGGCGAAGGGGTGTTCTCCTTCACCTTTTATTATATACATGCCGTGGGGCAGGCCCGTTGTCGGCATCTGCACGCCGTCGAGGGTATATACCTTGAGCTTTCCTTCAAAACCGTATGCAGTGACGGTTCCGCCGATGATACGGATGTCGGGGCGGAGAGCCGCGGCGTTGCCGGGGCTGCTGATGGCAGTTGTCGATGAAGAGCCTACTCGTGCTACGGCGGCATTCTCGATATATCCCGTGGAGCAGTCGATGAGGATTGCCACGGCATTGAGGTTGGAACGGTTCGCCACAGTGCCCGGTATCTCTATCTTGGCGGTGTAGGTCTCGGGCTTGTTCACCGTGAGGTCGTTCGGCACACTTCCGTCGATGCCTTCGTAGCCGTAGGTGGCGCGGGCCACGTGCTGCAGGTCAATGTTGGCGTAACTGCTTTTGTTCTCAAATCCGCCCATCTTGCCGTTGTTGCCTCCCGCATAGTTGTTGGCCTGGTAATAGCCCGACACGTTGTCCTCCGTCAGGATGAAGCCCAGCTTGTATTCGGCACCGCGTCTCAGCGTGACGGGCGTGAGGGTTGTCGTGGCCTCCACATAGCGGTTGTCGGCCGAGAGCCGCGTCTCCACATCGAGTGTCACGTCGGGAACAGTGGCGGTTATTGCCTTCCAGTAAGTCTCCAGCTGGTCGGGCGCCGGTTTTGTAGTCCCCATCCTCTGTACCGAGCATCCGGGGAAGCCCATGGACATAAGGCTCTGCACGAATGTGGCATAGTCGGTCGGGGCGAGGGGACCGCTGTTGTCGTAGCAATGCACGGCAACGCCGACAAACGATGACGGGTGACTTTCTTTCATCGCCTCGAATCCGGCAATGCCCATGGGGCACCATCCGCAGTTGATGCCCGTCTGCTCCTCCACAAACATTCGCTTTACGGGCATATAGCTCATCACGTTGAGTTTCGCTTCGCCCCCGTTGTTGTCAGTCACGTCGTCAGCCTCGCCGTTGATTGACGCGATACGCATCTTCACGTCGTGCAGTCCGAGGGCGTAGTCGCCGGCTTCTACGTTCACGCTGATCGTCTTGTCCGTTCCGGCGTAGAGGAGCACCTTCGACAGGTTGGCCTGGACGAAGTCGCCGCCGTCGATGCTGTATTCCACACACATCGTGTTCACGCGCGAGTACCCCTGGTTCTTCACAAGCGCGGTGAGCACGAACGGCTGTCCCTGTGCCGCCACGCCGCCGTTGCACGCCACCATACTCACGTCGGTGGGCAAAGCCTCGCCGCGAATCTCGGCGTCGATGCAGAGGCAGTTGGCATTGCCGGCGGTGGCGTAGTTCTTCCATCCGTCGCCGAGGTCAGCCCAGCAGCCGTTCTCTGAATACGTGTTCGACAGCGCCATCGAAGCCGCGTCGCCCGTGTATTCGTAGCCCACGTAGAAGCCTTCGCCGTCGATGGTGTACGCAGCCGTGGTAGACACGTCGTTCTTGCCGCGGTAAATCTCCGAACTCTTCTCGCCCTGCACGTCGTAGGCAGCGGCGTTGAGGTCTTTTGTGACGAACACCTTCAGTTTTGACGCCTTGGCGAAGAGCTGCACCCTCACCTTGCTGATGGTGCAGCCCTTGTACCGCTGCGCTACGTCCGCGGGGACGTACATCGCCCCCTTGCCGGAGTGCTGGTCGGAGAGGGTGCGGTTCATGGTGGCTGTGGAATAGCCCCAGAAACAGTATTGCTCCGCCTTCGCCCCCGCTGATGCCAGCAGCAGGGCGAAGAGTAATGTCATGAGTTTTTTCATTGCCTTGTTATTTTCCTATGAATATTTTGCGTGTCTCAACGCTGTTGCCGCTTGACACCTTCACTATGTATGCGCCGGGAGCGAGGTTTGTAGCTTCGTGCGCCGCACCGTTCATGTCGAACACCTGCAGCGTGGATGAGTCGCCGTATGCCACGACGCTGTTGCCTTCAACGCGGAAGTCGGGCTTGGCTGCCGTCTCCACGTCGGCGATGGACAAAGTGCCGCCGCTGATCTTCGTTTCCGCCGCATTCACAATCTTCCCCGTGTTGCTGTCTATGAGGACGGCGATGAGGCGCAGCTTGGAGTAGTCCTTTGTATTCCCCGGCAGGTCGAGAACCCTGGAATACTCCACGGGCTCGTAGGCCGTGACCTGATAAGGCACGCTCCCCGTGAAGCCCGAGAAGCTGTAGTTGTAGCGCGCCACGTGGTCGTGGTAGTAGTATGCCATGTATTCACGCTTTTCCCATCCGCCCATGGTGCCGTTGGCACCGTTGGCGTAATAGTTCTTCTGGTAGCCCGGCACCTGGTCTTCCGCCACGATGAACGACCACCTGTAGGCGGCGTTGCTGCGGTCGTTGACGAAGGTTGCGGTGGCTTTGGCGTTCAGCTGCGACGTTCCGTCGCCTACAAACGAGCCTTCCACGTCCACCTGCACGTCGCTGGTATAACCCACGGTTGCCATGTACTGGGCAAGAGTGCCGGCCACTGCGGTACACATTGTAGACTCCTGGCGGTCAATCTCACAAGTGGGTGTGCCGCTGAAATAGAAATCGTCATACGACGAGGTGTGGAAATCATCCCCCGACACCGCGCCGAAAACCTCCACGCCGACGAAATTGTCGGGCAGGCTCTCGTAGAAATTCTCCATCACCACCTTCGCTTTCGGACACCATCCGCAGTCGAGCGACGTGGACGTCTCCATGAAGAAACGCTTCTTGGGAATAAGCCGCTTCACCTCGATAGTGCCCTGCGCACTGTTGTTTGCCTCGTAGTCGTCGGTGTCCTTGCCGCCGATTGACTTTATGCGCACGCTGACGGTGTGTGACCCCGTCGTCTCAAAGGGGTCTACCGTAAAGGAAATCTGCTTCTCGGTATTGGTGTTCATCACAAAGCCCTTTGGCGTGATGGTCTGTTCCTCGCCGCCGTCAATGGAATAGGCGATAACGCACTTGCGGGCGAGGGTAGGGGAGAAGCTGAGCATGTTGAAAGAGACAGTAGACGGCTGGTTGCGCTCTATCGTCGCGCCGCTCACGTTGAGGATGGCGAAATCGTTGGGCAGTTCCGCCGCGTCGCCGCTTATCACCGCGCGTATGGAGAGAGCCTTGCCCTCCGACGAGGCGTTGTACCAGCCCGAGCCGGTGTTCACCCAGCAGCCGTCGGTAGCCTTGAAATTGCAGCAGCCCAGCGAGGCGTTGGCACTGCTGTAGCTGTAGCCCACGTAGAAGCCCTCGCCGTCGATGACATATTCCGAGGTGGTCTTCACAATCGTGGCGCCTGCTGCCACGTTCTTTGCGGACCCCGTGGCAACCGCCGCGCCGTTGAGGTCTTTTGTCACGAACACATCAACCGACGAGGCATCGGCGCTCAGTCCCACCTGGACACCCGTAACCTTTGTGCCCTTGTACAGTTTGGCAATCTCCGCCGGGATATATATGGCGCCTTTTGCCGAGGTGTAGGAACCGTATGAGTCTTGCGGCGTTTCGAGGGCGTAGCCGTAGTGAACCTCCAAGTCGGCGGCACTTGCCGTCGGCACTGCGAGGAGAAATGCCGCTGAAAGGGATAAGAGACTTGTTTTTCGCATATCTTACAAATTAAAAATTATAAGCCGGAAAGACACCGTCCGTTGAGGACAAATGTCTGCCGGCTAGTTTAATGTGGTTTGTGGTTGGGTTATGGCGTGTCCCGAAAAAAAACGTCTGGGAAATTCCGGGACACGCCCTGTAGGATAACATCCGGTGCTCGGTGTTATTTGTTTACCGTAATCTTGCGTGTAACCGTTTTAGAGCCGTTGCTGCTCTTCACGATATATATTCCGGCAGGCAGGTTTGTTGCCGAAACCTTCCTGCCCGACATATCGTAGACACCGGATACCTTGTAACCGCCGTCCATAACCGTGTCAATACCGGTAGACGACGGCAGCTTGTATTCCGCTGCGTTGTAGACGCACAGGTTCTTGTTGGAGGCGTCGTAGTTGTTCACAAACGACACCACGCGCAGCTTGGCGGTGTTCCATCCATCCTCCACGGGGACGGTATAGCTCTTTTCGGCACTGTAGGAGGAGAGGTCTATCGGGTCTCCCCACACGTCGTCGCAGAAATACGCGCGCACCACGCCGTCCTGCACGTAAGTGCCCTTTACGCCCGCCTGGCTTGTGCTCTCCACACCGTCTTCCACGAGCAGCGTGGTCAGACGGAGGTCTGTCTGGTGCGGCATCACTTTCGCCTCGCTCCTGAGGCTGACGTTGGCGGAAACGCTCTTGGCAGCCGCGTCATACGCGCCGGTCACGTCCACGGCAACGAACGACGGCACGCCGTTGGCTTGCTCGAGCATGCCGTAGAACTGGTTGGCGTCACTCACGAAATAGGCCGGACCGTCGTCGGTGATGCCCGTTCCGCTGTAGCAGGTGCGGTCGAAGACTATTGCCGGAACGAAGGACCGTGTCTTGCCGTAGAGGCTTGAGAGCGACGACTCCTTTTCGAGATAGAACTGGTCGTAGCCCTTGTATTCCATGTGGTGTCTTATCCACACCGTGTTAATCTTGGTGTTGTCGCTCGTCTTGCCCTGCCAGTCGGCGTAACATTCGTCGGCGTCACTCGCGCTGGAGTAGTTCTCCGAGGTGAGCTGTTCGAAGAGCGGCGTGCGCTGGAGCAGTCTTCCGCCCTCCTTATACATGAAGCCGCTTGCCTCCCCGGTGTTGTCGGTAGTGCTCGTGCTCTCCACGCCGTTGGCGCTCTTTATTTTCAGCTGCACGTTGTAGTCGCCTTCCTCGTTCACCTTCACGCCGGGTATCTCGATATACGACATCACGTTGTTCGGGATGTTCAGTCCGTCGACAACCACGTCGCCGAGTTCCTTTCCGTCCTTCGTCACGTTGAACGTGGCCGTCGTTATCGGGTCGATGCCGAAGTTGCGCACCCTTGCCGTGAACTTCGCCCCGTCTGCCACCGACGTGTAGTAGTCCTTGCCGTTGCTCAGTTCATAGATAGCCATGTCGCCGTTGGGGATGTTGCTTCCCGAGGCGATGGCGCGGATAGCCACGTTCAGGTAGTTGTTGGCGTACGGATACTTGGTGTTGCTCTGCCAGTCGAAGTTGAAGCCGAAGAACGACATGTCGCGCTCGCCGCTGTATTTCATCACGACGGGGTCGTCGAACGCCACGCAGTCGGCATAGTCGCCGGCATTCAGATTGACGTAGTATCCCACGTACAGCTCCTGGTCTTTTTCTATCTTCACCGACTCCCCGAACCTCAGCTTGTTGTAGCCCGAGCGGTAGTCTGTCGTGGATACTGAGGCGAGGATGTCGCCCGTGTAGAGGTCATCCAGATTCTTCACCACAAAGGCGTAGAGGTTTGTCCCGCGCTTCACGCCCTCAATGTTGGTGTCGCTTGTTCCCAAGCCAGTGCGCGCTCCGAGCACGAACTCCACGGAGTCTATCTTGCATCCCTCATACTTGTTGAGCAGCGATGCCGGCAGGCGTACCGCCGCGCAGTAGATCGTGTTGGAAGACACCTGCTGCGTGGGGATGGTGTAGTAGCCGATGCCCTTGTAGTTATCGCAGTAGCCCAGGCGCACTCCCTTGTCCTTCTTGCCCACCGTGGTGCCGGCCTTGGCCACGGCGGCGTTGTTGTTTTCTGCTGTTGTACTAGCAAACAAGTCTCCCCCTAAGAAGGGAAGACTTGCTATAGTCAACAGAAAGATATTCTTTCTGCAGTGTTTCATAAATTACTTGTTGATGTTGAGTTTCATGCTTGATGTAGTACCGTCCTTAGCCTGTGACTTCACGATGTAGAGGCCTGAAGGCAGGCTCGGGCTTACTGCGGTGTTGCCGGCAGCATTGTATGTGCGTACGAGCTTGCCGCTGATGTCGAATACCCTCACTGTGCCGGTGTTCTCGCCGAAGACGAGCTTGCCGTTCTCATAAGAGAATGCCTTTGAAGAACCGCTGATGTTGTCGATGCCCGTTGCGTCCTTGTGGAAGCCCACGTAGAGCACCGGAAGTTCCTTCTCTGCATATTTCGTTGAGAAATAGCTGCTGTAGCGGAGTGAACGGTACCTGAAGCCGTCGTAGTTGTAGCTTCTCCACAGGATGTTGAATGAACCGTTGTCGCCGCCGTTGCGCACTGCGCAGATGAGGAGGTTCTTGTCGGGGTTGTATTCAAACGGAGTGTCGAGGGTAATGGACAGGAGGTTTCCGTTGCCCGGCTTGACGGTAACGGTACCGTCGAACACCTGTGTCATCGTGGTAGGATCAACCCAGTCGTCGTCGCCGGCCATGTAACTCTTGTCCACGTTCATCATGTAAACCTTCAGGTTCGGCACTTCCCTTGCGTCGTCGAACGTGCAGTCGTACTCATAGCCGATGCGCTCGATGGTGTTGCTCTTCTTGCCTGCGAGGTCGAGGTCGGAAGCGGTGTAGATGCTCTGCGAACCGTCTGTGGTATCGCTGAATGAGAACGGCCAGTATGAGAACTTCTCTTCCTGACCGTCGGTCACGATGCCTGTCCAAGGTGTCGTGCCGTAAGGAAGAACGTCCACTGTAACGAACTCGCTCTTGTCGTTAGTCGTGTTCTGGTCGCCCGGCAGACTTACCAGGGCTGCGAACTGCTGGCTGCCCTCGTTGCTTGGCACGAAGTCCACTGCAACCGTAGCTTCTTCACCTGATTTCAGTGCAGGAGTCTCGGTAGCTGTGCCGACCACCTTCTCTTCGCCGTTTACGATCTGCACGACAGAAACGGTGTATGCACCGGCATTGACATTGTCGCTGCCATTGTTGGTCACGTTCACGGCAACGGTGTTCACATCGCTGCTCACGAGGTCTTTTGGCATTTCCACAGAAGCCACCTTCATGTCGTTTGCCACAACCTCTTCGATTTCAACACCTGCGAACATGACGAGGTCGTAGCCCTGTGAGTTTGCAACGTGGAAACCGAAGTTGTATGTTCCGTCTTCCGTTGCCTTGAACCTGTCCTCATAAACAACATCGCTGGGATAGTCCACGTCGGAGCTGTATTCTTTTTCCGTGCCCAACACATTGGTCTGGGCTTCAGCAGTAGCGCCCTTACCCACTGTTCTTGTGATGTCGCACAATACGTGTCCGTAGAAGTTATTGAATGTGGAAGTGAACTTGTAAGTCTTTCCTGCCTCAAGGCGGAACGACGGTGAAATAACCCAGTCGTCGCAACCGTAAGAACTTAGGTAGAGAGTCATGCGCTTATAGTAGTCATTCCACTCGAATTTGCTGTAGTCGGCGTTGGCGTCGACCACTGTCCACTGGCCTGCGTCGGTGGCGTTAGTAGCCGGGAAAGCCACTGGGGGATAAGCAGCCAGACCTGCTGTCACTTCGTTTGAAGTGGCAACCTTGCCCACGCCCTTTGCGTTGGAGGCGTAAACGTCGTAAGAATACTTCATCCTCTCGTTGAGGGTGTTGTCCGTGAATGATGTTTCCGAAATGCCGTCGGCAACCTTCGTGCCGTCGGGCTGTCTCACGAGAGTGTATTTCAGGTCAGCCTGGTTTACGTAGCCGTTGTTCTCTCCCACTTCGGGAGCTTTCCACGACACCTTGATGCCATCGCCTTCGGCTGTGGCAACGAGGTCTGTCACTACGCCCGGAACATCGGCTCCCACAACACAGCGCACGCTGTCGGGCACACCCTTCTCGCCTTTCACGCGGCAGGGAACTACATAATAGGTGTTCAGTCCTTCCGGGGCATTCTCGTCGAGGAAGGTCATTTCCTTGCCTGCCTTGCCGGTTGCGTCGATAGTCTTGACGAGTTCGGAGTTCTCATAGATTTCCTCAGAGGTGAGAGCCTTGCCCATTCCTGCCTTCTTGCGGTAAACGAGCACTTCCTCCAGGTCGCCAAGTTCGTTTTTGTTCCATGTCGTCGTGGGGTTGGTCCATTTCATTGTAGCCTTGAAAGATCCCTCTTCGTCGGGCAGTGCCTGCAGATTGGAAACCTGTGCGGCGGCGCCGCGCTCGTCTGCCGTGAGATACGGGATGTAAAGACCAACCATCTGGTCGCCGGGATAGAACGACTGTGTTTTGGTATATTGGCCTGATTCGCTCAGCAAGCCAATCTTGTCATATCCGCTTGATTGCATGCAAATCCACCAGAGGTCGCCTGTGGTGTAGTTGAACTGCAGCGAACCGTTGGACCCCATCACCACATACTCCTGCAATTCCATGTCAGCGATATGCTTCACTGATCCAGACACGAGCTGCAGGTTCTCGTCATATTTCGAGAGGTTCGTTCCAGACAGACTGTAGCCTCCTCCTGTGATGCTCTTCCACCACGGCGAAACGGTG
The DNA here is from genome assembly GCA_963629785.1 of Oscillibacter sp. MSJ-31. Taxonomy (GTDB): domain Bacteria; phylum Bacteroidota; class Bacteroidia; order Bacteroidales; family Bacteroidaceae; genus Prevotella. The sequence continues at coordinate 9,009 of CAVGJZ010000045.1, read as the reverse complement.
TACATGTTGCCGTCGTAGTCGAAGGTGAACGAGAGAACCTGGTCGTCGATGTCCTGTATCTTGGTGTATTGGCCGGTCTCCACGTCGATAGTATAGAGGTGTGTCACGGCATTGGTAGCGGCATCCTCCTGATAGCGCGCCACGGCGTAGAGTGTCTCCGTTGAAGGGTCGTAGGCGAAATCGTCGAAAGCGGGGAGGTCGTTCTTTCCGTAGTGGCCGTAGTAGAACACTTCCGTTCCTGTGGAGTCTGTAGACGACTCATACATGGTCTTGAAGCTCCTCACCTTCTTGAGCGATTCTCCTGTAGTGGCGTTGAGGATTTCAAAAGCCTCGAATTTGCGGAACTCATATCCTGCTAAGCCCGGGTTGTAAACGCCGTGTCCTGTGAGGGCGAACACCTTGTTGTCGCCGATGTATGCGCTGCAGAACACGCCGCGGCCCGTTTTTGTGCCCACCTCGTCGGTTTCGGCGCTGAGGTCGGTAATCTGGTTCAGCGTGTTGTAGTAACTGTTGGAATAGAACGACAGCCAGTATTTCGTCTTTGACGACGATGCGAGGGTCGTCGCGTACATGAGCGTTCCGTTCGCCTTGTCGTCGATGTTGGCTGGAGCGGCTGCCGGCTTGAACATCGGAGCTTTTGCCAGACCGTCAGTCTTCACGGCTGCCGGCAGGAACGTCTTTGCTTGCTGCTGCGCCGAGACAGTGAGAGCTGCTACGCCGGCAAGCATTAGCGTCATAAAAGTTTTCCTCATTTTCTTTGTGGATTAATGATTTGACATTATGTGTTTAGTAAGGTGCCTTGTTATGGGCGGGCTTTGTCGGTGCCCGTTTCAAAGCAGGGCAGCCCCCAAGGGAGCTACCCTGCGTGTAGTGTTATTTTGCAACAACGGTTATGCCTTTCTTGGCGGAGAACTTGGGAGCTATAGCACCCTTCGTTGCGCTTGCGCCGTTGCCGAAGCGTGCGGGCATAGCTTTCGTGGCCGTGGCTTTCGGTGCATACGTCGTCGGCATGTCCACCGCCTGCGATGCGGTGGCGGTCTTGAACAGCTTCATGCACTTTTCGCCGTATTCGCCGTTGGCGTTTTTCGCCATTGCCAGGGCGTAGTATTCCGTTTCCGGCTTCACTCCCCATTTGTCGTCGTCAATGCCGGTGCGGTCCCAGCCCACCATGTCTTTGTCCTCTGTAAGGTAGTTCCAGTAATAGTCCGGGTTCTTGTCGAAGTAGCTTCTCTCCACGAGCATGTTGTGGTAGATGTTTGTCTGGTCGTTGGGGGTGAAGACAACCCTCTGGTAGTATTCCAGAGTGCCGTTGTTGTTGTATTTGTAGAAGTCCTCCGACGGGATGTCGAACGAAACGAGTGCCGTTCCGCTGCCGCCGTTTGCTTTTGTCTTCACGTTGCAGACTATGTAGTCAGCGTAGTTGCCCTTCTTGTCCCAGGGCTGGATAGCCACGTCGTAGCCCTGGCCCGGTGTCATGCTTGTAAACGGTATAGTATTCTTCCCCGTGTAGTTTTGTCCGCTCCAGCCCTTTATCATGTCGCCGATGTTGGCGTAGCCGAAGAAAGCACCCATAGAGGAGAACGTCGATTCTATTGTCCCTTCGGGGAATGAGCAGACGGCGTATCCGGCGCAGTCGGCGTTAGGTGTCAGGGTGATGGTGAACGAAGTGGGTGTCACCTCGTTTACGGTGTATTCCACCGACGGGTTGCCGATGAGGCTTGCCTTCGGCGTCTCGAATTCAGCCTGCGACACGCCGCACGCGATGTCGTAGCCGTCGTAGCCCACCGTCATGATGGTGTATTTCGTGCCGTCGGCGAAGGTCATGTCGGTTGCCGGGATTGTCATTTGTGCTCCGCCCGAGAAATCGTCGTAGAGCTTTTCCGTGCCGTAGCGTTCCACGTAGGATGCCTTCTGCGCGTCGGTGGTTAGCTGTCCCGCCAGGTTCGACGACAGGCAGCATATACGGAAGGAGTAGCATCCCTCGGTCTTTTTCACCGCCAGGTCGATTGTCGCCCCTTCGTCGGAATTTGAAAAGCTGTTGTATGTCACGTCGGCTGCGATGCGGCCCTCCACCTTGGCGAAATATATGCTGTCGATGCGCTCGGCAAGGAATCCCTGCACGTTGCCTGAAGTCTCCCTTACGAGAACGCGGTTAGGGTTGGTCTGTGCGCTTGCTGCGAGTGCCATTGCAGCGAACGCTGCGGTTGCGTAAATCTTTCTCATTTATCTTTCTTCTTTATGGATTCTGTAATAAATATTGATTGTCCCCAGTGTAATGCCGGACAAGTTGCAATGTAGGATAAGGTTGTAATGCCGGACAAGTTGTGATACTGGATAAGTTGCTGTGCCTTGCCTGTTGCTTGGCGAACTTGCTGTTTGGCGAACTTGTTACTTGGCGAACTTGATTGACTTTCCGCCCACCTTGAACATATATACACCCTTGGGCAGGCTTTCCACGCTGATGCGCGACCCGTCGTATTTCGCCCCGGCCATCCGCTGGCCGTTCACGGAGTACACCGCAGCCGTCGAGCCGACAGCTCCGTCGCCTTCAGCCCACAGCGACTGTCCGTCGTAATGCAGGGCAATGCCCTCGGCGGTGTCCTGCTTCAGGGCTTCTATTCCAGTGGTGAGGTTCTTGAACTTGATTGACATGACGTTGGCATATCCCAGAGAAGTGGCGGTGCCGTCGGTCTGGACCACGCTGAAACCGTCATTCCCGAACGTCAGTTTGCCAATCTTTGCCAGTTCCACGACATTGTCCTTGTTGCCGCCGGCGCCGTAGAACACGAGTGACTCGGCATTGTCCGCCTTCGCCGCGAGCGAAGAGGCTGCAAGGAAAGCCGTCAGACAGATTGATAAATTTCTCATGATAATTTAATTTTGCGCAAATGTATCAATAATATTTAATTTAACAAACTTTTTGCTTGCTTTTTTAATACGCTTGTGTGCATATTGTTTCTGCATGGAATGCCCGTCCGGGGCATCCCGTGCAGGGGTCAATATCACTTGTTCTTCGTTATCTTGACAGTGGTGTTTCCGTTGCCCGACTTTGCCTTGAGCACATACACACCTTTGGACAGGCCGGAAATGTCTACGTTATGCACATTTCTGCCGTTGTACTGCTTCTTGCCCGTCATGTCGAAGAGTTCCGCCTCGTCGCAAATCTTCGAGAAGGTGATGCTGTTTCCGTCGATTTCCACTGCCGGCGCGTCTGCGTTTACTGGCATGATGCCCGTCTTGTCGCCCTCGGTGTAGGAAATGCTCATGTAGGGCATCTGGCGAGAGCCGTACACGCTGCCTGCCGCCACGCTGCTCGACGAACCGCGGAAATACACCGTGCGGGGTTCTCCGCCAAACTCCTCGTAGTCGTAGAAATGCCATGTGGGGTGTCCGCTCGTCGACATCTGGTTGTTGCCTGCCATTGTCTCGAACGACATGGTGAGGTTGCCGCCGTCGTAGCGGTACGGCTTGCTGAAGTTTATCACGAGTTCCGTGGAAGGCTGCTTGCCGGCAATCGTCACGTCGCCGCTGAACACCTCGGTGAACTCTCCGCTCTCGAACTCGGCAGCCGACTGCGTGCCGTCGAGGACGCTGTTGCGCGTGGTAGGCTTCACGCTTATCCTTGCCGGGAATGAATACTCCTCCTGCTGGTATCCGTCGTAGAGCAGGCGGATGCCTACAATGTCGATGTTCTTCTTCTGCAGTTCCTTTTCCAGGAATATGAACTCGTTCTTGGCATACGGGTCGAGCATCCAGAAGGGGAACGCCCATCCGTAGCTGTTGTCCGTGTTGAGCGAAATCCACTTGTCGGCTTCCGCCGGGGCAATCTCCACCTCAAGCGGCGCGGAGAGCGTGTTGTCGGCAGGGTAGGTGTCGCCGTCGAGTTCCACCTTCGCGCTTACCCTTATCTTTCCTTCCGCCCCGGGAATCCATGTCACGGGCACTTCTGCCGCGGCATCCTTGGCCACGGCGATGCCCTTCGCCTCGCCGATCTGTTCCTTTGTGTCGGCGTCGAACAGCACCACTTTGTAGTCGCTCACCGCTGCCGACCCTTCGTTCCGCACCGTCACCGTGAATGTCTGGCTCACGTTGCTGTTTACCAGTGCCGAACCCGTCATGCCGCTCACGCTGAGGTCCTTTGCGCTGTATTCCCTTACCGACACGTCCTTCAGATAGATCTGCCCGCGGTTCGCCTCGCTGTAGGCGTGGAAGCCGATGCGGGCCGAGCCTGAAACGCCTGGGTGGAACTGTGTCTTGCCGTAGAGGTAGGTGTTGGATGCCGTATGGAATTCGTACGGGTCATAAAGGAACTGCCTCTGCTTAGATGATATGGGTTCGCTGCAGAGGTAAACGTCCATCGATTCCATCACCGGGGTGAAGTCTTCGGGCGACAGCCAGTTGGCGGTGGAGTAGGTATATCTCAGCTGGTATGTCTTTTCCTTGTCGAATGTCAGTGCCGGGGAATAGAGCCAGTCGTCGGCCTTCACGTCCGACCTGTCGTAGGTCGTGGTCTGCGTCGGCGTGTAGAAAGTCCATGTGTTGCCGTCGCCGTTGGCGTCTTCCGTCACCCAGCGGTCAAAGTCCTCCTGTGTGGTGAGCGGTGACGTGAACGGCACTTCGTTCACTGGGCCGAAGCTCATCGTGTTTGACGTGGCCGAGGCACCCGTGCCCTTGCCATTTACCGCCGTCACTTCGTAGCTGTATCCCTTCTGGCTCGCCACAGCGTCGGTGACGGTGGTTGATGTCGTGCCAACCACTACGGTGATGTTGTCCGGCTGGCGCACCACGTTGTATCTCAGCGTGGACGGGTCAAAGTATCCGCCGTTGGCTCCTGTCTCCGGGGCATCCCACGAAATTGTTGCGTTGGGGCCCACGGCGGAGAGTGTCACGTTCTGCGGTTCGCCGGGAACGTCCTCACCCACGTAAGTCTTGAATTCCTTGTAAATGCCGTTGCCCGACGCATTGTATGGCTCTACCTTATATATATACAGGCCGTCGGTCGACGGTGTGTCGGTCCATGACATCTGCTTGCCCTGCTGCGTTTCGGTCAAGGTCTGCACCAGCGTCCCGTTTCGGTATATCCTTATGCCGGAGAGTGCGTCGAGTGCGCCGTTGCGGTAGTTCTTCTCGGGTGTCGTCCACTGTAGTTGGGCTGAGAGCGCACCGGCGGCGCCGGCCGTCACGCTGAAATTGCGCGGGTAGGAAGGTGCCGCGTCGGCTGCGTACTGGTAGGGTATTCCCATGGCGAGGAGCTGCAGATCGTTTGTCAGCGGTGTCTTGCCCAGTGTCTTGCCGCTCGCGGCGTCGAGTTCCACGAAATACGACGCGCCGCTGCTTGTCTGTGCCACCCACCAGAGGCGGTGCGTGGTCTTGTCGAACTCCATCGACTGCGAGTAGTTGCCCACGCTGATGCCGGTGGTCTCCGTCGCCGACACGTCCTCCATGTCGCAGGTCTGCTTTCCGCTGTCGATGCTGCTTATCGCGATGCGGCAGAGCTTGGAACTTGTGCCGTACGGGTATATGCCGTAGAGGCAGGCGTTGTCCGCCGACAGTGTGTAGATGGCTTTCCCCACGCGCGCCACCTTTGTCATCTCCAGTGTCGTGCGGTCTATCTCGTAGATGTCGGTGTGGTTGTCGTCCGTGTCATAGTGCATGCCGAAGATGCGGTCTGTCTTCGGGTCGTAGGTCATTTCGTCGAGGATAAGGGGCGTGGTCTGCAGGTCGTTTTCGATCTCGCGCTTCGCCTTGTACTCTCCCGTCTTCACGTCCACCACGCTGATTGCCTTTGGCATAAGCGTGTTGGAGTAGTATGTGGTTTCAAATGCGTAATAGTCGTCGCCCACGTATGTTCCGGCGGTGAGTATCGGCGTTGTGCCGGAGATGAAGCCGTAGTCGCGTATCCACGAGAACGTGGCTGGCTGCAGCGATGTCATGTGTATGAGTCCCGTTCCGTTCACGTTCTTCTGGTAGCGCAGCTGGCCGTAGATGTCGGCCTCCCCGTCCCTGATGTCGTAGACGTAGCCTGCCGGCGACTTGGCGGCCGGCTTGGCGGCAACCGGGGCGGGGGTTCTTCTTGCCGGCGAGGCCAAAGGGGCGGCGGCGTGAATGTTGGTCATTTTCCGTGGCACTGTGGTTTGCTGTGCCGAAACGGATGCCGCTATAGTGAAAAGGCATCCAAGTGTTAAAGAAATATTGTTGGCGGCAGACATTTTGCTTGTTTTTAATATATAATTTTTGCAAAGATACATTTTTTTAAGATAATATATGACAACTTAGGATATAATTTGTATATTTGCACGGAATTTAATTAAAAAAAGGAAACGTCTCGTTCCTTTGCTCTTACCAACATGAGGAATTCCGCGGATTGTTTGTCGCTTCCGCTTTTCCACCAAGGTGCGCATTACGGTAGGTTCACTGGTCACGGGTTTCCCCCAAAAAGAAACAAGGATGAAACACTTTACTCAAAAAATGTTGGTTGCCGGAGCGTGTGCCCTTCTGTTCACCCCGGCGAGCGCGCAGTTCGCGGCGAGGGAAAAAGCCTCCATGCTTCAGGTCAAGAATCATTTTGCGACGGCGATGGCGAAGAACACGCCGGCGCAGGGAAAGACTGCGGGCAGCCGCCTGCAGCTCCTGTCGGTGAAGAAGGCCGGCATTCCCGCCGACTACTCTAAATACGGCAAGTTCGAGGAAATCTTCAGCGAGGACTTCTCGCTGCTTGCTACGGGCAGCGTGGGCAACCCCGACCTGAAAACGGACCTTTACGACAAATACACCATTGTAGACGACTACGACGGCAGCGAGGCAGAGATTCCGTGGTACAGCTTCAATCCCGCATATACGCACAGCTACGACAACACCCAGGGCCGTTGGGGAGAGTCCAACTGCTATCCTGCCGGCGGTGCGCTCTACATGTATCTGTATGACGACGACGAGAACGTGGACGAGGCTCAGGCGCACGTGAACACCTGTCTCATCGACTGCTCCAAATACCAGGGCGACGTGATTATCCAGTTCGACGCATATACCGACGACGCCTCGAAGTCAAACGAATACGTGGCCCTCGAAGCCGCCGAGACGAACGGCATGACCGCTACATGGAACGTGCTCGGAAGCACGCAGCTCCCGGAGGTGACGAGCGAAAAGAAAACCTACACGATGCTTTTCCGCGGAGCCGGCAAGACCACGCTGTTCAATCTCTACGCCCAGCGTATCAAGGAAACGAAGATTTCCGACCCCGAGGGCAATTCAATCTACGTGGACAACGTGAAGGTGTTTGCGCTCAATCCCAACGTGGATGCCCCGACGGGACTGAAGATGAAATACTACAACGGCGACAGCTTCCGTCTGGAGTGGGACAAGGTGGAGAATGCCGACAAGTATCTTGTTGACATCTACACGAAGAATGTCACTAACGATGGATATTACTCTTATGAGACCATGGGCGAGTACCTCTACCAGGACGAGGAGGTGACGGATAACTTCATGAACGTGACCGGAGCCGTGAACGGACAGGTATATTATTATAAGGTGCGCGCGGTGAAAGGCGATTACGTGTCTATGGAGTCCAACGAGGAACAGAAAATCCTCGGTGTCGTGGCACCGTCAGACCTCAAGGCCGACGAGCCTGCGGACAACAAGTACACCGCCCGCTGGACTGCCGTTCCCGGTGCGGAGCGTTACAACTATATGGGCTACTGTCTGAACAAGGTTACTGAGGACAAGTCTGTCGATGTTATCAACGCCAATTTCGAGGGGATGCAATACAACGACGGCTTTATTTGGAAAGAGGACGACTCTGACCAGACGGAGTGGTACACGGCTCCGAGATACTCCACGACGAACACCGACCCGAGAGCTCTCTGCTCAAACTATTGCGCCCTCGACGCTATCCCCGGATGGGCGGCATACTGCTGGGCGTTATACACCGATGCCTTGGTGCTCGACGGTTACCAGTCCTACCACAACGGCAACAACGCGTCGCTGCAGTGTGCGGCTACAGACCTCTCCAAGAACAACGGCAAGTTCACCGTTTCCGTGCGTCAGAAGGCTGAATGTGCCACTGAGTACACGGATGCTGAAGGCAACAAGGTCTATGCCCACAGCGCACTGGCACTGTTCAACTACGACGAGGCTCTCGACGACTATGTCCAGAGCGAGGTGCATTTCATCGGCGACCTCAACGACCAGGAGTGGAAGGACGACACCTACACCTTCACCAAGGGTACGTCGAACTCCATCTTTGGCATCTTCGCCACATACGCTCCCGCTAATCTCTACGTCAACAAGTTCACGCTCTCGCAGGACTACAAGGCAGGTGAGGAGTATTACGCCCCGTTCTGCTACAAGTACCGCGTGGCAGGCTACGACGTTGATGACAACGGCAACGCCGTGGACGGCAAGGAGGAGCACACCGACCTCTCTCTCGAAGTTCCGTTTACAGCGGATGTGAACGGCAAGGACATCTACCACCGCATACAGTCGGTAAGACTTGGTTCTGCCGCACAATACTTTACCAATGCAACGTTCGCCGAGAGCAAGTGGAGCGACATGTCGTTCGTTACCGCCAATGCCCACACAGGCATAGACGGCGCTATCGTTGCCGGCAAGTATGCCACGGTCTCTATGAAGGGCGACAACCTCGTGGTGAACAACCCGTCCGGCGCAGACGTTGATGTCTACAGCGTAAACGGGTCGCTGGTCTTCTCTGCCAAGGGAGGACAGACTACTGTCAATGTTCCGGCTCCCGCCAAGGGCACTTACGTGGTGAAGGCTGGCAAGCAGAGCATCAAGGTGTCTCTATAAGCGGATTCCGCGGAATCCGTTCTTTAAGCGGATAATATTATCGTCATTAATAACGGCGGCTGTCGGTCCTCTGTGGGCGGCAGCCGCTTTTCTCGTTTTTAATGGGTGCGGGAGAATTTCGCGATAGATATAGGCGTTTAGGGCACACTTGTAAAATGTTTTACAAATAAGACATTTGGAACACTTTGTTTTGGGGGCTGATTTTAA
>CAVGJZ010000044.1:0-22918 GCA_963629785.1 Oscillibacter sp. MSJ-31 | reverse complement strand
AATCAGACAAAAAACAAAGTGTTCCAAATGTCTTATTTGTAAAACATTTTGCAAGTGTGCTCTAAACGCCTATGCCTATTATGCAAAGTCTATTGTCCACATTGTCTCTATTGCATCTGTTGCCCACATTGTCTCTATTGTCTACATTGTCTCTATTGTCGTAAAAAAATAGTCCATCAAACCTTCAACAAAATAGGCAAAACCCTGTTTTCTCCGCCTAATTTGCGTTACCTTTGCATAGGGGTTGGCTTCACCCCGGAAAAAACATAAAAAGAACAGTGAAATGAACATTTTAAAGGAGAAAGACGGGAACAAGAAATACATCCTCTTTGTGTGTCTGGGAAATATCTGCCGTTCGCCGGCGGCGGAAGGCGTGATGAAAGCCATCGTGGGCGGCGACCCGGAACTTGCCGGCACGGTGGAAATCGACTCCGCGGGAATAGGCGGGTGGCACACGGGACAGCTGCCCGACAGCCGCATGAGGGCTTGCGCACGGAAACGGGGGTACATCCTCGACAGCCGTGCCCGGCAGGTGGAAAGGCGCGACTTCGACCGCTTCGACATAATCTTCGGCATGGACAGGGAGAATATGGCAGACCTGGAGCGGCTGGCGCGCAACGCCGTGGACAAAGGCAAGCTGCGCTGTCTCGCCGAATGTCTCACGGAGCATCCGCAGTATGCCACCGTGCCCGACCCGTACTACGGCGGAGAGGCGGATTTCGAGCTCGCCCTCGACCTGATAGAGGACGCCTGCAGGGAAGTGGCGAGGAAACTGAAAGACGGCGAACTGTAAATGCTTGGTTCAATATTTGGATTTCAATACTTAAACAGGAAAATGACAGGACTATATACAATACTGCTCCTTGTGGCGAGCAACATTTTTATGACACTCGCCTGGTACGGGCATCTCAAGCTGCAGCAGACGTGCACAAGCTCCAACTGGCCGCTCATCGGCGTGATAGCCTTCTCGTGGGCGATAGCGTTTTTTGAATACTGCTGTCAGGTGCCTGCCAACAGGATGGGCTTCAGCGGCAACGGCGGACCGTTCACCCTCGTGCAGCTCAAGGTGATACAGGAGTGTGTCAGCCTCGCCGTGTTCACGGTGATAGCCACCGTGATGTTCAACGGCGAGAGCCTGCACTGGAACCACTACCTGGCTTTCCTCATGATAGTGGGGGCGGTGTATCTCGTCTTTATAAAGTAACCAAGACGGAAACACGCTGAATCCATAAAAAAGACAAAACGCAAAATGCCGATACAGACAGAAGAACAGAAACTTGCCGCGAGACTGCAGCGGCGCTTCCGCAAGGCCGTGAGGGAATACCGCCTGATTGAAGACGGCGACAGCATACTCATAGGTCTCTCCGGGGGTAAGGACTCCCTCTTCCTCGTGGAAACCCTTGGCAGGCAGATGAGGATAAGCCGGCCGGCGATAAAGGTGCATGCCATACACATACGCATGGACAACATCAAATACGAGAGCGACACGCAATATCTCGAGGAGTTCTGCCGACGGTGGGGCGTGGAGTTCCACAAGGTGACCACGACGTTCGACATGACCACCGACACGCGCAAGTCGCCCTGCTTCCTCTGCTCGTGGAACAGGCGCAAGCAGATATTCCTCGCCGCGCAGCGGCTCGGCTGCAACAAGATTGCGCTGGGGCACCATCAGGACGACATCATCCACACGGCCCTCATGAACCAGATGTTCCAGGGGCATTTCTCCACCATGCCGGCAAGGCTCAGGATGAAGAAGATGCCCGTCACCATAATCCGTCCGCTCTGCATGGAGGAGGAGGCGGACATACGGCGATACGCCGAGGCCAACGGATACGTGAAGCAGAAAAAGCTGTGCCCGTATGAAACCGACTCCCACCGGTCTGACGTGGCGCGCCTGTTTGCCGAAATGGAAAGGATTGCTCCCGAGGCGCGCTACTCCATGTGGAACGCTCTCAACGCGGAAGGGAAACTCGTGGAAGAATAACGCGTGTTCCAGCAAGGCTCGTTTTGTCGGGATTTGCCTGAAGCACAATATTTGCCGGAAACACAATATACGCCTAAAACACAATATATGAGAAACTTGACAATAGCGGCAGTCGCCCTTCTGGCGGCGGCACTGATGGCGGGATGCACTGGGGGCAAGTCCCCGAAGCCTCGTGCCTTCACCGACGAGGTGAGGCTCGGCATGACGCCGGTGAAGAACCAGGGTGCCGGGTCGCTCTGCTGGGCATACGCCATGCTCGCCACCATCGAGACGGAACATATCGCGAGGGGCGACTCCGTGAACCTCTCCGCCGACTACGTGGCGAGGGCGATGATAATGGAGCAGGTGGACGGGTGCTATCTGTCGCAGGGAAAGGAAAGCGTGAAGACGCGCGGCATGATGCCGCAGCTGGTGAGACTCATACAGACCTACGGACTGATGCCCTACGACAGCTACCGCTCCGGGGCCAACGTTGCGGTGGCGGCGAGAAAGGCGCAGCGCGCCGTGCGCGCCGCGGCGAACGGCGGCAGAGGCTTGGCGGCGGCAAGGAAGGCTGCCGCGGACGTGCTCGACCAGTGCATGCGCCCCGTGCCGTGGCACATCTACATGTACAGCATGGAATACACGCCGCTTGAATTCGCCCACAGCGTGTGCATGCCCGACGAGTACGAGGCGTTCACCAGTTTCAGCCACCTGCCTGCCGGGAAAAGGGCGGCTCTCGACGTGCCCGACAACTACGGCGACTACACCTTCGTGAACGTGGGCATCGACAGGCTGATGGCACTGGCGGAAAATTCGATAAGAAACGGGCACCCCGTATGCTGGGAGGGCGACACCAGCGAAAAGGGCTTCTCGTTCCGAGAAGGCGTGGCGGACGTGGAAAAAGACAAGCGCGGGGCTACGCAGGGGCAGAGGCAGCGCGAGTTTGAGACATTCCGCACCACCGACGACCACTGCATGGCAATGATAGGACTGGCGCGCGACAGCAGCGGCAGGAAATACTTCATCTGCAAGAACTCGTGGGGCGCGGGAAACCCATACGGCGGACTCGTCTATATGTCGTTCGACTACGCGCGGCTGAAGACAGTGGCTCTGATGGTGAACAGGTATGCCTTGCCGGACTGAGGCAAAACAAACGGCAAAACCTTTGCCGCGTAAACATTTTTGCGTAAATTTGCATTGCAGACAATAAAAACAAACAGATTATGAGTTATACACGCATTACAGCGGCGCAAGCGGCCGCTATGATAAAGAACGGCGACAGTCTGGGGCTTAGCGGCTTCACGCCCGCCGGCACGGCGAAGGCCGTGACAAGGGAACTGGCGAAAATCGCTGAGGCTGAACATGCCGCAGGAAGGGAGTTCCAGGTGAGTATCTTCACTGGAGCCTCTACCGGACAGAGCACCGACGGCGTGCTCGCCGAAGCTCATGCCATCAAATACCGCGCGCCATATACCACCAACCCGTCTTTCCGCAAGAGCGTGAACCTGGGGGAGATTGCCTACAACGACATCCATCTGAGCCACATGGCGCAGGAGCTGCGCTACGGCTTCTACGGCGACGTGGACTGGGCGATTCTCGAGGTGTGCGACATCGAGGAGGACGGCGACACCTGCAAGGCGTATCTCACCGCCGCCGGAGGCATAAGCCCCACCGTGGCGCGCATGGCGAAGCACGTCATTCTCGAGCTTAACGCCTTCCACAGCAAGGATGCCAAGTTCATGCACGACGTGTACGAGCCGCTCGACCCGCCGCAGCGCCAGCCCATACCCATAGTGAACGTGGGCGACCGTATCGGCAAGCCTTACGTGGAGATTGACGCGAAGAAGATTGTGGGAGTGGTGGAGTGTGACCTGCCCGACGAGGCGCGCGCCTTCAAGGACAGCGACCCCGTGACAGACCGCATCGGACACAATGTGGCGGAATTCCTCGTGGCCGACATGAAGCGCGGGGTGATACCTTCCACCTTCCTGCCCCTGCAGAGCGGTGTGGGCAGCACGGCCAACGCCATTCTCGGTGCTCTCGGCAAGGACAAGAGCGTGCCCGATTTCAATGTCTACACCGAGGTGATGCAGGACAGCGTGGTGGAGATGATGCTCAGCGGACGCGTGAAAGACGCGTCGGCGTGTTCGCTCACCGTGTCGAACGACTGCCTCAAGCAGGTGTACGACAACATGAACTATTTCAAGGACCACATCACGCTGCGCCAAAGCGAGATTTCAAACTCGCCGGAGGTAATCCGCCGGCTCGGCGTCATCGCCATAAACACCGCCATCGAAGTGGATATCTACGGCAACGCCAACTCCACGCACATCAGCGGAACGAAGATGATGAACGGCATCGGAGGCAGCGGCGACTTTGAACGCAACGCCTACATAAGTATCTTCACCTGTCCCTCCACTGCCAAGGGCGGTCTCATAAGCAGCATCGTGCCCATGGTGAGCCATCAGGACCACTCGGAGCACGACGTGAACGTTATCGTTACCGAGCAGGGTGTGGCAGACCTTAGGGGGAAAAGCCCGATAGAGCGTGCGCATCTCATTATAGAAAACTGCGCACACCCCGACTACAAGCCTATCCTGCGGGCGTATCTCGAAAGTGCCAAGATGGGACAGACACGCCACAACCTCGGCAAGGCGTTCGCCATGCACATCGCACTGGCTGAAAAGGGCGACATGCATCTCACGGAGATGTAATATACATATATATGGTGTGAAATGAAAAGGCTCAATTCTCTTCTCGCAGCCGCCATGCTGCTCGCGTTCCCCGCGGCGGCAGCGGCGCAGAACGCCGTTCCCGATGTGGACGGACAGGCTTTCAGGACGATGGCGCTCATCCACCCGTGGCAGGGAAAACGGGTGGCGTATTTCGGCGACTCCATTACCGACCCCAAGAACAAGGCGGCGGACAACAAATACTGGGCTCTGCTCCAGCAGTGGCTCGGCATCACGCCTTACGTCTACGGCGTGAGCGGCAGGCAGTGGAACGATATTCCCCGGCAGGCGGAGAAGCTCAAGGCGGAACACGGCGATGACTTCGACGCTATAGTAATCTTCATCGGCACCAACGACTTCAATGCCGGAGTGCCGGTGGGGGAGTGGTTCACCGAAAAGGAGGAGAAGGTGATGGCAGGTATCCACGAGCAAAAGCACCTCGTGGACCGCAGGCGCAAATACATGTGCATGACGGACTCCACCTACCGCGGGCGCATAAACATTGCGCTTGACAAGGTGAAGCGTATGTTTCCCACGAAGCAGGTAGTGCTGCTCACGCCCATCCACCGCGCGCAGTTCTACCGCAGCGACACCAACTGGCAGCCGCGCGAGGAGTACCGCAACAAGTGCGGCGAATATGTCAGCAGCTACGTGGAGGCGGTGAAGGAGGCCGGGAACATCTGGAGCGTGCCTGTCATCGACCTCAATGCCCTCTCGGGGCTTTATCCGCTGATGGACGAGCAGGCGCAATTTTTCAACGACAAGGACAACGACCGTCTGCATCCCAACAACGAGGGGCACCGGCGCATGGCTCTCACGCTGGTTTACCAGCTGCTCTCCCTTCCCGTGTTCTGACAAGGGCTTCTGTTGGCGGCGGAATCTGTATCTGTAGGTGGTGATTTATATCCCACCTATATTTTTTTATCGGTGAAGGTCATGCGCTTGCTTGTGACGGGGTGGCAGAATGAGATATACTCGGCATGGAGCATCAACCGTTCGCCGGAGGGATGCCCGTAGAGGTTGTCGCCCACGATGGGTGCAGACAGTCCGTCGTTATGGGCGCAGTGTACGCGCAGCTGATGTGTCCTGCCTGTGTATGGCCGCAGCGTTACGTAGGCGCGTCCGCCTTCCGTTCTTTCGATATTGTATTCCGTTACCGACGGCTTGCCGTTCTCATAGTCTACCTTTTGCCGCGGACTGTCTGTAAGGTCCGGGGCGAGGGGCAGGCGGATAAAACCGTGGACGTCGCACTGCGGCACTGTTTCAAGCACTGCGGCATAGCGTTTCTGCACCTTTCTGCCGGCAAACTGCTCGCGCAGGTTGCGCAGGGCCGCTTCGGACCGCGCCACGACGAGTATGCCGCTGGTGTCCATGTCAAGGCGGTGGGCTGGTTCATAGAAACCTTCGCCGTATTCCTGCCGCAGTACATCGGCTACGGACTCACGGTCCACAAGTCCTTTCACGGAAAGCATGCCGGAGGGTTTGCTCACCACGATGATGTCGTCGTCGGCGTAAACGGTGCGCAGCCGGTTTGTTTCCATTGCACTGTCGTGCGGATTGGGATCAACGTCAAGTCCCCGGAGCATAAAACCGAGTATCGGCGCGCATTTGCTCCTGCATGCCGGATAGTAGTGCAGGTGGTGGCGTATCTCCTGCCGTGGCGACTTTCCCCACCAGAATTCCGCCATGCACACCGGGCGCAGGCCGTTGAGGTAGGCATATTGCAGGAGTTTCGGGGCGCAGCAGTCTCCGGCTCCCGAGGGTGGCACGCCGCGCGCCGTGGCACGGAAAATGTCTTGCAGGTTGAGTTCATCGCCTTTTGCGTTGCGTATTTTGTACTGCGAGAATAGCCAGTTCTGCAGACTGTCCGACATTTCCTTACGGCGTTTTTTCAGGTCTTTTATCTCTTCCTCTTTGGCATCCAGCTTGTCTTTCAGCGCAGACAAAGCGTCGTCGAGGCGTGTCCTTATCCGTTTTAGTTCGGCTTTCTGAAACTGGCTCTCGCGCTCCATGGCAGCTTTCTGCGCATCGCCGAGAGTTGCTCCCGACCTCCTCTTGGCATCCCGACGGTTCTTTTCCCGGCGCATGAACTCCTTGTAGGAGGCCAGTTCCTCTTTCGCCCGTTGTCGGGCGCAGAAGAACTCATTGCGCAGCGACGCGAGTTCAGGGTCATTCTCCAAGCTGGATATCCTTTGGTTCAGAATGGTTATTTCCCTTTCGTTGGTCTTGAAATATCCGTCCGGCTGTTGGCTGTCGAACACCGGCGGCACGAAATACTGCCAGTCGTTGCTTCCGGCGAGAAGTCCCGAATAGGCGGCGAGAAAACCGAGCCTGCCTTCGCCGTTTTCCACCACCAGCACGCCGAACATCTTTCCGCCGTCTATCTCCTCCCTCCATTCCGTTGCAAGATAAGCCTGCAGTTCCCTTGCCGCTTCCTCGCAAAGCGGATGGGGCGTGTAGTTGAAGGGATAGGTGAATTTGCGCGGCGGCGTTGCTGCCGAGTTAAGTGGGTGTAGCCTTTGTTCCATAATTCATGTGTGATGTCTGCGAAAACAGTGTGGGGCTAATGACGGCGGTTGTTGCATGGCGCTATGCCCGGAGGAAAACGAAAACATGCGCGACTTGCCCCAAGCCACGCATGCTGAATCTTCTGCTCAATTAATACTAACTAACAATATCTCTTATCTGACGCCGCCCCGGATGTACGGGAGAGGCATGTCTTTCTGGTTCACGGTGCAAAGATATTAACGAATAATGCCCTGCACCCCAATTTACTGATAAAAAAATACGACTTTTTGATAAAAAGATTTTGCAAAACGCATTGTCATGCCAATCGCTTGTCAAGTTGTCAGGTTGAGTTTGCAAATTGAGTATTCTGTTGTATGTGTGGAAGATACCGATCCAATGCAGCGTGTGTCAGTCCGGGATTATTCAAACGTGACCTTTTCCACGTCCACATTCTCGTGGAGGAACATTTGTGCCGACTCCTGGAATTTGTCCGTGCTCTCTGTCGTGAGATAATGGCACTGTCCGCCTTTGGAACACCGTGCGTCCATTTCCGGATGCCGCTGCAGGTAGTTCTTCAGACTGTTGGCCACATACTCGCCCTGCGGTATTATCCTCACGCCGCGCGGCACATATTTCAGAATCTTGTCGAGCAGCAGCGGATAGTGTGTGCATCCAAGGATTATGGAGTCTATTTCCGGGTCGCGGCGCATGAGGTTTCCTATGCGTTTCTCCACGAAATAGTCGGCGCCGGGACTGTCGTACTCGTTGTTCTCTATCAGCGGTACCCACATGGGGCATGGCTCGCCCGTGACGTGTATGTCGGGATAAATCTTGTTTATCTCCATCACGTAGCTCTCGCTCTTTATCGTGCCCACGGTGGCGAAGATGCCCACATGGCGCGTCTGCGTTATCGTGCCGATACATTCCGCCGTGGGGCGTATCACGCCGAGCACGCGCCGTTCCGGGTCGATGCGCGGCAGGTCTTTCTGCTGTATTGTGCGCAGAGCTTTGGCCGATGCCGTGTTGCAGGCGAGTATCACGAGCTGGCAGCCCATGGAGAAGAGTTTCTCCACGGCCTCGAGCGTGAACTGGTAAACGATGTCGAACGACCGCGGGCCGTAGGGGGCGCGGGCGTTGTCGCCAAGGTAAAGGTAGTCGTACTGGGGCAGCATCTGGCGCATCTGGCGCAGAATGGTCAGTCCGCCGTAGCCGGAGTCAAACACTCCTATCGGTCCTGTCTTTGCGGATATTGTCATGGGGTAGCCTCCTTTTCTGTTTTTGGCGCGTTCTATTTCAGCGCGTCAGCCACTATCATGCTGATGTCGTCACCCTTCGTGCTGTCCACGTACGGGCAGGCATCGCCGTCTGTGTTTAGCACAAAGGCATAGCCGCGCTCTGCGCCGATACGGCGTATCGCCTCGTTGAGCTTTGTCTTGAGCGGCGTATATGCGTCGTTCTCCGCCTGCTGCAGAAGGCGTTTCGCCTCTTCCCTGAACTTGAGGTTCTTCTGCAGGAGTTCCTGAAGTTCCGACTGCCTCTTGTCGAGGATGGCTGAAGCCATGGTGCGCTGGTTTTCGAGAAAGTCCTCGTACTTGGCGTTGAACTCCTTTTCCGCGCGCTTTATTTCGTTGTCGTACTGCGTGCGGAGCTTCTCCACGTTGTCGGCGGCCTGTGCATATTCCGGCATTGACTTCATTGCCGTCTCGTAGCTCAGATAGGCGAACTTGAAATCCTGCGCCGAGGCGGCAAGTGCCGAGAGCACGACCGCCATCATCAATATAATCCTTTTCATTCGTTGTCTTGTCATGTAGATATAATGCTGTATATATTATAAGGTATATGATACCGGTATATATGAAATGTGTCAAAAGCAGGGAGCAATCAAGATGAATCCTCTACTTTTGACACACTCCATACTTGTTATGGATTACCCGGCAGCCGGAGCGGCCGGTGGGGTTGCGTATTTCCTTTTGCAGGAGACCGGCAATCCTATTTCAGCTTGTTCATTTCAGCCTTCACGGCGTTTGTCACGTCGGTGCTGAGCGTCTCGCTGATATAGGGCACGCCGCTCGTCACGTCCATGATATACACGTAGCCGCCGGCCTTGCCTACGCTCTTGATGGCGTTCTGCAGCTTCGTGATGATGGGCTGCATCTTCTCCTGCTGGAGTTTCTGCAGAGCCTGGCTGTTGTCCTGCTGTGCCTGCTGGAACTTCTGGTAGAGACCCTGAAGCTCGGCCTCTGTCTCCTTGCGCTTTGTCTCGTTCATCGTGGCGGAAGACTTGTCGTAAGCCTCTGCCTTTGCCTGTATTTCCTTCTGCATGGCCTGCAGGTCGTTGTCGTAAGCCTTGGCCTGTCCTTCCACCTCGGCGCGTGCCTTTACATATTCCGGAAGGCTCTCGATAACGGTCTGCGAGTTGATGTGTCCGAACTTCTGCGCGAATGTTGCGACGGGAGCGAAGAGCATCAGCATTAAAATCAGTTTTTTCATTTCTTTGTTTATTTGTTTTGTTGTTAATATTCCTGTTGAACTGCAAATGTAATATGTTTTTTCTTCCCGTACAAATTAATTTGCCGAATATCCCAGTTTGCTCAGCACTTCATTGCTGATGTCCACCTTTGGCGATGCGAAGATGATGCCCGTGTCGGAGGCGCGGTCGAGCACGAGGGAATAGCCGCGCAGGTCGCTTATGTCTTTCACGGCGTTGTATATCTCTTCCTGGATGGGGGACATGAGGCTTGTGCGCTTCTTGTAAAGCTCGCCTTCCGGTCCGAAATATTTCTTTTTCAGTTCGCTTGCCTCTTTCTCCTTGGCAAGTATGGCTTCTTGACGTGTCTTCTTCTGCTCCTGCGAGAGGAAGACAGACTCGTTCTGGTAGTTCTTGTAGAGTGTCTGCACCTCGGTGCCGAGGGCGTCCACTTCGGCCTGCCATTTCTTTGCCACCTGCGCAAGCTGCTCGTTGGCGCGCTCATAGGCAGGAATGTTTTTCAGGATGTACTCCATGTCGACGAGCGCGAACTTCTGTGCGCTCATCCCCAATGCTGACACCAGCATCACTGCAATCAACAATAGTTTTTTCATCGTGGTATGATTTTTTTGTCTTTAGAACTCCTGTCCCAGTATGAAGTGGAACTGCGAACCGCCTCTCTTTATGGTGCTGCCGCTGAGCACGTTGTCGAAGCCGTATGCCCAGTCGATACCCATGAGACCCACCATAGGCAGGTAGATGCGCACGCCGACACCCGCAGAACGCTTCATGTCGAACGGATTGAAATATTTCGTGTCGCTCCATGCGTTACCGGCCTCGAGGAAACCGAGACCGTAGATGGTGGTGTTGCCGAGCAGGAACGGATACCGAAGCTCCACGGTGAAGCGGTCGTAGGCGTAGCTGTTGTAGCCCACCGTACCGTTCTCGTAACCTCTCAGTCCGATCGTCTCTTCCGCATATCCTGACGAGTAGCCGCTCATGCCGTCGCCGCCCACGTAGTATGTCTCAAACGGCGATTTCTTGTTCTTGTTGTAAGACCCGAGCAGTCCCATTTCGGCGCGCGCCATGAGCACGAGGCATTTCTGGCCGTTGGTCAGCGCGGTGAAGGTGCGGGCCTTGAACTTCCACTTGTGGTATTCCACCCAGCGGTATTTCTCCTGCTGCTCCT
Organism: Oscillibacter sp. MSJ-31; assembly: GCA_963629785.1. Taxonomy (GTDB): domain Bacteria; phylum Bacteroidota; class Bacteroidia; order Bacteroidales; family Bacteroidaceae; genus Prevotella. The sequence goes on along the minus strand of CAVGJZ010000044.1, from coordinate 12,056 downwards.
CCTTGTAGGTAGCCGACTTGCTGTTGGTGGCGAGGTTGGCATAGTCTTTCTTGTCGAACGCCGACCATGGCGGAGTAAGTGTCACTGAGGCGAGGAACTCCGAACCGCGGCGCGGAAAGAGCTGGTTGTCGGTAGATGTGCGCGACAGCGAGATGCTCAGGTTGAGGTTGTTGCAGTTACCGTCGGTAATGATGAAGTACTGCCAGTTCCTCAGCATGTAGCGCTGGTAGGAGAGTTCTGCCGAGAGCTGGAAATAGTCGTCGGGCCAGCGCAGTCGCTTTCCCCATCCCACGGACACTCCCAAGAGCTTCACGTACTTGTCCGGGTCGATATAGTTCTCGTAGTTGTAGTTGTACGAACTGCCGTAGTTGGAGTAGTAGTAGTAATTGTTGAGCAGCGCCTGGTTGTAGTAGTTGCTGTTCACGTCGGTCTGCTTTGAGTAATACGCACCCACGGTGAACTGTATCGGCCGTTTGCCGCCGAACCAGCTGGTGGAGTAGGAGGCGTTGTACGACTGGTAGTATGACGCGTTGGTCTGCGCTCCGATGGAGAACGTCTCGCCGTCGCCCACCGGCATGATGCCGCGGTGCTCACGGTTCTTGTTGAACAGGTTTCTCATAGAGAAATTGTTGAGCTTCAGTCCGATGCGCCCGATGATACCCGTCTGTCCCCATCCGAGCGAGAACTCCACCTGGTCGTTGGACTTCTGCACGAGGTTCCAGTTGATGTCCACCGTGCCGTCCTCGTAGTTAGGCTGCACGTCGGGGTTCACCTGCTCCGGGTCGAAATGTCCCATCGACGCAAGCTCGCGTGCGGAACGCTGCAGTGCCTCCTTCGAGAACAGGTCGCCCGGCTTTGTTCTCAGCTCGCGGCGTACCACGTTTTCATAGAGGCGAGTGTTGCCGTTGATGCGCACGCGGCTGATGTGCGCCTGCTGTCCTTCGTAGATACGCATCTCGAGGTCGATGGAGTCGCCCACGATATTCACTTCGGTAGGCGTGAGGCTATAGAAGAGGTAGCCGTCGTTCCAGTAGTTGTTTCCCACTGCGTCCTCGTCTTCGCTGAGACGCTTGTTGAGGAGCTTCTGGTTGTAGACGTCGCCCTTCTCCATGCCGAGCACGCGGCTGAGGTAGTCGGTGGTGAACACCGTGTTGCCCACCCACGTGATGTTGCGGATGTAGTATTTCTTGCCCTCGTTGATTTTCAGCAATATGTTCACATGCTTGCTGTCGTTGTTCCACACGCTGTCGTGAAGGATTTCGGCATCGCGGAAACCGAGTTCGTAGTATTTGTCGATGAGTTTCTGCTTTGCCTCCTTGTAGCGTTCGGGGGTGTACTTGGTGGACTTGAGGAAGCTGGAGAGCTTGCCGGCCTCCCTTATCTTGCCGAGTGCGCCCTTGGAGAACAACGTGCCCTTTATCTTGCTTGTCTTGAGCAGCTTGTTGCCCTCGAGGTAGATGTGCTTCACTTTGATTTTCTCCTTCTTGTCCACATCCACGTTGAGGATGACGTGGTTTTTGTTCGACAAGTCGTCGATCTGCGTGATGTTTATCTCTGCGTTGTTGAAGCCCTTGTCGTTGAAATAGTTGGCGGCCAGTGTCTTTGCCCTGTCAATCATGTTCGGCGTTATCTGGCTGCCCTTGAGCAGTCCGAGTTTGTTCTCGAGGTCTTCCCTTTCCGACTTCTTCACTCCCGAGTAGTTGATTACCGACACGCGTGGGCGTGTGGCGAGGTAGAAGTGCAGGTAGATTTTGTCGCCCACGATGGAATCGGCGGCCACTGTCACCTTGGAGAAAAGTCCGTGTCTCCAGTATCTCTTCACGGCATCCGTTATTTCCTGTCCGGGCACGGTAACCTCCTGCCCCACGGTGAGTCCCGAGATACCGGCGAGCATATACTCTTCGTATCCTTCCACTCCCGACACGGCGATGCCGCCGATGACGCAGTTGCGCGGCGACCCGGCGTATGTTATATCTGGATTGACGATTTTCTCCTGCGCTGCGGCGTTGGCTGCCATGCACGCGGCTGCCACAAGCGTAAGCGATTTCTTCACAGTTTTATTCATCCTATATATGTGTAATATGTATATGCCGCCCGACTCTTCAAGTCATCATGCCGGGGCTGCATTATTTCTAAGAGTTGCTTTCCTCCTCCACTTGTGCTTCGGTCTTGCCGTAGCGCCTTTGTCTGTTCTGGTAGCTGGCGATGGCTTTGTGCAGGTCTGCCTCCATGAAGTCCGGCCAGTATGTGTCGCAGAAATAGAGTTCGGAATATGCTATCTGCCAAAGCAGGTAATTGGAAATCCTCAGTTCGCCGCCGGTGCGTATCAGCAAGTCGGGGTCCGGCATGAAATCCGTTGTCATGCTTTGGCTCACGGTGTCCTCGCAGATGTCGTCTACCGCAAGTTCCCCGTTCTTCACCCTTGCCGCAATGCTCTTCACCGCCTCCGTTATCTCCCACCGCGCCGAGTAGCTCAGCGCTATGGTCATTGTCATGGTGTCGTTGGCGGCGGTGTTCTCTATCGTTTCCTGCAGCTTCTGCTGCACTGCTTCAGGCAACCGCTTGAGGTCGCCTATCACTCTGAAGCGCACGTTGTTCTTCATGAACAGCTCGTCTTCGAGGGCGGTGAGCACAAAGCCCATGAGTGCTGCCACCTCGTCGGCGGGGCGGTTCCAGTTTTCGGTGGAGAAGGTGTATAGCGTGAGGTATTTCACCCCGAGGCGCGTACACTCCGATGTGATGCGCCTCACGGTATCGACCCCGGCCTGATGTCCGTAGCTGCGTTCCTTGCCGCGCTGCGTGGCCCATCTTCCGTTGCCGTCCATTATCACAGCGATATGCTGCGGTATGCGGTTCATGTCCAACTTTACGTTTGAATTGTCAGTCATATTTGTCGCTGTTGCATGTTCTACATTTCTGCATGAAGCTGTAAGTGACAGTCAGCTGCAGGGCGGAATAACAGTCGGTGTTCTTGAATATTCCGCTGCTCTTTATCTTGTACGGGTCTTTCACCCCGTCCAGCTCGTCGCTCAGGGAAAAGTGCATCGCCCATTCCAGTGCGACGTTCACTCTTTTTCCTGCTTTGTATTTCACTCCGAGACCGATGGGGAAGTTCCCGGTGAATACGCCTTTCTGGTCGGTCTTCACGTAAGTTCCTCCTATGCCGAGGAAGATGAACGGCGTGAGGCGTTTTGCTCCCCGGTAGTCTTTCCCCGTGCCGTAGGGCCAGAAATTGTATTCGTAGAGCAGCGACGCGTCGAAGAGCGTGTTGCTGAACGAATATTCTGCATTTTGGTAGTCGGGATAGTAGGTGCCGGCGTTTTGGCTGTTTCCTTTCAGTTTGCCGTACATGAGGTTGAGTCTCATGTCCATGTACGGGTTGAACACCCTTCGCAGCAGTATCGAGGCGGCAGGTTGCATGTTCCTGGTGAGATTCTCGTTGAAGTCGCCAAGATATGTCACCATCCCCGCTCCTACTCCTATCTCCATCTTGTACATGTCGTCTTCCTGTGCCGACAGCGGCAGCGTGGCGGAGAGCATGAGTGCGAGACACGCAGTGCGCACCGCCTTCTGCCGGCAGTGGCGTAACGGCGACCCCGACTGTTTGGTGATATGTCGTGCTGTGAGTGGCATGCGGAATGTTTTTCTCTACTATACCTTATTTATATATTCTGTCGCCAACGGGCGAACGTGCTTTGCGGAGCGGCTGTTCCGTTTTTCTTGCTTCTGTCGTCGGGCGGACGGCTTTATTCGTTGAAGGCTCTCTGCTCCGTCTTCCATCCGAGGCGGTTGATGCGCATCTTCCATGCCTCTCCGGTGGCGGTGCTTATTATCCACACGTGGTTCTCCTTGTCTGCCACCATGTTCACGGCGGCAGGTGTCTGGTTGGACGTCATCCCGGCCGGCAGGGTGAAGAGTGTTCCCGTCTGCCAAGTCAGTCCGTGGTCTGCGCTGCGGTAAACCTTTGCGTATGGCTTTACGCTCGTCGCATCGTTTCCGGCTCCGCCGATGGCGTAGAGGGCACCGTCGTATTTAATTGCCGTCATGCCGGCCATGTAGGGCAGGGCGTAGCGGTCTTCCCCGTTGTATATGGTCCATTTGTATGGGTCAGCCTCTTCTGTGGGGTCTTCTATCTTGCTCCATACGCGCGTTACGCTTTCCTCACCGACGGTTGTTCCCATTATGATTATGCGGTTAGCACTCTTGTTTGTCTTCAGCTGCTCGCAGAACACGCTGATGTTTTCCTCGGGCAGGTTCTCTTTGTCTGCCTCGTCGTCGATGGCCTCGTCATTCCATTCCATGCCGTCTGTACTGGACTTTATTCCTTCGTTTGCCAGTGCGTAAATCTTGGTGTCGCTCGCCCCGACAATCTGCCTTATTCCGCTGATGCCGGTGGCTACTGTCTCCCAGTTGGCTGCATCCTGACTGCGGTACACCGTGCCGTTGTCATACAGGTAGAGATACCCGTTGAGTGCTGCTATGCTTTTGTAGGCTTCTGCGCCGAAGGCCTGTCCGTCGGCAAGTGTCCATGCCTTGCTGTCGTCGTTGATGTCCTTGCTGAGGAATTCTGTCGTCGTGCCGTTTGTCGCCGCCACGTAGATGCAGTTGTTGCCCGTGGCGTAGGTCCTTGACGCGAGGTAGCTCTTGCCCTGCACGGCTGTCGCCATCGACTGCTTGTGCCAGACGAAAGAGTCCGGCTGCTCCTTGTGTACGTTGAGCGTGACGAGATAGCGGCGGTAGTAAGTACCGTCGGTGGAGAGCACGCGGTACTCGCGCGGCTGCGTGAAGTCGATGGAGTCCGACGAACTGTAATAGTCGAGTGTGTCCGGCGCCGTGTTTTCGGATTTCAGGCGCAGCAGCGTCACGACGCTGGAGTTTTTGCTGCTGATGGATGTCACCACCTTCTTGAGGCTTGTTCCCGCCGGCAGCGAGTCGGCATTGCATATCGGGTGCATCTTTGTGGGGTTGCCGTTCTTGTCCTTGGCATAGCCGAGCTGGTCTATAACCATGGAATATCCGCTGCAGTCCACGGTGGTGGTGCTGTCGGTGCCGTCTTCTGTCTTCTTTATCGTGTCTCCGTTGTTGTAGAGGTAATATCTGTTGAGTGTTCCGAGCGAGAACGATGTTATCGCCGCGTCGCCGTAGTACACCACATTGGCAGAACTGTCGTCATCGCCAAGGCATGACGCGAGCATCATCACTCCGGCAACGGTCATTACGACAGATAGGATTTTTCTTCTCATAAATTTTTGCGTATGTAAATTTAGCTGCAAATTTAATTAGAATATTCCGAAAACCCACCTTATACTATGCTTTATTAACTTAAATAATATGTTTGCCGTTGTTTTTTTTAGACAAACGCCGTTGTGTGTATCCTCAGTGCAGGATACACAAAGAGTATTTAACTTTTTGTCGTGCGGGTTGTTCCTTTCCGGCGTTAATCGAAATACGCCTTTTTCCTCATCCACAGATATGCTCCTGCGCATATCAGGCATGAGAACATTGAACCGGCGAGGGTACTGAGACCCATGGGGTATAGCGTGTCAGGGTATATTGTGGACGAGAGCCATGCGAGTGGGATTCGCACGCAGAACGCCGACACGCTGTTGTGGAGGAATGACGCGACGGAGAGACCGCAGGCGGTGAAGAAACCGCTGAAAGTGAAGTGGATACCGGCGAAGATGCAGTCCCATACGTAGCCGCGGAGATACTCCGCCCCGTGTGCCAGCAACTGCGCTCCGTTTGATACCGCCGTGGTGCTGTCCACGCCGCAGTATTGTCCGATGACGAAGAGGTCTGCGAGCCCGTAGAGGATTTGCAGAAAATACGCCAGCATGTAGGGCAGTGAGAATGTCATGATGTTGCCTATCACACTGCCTTGTGTCAGATTTTTCCCGTTCATTTTCATCGCCACTTATTAGCAAATGGCTAAAATCTCATCCTCGGTAAGTCCCGTTAGCAAACTTATCGTTTTTGCATCCATACCGTTTGTCTTCATCTTCCGGGCTATCTCCTTTGCCTGAACTTTCTTTCCTTCCTCAAGACCTTCGGCACGCCCTTGAACAAGCCCCTCAGCTCTTCCTTCAGCTCTTCCTTCAGCTCTTCCCTCAGCTCTTCCTTCGGCAAGACCTTCTCTTTTGGCGTTGCCAATCACGTCGTTTTGTATCATCACGGCATTGATGTGCTCGTCGTAGGCATAGCGTTCGGCTTTCGACATGGAGTAGTATTGCAGCTTTTCCCTTGCCTCCTTGAGACCCGGGGCCTTTGGAGTGTCGCTGATGAAACCATCCTTGAGGTATTTCATCCATTCCTCCATCGGCGAGACTGCCACTTGGTCAAAGTTTTTCACGCGTATCAGATAGTATGTGGGGAACACCTCTTCGGGGGCTTTGCGCACGATGGTATCCCTCTCCTTCGTGGTGATTTTCAGTTCGTCGTTGGTGTGAAGTCCCACAAAATGGTTCTGCCCGCGGTAGATATAGTCGTCGCCCTGTCCGAGGTCGAAGTAGAGGATGCTGATGGAATACACCTTCTTCACCTCCTCGTAGGTGTCGCCGAGGTTGATGTGTTCGGTTATGGCCTTTGCCACGCCGTACAATATCCGTTCGAGGTAGAACACCTCCGTTGTGTTCTGCACCTCCACGATGATTATCTCGCCCTTGCTGTTGCGCGCCTTGATGTCCACCCGGTTGAACTTGTCGTCCTGTGTCTGCTGGTTTCCCTCGCTTTCGAGTATGTCCACAATCTCCACCTTCTCGCCGAGGAACACGGTAAGGAAGCCTTCGAGCACGCCGAAATTTGCCTTCTGGCGCAGCAGCCGCTTTATCGCCCAGTCAAAGCGTATGTATCTGTCTGTCATTCCGTTCATAGCAGTATTACTTTAATTTTTTTACAAAGTTAGCGTTTGCGGAGGACAAATCAAAGCAAATCCGCGTTTTTATCATTGTTCGGTTACAGCTCTTTCATTTAAGACGGCTTGAGGCTTTCAGTTTTTCAATGCAGTGTCTGCGATGGAATGTATAGCTAAGGAAGCGTCTGCCCCGCTGCCCGACCTGAACGTTCCTGAGATTTTTTATAGAGAAATGGCATTGGGAAAAATGTTCCAAATGTCGTTTTTTACAAGGGTGAAGTGCCAGGTGTTTGGAGAATAATTTAGACATTCTCTAGTTGCCCTTATAAGACATTGATATTCAACAAAATAAATATTATCCAAAAATGGAGGTATCGTTTTCTCCTGGCAAAGCTATCGTTTGCGCGGAGGAAACGATAGCTTTTCGAGGAGGAAACGATAGCTTTGCTCCCCGAAAAGCAGTGCTCTGCTAATCACAGGGAAATCAGAAATGTTCCAAATGTCGTTTTTTGGGGGTGTGCCGGGCTATTGAAACTCTGATGGAAAGTCTAAAATTTCCATTTCATCTGCAGCTGCATGTCGGTGGCCGACGAGCGGTCAATCTGTTGCAGTCCCGTGCCGATGGAGCAACGGTCGAAATAGTTGGTCACGCCGCATTTGGCGGTGATGGCAACGTTGCGCAGTACGCTTGCCGTAAGCATCAGCGCATAGCGTATTCCCTCGCCGTAATATGACGGGAAGGAGAAATCGTATGCGATGCCGCGCTCGTAGGAATAAATGCGGCTGTTGTAGTCCTGCGTGTGGAAATATGCCGCCGATGCGTACATGGCAAGTCGTTTCACCGCCGTGCAGCTGCCGCTCACCGAGGTCATATAGCCGAAACTTTCATCGTGGTAGCGTGACGAGGCGGCGTCGAACTGCGCCTTTGCGTTCCACTTGTCTGCAGAATACCTCACGGAGAATCTTCCGCGCTGCGTGGTCTGGTCGGTTAGCGCAGTCTTGTCGGCATTGTCCTTCTCCCTTATTTTCAGTCGGTAGCGCGCCGCAAAGGTGAATTCCCCCGCAGTGTATTCTGCTGCCAGCATATTGTCGAAGGAATGCGATGCCGCCGAAGCCTGGTATTTCGCCCACGGGAAATATGCCGCGTCGGCATAGTATGAGACCGACAGTATTCGTGACGGCTGCCATTTCACTCCCAGGTACACGCCGCTCTCGTTCTGCACCGCACCGCCCTCGCTGAAGCTGCGCGCAAAGAGCGACGTGTAGCGGTAGGAGTAGTACCGCTGTATGGCGTTCAGCGTGAGTGTGGAGAGAAGCCGGTATGATGCCGTGTTCACCGTTGCCCAGGCATGACAGCTGCCTGTGGCGGTTTCGCCGCTGAAGGAGAATCGTCCGCTGCGGTAGCCGTAGCTTGCGCTAATGTTGAAGAACTCCTTGCCTGCGGCGTAGTAGCGGCGGTATATCTGCGCCGTGTTGGGGCACAGTTCCGCACTGAGATAGGAATAGACAGCTGTTAGTCCGAACTGCATCCTGCCGGGCGAGAACGTGACGTTTGCCCCTGCGGCGAACTGCGAGGCATTGTCCTTCTTCGCTATTTCCGTTGCCGTGCGGTGGTATCCGGTCTTCAGGATAGTGGCTATTGTATTGTCGTCGTTGAGCGTTGCGTCGATTTTGCGTGCCGAGACGAAGGCGGTTACGTCGATGTTTCGGCATACGTTCACCGTGGCAGCGGCACCCTGCAGGTAATTGCCGGCGGACCGTGAGGCGTGGGGGCGTATTGACGTGGCGGAACGCCCTATAGCGTCTGCCGCCATTGTCTTGCCAAACGACAGGTTGTTGTTCACCGCCAGCCCCATGCCCATGCTGATGCGGTACTTGCCCAGCGTGAGGTTCTTCATCCGGCCGAGCTTGCGTATATGAATATAATAGGAATAGAAGTCATACCCCCATTTGTTGGCACCGGCAAAGAAAGGCTCGCCGGCATCCTGCGCCCCCACGAAACCGATGCGGAGGTAGTCGCCGTAACGGTGGTCATATTTCACGCCGTGCTTGTATTTATAGCCGAGGTATCCGTTTTCGTCGCCCTTGCGGTTATAGAAAGGTATGTTTCCACTGGCGATGAGAGTGTTGTCGCCGTATTTCGAAAGCGTTTTCAGCGAAGGGAAGCCTCTGCGCTTCACAGGCTTCACGGTGATGAAATATTCCAGCAGTGTCCTCTTTGCAGCACTTAGCGATGCCACGGCGATAAGCTCCTGTTTGGAGAGCATTTCCCCGTTGCTGTAGACGTATTCCAAGATGTCCGCCACCTCGTTCCCGTTGAGAAAGGGAATGCGTTCCAAATCCTCTTTCGTTGCGGCGTTGATGTTCACGGGATTGTCCTCCAGATCGCAGAGTGCGTCGTAGACAGTTTCCCAGTCCAGCGTCTCCTCGTCGTCCGCCACCATCTCGTTGAACAGCGATTCCCATTCTCTCGTACAGCCGTCGCCCGTGTTGTGTGCCGCACCTAAGGCGGTGCAGAGAGAAAAAATAGCTGTTGTGAGGATAATGCGGATTGACATGTCACGAAGGTATGTGGATTTAGTGAGAAAAGAAAGTTTTTAGGAAAATGCTAATTTCGTTTGCGCTTATGGGTAAAGCCTTTAAATACGCATCGTCACTTAACAAATGACTAAAATTTCATCCTCGGTAAGTCCCGTTAGCAAGCTTATCGTTTTGGCATCCATACCGTTTGCCTTCATCTTCCGGGCTATCTCCTTTGCCTGAACTTTCTTTCCTTCCTCAAGACCTGCAGCCCGTCCTTCCTCAAGACCTGCAGCCCGTCCTTCCTCAAGACCTTCTGCACGCCCCTGAACAAGCCCTTCAGCTCTTCCCTCTGCTCTTCCCTCTGCTCTTCCCTCGGCAAGACCTTCTCTTTTGGCGTTGCCAATCACGTCGTTTTGTATCATCACGGCATTGATGTGCTCGTCGTAGGCATAGCGTTCGGCTTTCGACATGGAGTAGTATTGCAGCTTTTCCCTTGCCTCCTTGAGACCCGGGGCCTTTGGAGTGTCGCTGATGAAACCATCCTTGAGGTATTTCATCCATTCCTCCATCGGCGAGACTGCCACTTGGTCAAAGTTTTTCACGCGTATCAGATAGTATGTGGGGAACACCTCTTCGGGGGCTTTGCGCACGATGGTATCCCTCTCCTTCGTGGTGATTTTCAGTTCGTCGTTGGTGTGAAGTCCCACAAAATGGTTCTGCCCGCGGTAGATATAGTCGTCGCCCTGTCCGAGGTCGAAGTAGAGGATGCTGATGGAATACACCTTCTTCACCTCCTCGTAGGTGTCGCCGAGGTTGATGTGTTCGGTTATGGCCTTTGCCACGCCGTACAATATCCGTTCGAGGTAGAACACCTCCGTTGTGTTCTGCACCTCCACGATGATTATCTCGCCCTTGCTGTTGCGCGCCTTGATGTCCACCCGGTTGAACTTGTCGTCCTGTGTCTGCTGGTTTCCCTCGCTTTCGAGTATGTCCACAATCTCCACCTTCTCGCCGAGGAACACGGTAAGGAAGCCTTCGAGCACGCCGAAATTTGCCTTCTGGCGCAGCAGCCGCTTTATCGCCCAGTCAAAGCGTATGTATCTGTCTTTCATTCCGTTCATAGCAGTGTCGCTTTAATTTTTTACAAAGTTAGCGTTTGCGGAGGACAAATCAAAGCAAATCCGCATTTTTATCATTGTTTGGACACAGCTCTTTCATTTAAGATGGCTTGAAAAGAAATTTCTTTGGAAAAAGACGCTAATTCTATTTGCGTTTATAGATAAATCCTTTAAATTTGCAAAAAGAAAGGACACAAAAACGGATTTTGCCAACACAGCCGACATGGCTAACCATACTTGTAGTAACATTATTAACCAACAATTAAAAACTTCGGAAACATGAAAACTATTAGTTTATCGCAGGCAATGCGTAGCGCACTTGTTGCATTCCTGTCAGTATTCATCATCTCTGCATTGGTTTCGTGTAGTTCAGACGATGACAGTAATCAGACCGACAGTTGGACAAGCTGGGTTGGATATCTCTTTCTGGATTCGTCCACCAAGAGTTCCATCAAGATTAAATACTCTGACGTGAGAATTAATCCGCAGCGTACCAAATGCTATGTGGAAGGTAACTACTACGACGTGAAGTCATACACCGACTGGTTCTACAAGATTTCCGACGGGTCGTTCCTTTTCAGCCACGAGACTTGCTATTTCTTTGAAAGCAATAATAGGGGGTACATGCTTGTGCCGGACACGGAACTCCTAAAGGAAGTGTATATCTGTGACAACGAGTACAAGGCAATTTTTCAAGGCTGTCATAAAATCTCGCTGGGTGGAAGCGGCACAAGCAGTGGAAATACTGGCAGTGGTAGCAGTGGCAGCACTGACAGTGATGATGTGGCTGGGCATACCTACTATACAACAGTGCGGGCCATCGTATTTACCGAAATCGGCTCAAAGACTACTGACTGCAGCTACGAGAACGTGGACATTTACAAGAAAGGGACGAACTACTATATTCGTTTCGGGACTTACGATTTCTCCATACTTACCAGAAGCAGATATTCTACCCATGGCGGCTATAGTGTGTCAGGATATAATTATTTTACTATAAAGACAAACATAACCGTGTCATACTATTATTACGTGAATCTCTAAGCACCATATAATAAACGAGGTATATAGCGTGTGAAAATATAAACAGGAGGCAATCCGATAATGTTGGGATTTCCTCCTGTTAACTTTTTCCTAAATTGTTGGGTACTATATCAGTAATTGAAGAAATAGTAGTTAATCACTCCCGAAATCACGGAGCCGAAAGCCATTGTGTTGTATGTATTCACAACATATCCGCCCAAAGATGAATAGGGATTGCGCTTTCCGCCGCATACAACGGGATTTGACGCAATGTTGTTTCTGAACAAACACAGGCTGTTTCCCCAAACACCTGCGTACAGATACTGATACTCCGCAGTGTACGTGCCACTACTCGTGTAATTCTTTACGACCAAGACGTTCATGCCTTGCAGAGGCGTTGTTGTACTGCCGTTATTGTTATAACTGTTCCCGTAACCATTTCCTGAAACACCGTTGTTCGAGTTGTTGTAATTCTGAAGACCTTTGTTATAGTCAAAAGTAAGAGGTTTGAGAAAATAAATTCCCCAAAAAGAAGTACCTTT
>CAVGJZ010000043.1:0-23023 GCA_963629785.1 Oscillibacter sp. MSJ-31 | reverse complement strand
GCAAAATGCGACATTTGGAACACTTTTCAAACATTGCACAAAGGACATACAACAGGTGTTGTACTGATTTTTTTACGACAATCAGGTAGAGGCATCAAGAGAACACTAATCAAAGGTGGGTTCTAAAAATAGTCCTTATTTGACCCTAAGGAAATTCCGCGGAACACCTTAAATAGAGCATTTTGCAAGTGCGCTCTAAACGCCTATACCTAAGCCGATATAAAAGACAACGCTCACGCCTGCGACAAGTATCCGTCGGACGTGAGCGTTGTCTTATTCTTACAGTACCGTTTTTATTCATGCACGTAGAGGTTCCAGCCGAGATAGCTGTCGATGGCCTCCTCGATGATGCCAGCCACGTCGGCACGCACCATAGCCACATGATGCTCAAAGCCGTTCTTGCAGATGTATTTCATCAGCTTCTGCAGTTCCGGAACTTCTGTCACCACGATACATCCGTCCATTCCATACGGGTCGTCGGTCATCTTGCCCTCGCCCACGTAAGCCTTGATACAGCCCTTGGTGTCGTCGGTGGAGATGCGGAAATACGTGAAGTCGCCCGCACTGACTTTTGCATACACCGCCCCGAAGGTATTGATCTTGCCGAGCGTCCTGCCCAACACGCCGAGAGGTCCGAGACGCAGGTTGTCGTTGCCGATGAACGACTTGGGGAAGTTGCCGCAGTGCGTGCATACACATTTGTTGCGGTCTTCGGCGAAGTTATTGTTCCAGTCGGCAATCGCCGAAGGCTCGCCCGAGGCCAGCGTGAGCGCCAGCATCGACACGGCGCCGGCGATGTCGGTCTCGCAGGCAGCCGGAATCCCTGCTTCGCCAAGCATACTCATGGTGACGCAGGCAGCACAGCCAAAGTTCTGCTCCAGCGAGTCCCAGCACTGTATCGCCACGGCATCCACCTGGTTAGCCTCCACCCAACGGTTCACCGCCACGCCGAACTTGCACTGCAGGCGCAGCTTCTCCTTGTAGTCCTCCGGCACCTCGGCATAGCCAGCCACCTTCTCCATCTGCCTGAGCAGGTCGGAGTCGCTGTCCTCTATAGCCTGTGCGGCATAGAGAATTTCGCTCAGGTCGGCGGGCACTACCGTTATCCCCGATGCCTGGAGCAGCTTCTCGCTTGCGCGGCAGGTATTGAAACCGAGCGGCCGCGTGCCGATCTGTCCGATGCGCGCATGGCGCAGCCCGTTCACCACGCGGCAAACGGCGGCAAAGCGGTTGATGTCCTGCGCCAGCAGCGGAGAGTAGACGGAATAAGTGTGAAGATTGGTGTCGGTGAAAGGTATGCCATACTGGTAGAGGTTGTTGCAAACGGAAATCTTGCCGCAGAAAGCATCGCGGCGGCTGTCGAGATCCACCTTGTCGTTCTGGTCGTCGCAAGCCTGCACGAGTACGGGCACCCGCAGGTCAGCCACGCTGATAGCGTTGATGATGCCGATTTCAAAGCCGAAATTCGGCAGCGAAACGATGATACCGTCGATGCGGTCGCGGTTCTGCCTGAAGAGTTCGGCACATTTCAGTCCGTCCTCACGCGTCTCGATGCTGCTGCTTCCCGTCGGAGTAGCGTCTTCGGGGAGTATCACATAGTCGTAGCCGTTGTCCTCGATAGTCTTGAGCAGTTGTTTGCGCACGTCCCTCGCCAGTTCCGAGTTGAAATACGCACGAGTGCCGATGATGACACCGAAGCATTGTTTTTTGTTCATAGTATAAAGTTATTTGTATTATATTTCCCGTTAAGGTCATTCTTATTTCACCAGCTGTTCCACTGCCTTGTGCCATCCGACGATGTACTTCTGCATGAGAGCCTCGTTGTCCTGCGCCTCGATGCGCCATTTCGTCTGGCGCATTTTCGCCACCTCCTCGAAGCTCGTCCACACCTTCCGCGACAGACCGTTCATCACCACGGCGCCGAGTGCCGAAGCCTCCTCCACGTCGGAACGGTTCACCGGCACGCGCAGGCAGTCAGCCTGGAACTGCATGAGGAACTTGTTCTTCGTCGGCCCTCCGTCCACGCGGATTTCCTTGAGACCAATGCCGGCCTTCACCGTCATGGCCTTCACGAGGTCGTTCACCTGATAGGCTATCGACTCAAGAGCCGCGCGGAGGAAATGCGCCCTTGTGGTGGCGAAAGTCATTCCCATGACAGCCGCCTTCACGCTGTCGTTCCACCACGGCGCGCCGAGACCTGCAAACGCCGGCACGAAATACACGCCGCCGTTGTCGTCCACCGCCGTAGCCTCCTTTTCCACGTCGGCAGGCGAGGCAATCATCTTGAGCTGCTCCTGAAGCCATTTCAGCGTAGCCCCCGTGCTGTGGATATTGCCCTCGAAAGCATAGAACACCTTGCCGAGGGCGGCAAAGCCGATGGATGTGACAAGACCGTCGGGTGCGGCGGCGGCTTTCTCGCCGATATTCACCATCACCGACGACCCTGTGCCGTAGGTAGCCTTGCCCAGTCCCGCCTCGAAGCACATCTGCCCGGCAAGCGCGCCGTGCGAATCGCCGAGCACTCCGGCAATCGCAATCGGCTTGTTGAACACTCCTCCCACTGTCGTCTCGCCGAACACGCTGTCGCAGGGCAGCAGTTCGGGCATCATGCTGCGCGGGATGCCGAAGAGCTTCAGCAGGTCGTCGTCCCAGTCAAGCGTATGGATATTCATGAGCATCGTGCGCGAGGCGTTGGTGTAGTCGCTCACGTGGCGCTTGCCGCCGGTGAGCTTCCATATCAGCCACGACTCCATGGTACCCATGACGAGGTCGCCGCTGTCGGCTTTCTCCCTCGCCCCCTCCACGTTGTCGAGAATCCACTTGGCTCCGCTCGCCGCGAAATAGGGGTCGATGAGCAATCCGCTCTTCTCCATCACCATGGGCCCGTAGCCCTGCGCCTTCAGTTCGTTGCAGATGTCCGCGCCGCGCATGCACTGCCACACCACGGCGTGGTACACGGGCTTGCCCGTTGTCTTGTCCCACACCACCACGGTTTCCCTCTGGTTGGTGATTGCCATGGAGTATGCCGCCGTGGGGTCGGCGTCGCGCATGAGTTCCTCCACAGCCATGAGCACGTTGCGGTATATCTCCTCGGCGTCGTGCTCCACCCATCCCGCCTTGGGGTAATACTGGCGGTGCTCCACGTTCACCCTCTGGAGCATCTCGCACTGCTCGCTGAAGAGCATCGCCTTGGTGGCCGAGGTGCTTTGGTCGATTGCTATTATGTAGCTGTTCATCGCTTCTTACTTCTTGAGAAAATCCAGCGCGCTCTTCACTATGCCCTCGGCATCGAGACCATAATGGTGGAAGATTTCCTTGTTCGTTCCGTGTACCACGTTCTCGTCGGGTATGCCGATGATGCGCACGGGCACGGGGTTCTCCGACAGTGTTTCGGTCACGATGCCGCCGAGACCGCCATACTGGCTGTGCTCCTCCACGGTGATTATCCTGCCTGTCTCGCGGGCGGCTTTCCTTATTGCCTCGGCATCGTAGGGCTTGAGCGACGCCATGTCGAGCACCCTTGCGCTGATGCCCTGCTCCTTGAGCCGGAGGCCTGCCTGATAGGCGTGGTAAACGGTCTCGCCCGTTCCGATAATCGTTATGTCCGTTCCGTCGAGGAGCGTGTTTGCCTTGCCTAGTTCAAACTCGAAATCGTCGTTCTCGTAAACGTCGGGCACTGCAGCGCGTCCCACGCGGACATACACCGGATGAGGGTAGTCCACGAGCATCTTCACGAGTTTGCGCGTCTGCCTTGCGTCGCAGGGCAGCACGATGTTCATGCCGGGGAAGGTGCGCAGTGCCGCGATGTCGTGCAGACTGTGGTGCGTTGCCCCGAGTGCGCCGTATGCCACTCCTCCGCTCACGCCGAGTATCTTCACGGGGTTCTCGCTGTATGCCATGTCCACTTTCACCTGTTCCAGGGAGCGCGCCACATAGAAGCACGCCGGTCCGCAGGCGAACACTTTCTTTCCGCTGTGCGCCAGACCGGCGGCGATGCCCACCGCGTCCTGCTCGGCGATGCCGCACTCCACGAACTGTGCGGGCAGCTGTTCGGCGAAGTCGCCGAGGGTGACGGAGCCGCGCGCGTCGGTCGTCACGGCAACGATATCTTTGTCTTGCTTTGCCAGTTCAAGCAAAGTGTCGGTAAAACTTTTTCTACAAGCTATCATAGTAAAAAAAATGAGGTTTTAAAGGTTCTTTATTCTTTCGTCAATCTCCCGGAGAGCCTGCCGGTACTGTTCCTCGTCAGGCATTCCGTGGTGCCATTTCGCCACGTTCTCCATATACGACACTCCCTTGCCCTTTGTGGTGTCCGACACTATCATGTGCGGCTTTTTGTTGGAGAAGTCGATGCTGTCGAAAGTCTTCACGATGTCTTCCATGTCGTCGCCGTTCATCATCACCACGTCCCATCCGAAGGCAGTCCATCTCTCCCTGATATTCTCGAGAGCCATCACGTCCTCGGTGTTGCCGCTAATCTGCAGATGGTTGCGGTCGATGATTGCCACGAGGTTGTCGAGCTTGTACTGGTGTGCCGCCATGGCAGCCTCGTAGATAGAGCCTTCGCCCTGCTCGCCGTCGCCCATCATCACGTATGTCTTGTAGCTCTTGCCGTCCATCTTGGCGGCAATGGCCATACCCACGCCTATAGGCAGCCCGTGGCCCAGTGCGCCGGTGTTCACCTCTATGCCGGGCACTTCTATCGTGGGGTGTCCGCTGAGTACCGAACCGTATTGTCCGAGCGTGTCGGTTATCTCTTTCTTCAGGAAGCCTTTCGCCTCGAGTGTGGTGTAGAGTGCCTCCACGCAGTGTCCCTTGCTGAGCACGAAACGGTCGCGGTCGGGGTTCTTGGGGTCTTCGGGTGTCACGTTGAGGTACTTGAAATAGAGCGCCGTCATCACGTTGAGGCACGACAGGTCGCCGCCGATGTGTCCGGCTTTGGCGTTGTAGACCACTTCGAGCAGTCTTCTGCGGTTTACTTCGGCTTGTTTTGTAAGTTCTTTTGTATTCATGATTTATAATACTGACTTTTGTTTCTCTTCCTTCTTGCCGAGGCTCTTCATTCCCCGGCTCTTTTCAGGGTTGTTTTATAAATTACTACTCCTTATATATATAACGCACGTGCGTGCGCAATGTAACTTACCCCAGCGGCAATCGTCATTCACGCGTCCACTTCCTTCCAGTCCAGCAGCCCCTTGCCCTGTCCGTCCAGTTCCACGGCGAGGAGAACCACCTTGCGTCTCTCTGCCTTGAAGGGTTCGGCGTAGCGATTTTCCCGTATTTGTCTTTCTGCGGCTGCTATGCCTCCGTTGTTCGACAGTTTCAACTCCATTACGTAGATATAGTTGGTGACTTCCACCACCATGTCTATTCGGCCTGTCGCCAGCATCTTCTCCACCTCCACGCGGCATCCTATTGCGTTGAATATGGTGCTCATGATAAGGCGGTAGCGCTCTTCCATATCCATTGATGCGAGCTTTTTGTTGCTGTACGGCACGTCGGCTATCAGTGCTTTCAAACATTTCTTGGCATCGGCGAGATTGCCGAGCTGCAGCGAAAGCATCAGACTTGCCTGCACTGACTGTATGTCGGAATTTACCCTCATCGTAAGAGACGGCAGAACGACTTCGTATAACGCCTGCCTCACCTCATGGTTGGGCATCCCCAGGATATACACGCCCATGCGGTAGTCTTTTATCGTGAGATAGCCCGACTGGTAAAGGAACAGTTCGGCTCCGCCGCCTACCACGTCGGAAGTCTCTGCCATTGCGCCCAACAATGAGCACTGTTCAAAATCCTTGAGACGGATTTCCATATCACTGACGAATTTGGGCAGGAGAGAAGTCGCACCCGACGAAGCCCAATAATTCCTCACCTTGCCCTCTGCCAGCGCATTGACCAGACTGAACGGGTTATACACGTCCACCATATTGTCTGCGCTGAAATGATAGCCGTCGTAGTTGGCTTTCAGCTGCTCCACAGTCTCTTCCGCCGTCCATCCGTATTTCTTTCCCATCGTCTCAATCTCCGGCGCGAAATTATGTGTCATTTCCTGCCCCGTGATACCGCAGACGGCAGCGTAAGATGCTTCAAAACTGATGTTGCTCAGGTTGTTGAGCGCAGAGAAGAGTGACACCTGCGTGAATTTGGTGATACCCGTAATAAAAACAAAACTAATGTATTCGTCGTCAGCCTTCAGTATGGCGAATACGCTGCGGTATACGGCGGTACACTCCTCATGGTGCGGCGCGTGCCAGGAGTGCTGCAGCGGCGAGTCGTATTCGTCCACAAGCACAGCCACCTGCTGCCCCGTCTGCTCGCAGGCGGCCTCTATGATAGCGTCGAAGCGGTCGGCAAGCGTGTCCTGCGGCATCACGTCCACGCCGTAGATTTTCTCGTATTTACGGAACGCCCTGTTCAGATATGACCTTATCTCGTCTGCCGTTGCCCCTCCGCGGCTCATGTCGAGCCTTATGACGGGGCGTTTCGTCCAGTCCTTTTCCAAATCCATTATCTCCAGCCCCTCGAAGAGTTCTTTCCTGCCCTCGAGATAAGCCTGGAGGGTGTCCACAAGCACCGACTTGCCGAAGCGGCGCGGACGGCTCAGAAAATTGTATTTGTTGCCTTTGTTGACAAGTTCCCAGACAAGACCGGTCTTGTCAACGTAGAGATAGTTCTTCTTCCTTATCTCCACGAACGACTGTATGCCCACGGGCAGTCTTCTTTCTTTAGTTTCCGTCATCATAGCAATAGCGTTTTTCTGAATAAAGAAAATCCGGCATGGGGGATTTTCAGAACCCGCCTTCAAATTTACTGCTTTTAATATGTCTACGGAATTAGGGAACGGTCTTTTTAACGTTTATTTGCCGTTCTCCCGTAGCTTTCCCTGCCGTGGAGCTATGCTTTGCAGGGCTTCTTCCGCACGGCAAGAGACCGTACATCGTACGATAAGAGACCTTGCATCGTACGATATGAGATTGTACACCGTACGATGTGAGACCGTACATCGTACGATGCACGGTTGGCAAAGCCTTGCTTTACACGCCACGAAGGGCGTGTTTGCGTGGGCGTAAAAACGCAAGAAGTCCGCCACCCCGGCATACGCCGGAGTTGCGGACTTCTTACGTTGTGTCAGCAGACTGCGGGATTATTCCTGCGGCAGCATGATAACGCTCACGCTGTTCCTGCCGAGTATGTAGTCCTTAACGAACTTGGCCACGCTCTGCGGAGTCATAGCCTCAACGAGTTTCCTGTAGTCGGTATCCTTGTCCACTCCGTACTCGTCGTAGTCGCTCACGATGTCCAGCCAGTAGCTGTTGGTCTTCAGCGCATCCTCATACTGCTTCACCATGAGGTCCTTGGTCTTCTTCAGCATGTCGGCATCCACCGTGGTGGAGAGCTTCTTGAACTCGTCGCGCATGGTCTTTATCGCGAGGTCCTGCTTCTCGGGCTTCAAGGGGTAGTAGCTGAATATTGCCGTAAGGGGCTTGTCGCCGCCGACCTGTGCCATGCCGGCTGCCGTGCCGGAGTATGCCGCGCTCTGTTCCTCGCGGATAATCTTCAGGTAAACCATGTCGAGCACCTGTCCTGCGGCGTCGGCCTTGACGGCGTTGTCGAGAGAATATGGAGTGTCGTTGTTATACCAGAACATGTAGACGTTCGACTTGGGAGTCTCCTGCTTGCGGTAGAACGTGTTGTCGTTCTCGCCCTTGGCATAGACGGTGACGGGCTTCCAGTCTTCCTTCACATAATTCTTGCCTTTCTTTATCGAGGGCAGGGATGCCACGTATTTCTCGATGTACTCGCGCACGAGCTGCTCGTCGAAGTTACCCACCACGTAGAACGTGAAGTCAGCTGCGTTGGCGGTGCGCTCCTTGGCGATTTGCAGGATGCGGTCGTAGTCCACCTTGTCCATATCGCTTTCCTCCAGCGACTTGTAGCGCGGAGAATGAGCGTGGAGAGTATTGTTGAGCGAGTCTGAAAGTGCGCTCTCGGGCGAGAGCGACTTGTTCTTCAGCGCCATCTTGTACTGGTTGATGAGCGTGTTGAAAGCCTGCTCGTCCTTCTTGATGCTTGTGAAGTAGAGGTAGTTCATCTGGAACATCGTCTCCATGTCCTTCGGCGTGCAGCTGCCCTCGGTATATTCGTGGAGCTTGCCCAGGTGAAGGTCGATGTTGGCATTCTTTCCGGCGAGAACCTTCTGCAGCTCGGTGCTTGAGAAGTTGCCCAGTCCGCTGTAGCCGATAACGGCGTCGAACATGTCGGTGTTGATCTTGTCGTTCAGGCCGTAGAGCGAAGAACCGCCCTTCGACGTGGCGTTGAACAGCACCTCGCCCTCCTTGAGGTTGGTCTTCTTGAGGATAACGCGTGCGCCGTTGCTCAGAGTAAGCTCCTTGCAGCCGAACTTGCCGTAGTCTTTCTCTGAAACGATCTTGCCGGCCTTGGGCATTACGGAGATGAGCGGCTCCTGCTTCACATTGTCCACGTAAGCCTCGACTTTCTCGGCGCGGGCTGCCTCGTAGGCTTTCTTCAGTCCCTCGACGGTGGGATAGACAGTACCTTCCTTCTCGGTGTTGATATCATAGATAACCACGTTGGAGTCTTTCACGCTGATAAGCTCCTTCATTGCCTCGTTGACCACCTCCACGGGGAACATCGGAACGAGCTGTTTCATCAGCTCATACTCCTGCTCGATGGACATCAGCGGCTCCTTCTCCAGGAAGTTGCTTGCGCAGGCACGGCCGAACTTGTCGTTGTCGATCTTGTCGCGGTTGGTGTACTGTTTCTCCAGTGCGCTCAAGTAGTCAGCCTTGGCACGCTCGTACTCCGTTGCGGTGAAGCCATAGTTCGCTGCGCGCATGGCCTCTTGTGTCAGAGCCTTGAGGGCATCCTCCGTCTTGCCTTCCTTGGGCATGGCGTAGAACGTGTATGCGTCCTTTGTCTTGGCGAAGATGTAGTTGCCGGCAAAGCCCACAGCCATGGTGTAGGGAGCGTCGGGCTTCTGTGCCTCCTCCTGCATACGGGCGTTTATCATCGACGTTGCAAGGCTCTTGATGTAGTCCTCGAGAGCGTAGGCCAGCGTACCCTTCTCGTCCTCGGGAGTGCTCTCCGACTTGAACATCACCTCCAGCGTGTTGATCTGCTGCTCCTTGTCCTTGTCCACGATGACGATAGGCTCGGCATTGTCGGGCACCGGCTCAAGCGTCACCTCGGCGGCATTTGCCGGGTTGGGGATGCTCGAGAACATTTCCTTTATCTTCTCCACGGTGCGGTCCACGTCGATGTCGCCCACCACGATGATGGCCTGGTTCGAGGGATGGTACCATTTCTCGTAGTAGTCGCGCAGAGCCTTGGGCTTGAAGTTGTCGATTACCGACATCAGGCCGATGGGATAGCGCTTGCCGTACTTGCTGCCCGGGTAGAGCTTCTCGAGGTTGCGCTCGAACATACGGCTGTTCGCGTCGGTGCGCATGCGCCACTCCTCGTGGATCACGCCGCGCTCCTTGTCAATCTCCTTGGGGTCGAGGGTAAGGTCGTGGCTCCAGTCCTTGAGGATGAGCAGACAGGAGTCGAGAGCCGCCGTGCCGCGCGTCGTCGGCACGTTGTTGATGTTGTAGACCGTCTGGTCTATCGACGTGTAGGCGTTGAGGTCGCCGCCGAACTGCACGCCCAGCGAACGGGTGTACTCTATCACGTCGTTGCCCGGGAAATTCTTCGTTCCGTTGAAGCACATGTGCTCCAGGAAATGGGCGAGACCGCGCTGGTTCTCCTCCTCCTGAAGCGATCCCACGCGCTGTGCAATGTAGAAATTGGCGCGGTTCTCGGGATAACCGTTGTGGCGCACGTAGTACGTCAGTCCGTTAGCCAGCTTGCCCGTCTTGATAGCCGGGTCGGTAGGCAGTGGCTGCATGAACGGGTTTGCCTCCTGGGCGAGCGCAGACACGCCGCCGGTGACAACCAGAACAGCCAAGACCAAAAGTTTTTTAATTCTCATACTGTATCTATTAATTAAAAAGTTATCGAATTTCAGATACTCCGCAAGAAGCCGGGGTTTGCCCGGTTTTCTCCGAAATTGCCACAAAGGTAGATATTTTGCAACTATAATGCGGTGATTGCCCGGTTTTTTGATACCGCAGCCCCTGCATTATAACACAATTTAACCCAACGGCGACAAAAACGGCGGCACGGAACGGCGGACAGCCCGCCCCTGCATTTCCCCAAAAACGACGGCTATTTTTGCGTAAACCACTTTTATTTGCTAAATTCGCACCCCGATAGATATAGAATATTCACAACTGATGAAAAAACTGTTCATAGAAACATACGGCTGCCAGATGAACGTGGCGGACAGCGAGGTGGTGGCCTCGATAATGAAAATGGCGGGATACGAGCTTTGCGAAGACGAGGACGACGCCGAGGCGATATTCCTCAACACGTGCAGCGTGAGGGAGAACGCCGAAAACAAGATATACAACAGGCTCGAGACGCTGCACGCCGAGCAGAAGAAAGGACGCTCCGTCATTCTCGGGGTGCTCGGCTGCATGGCGGAGAGGGTGAAGGACGACCTGATAGAAAACCACCATGCCAACCTGGTGTGCGGGCCTGACAGCTACCTCAACCTGCCCGACATGATAGCACAGTGCGAGACGGGCAGCAACGCCATCGACATAGAGCTGTCGAAGACGGAGACATACCGCGACGTGGTGCCGCAGCGCATCAGCGGGAGCAAGGTGAGCGGCTTCGTGAGCATCATGAGGGGCTGCAACAACTTCTGCCACTACTGCATCGTGCCCTACACCCGCGGACGCGAGAGGAGCCGCGACCCGGAGAGCGTGCTGCGCGAGGTGAGAGACCTGCGCGACAAGGGCTTCAAGGAGGTGACGCTGCTCGGGCAGAACGTGAACAGCTACGGGCTGACGCCATCGGGCAAGCGCATGGAAGGCGGAGTGAGCTTCGCGGAACTGCTGCGCATGGTGGCGCGCGAGGTGCCGGGGATGAGGGTGAGGTTCACCACCTCCAACCCCGAGGACATGACGGAGGACATCCTCCACGCCATCGCCGACGAGCCCAACATCTGCCGCCACATCCATTTCCCGGCGCAGAGCGGAAGCAATAAAATCCTCAAGCTGATGAACCGCAAATACACCCGCGAGCAGTACCTCGCCACCATCGACGCCATACGCCGCATCATCCCCGGCTGCGGAATAACGACAGACATCTTCGTGGGCTACCACGACGAGACGGAGGAGGACCACCGCCTCACGCTGTCGCTCGTCAGGGAGGTGGGCTTCGACTCCGCCTTCATGTTCAAATACTCCGAGCGTCCCGGCACCTACGCCGCCAAGCACCTGCCCGACAACGTGCCCGAAGAGACAAAGATACAGAGGCTCAACGAACTGATAAGGCTGCAGACCGAGGTGAGCGCCGAACAGAACAAAAAGGACGAGGGCAAAGTGTTCGACGTGCTCGTGGAGGGCTACAGCAAGCGCAGCCGGCAGCAGCTCATGGGGCGCACCGAACAGAACAAGGCCGTGGTGTTCGACAAGGGAAACCACCATATCGGGGACACGGTGAGAGTGAAGATTACTGGGTCTACAAGCGCCACTCTGCTTGCCGAACCGACTGACAACGAAGAATGATACGGAGATGAAAGAATTCTTCCATATACTCAGGCGCTTCGTGCCGCCGTACAAGAAATACCTGATGCTGACAGTGGGCTTCAACATACTGTCGGCAATACTCAACATATTCTCGTTCGCAACCATAATCCCTATCCTGCAGATTATATTCAGAACCGAAAAGGCCGTAGCCACAACGCGGCTAATGGAGTGGGACTGGAACAACCTCAAGGAGGTGGCGGCAAACAACATGAACTATTTCGTGAACTGGCTCATCGGCGACGTGGGGCCCACGACGACGCTGCTCGTTCTCGGACTGTTCCTCGCCGTGGCGACATTCCTCAAGACCGGGGCGTATTTCCTTTCGTCCGCCACGATAATACCGATACGCACCGGCATCGTGCGCGACATACGCAACCAGCTCTACCGCAAGATAACGTCGCTGCCGCTGGGCTTCTTCTCCGAAGAGCGCAAAGGTGACATCATCGCCAGGATGAGCGGCGACGTGCAGGAGATAGAGAACTCCATAATGAGCTCGCTCGACATGCTCTTCAAGAACCCCATCCTCATCGTGGCGTATTTCGTCACGCTGCTCTTCATCAGCTGGCAGCTCACGCTGTTCACCATTCTCTTCGTACCCCTCATGGGATGGTTCATGGGAATAACGGGAAGAAAGCTGAAACGCAACTCCAAGGAGGCCCAGAGCCTCTGGAGCGACACGATGAGCCAAGTGGAGGAAACCCTCGGCGGCCTGCGCATCATCAAGGCGTTCTGCGCCGAGGACAAGATGAACCGGCGTTTCGAGAAAATCAACGACAACTACCGCAACCAGCTCCTCAAGGTGAACACGCGGCAGCAGCTGGCGCACCCCATGAGCGAGTTCCTCGGCACGGTGATGATCATCATCGTGCTGTGGGTCGGCGGCATCCTCGTGCTCAGCCAGCAGGCTCTCTCCGGGCCCACGTTCATCTACTACCTCGTGATTCTCTACAGCATAATCAACCCGCTCAAGGATTTCTCCCGGGCCGGCTACAACATCCCCAAGGGTCTCGCCTCGATGGAGAGGGTGGACAAGATCCTGCTCGCCGAGAACGACATCAAGGAAAAGGCGAACCCGGTACACATCAGCGGCTTCAACTCCACGATAGAGTTCCGCCACGTGTCGTTCCGCTACGCCGACCAGTGGGTGCTCAGGGACATCAACCTCGTGATTGAAAAGGGTAAGACCGTGGCTCTCGTGGGACAGAGCGGAGGCGGAAAGTCCACACTCGTGGACCTCATACCGCGATACTACGACGTGCAGGAGGGCGAGGTGCTTATCGACGGCATCAACGTGAAGGACCTCGGCATACAGGACCTGCGGCAGCTCATCGGCAACGTGAACCAGGAGGCCATACTCTTCAACGACTCTTTCTTCAACAACATTTCCTTCGGCGTGGAGAACGCCACACAGGAACAGGTGGAGGAAGCTGCCAGGATTGCCAACGCACACGAGTTCATCACCGCGTCGGAAGACGGGTACGACACGAACATCGGCGACCGCGGCGGACGGCTCTCTGGCGGACAGCGGCAGCGCGTGAGCATAGCGCGCGCCATTCTCAAGAACCCGCCGATCCTTATCCTCGACGAGGCCACGTCGGCTCTCGACACCGAGAGCGAGCGGCTCGTGCAGGACGCGCTCGAGAGGCTCATGAAGACTCGCACCACAGTGGCGATTGCCCACCGCCTGTCCACTATAAAGAATGCCGACGAAATCTGCGTGCTGCACGAAGGGCATATCGTGGAGCGCGGCACCCACGACGAACTTCTCGCAAGGGACGGATATTACAAGAAACTTCACGACATGCAGGCGTGAGGAAAAACATGTATAAAGCTGGAGTTATGATAATAGGATTTGACGCCAAACGGATTGTGCGCAACAGCACAGGACTGGGCAGCTACTCGCGGAACCTTGTGAACGACCTCGCGGGAGTTCTGCCCGCCGGAACGCAGATGAGACTTTATGCCCCGGACAAGGGAAAGGACGAACTAAGGAAACAGGTGAGGGAAACGGCCTTCACACGATTCGTGTATCCCGAGAGCTGCAATTTCAGACTGACGCGCGACCTGTGGCGCATGAAGGGAATTGTGGACGACCTGAAGAGGGACCGCATCGACATCTACCACGGACTCACCGGGGAACTGCCGCTGGGGATAAAGAAGGCGGGCATAAAGACGGTGGTCACCATACACGACCTCATCTTCATGCACCACCCCGAATACTACAAATGGATTGACACGAAAATCTATGCGTGGAAATTCCGCCAGACCTGCCGCGAGGCTGACCGCATCATCGCCATCAGCGAGTGTACCAAGCGCGACGTGATTCGCTTCGGAGGCATCGACCCGTCGAAAATCGACGTCATATACCAAAGCTGCGGCACCGAATACAAATTGCGCGAGAGCGAGAAGAAACTGCAGCAGGTACATACCGACTATATGCTGCCCGACCGCTACATCATCAATGTGGGCACTGTGGAGGAGCGCAAGAACGTGCTGCTCGCCGTGAAAGCCCTGCAGATGCTGCCCCGGGAAATAAGTCTCGTGGTGGTGGGCAGGTCCACGCCCTACGCCGACCGCGTGAAGGCGTTCGTCGCCGCCAACGGCATGGAGGACCGTGTGAAATTCCTCCACGACGTGACGCATGCCGACCTGCCGGCGATATACCAGATGGCGGAGGCGTGTGTCTATCCGTCGCGCTACGAGGGCTTCGGTCTGCCCGTCATAGAGGGCATACAGAGCGGCCTGCCCGTGGTGGCGTGTACCGGCAGCTGTCTTGAGGAGGCGGGAGGCAACCACACGCTATACGTGAAGCCCGACGATGCCTACGGCATGGCAGAGGCAATAAGCCAGGTGCTAAAGGGCGCGCCCGGCAGGGAGGAGCGCATCGCCAAGAGCCAGCAATACGTCACAAGGTTTGAGGGCAACAACGTGGCGCAGAAGGTGCTCGACGTCTACCGCAGGCTATAGGTGGTTCCGAAAATTCCCACATATAGACAAATCCACGGCTCTTTCCAAAGAGAAAGGCAACTGTCTTGTTGTCGCCTTTCTCCTTGGACTTTATGAAATTCCGCTTGAACTTCACGGATTTCCCTTTGGACTTTATCCACTCCTCTTTGAACTTTATTCCGGCATCCGCCAAGAGAGGAGACGCCAAAGCCGCAAAACCGGCCTTTTTATCCTGACACCATTGGCTCTGCCGCGACATGAAGCAAAACATTTTGTTAATAAAAGTTTTGCCCTTTCATTAAAGTTTCCGAACTTTGCATCATCCGTATTGCAAAGTGCGCAAATATCAGCGCAATGCCGCATCGACGCGGACTTTGCAACGGCCTCACGCAACATAAGCGGAACAAGGTATCAGGGTATTGAAAAAGGAAAATAACAAACACTGTATTTTATGGCAGATAAATTGGAAATAAAGGAGTTGGAGCAGGTGGTAGTGCGCTTCTCGGGCGACTCGGGCGACGGTATGCAGCTCGCCGGAAACATCTTCTCCACGGTTTCAGCCACTATTGGCAACGGTATATCAACATTTCCCGATTATCCGGCGGATATCCGCGCCCCGCAAGGGTCGCTCACCGGAGTGTCGGGATTTCAGGTGCATATCGGCGAGGGCAAGGTCTACACGCCCGGCGACAAGTGCGACGTGCTCGTGGCGATGAACGCCGCTGCCCTTAAAACACAGTACAAGTATGCCAAACCGCAAGCCACCATCATCATCGACACCGACAGCTTCGGGCCGAAAGACCTGCAGCGCGCGGAGTTCAAGACGGAGGACTATCTCCGGGAACTCGGCATCGACGCCGACAGGGTTGTGGCGTGCCCCATAACGAAAATGGTGAAGGAATGCCTCACCGGGTCGGGCATGGACAACAAGGCGGTGCTGAAATGCCGCAACATGTTCGCCCTCGGCATCGTGTGCTGGCTCTTCAACCGCGACGTGGCACTGGTGGAGAATTTCCTGAAAGAGAAATTCGCCAAGAAACCGCAAATCGCGGAGAACAACATAAAGGTGGTGAACGCAGGATACGACTACGGCCACAACGTTCACGCCGGGGTGCCCGCCACCTACCGCATAGAGTCGAAGCACAAGGAGAAGGGACGCTATATGGACATCACGGGAAACAAGGCCACGGCATACGGCCTCATCGCCGCTGCCGAAAAGGCCGGGCTCAAGCTCTTCCTCGGTTCCTACCCCATCACTCCTGCCACCGACATTCTCCACGAACTCGCCAAGCACAAGTCGCTGGGCGTTACCACGGTGCAGTGCGAGGACGAGATTTCGGGCTGCGCCAGTGCCATCGGCGCAGCATTCGGCGGAGCGTTGGCGGTGACATCCACATCGGGACCCGGCGTGTGCCTCAAGTCGGAGGCGATGAACCTCGCCGTCATCGACGAGCTGCCGCTGGTGATTGTAGACGTGCAGCGCGGCGGTCCCTCCACAGGACTGCCCACCAAGAGCGAGCAGACTGACCTGCTGCAGGCCCTCTACGGCCGCAACGGCGAGTCGCCGATGCCTGTAGTGGCGGCGACAAGTCCGGCGGACTGCTTCGACGCGGCGTACAACGCCGCCAAGATAGCCCTCGAACACCTCACGCCCGTGATTCTCCTCACCGACGCTTACGTGGCTAACGGTTCGGCGGCATGGAAACTCCCCGACATCAGCAAGCTGCCGGAGATTCGTCCGCACTACGCCACGGAGGAGATGAAAGGCAACTACACGCCATACCGCAGAGACGAGGATTCGCTCGTGCGCTACTGGGCAATCCCGGGACAGGAGGGATACACTCATATTCTGGGCGGACTGGAGAAAGACGGCAATACGGGTGCCATATCCACCGACCCGGAGAACCACGACCGCATGTGCAGGCTGAGAGCCGGCAAGGTGGCGCGCATCCCCGTGCCCGACCTCGAGGTGGAGGGCGACGCCGACGGCGCCGACCTGCTCATTGTGGGCTTCGGCGGAACATACGGCCATCTCTATTCCGCCATGGACGAGCTGCGCAAGAAGGGCTACAAGGTGGCTGCAACGCAGTTCAAATACATCAACCCGCTGCCTGCCAACACCGCGGAGGTGCTCGGGAAATACCCCAAGGTGGTAGTGGCGGAGCAGAACCTCGGACAACTCGCCGCCTACCTGCGCGGCAAGGTCGACGGGTTCGTGCCGTTCCAGTACAACGAGGTGAAGGGACAGCCCTTTGTCGTGGCAGAACTGACGGCGGCTTTCGAGGAGATAATAAACAAGTGAAACGTCTAATCTGATTGAGAATGTTTACAATACAAGACTATAAAAAGGGACAGCCCCGCTGGTGTCCGGGTTGCGGTGACCACTTCTTCCTTGCCTCGCTACACAAGGCGATGGCCGAATTAGGCGTGCCGCCGTATGAAACGGCCGTTATCTCGGGTATCGGATGCTCAAGCCGCCTGCCCTATTATGTCAGCACATACGCCATGCAGACAATACACGGCCGCGCCGCGGCGATTGCCACCGGACTGAAGGTGGCGAACCCCAGCCTCACCGTGTGGCAGGTGAGCGGCGACGGCGACGGCCTCGCCATCGGGGGAAACCATTTCATCCATGCCATGCGGCGCAATATCGACATCAACGTGATACTGCTCAACAACCGCATCTACGGTCTCACCAAGGGACAGTATTCGCCCACCAGCCCGCGCGGCTTCGTGAGCAAGTCGTCGCCCTACGGCACCGTGGAAGACCCGTTCCGCCCCGCCGAGCTTTGCTTCGGCGCACGCGGACATTTCTTCGCCCGCGCCGTGGCTACCGACGCACAGGGCACGGTGGAGGTGCTGAAGGCTGCCAAGCTGCACAAGGGGGCCGCCGTATGCGAGATTCTGCAGAACTGCGTGATATTCAACAACGGCGCATACGACTCCATCTACAAGAGCGAAGGCAGGAAGAAGAACGCCATCTACGTGAAACACGGCGAACCGCTCATCTTCGGCGAGAACAACGAATACGGCATCATGCAGGAGGGCTTCGGACTGAAAGTGGTGAAAATCGGGGAGAACGGCATTACGGAGAAGGATGTCCTCATACACGACGCCCACTGCGAGGACAACACCCTGCAGCTGAAACTCGCAATGATGGACAACGAGCACGGCTTCCCCGTGGCACTCGGAGTGATACGCGACGTAGAGGCACCCACCTACGAGGCTGCCGTGGCGGAGCAGATCGAAGAGGTGAAGGGCATGAAGAAATACCACAACTTCGCACAGCTGCTTGAGACTAACGACACTTGGGAAGTAAAGTAAATGGACTACAATATAGAAGACTTTGAGATAATGGCCCCGGTGGGCTCGCGCGAGAGCCTCGCCGCAGCGATACAGGCGGGCGCCGACTCCGTGTATTTCGGCATAGAGAAACTCAACATGAGGGCTCACTCGGCAAGCACCTTCACCATTGACGACCTGAAGGAAATTGCCGCCACGTGCGGCGAACGCGGCATAAAGACGTACCTCACGGTGAACACCGTAATATACAACGAGGACATTCCGCTGATGCACGAAATCGTGGACGCGGCGAAGGATGCCGGCATCTCCGCCGTGATAGCCAGCGACGTGGCCGTGATGACTTACTGCCGCAAGGTGGGCCAGGAGGTGCATCTGTCCACGCAGCTGAACATCTCCAACGTCGAGGCACTGAAATTCTACTCGCAGTTCGCCGACGTGGTGGTGCTCGCCCGCGAGCTCAACATGGACCAGGTGGCAGAGGTTCACCGCCTCGCCGAAGAGCAGCGCATCTGCGGCCCGTCGGGCAAGCCCGTGCGCATCGAGATGTTCTGCCACGGCGCGCTCTGCATGGCAATCAGCGGCAAATGCTACCTCAGCCTCGACAACGCCAACCGCTCCGCCAACCGCGGCGAGTGCATACAGCTCTGCCGCAGGTCATACACCGTGACCGACAACGAGACGGGCACGCAGCTGGAAATCGACAACAAATACGTGATGAGCCCCAAGGACCTGAAGACCGTGCGCTTCATCGACCGCATGATGAAGAGCGGCGTGAGGGTGTTCAAAATCGAGGGCAGGGCACGCGGACCGGAATATGTATATACCGTGGTGACGTGTTACAAGGAAGCGATACGCAGCGTCATCGACGGCACCTTCACCGAGGAGAAGAAGGACGCATGGGACGAACGGCTCGCCACCGTGTTCAACCGCGGCTTCTGGGACGGCTACTACCTGGGGCAGAAACTGGGCGAATGGAACAAGAACTACGGCTCCTGCGCCACGGAGAGAAAGGTATATGTGGGCAAGGGCGTGAAATATTTCTCCAAGCTCGGAGTGGCGGAATTTGCCGTAGAAGCGGCTAATTTCAGCAAGGGCGACAAGCTCCTCATCACCGGCCCCACGACAGGTGTCGTGTATATGACTGCGGATGAGATACGCTACGACCTCAACCCCGTGGACGTGGCCTGCAAGGGACAGCGCGTGTCGATGCCCGTGCCAGCGAAAGTGCGCCCGAGCGACAAGCTCTTCAAACTGGAGAAGGTAGTGAATGACTGAAAAAAGAATACTTGAAATGACTATAAACGAACTGCAAGACGAGGTGATAGAGGAGTTTTCCGACTTCACCGACTGGATGGACAAATACCAGCTGCTCATCGACCTGGGCAACGAACAGAAACCGCTCGACGAGAAATACAAGACGGAGAGCAACCTTATCGACGGATGCCAAAGCCGCGTATGGCTGCAGGCGGACTACAGCGACGGGAAGATTTCTTTCTCCGCCGAGAGCGACGCCCTCATCGTGAAGGGTATCATAGCGCTGCTCATACGAGTGCTCAGCGGACACACGCCGCAGGAGATTCTCGACGCCGACCTGTATTTCATCGACCGCATCGGACTGAAGGAGCACCTCTCCCCTACCCGTTCCAACGGACTGCTCGCCATGGTGAAGCAGATACGGATGTACGCACTGGCGTTCAAGATGAAAGGCGAAGGACAATGAGAAAGCTGAAGACCGCAGAGATGCACCGCATGACGGTGGAGGACTTCAGGGAGAGCCGCAAGATGCCGCTCGTCGTGGTGCTCGACGACGTGAGGTCGCTGCACAACGTGGGGTCGGTGTTCCGCAGCGGCGACGCCTTCCGCATAGAGGGCGTGTGGCTCTGCGGCATCACGGCACAGCCGCCGATGCCCGAAATCCACAAGACGGCGCTCGGGGCGGAGGACAGCGTGGCATGGCGGCATTTCGCCTCCGCCACGGAGGCCGTGGCGGAGTTGCGCGGCATGGGCTACGAGGTGTGCTCCGTGGAACAGTGCGAGGGCAGCACCATGCTCGCCGACTACACTCCCGACACCGCGCGCTACCGCGGCTTCGCCGTGGTGATGGGCAACGAGGTGAAGGGCGTGCATCAGGAAGTGGTAGACATGAGCCACCGCTGTCTGGAGATACCGCAGTTCGGCACCAAGCACTCGCTCAACGTTTCCGTCGCCACCGGCATCGTGATATGGGAGTTCGCCCGCAAGCTGATGCTCGGATAACCAAAAATTTGGCTGGTGTCTTTCGTATATCGGTTAGACAAGGCGGCGGTTTGTCTGTGTTACCGTCTGGTAATCATAAGAGCAACGCCACAAACGAAGCACACCTTTAATATTTCAATCAGCAATTGATAAAAAAACACAAATCTTTCAATTGGCAATTGAAAGATTAAACAAAAGACTTATCTTTGTCCTCCAAACGAGCGATGATGGACAAGAATATAATACAGAAGATAATCATTGAGAACCAAGAGCTTGTAGAACAAGTAGAACTGGTGGAGAGGCATTTTGCCTTTGAGCCGCAGGGCAATTACGTCTTTGTGGGAGTCCGGCAGGCAGGCAAATCCTATTTGCTCTACCAGCGGATGAAGCAACTCATCGCCAATGGACATCAGGCAGAAGAGCTGGTGTACATCAACTTTGACGACGAGCGTATCGCCAATATCAAGGCAGAGGAAATGGACTTGATACTACAGGCCCACCAGGCATTGTCGCCAACCCAGCCCATCCTTTTTTTGGACGAGATACAGAACATAGACGGGTGGGAGCATTTTGCGCGCAGGCTGGCAAACCAGAAATACCGGGTGTACATAACGGGAAGCAATGCCAAAATGTTGAGCCGCGACATTGCGACTACTCTGGGCGGACGCTATTGGGTGATGAATGTTTATCCGTTTTCATTCAAGGAATTCTTGGAAGCCCATGGCGTAAAGTTGAAAAGACATTGGCAGCTGAGCAGGCAACGTTCTGAAATAGAACGCTTGTTTCACGAGTATTTCTATTTCGGGGGGTTCCCCGAGCTGACCTCCGTAATAGACAAGCGGGCCTGGATAACCGGCATCTTTCAGAAAATATTCTTCAGTGACGTGATGGTGAGAAACAGCGTGCGCAACGAGGATGCCTTGCGAATGACCATCCGGAAGTTGGCGGACAGCGTGAAGCAGCCGATGGCTTACAACCGTATCAACAACCTTGTGGCATCTACGGGGGTGAAGACAAATGTGCAAAGCGTCATTAACTATGTGGGATACCTGAAGGACAGCTGTCTGGTGTTTTCGCTGGACAACTACGCTTCAAAGTTTGTCGAAAAGGAAACGTCGAAGAAGCACTATTTCATTGACAATGGCTTGTTGAACCTGTTCTTGCTGGACTGCGAGACATCTCTGCTGGAAAACCTTTGTGCCATTCATCTTCATAAAAAATACGGCGAAGACCTGTACTATTACAATAAAGGTGTAGAGGTGGATTTTTATATCCCTTCAGAAGAGACCGCCATACAAGTATGCTACGACATGAAGGACGATACGACTTTGGCGCGCGAAAAGGGTGCATTGATAAAGCTGTCGGGGCATCTTGAAATCAAGCGGGCTTTGATTGTCACAAGGGACAGCGAGAGCGAGATAGAGGAGGCGGGACTCAAGATTGAAGTCCTGCCTGTATGGAAATGGCTATTATTGGAAGACAAAGAATCATAGTAGTGTTACAATGCGCCGCTTATCCCTCCAGCACCCATTTCCATACGGGGAGCAATTCTATGGTCAGTCCATTGCGCTGCAACACGCCTTCGTCCTCATAGGTTATGACAAGTGCCTTCTTGAGAGGAAAGAACGAGTGGAGGGCTTCTTTTGCTTTTGGGTGCTAGTTTAGCCATTTTGTTCGATGCCACCGAATAAAAATCACACTTTTTGTTCGATACCACCGAATAAAAACAGCATTTTTTGTTCGGCGGCACCGAATAAAACATTGTTTTTTTACAAGAATATTTGAACTACTGCAAACAACCGATGAAATTGCCTTGCTCCAAAACAGACGAGGCGTACAGGCCACAGATGATTGGTGAATGAAGATATTGCTCCGGCATTTTTCAAAGATTCTTCTGCACACCAACTTATTTTTTCTTCATTTCCTTGCCAAAGTTTTCCTTTCTTGAGAAAATAATTTATTTTTGCAATACCTATCCCCATATACCGGAAGCCACGACGGGGAGAGGTTGAATTCAAGGAGTAGCAATGCTATAAGGCAGGTTCTAAAAACATGACCGGGTATTGCGGCAAAACGGGAGGAGGAACACGACGACAATAAAGGAGGCAACAAGATGAACAATATACAAGACAACGAGACATACCGCCGAGTTCATTTCGCAGTCATGGCGATAGAGAATGGAGCGAAGAACTTAGGCATCAGCGGCAAAGACATGCACGACCGCCTGCAGAAACAGGGGCTGATACACAATCGTCTCTTCAAGCGATACGAAGAGCTGCACACGCAGAGTCTGCAGTGGGTGGCAGAAGACATCAGTGAAACGCTATTGAATTGGGAGGCAGAGAAATGATAACATGAATCTGCTTGTCGTTTCATCAACCATCGTAAAGGAGGACTGACCAAATGAGAGACAATGTATTATGGCGCAAGCAGAGCCGCATCATCATGCTGCTGGCAGAGACCCTGCACATCAGTGCCGAACGGGCACTCGACTTGTTCTATTCCACTCAGGTGTATCAGCAACTGACAAACCCTAAGTCGGGCTTGCAATTGATGAGCGACCAGTATATCCTGGAAGACCTCATCGGAGAACTGAGGGAATGACTCCAAAAGCATGTAGTTACTTGCCTTTGGATTAAGCGCACAAATTTTATGGCATTTGGTAGTCTGAATGGCTCTAAAGAAAAGTCGGAAGCAAAAGAGGGCAACGCATGGGCAACAAGTGATAGAATAACGGACTTTATCGGGTGAGCCGCAATTTCGGCTTGCGCTATGTGTGCTACAGATTTTATATGAGCCTAAGAGTACAGCCAAAAGGAATGCCATAAATTTGCAGTGCGCTGCAAATTTACGCAAGAACAAGAAGAAATTTGCAGTGC
>CAVGJZ010000042.1:2500-23399 GCA_963629785.1 Oscillibacter sp. MSJ-31 | reverse complement strand
ATATAGTTTTGGCTGTCTTCTGTGAAGCAATAGACATTTCACTCTATCCGCAAGAATCTGAAGATGATTTTTGGGGTACGATATATTTTTTCTGTGTAATAGCAAGCATTCTTTCGTTTGTTTTGTCAACAAAATATTACTGCGACCTTATTATAAAACAAAAAAATACGGAACTTGCAGCCAAGAAAAAGGTTATCAAAATGCAGCTTTCTCCACATTTTATATTTAATAGCCTTAGCACACTGGCTGCTTTAATTCCCAACAACCCCACACGCGCAGAAGAGTATACTATCAAGCTGTCGGGCATGTATAGACATCTACTTAAATACATGGACAACGATTGGGTTTCCATTCCACAAGCCATAGATTTCACCCTAAGTTATCTGGACATGCAAAAACTACGTTTTCCACATTGTATAGACATTGAATTCAATAATGAAGGTATCCAAGAAGAGGATTTAATACCGACTCTGAGCATTCAAGTTCTTGTAGAAAATGCTATCAAGCACAACAAGCTTCAATGCACCAACCCTATAATCATTAAAATATGGAAAGAAAAAAACCATTTAACGATACAAAATAACATTTCACCAAGGGACAATGAAACAAAACAAGATAAAGAATCTTTTGGGTTAGGTCTGAAGAACTTGCGCGAACGTTATACGCTAGAGAAACGCGAAGCCCCTCAATTTCAAATCACAGAAAATACATTTACCGCAATATTGCCAATAGTACACAAAACAGACAAGTAATGAAACGAATTCTTATAATAGAAGACGAACCTTTTAATGCAGAGCGCCTCACTATGTTGCTTAAGAAATATGACAAGACATTCGTAGTAGACGAGCCTTTACGCAATACGGATGAAATAAGAAATGCTCTTGCTATTAAGAACGATTATGACCTCATCATTTCGGATATCCGCCTTCAAGATGCAGATGTTTTTGATGTATTCAAAGAACTTGATATTTGCGCCCCTATTATTTTCACTACTGCCTATGAAGAATATGCCATAGAAGCTTTTAGACACAACGGAGTTGATTACTTGCTAAAGCCTATTGATTATAAGGATTTGGCTAAAGCATTGGATAAAGTCTGCAAACTTTATTTTACCAACAGCGAAACGGACTCTATCATACAAGAAGATACACTGCATAAATATAGGCAACGTTTTCTCATCAACAAAGGAGACGAACTTATTCCCATCAATGTAGAAGATATTCTATATTTTAAGAGAGAGAACAGGTCGTGCCTTGTAAGCATGAACGACGGAAAGCATTTCTACATCAACATCAGCATCAACGAATTGGAGAACATGCTAAACCCGGAGCTCTTCTTCAAAATAAACAGACAATACATCATAAGCTTG
The DNA here is from genome assembly GCA_963629785.1 of Oscillibacter sp. MSJ-31. Taxonomy (GTDB): domain Bacteria; phylum Bacteroidota; class Bacteroidia; order Bacteroidales; family Bacteroidaceae; genus Prevotella. The sequence goes on along the minus strand of CAVGJZ010000042.1, from coordinate 22,030 downwards.
AACAGCATCAAGAATATCCGCACTTATGTAAACTCCAAACTTATTGTGGAACTAAGGCATTGCGATGACGAAGTCGTAGTAATCAGCAGAGACCGTGCGTTGGCATTCAAGAATTGGATTGAAAGGTAGGTGCTTAGATTTTTGTTTTATAGTACCACACGTTAACCAAACGAACCGGCTGCGAGCTAATAGCTTGCAGCCGGTTCAGTTTAGGTTGGAACTGCGCTTTCGCGCGGTCTGTTATTTCAGTTTTTCTTCAAAGAAACTTGTGATGGTGCGGAAGAGATGGAGACGGGTGTTGCCTCCTTGCAAGAAGTGATTGCGGTTGGTGTAAACTTGTTCGCGGAAAAGTTTTCCGGCTTGCACGTATGCTTCTTCCACTTCGGCGAAGTTGCGGAAATGCACGTTGTCGTCGGCTGTTCCGTGGATAAGAAGTAGGTCTCCGCTGAGCTTTGAAGCACGGACTATGGGGTTTGTGGCATAGCCGGTGGCATTTTCTTTGGGAGTGCGCATGTAACGTTCGGTGTAGACCGTGTCGTAATACTTCCAGCTTGTAGGTGCTGCTACAGCCACGCCCGCACGGAATACGGGACGGCCTTCGCTCATGGACATGAGTGTGTTGAATCCGCCGAAGCTCCATCCCCAAATGGCTATGCGGTCTTTGTCGACGTAGGGAAGGGTACCGAGATAGATGGCTGTTTCGACTTGGTCTTTTGACTCAAGGTCGCCGAGGTTTAAGTAGGTACATTTCTCAAAATCGGCGCCACGTGCTCCCGTGCCGCGTCCGTCCACGCAGGCGAAGATGAAGCCTTTGTCGGCCATATAGCTTTCAAAGACGCTTCCGGGGTAGAAGCCCATGTTCCAAGAGTCGGTCACTTCCTGCGAGGCGGGCCCGGAGTACTGGTACATGATGACGGGATATTTCTTTGAAGCGTCAAAGTTGCGCGGCTTGACCATCCATCCGTTGAGTTCTACACCTTCGCCAGTTTTGAAGGTGAAGAATTCTTTCTGGCCGGACACGGCTGCTACGCTTTCTTTGAGTTCGGCATTATCTATGAGGGTTGCAAGTACTTTTCCGTCGGAAGCCTGGCGCAACGTGGTGATAGGAGGCTGCTGGGCTGAGGAGTAGACGTTGAGGAAATATTTCAGCGAAGTGCTGAAGGTGGCACGGTTGGTACCTGCTTCGGTGGAGATTTTACGCTGCTTGCCGTTCTTGTCGATGGAATAGATGGCGGTGCGCAGCGGACTTTCTTCGTGTGAAGCGTAGTAGAAACGTCCGCTTTGCTCGTCGTAACCGTAGAAAGCGCTTACGTCGTAGTTTCCTTTTGTCACCTGACGTTCAAGCTGACCGTTGAGGTTGTACCAATAGATGTGGCGATAGCCGGAACGGTCGGAGATGTAGGCGAAATGGTTGCCGTAGAACTTGAGACTGCCGTAGGCTTCGTCGGTAACGTATTTGGGATTCTCTTCACGGACAACGAGTTTGCACTCGGTGCTGCGGGGGTTGGCCATGTAGATGTCCATGCGGTCCTGATGGCGGTTGAGGGTGACGACGGCAAGTTTGGCGGCGTCGGAAGTGAAGTGGATGCGAGGCACATACCCGTCGGAATCGAGCGGAAGTTTGAGTTCGCGCGTCACACGGTTCTTGATGTCGAACGTGAGAACTTTGACGTCGCTGTTTTTGGCTCCTGCTACGGGGTATTTGTAGCGGTATTCGCCGGGATAGTCGTCACACTCGGTGCGCTCGGGATACATGCCCTTGAACTGCTGTATGGCATAGACGGGCACTTTGGACTCATCGTAACGTATCCAAGCGAGCATTTGACTGTCGGAGGAGAAGTCAAAGGAGCGGGCTGTGGTGAACTCTTCTTCGTTGACCCAGTCGGGAATGCCGTTGAGCACTTCGTTGAACTTTCCGTCCTTGGTGACTTGGGTTTCGGCGTTGCCGAAGAGAAGTTTCACGAGGAATAGGTTGTTGTCGCGGGCAAAGGCGATAACGTTGCCGTCGGGCGAGAAGAGGGGCATCTGCTGCGGGCCGCCTTCGGAGAGGGGCTCGAACTTGTGGTTCTGCACGTCGTAGATGTAGTAGACGGCGGTGTAGGAGCGACGGTAGATGGCTTTGGTCTGTGTGCGGAGGAGAATGCGACGCTCGTCGGGCGACATGATGTAGCCGTCGATGGTTTCGAGCTTCACGGGACCGCGTGCTTCGGTGACGTCGAAGATGGTTTCAAGGTCTTTTCCGGTCTTGAAGGAGCGGCGGATGATGCGCTTGCTGTCGGGCGAGAGTTGCGTGTAGGTTTCTCCGTCCTTCATGGGGTTGACGCCGTAGACGTACTGGGGCGAATACTTTCCGGAGGTGATGTTCTCCAGGGTGAGCGGCGTGGGGGCGGTTTGCGCTTCCAGGCCTTGAAAGCCGGTGAACGAGGCCACGAGGCTTGCTACTATAAGGAAGATGCGTTTCATATTCGGGGAATGTGGGAAAAAAGTGACGGGACGCTGCGCTATAGAGTTCGTCCGCTCTTGCAAAAGTACGCAAAAGCGGACGAATCGTAGCTATTATGTTCAGTTCTCTTTGAAAATGGTGTCCCATCCTGCGGCTTTGAACCATGATGTGGCACGGAAATGGTCGTTGAGATTGCCAAACTCACAAGCCACTGCATTGGTTTTGTAAATGTCTTGGGGGACGAACATGCTCACGGCGCGATAGTCGTCGGTTGCTATGGGCACGGTTTTCGTTGTCCAATAGCCGGGGCCAATCCAGAACGTTTCGGTTGAACCGTGATAGACGACGGCGTCGTCGAGTGCGGTGCAGACCTTTGCGAAATAGCTGTCGGGAAGAATGGCGCGCAAAGTTTGGCGCATGTCGTAGTTGTGGGGGCGATAGAAATAGTTGGCGCAATAAGTTTGGTAGTTGAGTACGCCTTTTTCTGCAAGGTCGATGGTTTGTCCGTTGGCCAGGAGGGAATGAGGCAATGCTTCGCGCATGGCATCGGCAAGGGGCTGCAGACGGTCGGTGCGTATGGAGCTGACAACAATTCCGAAGTCGGCATAGTCGCTTTGCAGTTCGGTGCTTTGAACGTCGGAAAGATAGGTTCGCGCTATGTCGGAGGGGTCGGCAGAGAAGAATCCGTTTTGAATGTCGTGGGTGTAGTAGGAACCGGCGCCGGGAGTGGCAATGGGCGAGGCCACGATGTAGTCTGCAGCGTTACGGAGTTCGTAGGCCACTTCGATGTTCTGCATAAGACAGGAATCAAAGAAGATGAACTTGCAATGTACGCCAGCTTCGCTGATGGCGGAAGCCATGTCGGCTACGTCCATTTGTGGGCCTTTGTTGGAGGAGAGTTTGTTGGTGCCCGTGTCTATGCCGAAGGAACTGACGGTGGGCGAAGTGCTGAATTCGGAGGTGTAAGCGGGGTAGCTTTTGTTCGTGGCAGGTATCCATCCGTCGGAGTGTGACCACATGACAAGCCCGTAGTCGGCGGCCTTAAAATTTGTACGCATGTATATGAGCACGTCCTTCAACACTGCGGGGTCTGCAGAGCAGACGTCGTCGGTCCACTGGCGTATGAGGCGTGGGGACTTTGCGCTCCGTGTCACTTCGTAGAGGCGTGGTGCGCGGTCGTCGTCGATGAACATGAGCACACGGCCGTTTTGGGGAATGTACTGCGCGCCGTTCATAATTTCGAGGGAGTCGCTTTTGTGGCACTTGCTAGAGCCAAGACTGTTCTGCGCCACCATGTAGACGAGCACGGTACGACCGGTGGTATAGTCGGGAAGTGGGGTTTCTTCTTCCGCGTCGTGGTGGCACGACAGTAGCGTGAGGGTTACTGCAAAGAGGAGCAGAAGGCGGAGGGCGTATGGTTTGAACACTTTTGGGCGATTTCTTTGAGGGGTAATACTACATATATATAATGGGTGCGTCATTTGGCCTTCGGACTTGCTTCGAAGGTGATGTCGACACGCTTGAAGCCCATGGCGCGGAACACTTGTGAGATGCGTTCACGGGCGTTGCGCTCGGCGGTCTGAAGGTTTTGGGCAGTGAGGCAGCGCTCGATCATCTGTGTGCGTGCTTTGCGGTAGAGTTCGTCGGCTGCTTGGGGCGGGAAGCTTCCTTTTTCGTAGAAGGAGCGTGTGCGTGCTTCGTCAATGAAGTTGGAGTCGAGAAGTTCTACGGGTGGGAGTTTGAGCGCTGCCACGGAGTCGGGCAGGGAGGTGAACCAGTCGTCGTTACACTTTTTCATGTCGACGCCCAGTCGTAGCGTGCCGGTATAGATGCGCACTAGGCGGTCGGTGCCAAAGGTGCGGCTACGGTTCCACTCCACGAGTTCTTCGGTGGTTACGGACATAAACTCCCACTGCCCGATGTCGCGGATGGAGCGCACTTCTTCGGGGGTGACATCAATGCGTGTGTTGCGCTTCACTTCGAGCGTGACGGGCGGATGTTCACTTACGGTGCGCACCACGACGGCCACGGCCACCAGGGCAGCTACAACGAGCCATAGCCACCAGTAGCGCACGAGGGCTACGATGAGCGTACGCCCAACGCGGGGGTATTTCTCTTTAGGTCGATGATTGGGAGTTGGTGTCATTGAAGTTGAAGTTTCTTGAAAAGACTTTCTTCGTTAAAGTCGTTTCGAAAGCTTATGGTGATTTGTGCCTCGTCGTAGCCCATCCGTCGCAGCATGGGCACCAGGAGTTCGGCGGCGCTGCGCTGAGCTTGCGCCACGATGTCGAGCGCTGTGGCATGACTCATGATGCTGTCGGCACCTTGACGGGCGAAGTTGCTTATTTCCTCATCGGAATAGCGCGAACGGGTGAGGTCGATGTATTGTCGCACGCCGTCGTGGTCCACGCGCGAGGCTGTTGCCACGACTTGCGGATCGGGAAGCGTAAGCACGATGCCGCCCGAGGGGGTGCGCTGCACGTTGGCTGAGGAGAATGCGGAGAAGTCTATGTAGGCTTTGAGCGTGACGGTGATGGGAATGGCCACTTTGCGCTGACCGATGCGTGTGGGCATGGCGAATTTCATGCCAAGCACATGTCCTTCCACGGTGGGCTTGTCGGAATGGGTCACCACTTTGTGTATCTCGTACTCGGAGGTGTAGAGTCGTGAGCATTTGTTGACTTGCATGACGATGCGTGCCGTGGTGTCGACTTGGGTTGTTGCTATGGTGTCGCGCGCGTCGGCTTTGGACGATGGCGCGCGTTGACACGAGAAGGCGATTGCCGAAAGGAGCAGGAGTGCAAAGGTCAAGCGGAATGGAACGTGGCGTAAGGTATACATTAAGTTGTATTTTACGAAGTACGATGGTGCGGCTATGAAAGAATGCCGTACAAGAAACAGTGGCAAATGTACACAAATCCACCGTAACGCGCCACTCTACGGCTTCTTTCCTTGTTCAACTGATTAAGTTTTTGTTATTTTGCCCGTCATTGTGGCTCCACATTACGGATTGCTTATTAAAACAACAGACTCAACAATATATTATGAAGGACAAAATTACACTCGCCATATCGGCTCTTGCGCTTTCGGCCACTTTTTGTGCTTGCGGATCGGGGAAGAGCGACAAGACTGATGCTACAGCCGACTCTACCGTTCAGCAAACGGCTAGCGATACGCCTTATGCCGACCCAGCACAAAGCAACACTTACACGGCTACGCTTGCTGGCCACCGCTTTGAGATTTCGATAAAGCGCGAGGCGGACAAATCGCTCCCCACGGTCACGGATGAGTTGGGGAAGAAGTTCTACGACAACCGCGTGGACGTTACCATCAAATCGGACGGCGAAGAGTTCTTCACGCATTCCTACACCCGCGAGGCTTTCGCCGATTTTCTGAGCGACAGCGAAAAGCAGGGCACCGTGTTGCTCGGCATGGCTTTCGACAGCGAGAAGAGTGACGGCCATGCCATCCGCCTGGGTGCACAGATTGGTCAGGTGGGCATAGAGGAAGGCCCGGCTTTTACCGTGGAGATTCCGCTCGACGGCTCTGCCTCGAGCATTGTGCGCGACAAGAACCAAGACACGACGGGCGACGACGGACTTTCGGACTAAAGGGTTTGTCTGTACTAAACACGAATCCCGACCGGCAGCGCTAAGCTGAAGGTCGGGATTTCTTTATTGATTGACTTACTTTTCCTTAGTTGTGCAGGTGAACCTACGGGCAGGTGATGGTATGTGTGATGGTGATTGTTCCGCAAGCATCGGTTTGGGGCATGCCTTGTGCTTCCATACGCATACGTGCTTGGCGGATGTAGCTGCGCACGAAGGGATTGGCGAGGAAGCAGTTCGGGGCTTTTTCGACAATGCGCTGTATTTGGCTAGTCATCACGGGGGTGGGATACTGCGAGCAGAGGAGTTGGAAGAAGCCCGTGCCAAGCGCATTGGTGTAGTTTTCCATCACGAAGTTCGTTTCGAGATCTTCGGCGCGCTTTGCGAGTTTTTGTGCTTTCGTTCCGATTTTCTTTTCTATGGTTTCTGCCGTTTCGCCATTGCGAATCATGCTGATGGTGCGCTGCTGGAGTTCCCACATCTCGTTGTCGAGACGGTTTTTCTTTTGGAAGAAGCGGTAGAGTTTGTCGTTGAGCGGTCCGCCGCTCACGCGCTGGCCCACGTTGTCGACCTGCACGCTGAGGTTTCCGTTTTCAATGACCATTGGCATGACGCACTGCGAACCGGAGTAGAGGAGTACCATGCGTACGGAATCGACATCGCCGGCGAAGCTGAAACGCCCATGTATGACTTTGCACGAGTCGATGCAACCGTCGGTGCGCTGCACCTTCACTGTGTGAGCAGACAAGTTTTCCGGTGCATCCCGCAAGTAGAGCGTACGTCCGTCCAAACTGGAGACCGACGAATTGCCCGCTATGTTGTATTGCTCAGCACATGAGGTGAGCAATAGCAGAGAGGATATGAGTAGGTAAAACTTTGCCATATTCATCAATGTTCACTTGAGATGCATTGGCGAAAGGGAGCTACGAACCGTGGGGAAGTAGGGGGCTTCCGTCAATTGCAGCACAAATATACAAAGTTGCGCTCCTTTTTATTCACCACGCGGGCTTAAAGATTCTTGTGTATAAATCATTTTTGGGATTTGGCGTGGCAAATGTTACGAAACGTAGCAAGTTTTTCACACTACGGAAGAGCTTTTCATAATCTCGTCATTGACCTTTTCAGTTCTTTTCCTCTTCGTGGGCTATGCGGAAAACGGTATAGACTTCAAGCACTGCGGCGATGAGGAGTGTGATGCCCCATTCGCGTCCGCGGAAGGGGGCTACGGCGAAGTGGCTACATAGCATGAGGGCCGCAGAGATGAGCAGAAGGAGTGCTCCAAGCATTTGTTGGCGGCGCAGACGACGGATGGCCAGATTTTGGCCTTCGTAGCGGTCGGCCAACTGTACGGAACTGAACAACAAAGCCCCGAGCGTAAATATGTAGGGGGCATATTGGGGAATGAACATAGGGCTTGCAGCTCCTACCACGAGGAGTATGCCGCCCAACTTATATAAAAAGGGACGCATGGACTTGAACTTTGGATTTCTTGGGGGAGGTATGATAGGACTGCCCTAAGGTTATTCTATGACATAGACGTCTTCGTCGGCTGTTTTCATGAGCAGATTCACGCGCGCCACGCGCTCGACGGCCTCTGGATTTTGCTGAAGGTCGTTGAGTTCACGTGTATCGCTGTTGTAGCGTTCTTCGTACTGCCGGATGTCGCTACGCAGTGCCTCGTTTTGCTGGTCGAGTTCGTAACGGTGGTAGTAGCTGTTTTCGTCAAAGAAGCCTACCCAAGCTACGAAGAGAAGGATGGTCCAAAAATATTTTTGGCGGAGAATAATCAGGCCGATACGGCGTATGCGTTTGCCCATAAGTCTTTTTTCGTTTGTGTTGTCAACTAAAGATTTTCTATTTCTTCTTTTGTAAGGCCGGTTGCTTCAACGATGGTTTCGATGGGCACATGGAGCGAGAGCAAGTTTTTGGCTATCTGTATAGCTTTCTTTGCTTCACCCTCTTCCACACCTTCCTTGTAACTTTCCGAAAGCAACGTCTTCTCGCTGCTCACCACGTCCCAAAACTTGTCGTAGGCGCGGAGTTCGCTTTCGGTGAATGCCGAGACTTTCACTTCTTCCAAAGCTTTGCTTATTTCGGGGTCGGTAAGAAGTTCGGCGGGCACTTGGCGCGTCTTGTCGTTTATCTCGGTAAGGAATCGCAGCCAAAGGATGGTCATGCGCTTCTCGTCCATCGTGTGGGGACGGAACTTTGGCAATTCTATGAACGTGAAGCACAGTCCTTCTATCACTTTGTTGGAGTACTTGTCGCGCACAATGCGGTAGTTGTGCTTATACTCTTTCATGTCCTTCTCGAAGATATCGTTTACGAGGTTGAGCGAGTAGACTGGCTGCAAGTCGGCATAGTGGTAACCCATCTCTGCCTGGCTCACGTAGGCCTTAGAGGCGTTAAAAAGGACGCGCTGCTTAAAAGCATCGGTCCATGCCATCTGCATCTCCACCACGAACTGGCGCCCCGACGCGTCTTTACACCGCACATCCACTATGGTGTCCTTATGGATGGGGTCGACGGGCACGAGCTCTGCGGGCAGATACTCCACGCTCTCAATCTGCTGGTCTTGCTCCAAGGGAAGCAGGGCATTGAGCAGACTTATCAGCAAGTCGGGATGGTTGCCGAAAATCTTTTTGAAGGTAAGGTCGGCCTTGGGGTCGAGATATTTGGTGTAAGAAGTCATTGTAATACACTTTTTATAAAGAAGAAACTTATCGGGGATTCACATTACAGCACGGCTATATGCAATCCCTAAAGTTTTTCTATTTCTTCTTTTGTCAGACCGGTTGCTTCAACGATGGTTTCTATGGGCACATGGAGCGAGAGCAAGTTTTTGGCTATCTGTATAGCTTTCTTTGCTTCACCCTCTTCCACACCTTCCTTGTAACTTTCCGAAAGCAACGTCTTCTCGCTGCTCACCACGTCCCAAAACTTGTCGTAGGCGCGGAGTTCGCTTTCGGTGAATGCCGAGACTTTCACTTCTTCCAAAGCTTTGCTTATTTCGGGGTCGGTAAGAAGTTCGGCGGGCACTTGGCGCGTCTTGTCGTTTATCTCGGTAAGGAATCGCAGCCAAAGGATGGTCATGCGCTTCTCGTCCATCGTGTGGGGACGGAACTTTGGCAATTCTATGAACGTGAAGCACAGTCCTTCTATCACTTTGTTGGAGTACTTGTCGCGCACAATGCGGTAGTTGTGCTTATACTCTTTCATGTCCTTCTCGAAGATATCGTTTACGAGGTTGAGCGAGTAGACTGGCTGCAAGTCGGCATAGTGGTAACCCATCTCTGCCTGGCTCACGTAGGCCTTAGAGGCGTTAAAAAGGACGCGCTGCTTAAAAGCATCGGTCCATGCCATCTGCATCTCCACCACGAACTGGCGCCCCGACGCGTCTTTACACCGCACATCCACTATGGTGTCCTTATGGATGGGGTCGACGGGCACGAGCTCTGCGGGCAGATACTCCACGCTCTCAATCTGCTGGTCTTGCTCCAAGGGAAGCAGGGCATTGAGCAGACTTATCAGCAAGTCGGGATGGTTGCCGAAAATCTTTTTGAAGGTGAGGTCGGCCTTGGGGTCGAGATATTTGGTGTAAGAAGTCATAATTCGTGGCTTTAAGCATTTCAAAATGCGAAGATGGGCTTTTTTCTTGAAAAAACGGAGTGTAAAAAAGGAAATTATGCAATCTGTGCGATGCTTACAAGCACTACATTTTCAGGCCTCAACCTCCGAAGGAAAAGCCCTTGCCAACAACGCGAAAATGGCCTTGAATGAGCAATCCTCATAACACATTGAGAATCAACAATCTGCAGTCCCAAAATAAATTCCAAGATTTGGGACAAAAATTCCAAGGCTTGGAATTTTAATTTCAAGCCTTGGAATTTTAATTTCATGCCTTGGAATTTTCACGAAATGCGCACGCACTTTTTACAAGTCGTGCTGCTGAAGGCGATATTCGGCCAAGCGTTCGTATTTCGTGCCGGGTATGCCGTAGTTGGCATAGGGGTAGATGCTGATGCCGCCGCGGGGGGTGAACAGACCGGTCACTTCGATGTACTTCGGAGCCATTAGGCGGATGAGGTCCTTCATGATGACGTTCACGCAGTCCTCGTGGAAGTCACCGTGGTTGCGGAAACTGAAGAGATAGAGCTTAAGGCTTTTGCTCTCAACCATTTTTTCTCCGGGGATGTATGAGATGCGTATTTCGGCAAAGTCGGGCTGACCTGTGATGGGGCACAAGCTGGTGAATTCGGGGCAGTTGAAGCGTACCCAATAGTCGTTGTCGGGGTGCTTATTGATGAAGGTTTCGAGCACTTCGGGTGCGTAGTCGGACTTGTACTCTGTTTTGCGTCCGAGTGCGTTGAGATGGAGATCGTCGCGCATAAAAAAATAGATTGGTTAGGGGAGGAGGACTGAAAGTTTGGGATATAGACTAAAGGTGTGCTTGAAATGCGTAAGCACACGGGGGCAAGTTAGGTTATTCAAGATTCCAAGAATTTTTGATTGGTAAAACAAAAACCAGTAAAACACCCTGTGGTAGACAAACTCTGCGCCATCTATATCCGCAGGTTTTGTTATTTTCCCGCCTTTGAGGAAAGATACTGCTCTAGACCCTCGCGGCGAAGCTTGCAGGCGGGGCAATGGCCGCAACCATCGCCGGGAATGCCGTTGTAGCAGGTGAGCGTGCGGTAACGTATGGTGTCGAGCACACCGAGGCGGTCTGCCAAGGCCCACGTTTCGCACTTGTCGATCCACATGAGCGGCGTGTGGATGACGAACTGCTCTTCCATGGCAAGGTTGAGCGTCACGTTGAGCGAACGGATGAAGCTGTCGCGACAGTCGGGGTAGCCGGAGAAGTCGGTCTGCGACACCCCCGTCACCAAGTGGCGGATGCCGCGCTCACGGGCATAGACGGCAGCTATGCTCAAGAAGAAAAGGTTACGGCCGGGCACGAACGTGTTGGGCGGTCCGTCGGCGGGCTTCACTTGGTCCATCACTATGGTCTGGTCCGTCAGCGAATTGTGGGCGAGGGCGCCTATGAAGCTTACGTCCATGCGGTCGAAATGGACACCGGCTTCGCGGGCTATATCTTCAGCCAAGTCCACTTCGTGGACGTGCTTCTGACCGTAAACAAAACTGAGGGCATACACTTCCTTGAAGTGCTTCTTTGCCCAAAAGAGGCATGTCGTTGAGTCTTGGCCGCCACTGAAGACGACCAAGGCACGAGTATTGTCGAGTTTTTCCATATTTTTACTTTATGAAGTGCAGGGAACGTCTGTGTGTCCCCTAAGAAGAAACGAAGGAACGGGCTTCAAAGTTCAAAGATGCGCCAAGGACTGTAGGAGATGCCTTTGTCGTAGACTTCCTCGCCCTCTATTTTCTTGAGTTTACGCACCACACGGAGCGTGACGGGAAGGGCTATGACTTCGTAGACCGTCTTCAGCACCACTTGGTTTATCATGAGTGCGGGCATCACCTCCCAAGGCACAACGCCGCCAAGGGCGAGAGGGAAGAACACGAGCGAGTCGGCCGTTTCGCCTACAACGGTGGAAGCGATGGCACGAAGCGAAAAGCGCTGTTCGCCCGTTGTGCCGAGCTTCATGCGGCTCATAACGTAAGCGTTCAGGAAAGAGCCTACGAGAAATGCGAGAAACGAAGCACCGGCGATGCGCGGTGCCAGTCCGAACATGGCATGGAAACCTTCTTCGCCGTTCCAATAAGGCGCACCGGGAAGCGCATCGGCCACAAAGCCGAAGAAGACGAAAAGAAAGTTCATGAAAAATCCAAGCCAGATGATGAGGCGCGCGCGGCGAAAGCCCCACACCTCCACCATGCAGTCGTTGATGATGTACGAAACGGGAAACACAATAAGCCCCGCCGTAAGACTAAACGGACCTACAGCGACTTGCTTTGTTTCCAAAAGATTTGCTGCGATGAGACATACACAGAACAGCACGCCAAGAATCATGAAAGGAATGCTGACCGTCGGGCGCTTCCGGCGGATTTCGGCAGATTGGTTAAGCATTTAATCTTGTTTTTTACGAGGTTTGACAAGCACTCGGCAAGAGCGAAATTCGGCACGAAGCTATAATAATCGTTCATATTTCGCTTTCCGCGTGCAAAATTACGACATTCTGCAGAAACTATGTGCGCAGATTTGCGGGATTATGAATAAATTTGAATTCCACAAAGACTAAACCGATTCATCTCACACGTCAAACCCTATATATTATATATGTACGAAAAACCTCTTCTATCCCTTGCTGCCGGACTGTTCCTTGCAGCCTCTGCCCTTGCGCAAGGAACCGCCGCCGACTACAAGCGCGCCTATGCGTTGCGGAGCAAATTCAGTTCCAACAACGTCTACTACTCCAACATGAATCCCCACTGGGCCGACGACGGCCGCAGCTTTTGGTACGTCCGCAACACGCCCGAGGGCGAGACCTACGAACGCATCGATGCCGCCAACGCCCGCCGCACCTCCTTGCTCGATGCCAAAAAGTTGGCCGAGGCGCTCCGCACCCAAGGCGAGACGGACGTGAACGACCGCTGGCTCAACCTCCGCGAGTGTCGCCTCAACGCCACGGCCGACACGCTGCGCTTCACCCGCGGCGGAGCATACTGGAGCTACGCCATAGCCCACAACAACCTTCAGCGCACAGGCACCGTGCCCCCCTCTCCCACCCCACGCCACTGGATGGAAGTCGACGACGAGAAAGATTGGGGCGCTGTGACCTCGCCCGACGGCACAATGGAAGCCTTCATCAAGAACGACAACGTATACGTGCGCAACGTAAAGACACGCAAAGAAACGCAGCTGAGTCTCGACGGCACGCCCGGCAACTACTACTCTTCCCACATCAGCTGGTCGCCCGACTCTCGCATGGTATGCTCCACGCGCATCCGTCCGGCACAAAAGCGCTACGTCTACTACGTGGAGTCGTCGCCCACGGACCAACTGCAGCCCAAACTCCACAAGCAGGAGTATGCCAAGCCCGGCGACGAACTCAACTTCCGTGTGCCATGCATCTTCTCTGCCGACGGAGAGAAGAAGCTCATTCCTTCCACCGACCTCTTCGCCCACCAGTTCGACGTGACCGCACCGGAGTGGAACGCCGACAGCCGCGCCGTCACTTTCGAGTACAACGAACGCGGCCACAAGGTGTACCGCGTGCTTGAAATGTCGGCCAGCGACGGAGCGGTTCGTTCCCTCGTGGAAGAAAAGGAAGAAAAATACATTGACTATCCCCTCATCTACCGCCAGTTCCTTGCCGACGGCAAACAGATGCTTTGGACTAGCGAACGCGACGGCTACAACCACATCTACCTCTACGACCGCGCCACAGGACGCCCCGTGCGCCAAGTGACCAAAGGCCATTGGTACGTGCGCGGCATACAGCGCGTCGACGAAGAGAACCGCGTCATCTATTTCTCCGCCAACGGCATGAATGCCAACGAAGACCCATACCTCATCCACTTCTACCGCATAGGCTTCGACGGAAAGAACCTCAAGTGCCTCACGCCCGAAGAGGGCAACCACGAGGTGTGGTACTCGCCAGACGGGAAATATCTCGTAGACAAATATTCCACCGTGACCAATGCGCCCAAGAGTGTGCTGCGCAACGCAACGGACGGCAGCGTGGCCATGACGCTCGAAACGGCCGACATCACTCGCCTGCAGCAGAACGGATGGAAAGCACCGGAAGTGTTCCACGCTCCCGGCCGCGACGGCAAGACGGAAATGTGGGGCCTCATCTACCGCCCCACAAACTTCGATGCCACGAAGAAATATCCCGTCATCGAATACATCTACTCCGGCCCAGGCAACCAATACGTGCCAAAGTCGTTCACGCCGTACAACTGGTGGATGACCTCGCTCGCCGAGCTCGGATTCATCGTAGTGCAGGTGGACGGCATGACCACATCGTTCCGCTCCAAGGCTTTTGAAGAAGTCTGCTACAAAAACTTGAAGGATGCCGGACTGCCCGACCACATGGCTTGGATAAAGGCTGCTGCAGAGCGCTACCCCTCGCTCGATACCGCACGGGTGGGCATATTCGGTTGCTCAGCCGGCGGACAAGAATCGACCGCAGCTGTACTTTTCCATCCCGAATTCTACAAAGCGGCCTACTCTGCTTGCGGATGCCACGACAACCGTATGGACAAAATCTGGTGGAACGAACTTTGGATGGGCTACCCCGTCGACTCCACCTACAGCGAGTGTTCGAACGTGGACAACGCTTGGCGTCTTCAGCGCCCGCTGATGCTCGTTGGCGGCGAACTTGACGACAACGTGGATCCGGCCTCCACCATGCAGGTGGCCAATGCGCTCATCAAAGCCGGCAAAGACTTTGAACTCGTCATGATTCCCGGCGCCCACCACACCATGGGCGAGGACTTCGGAGAACACAAGCGCTACGACTTTTTCGTGCGAAACCTCATGGGAATCACTCCTCCCAAATGGGAAGAAACGAAATAAATCCCAAAATCAATATACAACTCTGCGTTGGCATAAGGTCCCTAACCTTATGCCAACGCTTTTTTGTGTGCAGAATTGGCAAGAGAATGCCTTGAACGCCCCAATTATATTATACCTTACTTCTTCTACCGTTCTATGATGGTCTTTGGATAGTTGCTTTATGCTGCCACGGATAATCCCCGTTGAGCCACTTTCAATACGTCACCATATTTAAACGGAGCGACAACAAGCGAATCATGCTTTTCATTAATATCGCGAATTACAAACGACTCTTCATTATTAGGATAAATAAAAGTAGCTCCGACAGGCTCTTTATTCAAGTCAAAGCAAATCAAATCGCCAATCATCATATTGTTTGCCCCAACGACCAAGGTACTTGACTTATAGAAATCTGTGTCTGTTATAAAAATACCAACATTTTTATTAACTGGCAATGTCGTTGACTTCTGAGCGTATATTGGCAAAGAAACAATAAGGAATAAAGCGCCAAAAAAGAAATTCTTCATAATCTTCTTGTATTAAGTTTGCTATAGTAGAGGAACTTTTTCAAGTACTCATGGACTGATTCTTTTATTGTTCGTCAGCAAAGATAAGAGCATATAAGCCTGTGCGCCAAAACTCTGCACGAAAAATTTTAGGTTTCATCACAAAAATCACCATTTTGTATGATATAAATCATGGGTTTATCTATAAAAAAGCGGACGCACCATGAAGTACTCGACTTCGGTGCGTCCGCTTAACCAAAAAACATGAGCCATTATAGCTCCTGTATAAAACTATTCTTTCACCAATTGCACATTGCCGTCAAATTTCTTGCTGACAACCAGTAACTGCAAGGGGCGAATGGAATAAGAATAAGCTTGTCCCTCCTTTACCCGATAATACACATTTAGCGTACCACTGTTATTACGGATCTTAGCTGGAACAATTTCTGTATCCCTGTTTGTCTCGGGCAAAGCAATTGCCACTACGAACTCTTTGGAAAAATCTATTGCCGTGGGCAGGCCGTCTTTACCCATCACAGCCGCAGCACCGAAATATTTGTCAAAATCCTGCTGCGTGGTAATTTTTGCGGGAACTGCTCCCTCCACGTTGTTCTTAACGAAATAGCGATTAGCCACTTTGTAGGAAACCTTTTCGCCGGAAGCAGCGGAAGAAGAACTCTTGCAAGAGTAAAAAGAAAGACAGCATACTGCAACTACAGTAAACGCGGCACGAAGAATAATGGATTTCATACGTCTTATTTGTTTAGGATAAATCTCAAGCCGAGATTAAAGTTAAAATTAAATGGTTTCTGTTTATAGATTGTCTTCACTTGTGAGCCATCGTTGAAATAATAGCTTACACCAGGTTCTGCATAGACTGCAGCACATTTCACGAACTGATACTGAACGCCAACGGCTGCATTGACCGAAAATTGCCACGGTCTTGAATTGATTCGTTCCGACTCCTGTCGGTTGGACACGTTATCTACAACGTAATTCTTGTCCAAACTGCCGTACACGCACTTTTCCGTCAAAACTCCTGCAGAACCATACAGCGAGAATGCTTTTCGATCAAGCACTCGGTACTTCACGTTCAACGGCACACCAATATAATGGAGCTTTTGTTCGCCATCAAAATAATAGGAAGCCGAGCCTTCCTTCAAATCGGCCACAAGGCGAGTATACGTCAAACCTGTTTCCAACGACAAGCGTCCCGTTACAGGGAAAGAGAGCATCAACCCAAAGCGGACAGGCTGACGATGGTGAATATTCGTCTGGACATTCTGCTGCTCATTGCCCGCCACAATGTCAAAGACCAAACTATCTTCAGCTGCAGAACTGCCTGGGGCCATCACCGCATAGTCTCCACCATTGCCTGAAGCATTGTGCAAACTTGCCCCCACTCCACCGGAGGAATAGACGCTTAGAGCAATATGCTTATGCGAACGATTTGGAGCAAATGCGTTTCTCTGATTTTGCTCAAAACGTTGAACTGCGCCTTGCTCGTCATTTTCACGGGACGTAGCCTCCTTGCGATTGTGAGAAGGAGAATATTTTTGCTCTTTCCCGTCAGAAACGAGAACGTTTGCTTCTTGGTCCTCAGCTTTTGGTTCTAAAGATGAGGACGAAGATGTTGAAACTTCAGAAACAGATGGGCGTTCTCCTAAGAGACCATCCTTTTGAGACATACTAACGTTCGTTGGTGAACCGTACGTAGCTTGGGGTTCTTCGGATACATGGCTCACGGTGTTGGTTGCCAATGAAGACTGACTAGGCATTACGTCTGAACGTTTTGCAACGCTACTTTCCGCCATTTGCTCCACATTGGACAAACCACTGTGAATAAGCAAACGTTCTGCAACTACTGCCACGCCTACAACAGCGGCCACACACGCAGCGCGTTTTGACCAAAGCAAAATAGCGGAAGAAATGCGCGGCTTTTGTTTGGGAAGTGCCCCACGTTTAGACATCTCACGCTCTATGTTCTCCCACAAGTTATCGGGAGCATCCGTTTCGAACGACTGCATTCTCTTACGGACATCATTTAACCATTTGTCGCTCATATGCCTAATATACGTTTTCTTGTCTGTACTGATTGATACGCTTGGCCAACATGGCCTTTGCCTTGAAAAACTGCGAAGCAGAAGTGTTCACCTTGATGCCTAGCATTTCGGCTATTTCCTTATGACTCTTCCCTTCTACAACAAAAAGGTTGAAGACCATGCGGTAACCGGCGGGGAGTTCACTAATATAACGATGGATCACTTCGGAAGGGATGTCTTCTACTGTAGGCTCATCAATCTGTTGGTCTGCCTCGTTGTCGTCATATTCCGTAAAAGTCAAACGGCCATTGTCGCGGACAAACTTCAACGATTCGTTCAGTACAATGCGAGCAAGCCAACCCTTCAGCGATCCTTCGCCACGATAAGAGAACTGACTGATATTAGAGAATATCTTCAGAAATGCGTCTTGCATCACATCCTTCGCGTCTTCGTCAGAAGAAACATAACGCGAACAAATGGCATAAAGGTAGCGCGAATACTGCTGGTAGAGTTTTTCCGCAGCTCGGGAATCGCCCCTTGCGAACTCTTCCAACAAACCCCGCTCACTAAAAGCCTTGTTCTTATGGATGTTGAATATAGACATTCTCTATAGTTACATATTGAAAGACGACGGGACGCACCACTGGACGTGCGTCCCAATCATCTTTCTGCCTATGAAGATATTTTACTTTACCGTTACGCTGATGCTACCCGTAAGACCCTTACTATCCTTAACTGTAATCGTTGCGGTTCCTGCTTTGACAGCCTTAATTGTGATTTTCTTGTCCGAAACGGTTGCGGTGCAAACCTTTTCGTCGGACGAAGCCACCGTATAAGGTGCCGTTCCGTTGCTAACCGTCACGTCTGCCGTCTTACCTGCAGAAATCGAAGCTGAGGTCTTGTCAAAGTTCAAGCCAGAGATTGCATCACTAACCGTCACGCTAAGCGTTTTGCTTACCTTGTTGGTGGCATCTGTCACCAAGAGAATCGTCTTACCAGCCTTTACGCCAGTAACGGTTATGTTGCTTTGGCTCACCTTCGCCGTAGCTACAGTAGCATCTCCGGCCTTTACCGTGTAGTTTCCAGAGCCGCCAGATACTACTGCGGTGGCAGTTTCGCCGACCTTCACGCCCACAGAAGAAGGATTGAACTTGAGCGTTACGGAAGGAGTATCGTCGTCATTGTTGCAAGAAACGAAAGATGTGGCAGAAACCACTGCGAGCGCTACAAAAGCTGCTGTTTTGAAGAATTTGGAGATTGTCATAATTACCGATGTGAGTGATGTTTGTGTTGAGATATTTTAGAGCGCTCTCAACCTAATAAATCCACCATCTCCTATATCTTGCCCAGCAAAGATAAAAAAAGTCATTCGGTTTTGCCATGAGGGCAACGTTTCCAAAACTTCGTGCATAGAAAAATGATAAACCACGAATCTCACAAACTGTACGAAAGGAGTACATCTTGAAGATGTCTACCTCGTAAATCTGCGAGATTCGTGGTCAATAACGTCCTAGAAAGATTTGAACGTTACTTTATTCGTTCAAAAACGTAAGTTCTGTACCGTTGAGACGACACTTGGCCACGGACTTTCCTTCTTTGTCGTTACAAATCAAGCTGAACGTAATGTCGCGAGTACTACCGTATTTAACAGCTATTTCCTGAAGAGCCGTCATATACTTCTTGAATGCACTGATTGCGACTACCTCGCCTTCGGCTTGCGTATGGGCATAACTGTAATAGTTATATTTGAAAGAAACACCGACTTTTTCCTTGATGGCATCGTCGTACGACCAAATCCAATTGCTGTTTGCTTTATCAGTAGCCAAGTTATCCGATCTCACGAGCGTTATCAAATAAGGCTTATTACTGCGAATAGGTTCAGGCAAATCAAACGTATAGCTATTGTTTCCTATAGTTGATACAAACGTGCCTGATTCGTAAGTACATAATTCTTCCAAAACAGATTGAATGTCCGCACGCATTGTATAGTGATGTCCCTGCTTCGGATTCTTCACTTTTACAATCCAGGTTAAATCCGTACTCCAATCGTTACGTTGAAAATCTTTTATACCACTATAAGAACGCGGCCATACAGAGTAGTTCAAAGAGTTTCCTCCATAAATCCAATCTACAAAAGAACTGTCCTTTGGCACATCTACATACTGAGCAATCATAGCTTCATTATCAGAGAGCGTTTGGTTCGTCTGATAACTGTAACTTTGTCCAGATTCCTTTAGAGACACTTGCTGAGTTAATAAATTGACATGTTCCGAAGAAAAACTCAAACCAACTTGGGGTTTAATAGAAGTATTCAGACAAGTGAGGGGTTTCGGGTCCACAATGGTAATTTCTTCGGCTGACTCTCCAGAAGGCTCAACTGCCATTTTGAAATAGGTTCCTCTCATATAGGGACCTGTCCAATAGTTGTAATATGTCGTCGTACCGCTTCTAGTATCAATGTACACAT